>NZ_LOKY01000001.1:0-567598 GCF_002211315.1 Rhizobium sp. R693 | reverse complement strand
GGTAGTAGCGGCGAAATAATTGACCATTCGTGGTCCGTGAGTTCGTAGCGGCGGCGCGTCATCATTGCTCCCAATTCGGAAGCCTTGAATCACGCCGAACGCAGTACGCCAAGAGAATTTATGAGTTTACGTCCTAGCCTGAAGGCTTGCCCGGAATACCTGAATGACGGTGACACCTGATCGTTTGGAATCGACCGCCTCGGCGATCCTCGGCTAATCTGCTGACCATTATCACCGACCTGAAAGACTGGAACGCGGCCTTCCGAGGCTGATTTGCGGCCGAGAGCTTTAGGGTGTCGACTCATAACTCTGACACCAGATCCTTGCGGCGACGAGTTTGACAGCAGCAAGATAGTTTTCCGGGCGCTTGTCGTAGCGCGTAGCGATACCTCGAAACTGTTTGATCTTGTTGAAGAATCGCTCCACGAGGTTTCGTTGCCTGTAAACCCAGCGTGAAAATGAGAAGGAGCCCTTGCGGTTTGCCTTCGGCGGGATGTTGGCCCAGGCCTTGCGTTCGGCCGCCTTGGCTCGGACGGCGTTGCTGTCATAGCCCTTATCGGCAAGGAGGATATCACCTTCGCCGAGGCCGTCTATTAGCGCATCGGCTTCAGTGCAGTCGGCAATCTGACCGCCGGTCAGACGGAGCGTGACTGGCCGACCTTCGGCATCGACGAGCGCGTGGATTTTGCTCGTAAGTCCGCCGCGGGAACGTCCCATGCCACCATCGTCTCGATCCCCCTTTTTTCCCGTGGCCGCATGCTGATGAACGCGAACACAGGTCGAGTCGATCATGACGATGTCGCCGTCATAAGCTTCGGACACCGCTTCAAGTAGACGATCCCAGACACCAGCCTTCCGCCAACGGACGAAGCGATTGTAACAGGTGGTGGACCATACCGGTCTGGAACTTCCGCCCATGGCGAGCCTGTTCGGAAGCGCCAAAGGATGCCATTCAGGACCCGCCGGTCATCGACCCGAGGAACGCCGCGAGGGCTTGTTCGGTAGTAGCGGCGAAATAATTGACCATTCGTGGTCCGTGAGTTCGTAGCGGCGGCGCGTCATCATTGCTCCAATTCGGAAGCCTTGAATCACGCCGAACGCCGTACGCCAGCAAATTTATGAGTTTACGGCCCAGGGCAGCGCGCGCCCTGAGCTTAACGCCAGCCGAGGGCAGGGGCGACGTGCTTGAGGATCGCCTCGATCACATGGGCGTTGTACTCGACGCCAAGCTGATTGGGGACCGTCAAGAGCAAGGTGTCGGCTTCAGCAATGGCTTCGTCTTCGGCAAGCTGTTTGACCAGCTCCTGGGGTTCGGCCGCGTAGGAACGCCCAAAGATGGCTTTGGTGTTTTCGTCGATATAGCCGATCGAATCCTGCTCTTTGCCGCCGCGACCGAAATAGGCGCGGTCGCGTTCGTCAACAAGGGCGAAGATGCTGCGGCTGACCGACACGCGTGGTGTGCGGCTATGGCCCGCTTCTTTCCATGCGTCCCTATAGGCACGGATTTGCGCGGCCTGCTGGACATGGAAGGGTTCGCCGGTTTCGTCATCTTTCAGCGTCGAACTCTGCAGGTTCATACCGAGCTTGGCTGCCCAGATCGCGGTCGCGTTGGATCCCGCGCCCCACCAGATGCGCTCGCGCAATCCTTCCGAATAGGGTTCAAGTCTGAGCAGGCCTGGTGGGTTCGGAAACATCGGACGCGGGTTTGGCTTTGCAAAGCCGTCCCCTTTGAGCGCTTCGAGGAACACTTCGGCATGGCCGCGCCCCATGTCGGCGTCTGTCGAGCCGTCCTTGGGCTGATAGCCGAAATAGCGCCAGCCATCGATGACCTGCTCCGGCGAACCGCGGCTGATGCCGAGCTGCAGACGCCCGTCGGCGATCAGATCCGCGGCTCCGGCGTCTTCAGCCATGTAAAGCGGGTTCTCGTAGCGCATGTCGATGACCGCGGTGCCGATTTCGATGCTCTTGGTTTTGGCACCGACTGCCGCCAGCAACGGGAAGGGGGAGGCAAGCTGCCGGGCAAAATGGTGGACGCGGAAATAGGCACCATCGGCACCAAGTTCCTCCGCTGCAACGGCGAGGTCGATCGACTGGAGCAGCGCGTCGCCTGCAGAGCGGGTCTGCGACTGGGGCGAAGGCGTCCAGTGGCCAAAGGAGAGAAAGCCGATTTTTTTCATGATTTTGCCCCGTTGGATATCACGATTTGCCGTGCGATTTGTGATCGACATAACATGGGAAGCGGCATGGGCGGTGAAAAGACGATTGAACGGTCTGTTCACCCTTTGGCGTTGATGCCACTGAATGAACTCACTGTGGCGCCGCCGCCGGTCTTGCCCACGGCAGAAAAAGTATTGCGCAGCCCGTCAGTATGGCGACGATCAGCCACGCCTCGTTGATCGCAAGGACGCTTGCTGCCGTCTGTACCAGCGGATCGAGCGCGGCGATCGTGTCGGGACTGAAACTGCCTGTGCTATCCGCGACCGTGCCGGCTGGAGCCCCGATAAACGCTGCCGTGGCGGCGTCGCCGGCGCGCAACTGATCCCATAGCGTCTGCCCAAGCGGCTCCGATCTCGTGTAGATGATCGTATCGATCATTGCGATGCCAATAGCGCCGCCAAGGTTGCGCATCAGATTGAACAGCCCGCTTGCGTCAGGTACTTGTGCCGGCGGCAGGGTTCCGAGCGCCAGGCGCGTCGGCGGGAGCAGGCAGAACATGATCGCTGCACCGCGCACGACCTGTGGCCAGAACATGGCGTCATAGTCTGAGCGTGGATCCTGAAATGCGCTCATCCCCAATCCAATTGCGAACAATGCGAAGCCTGCGGCCGAAAGCAGGCGCGGATCCGTTCGCTTTTCCAGCGCAACGGCGATCGGTGCGGCGATCAGTTGGGTGATGCCCGTGACCAGCATCGTAATCCCGATTTCCAAGGCGTTGTGCCCTCTGATGAAGGCAAGGAAAACCGGCATGAGATAGACCGAGCCGAAGAGGCCGATCCCCAGCACGAAGCTGAGGGCCGACCCGACCAGAAAATTCCGGTCGCGGAAATGATGGAGGTCGACGATCGGGCGCAGCCTGCGCAGCGATCGGGATGCAAACGCGCTCCCGGACACCAGGCTGACAGTCAGCAGGCTTAAAACATAAGACGAAATCCAGCCGTTCGTCGGCGCTTCCTTCAGTCCCAACTCGAGGCTCGTCAGCGCCAGTGCCATCATGACGAGCGACAGACCGTCGAGATGTCGAAGTTCGGACGAGTCGCCCTTTTGCCGTGGCAGAAACCGCCACGCCACAAACGCCGAGATAATCCCGGGAAGGATATTGATGAGAAACAGCCAGTGCCATGAGTAGGTCGCGGTCAGCCAGCCGCCGATGATGGGGCCGACCGTTGGGGCAAGGACGGCCAGCACGCCTGCAATGGTCGTGGCAATTGCCTGGCGCTCATTTGGAAACAGGATGAAAACAGCCGAAAATACCGCTGGAATCAAAGTGCCGCCGGAAAAGCCCTGAAGCACCCGCCAGGCAACCAGCTCGCTGAAGTCGCCGCTTGCCGCACAGCCGGCGGAAGCGACGACAAACAGGCCGATGGAGGCGACGAACAGCCATCGCATCGTCAAGACGCGCGTGAGCAGGCCGGTCAGCGGTATGGCGACCACCTCCGCGATGAGGTAGACGGTCTGGATCCAGCTCATCTGGTCAGGATCGATATTGATGGCCTCTTGGATCGTTGGCAGGGATGTGGCGACGACCTGCACATCCAGGATCGCCATGAACATGCCGACGCACATCGCAATAAAGCCCACCCAAATCACTGCCGCAGGCGAACGAAAGGAGGGGGGCTCAAGGTGTTGCGACATGCGGTTACCTTGCGATCAGGGGTATTCCAGTCACCCGGCGCGGGCCTTCATTCGGGGTGGTGGAAAAAGGCTTCCAGGCGATAGCCATCAGGATCGATGACGAATGCTGCATAGTAGAACGATGCGTATTCCGGACGTATGCCGGGTTCGCCATTATCCGTCCCACCATTGGCTATGCTTTTTGCATGAAAGCCTCTGACACCTTCCTCGCTGTCGGCAATAAAACAGAAATGCAGTCCGGACTCCATATCAGGCGAAACCGGTCGCTGCGCGAGCTTGATCCAAAGCTGGGGTTGTTCTGCGCCATAACCCAGCCACTTGTCACTCGTTGAAAGCCTCGTGTAGCCCAACGGCTCAAGTGCAGCATCGTAGAACCTGCGGGCGCGCTCGAGATCGGACACGCCGATAGAAACATGATGAAACATTATTCCTCCTACTGGGACGGCAGTCGTGAGCGTTCGAGCCGCTGCCGATTGGCTGCTCGGGGACTGTACAGCGTGATACCCGTAAAGCAAATGACCGCATCCGATTGTCGGTCTTGGCCGGTTCGACCAATGGGGCGATCCGGGTGGGTTGGAGTGCCAATCGCACAGATCGACAGTGCAGGGGAGCGCAAGTCGTCGGACCCTGCTAAGATGCCAAACGACCAAGGCCCACCGCTCGCATCATCTGCGAAGCGGCGGGCCTCGGCTGCGTTGAAGGGATTGGCATGTCCGCATTCGCCCCCAGCTGCGACACGCGGACGGTACTTAATACTAGTTTGCCGCAACCCTTCGAGCGAGAGCCATTACATAGTCGTCGGCTATATCGGCCAAGGTCAGAGCAACCTCTGATTCCTTCCAACCAGCAGATACGGCTCGCTGCACGAAAGCCCGAAAGGCCTGTGCAAGGACTTCTTCGCGCTCGACGACGCGGTATGGATCATTCGCAGGATATCGAGGATTGTTGATCCGGATCGTAGGATTGGTAGGTTCCATGATATTCCCCTGAAGTTGCTACATTTACAAAGGAACGCATTTGCGGGTGCGTTCCGTCCCACTGACTGCACTGCGATTATGCTTCTTTATTAAGGGCTTACGAGGCGCCTGTCGTTAGCTGCGCATCCTAAAACTTGCAGCAGCGTACATTTCTGCGGCGTTTTGAATTTCTCCAGCCGCTCTTGCCGTTGATCGATATTGGCGGGTGCGGCCTAACAAAAGTGGTCGAACAAAACGCACAGCGAGCCGGGGGGGCCGCAATTGCGGGAATTCACTTTATGTTGGGGCAGGTCGTGGATTCCATCGCCGTCGTGACATCGATTTTCGGGCTGAGCCGAACGTATCCGGTCAGATGGAGATCGCGGTCGCGCATGGCCGCGCTGCAGTGTTTGCTGATGGCGCCTTCAACGCGACCGACGCAGTCATGATCGGGGACTGTGCCCGAGCGTTCTCAACCATTTGTCGAAGGATTGCGCGCCCTCTGCCTCGGCCGCTGGCTCGATCGCGTAGGCGAGATAGGATGGCATGGCCACGGTTCTTGCCTCACGTGGGCTGTAGCCGAATTCCTTGCTGAAGGCGCGGCTGAAATGCGCGGGCGAGGAAAAGCCTGCTGCGAAGGCGATATCGACGATCTGTTGTCGCTTGGTCGTATCACTCAACGCTGCATGGGCCGAGAGCAGCCGTCGTCGCTGAATATAGTGGTGGACCCCGCCGTCCGCCTCGAACGCCTGGTAGAGCCGTGTGCGGGAGATGCCCAACTCCCGGCACAAACGATCGGTCGTGAGGTCAGATGACATCAAATTCTGCTGGACGAAGCGGTAGACACGCTCCTTCAGCGGCAGATTGCTGTGCGACTCTGGGGAGGAGAGGTGGGCTGGCGATGACGAAACCCAGGTCAGGATCATGTCGCGGATGGTCTGGACGACCTGCGGAAGTTCCAGCTCGGCCAGCTGCGCGAGCTTCGCCTCCACACCATCCAGATAGTCGATCAGCAGTTTGGCGCGCGTTCCAGAAAGCGCGATGTTGTTCTTGATCTCCGTGGAGGCCGAATGGAGCAGGTCCCGAGGCAGGTAGAGGGACAGGGTCTGGGCGTCCGTCGATCGACCGCGAAAGGGATGTCCCAGACTGCGCAATTCCACCTTTCCAGGCTCGCCCTCGCAAACATGTCCACCGACTTCCGTCCATGTCTGGCCGCTGCGCAACACGGCAATATGCCAGTGATCGATAGGGCTTGACCTCACCTTCGCTTCCGAGCGCATATAGCTGTGGGCCGGCGTATTTTGCTGCACGATGAGCATGCCGCCAAGGTTCCAGGCTGCGTGGTCGGCCGCAAAGCCCGTGGGAGAACCATCCGGGCGGCGGATATCGACAAGCGGGGCGACGTAAGATTGCCAAGCGGCAAATTGCTGTTCCGGTTCGAGTTCGCGCGTAGAAAACCGCAACGGCTTCAATGCTGGTGGTGGTGCCGGCTGCTCTTTGTGCGGTTTCGCTTCGCGAGGAAAGCGACGACGTTCCATCTGCGCAGACCTGTCGCCGACGCCGACATTGGCTTGTGCTGGGGTGGATCGAGATCGTTCATCGTCTGGCAATTCGGCCTCCATCATCGGTCAGGCGAGCACCGCTCTTTCTTTCGCTCCTCGTCAGGTCATCCTTAGATCAACGCCCGGGTGCAGCTTCTTCAAGTTGGGCAGCGACTTCGTCTGCCACGAAATCTGCGAGGACCCCAGCACGGTCAGGTGGATATCCGGGCGTTTGCGCGCTTCGATTGTCAGTTTGGCGAGAAGGTTTATACCGGAGGAATTGAGGAACTCCAGGCCCGTTAGGTCCAAGGTGGTTTTGCCGCCCCCATTTTCGAGCGCCTTCATCGCCAGTGCCTGGACGGGAGCATACTCATCAGGTCCAGACAGTCGCATCGTCCCATCAAAATAGACGGTGCTGCCTTCGGACCAGACACGGTAGGCTTCTTCTCTAATTTCCATGGCGCACCTCCTGCCGTTTCATGCCGGAATTGCCATCGCGGCATAGGTTTCAAGCCTTGTTCGTTCGTGAGGATTGTCCTCCTCGAAGCGCCAGGCAAACTGCACCTCGTAGTCGCTCATCAAGGTCAACAAACCCAAGCCGGACGCCTCACCGGTCACGGCCATGGCGTTTGCCTCGATCTGCCTGATCAGCAGATCGCCCGGATCATTGCTCGTTACCTTACCGAGCAGTTGCTTGAACCTGTCGGCCGTCTCGCTGTCGACGAAATTTGTTACCCTGAGTCGAAAATAATCAGGTTGTGCAATCGCTTCTATCACGACTTCTCCACGAACGCGAAACTTAATGGCGTTCTCGATCAATTCGTTGGCGAGATAGCCAATATCCTGCCTGAGTTGATTGTAGATCCGCTTCGAAGGACGAAACCTCGGCGCCATCATCTCGGCGATGAAATCGGACGTCATGCCGGAGTGCTTCCAGGCAAGATCAAGCGGACCGTCAAGCAAGCGGAGCCGGAAGGCGTGGGTCGTATCGGGAAAGGTGAGGTGTTCCTGTCCAAAGACCATGGTGGTCATGTCATCACCTATGCCGCATCACAACCAGTGTGATGTCATCATGTATCTTTTGCGTTCCGATATAGGCCATCAGCCCTTCGATGATACCGTCCTTTACCTCTTCGGCGGTTTGGCCGTGCAGGCGCCGCGCACTCTGACAAAGCCGATCGATGCCGAACAGCTCGCCACGTGTATTTTCGGCTTCCGTGACACCGTCGGTATGAAGCACGATCAGGTCGCCCTTCTCGAAGGATATCTCCCGAGTATCGACAAAAGGCGAGATATCCGATTCAAGTCCAACCGGCAGGCCGAGGTCACCGGTATCTATCCGCTCGACTTCGCCTGTCTGGCGAATGACGATGAGGTCCTCATGTTGTCCAGAGATCGTCAGTCGCTCACCATCGTAGTCAAGAAAAGACAAGCTGAGGTGCTTATCGGTCCTCGTTCGCTCGATATTCTTGAAGATCGCCCGGTTCAGGTGTGCAAGGAATTTCGAAGGGTCGGTTTCTCCCGCCTCCAGCAAGGCTCGGGCGACCGATTGTACCATCAGCATCAGGACGCCGCTTTCCAGGCCATGACCCGTAACGTCACCAATGCCGATCTTCAGGCTCCTGCCATTTTGCAGGACGTCATAGTAGTCGCCGCCAACCTCGTCGGCAGGACGCATGTAGGCGGCAATATCCAGATGCTCGACGGCGCCGAGCTCGGTCGCGCGCGGCAACACCATCATCTGGATATGTCTGGCCACATCGAGTTCTGCGCCAAGGCGCAGGTTCTCGCTCTTCAGCTGCCTATTCAACGCCGAGATTTCTTCCTTTGCCGCCTCGATCTCCTTTGTCCGCTCCTCGACCAGATTTTCGAGGTTCTCGGTGTGGAAGCTGATTTGTTCGGCCATGCGATTGAAGGCAATCCCGGCCTGGGCGACCTCATCCTTGCTGGTAATCGCCACCCGTACGGAATAGTCCTTCGCTTCAATGCGCTTTGCTGCGGCTGCCAAAGCACTGATGCCGCTGGTGATGCGCTTCGACGCCGCAAATACCGCGGCCGCAACGATGAGCAGTGACACCAGAACTGCGAGGATCTGATAGAGGAGGATACGGTTGGTTGCTCGCGCTATCTGCTCCCTGGCAGCAATGAGCGAGGCATAAATCTCCCGCTCCGGTACGACGATGCCAAGCGACATGACTTCGCGCTGAACCGGACCCTTGACCCACAGATTGGACGGGCGGAGCTGTTTGGTGACCACCAGATAGGGCACGTCTTCGCCATTTTCGCTCAGTGAAATGTGGTGAATGACGCCATCGGCATCGAGTGGAAGAGAGGCAATTGCCTTTTGCGAACTGTTTCGCAGCGAGCGGTCAACCCCTGTCACGCCCTGGTTGGTCGCGTCGCTTGCCGCGCGCAAGCCGATGATCTTTTCTCCGGTTCGGTTGATTGCAGCAACATTGCCGTTGGACATGGCAAGGAAGCCGAAACCGCTTTCCGCGACCTTCACGTGTTCAACAATTTCGGCCAGCTGGTCGAGCGTTATGTCGGCGCCGGCAATCCCGGCCACGTCGCGGTGGTCGGCCGTCCACAGAGGGTGGAAGAAGCTGACGATCAGCTTTCCTGTAATGGCGTCTGTGTAGGGCGCGGTCTGGGTAATGTTTTCAGGAACGGGGCGTGAGGCTGGATTTCGCGCCCATTGCTGCCATGACTCGTAGATGCCCGGAAAGAAGAAGTCCCAGAAGTTCGCCCCATTGTGGCCGGGATAGAGCTTGTCGAAGGTCTGCGCCTGGTCCGTATAGGGAGCCGTTCTAAAAATCGGCCGTTCCTTCGGGCCGATATAGTACATTTGAAGTTTGGAGGCTCCGTTTTGCAGGAGGTTCGGGGCAACGAGATCAAGAACGGCGCTGGTTTCGATGTCGGCCTGCACTTGCGGCAGCGGACGATGATTTTTGTCGAGAAGGTAACCCCAGACACTGACGACGGATGGTGAGCCGGGTGCGTTCTGCGCCCAGCCGCCGGTGCTGTCGAAGGTGACCGTCACAGCGTCGGGATCAGCTTTGGCCATTGCCGCCCCGACCTCATTGTTTCTCGTCGGTCGATCGATCTGCGCCTGCAGCACGCCGGCGAGCGCTTTGACGTCGGAATGCACCTGGTCGAGAAGCAGACCAACCTGCGCGACCGTGGAATCGGTAGAGGAGCGGATATAATCCTGGCTCGCCTTTTCAAGGCCCTCGCCGACCTGAGTGGTCGCATCGCGCGATAGCCGCTGTACATTCCAGAGCGCAAGGCTGCCGCTGACAAGAAGATCGAAAAGCACGGCGCCGCCAACGACAATGATGAATTTCGTCCGAAACGAGCGTAATCCGAGGCTTGGCTTCTTTAATCGACCGGTCATAGCGGCTTCTGTCCCGACGCCGCCCAGATCGGCCAGCCTGCATAGCCCCTCGGGTGAAGCGCGGCAAAGATATGATCTCTGAAACCCTGCCTGAACCGCGCGATGAACTCAGGAGAGTCCCCGCGTCTGACGGACATCTCGCCTGCGTAGACATCCTCCCAGGCTTCGATGACATCGGCGAACTCCTGCGGGTCGCCGTCGAGGTTGGTGACCATGAAACTTTCGATCCTTACATCCTCGAAACCAGTATCCAGCAACAGGCGAGAGCCCTTTGGCCCCATTTCGACATCCATGTCGAAATGGCGAAAGAGCTTGGCAACCTCGTTATAGGTCCACTGGATGCTGTCGGCGCGCGGCTCGCCCAGGCAGTGGGAGTTCTTTTCATTGGTGATATAAACCCTGCCGCCGGGCTTGCAGATCCGATAAAGCTCCCGCAAGAGGAGTTCGGGCCGGTCGAAGATCTGCAGGGAGTGCCGGCACGTCACAAAATCGAACTGGTCGCTTTCGTATAGCGTCTGCGATGCATCGCCATAGGTGTACTCGATATCGCGGACACAGAAGTCTTCCGCAACGGTGCGCGCATAGTCGAGGCTTGCCATGGAATGGTCGAGCGCAACGATTCTGGCCGGGTCGAATTCCTTCCTGACAAGCATCGCGAAATCACCGATGCCGCAGCAAATGTCCGCGATCGCCATGCCGCAGCGCAGTCCGTGCCGTGGCAAAATCTCCCGTTCGTGACGCCAGGTCATTTTCGTCTGGGTCCGGAGAATAGGGATGAAGCTCTTGTCCTCGACAAATGTCTGGCCGGGATAAAAGGCCGAGTCATAGATCTCCATGGAGATATTGGGCGAGAGTTCGCTCAGATGCCGAAACATTTGCGTCGCCCAGGTGACAACACTCGACGTGAGAACGACAATCTTCAACTCCGGCCGTGAACGTGAGGCGTCGACCAGGACCCGCGCCAGGGCGCGGAATGCAGTGCTGTTCATGTGGGTGACGCGTTTCAGATTGACGTAGAACACCCCTTGGACCGTTTCAATCTTGTCTCGCAGCAGCAATAGATCATCCGCGATGTCGGCGACCGAACGGGGCCGAAGAACGCCTGTTGCTGCAAACTCCTGATTGCCGGTGTCGAACTTCGTCGTGAAGACAGGTGAAGAGCTGTTCGGGGTCAATTGAGGAGCCTCGCGAGCGGCAGGTCGACAACGAAGGTGAGGGCGTCGGCAGTCGAAACGCGCAGCTCTATGTCCGCGTCATAGTTGACCGCCAATCCCAACAGGATCGCTTGCTCCAGGGGAGCCGTCTCGTCGGCGATGACCTCCACGTAGTTTGCCAGTTTTCCACTGTGTTTCAGACCCTGGACGAGTTCAGCGTAAAAACGGTGCTGTTGCGACGGGCACGGAAAACTCAGCTCGATCCGCTCGATTTGTTGATGGCGATAGAAGACGCATATCAGTTCACCCTGCTGCGCCTGCGAGCGAAACGACATCTCCAGGAGCTCGTTGAGCGCCGAGGACAGAAGGTTGGAATGGCGCAGCGGATCACGGCGGTCATGGCTGACCATTCGGGCGACATAGTTCGAGAGCTGGTCGCAATGCAGCCAGTCGGACGTGAACGTTGCCATCTCCATTTCCAGATTGAGGAGTTGCTCGAAAGCCGCGTCTGTCGTCGCCGTCGCCTCCTGCCTTTTCAACCTGCACCTCCCTGGCCAATCGCCATCCCGGCTGCCTCCGGACCCGTCGTGCTCCTGGTCCCGCCGCCGTTCCCCCGCCGTCCTTTGCGGGGGGCGATGAATTGGCGAATGTGATCCACATGCATCGGCGGGCTCAGGAAATGCCCCTGCAATCTGTCGCAGCCTTCCTCCAAGAGCCACGCGGCCTGTTCGGCAGTCTCCACGCCTTCGGCAGTGACGCGCATGCCGAGCCCATGCGACAGCGAAATAACAGAGCGCACGATCGTCCGGCTCTTTTCGTCGCTCAGGAGGTCGTTGACGAAGTACTTGTCGATCTTGATGTTATCGAAGGGGAAATTCTTCAGATAACTCAAGGATGAATACTCCGTCCCGAAATCATCGAGGGAAATCTGGATGCCAAGCACGTTCAGAATGTTCAAAGTATCGAGATTGTTGATCGTGCGCTCCAGAAGAACGGTTTCGGTAATCTCGAGTTCCAGGCGTTCGGCGGGAAAGCCGACAAGATCGAGAGTTTGCGACACGCGGTCGGTGAAGCCTGCCGTCAGGAACTCCGCCGGGGATAGATTGACGGCAACGGTGTAGTGGTCTGGCCAGTTCAGAGCCTGCCGACAGGCCTCCTCGAGCGCCCATTGGCCGATTTCGCTCATCAGCCCATCGGCCTCTGCCATCGGGATGAACGCGATCGGGGGGATCACGCCGAGCCTTGGATGGCGCCAGCGCAGGAGGGCCTCGAAGCCCGTTACGATGCGCGAGCGGTCGACAAGAGGCTGATATTCGAGGAAGAACTCGCCATGCTGGAGCGCGACCCTGAGGCTGCGCCTTAGCAATTCGCGTTGTTCCAGCACCACCAACATGCTGGGGTCAAAGGTTCGCGCGCGACGGCGTCCTTCCTTTTTGGCAGCATAAAGGGCGACGTCTGCCGCTTTCATCAATTGCTCGCCCTCATCGCCATCGCGGGGCGCAATCGCAATACCGATACTGGCTCCCACAAAGACAGTGATGCCGTCTACCACGAATGGCTTTTTGAATTCGCCAACCAGCGCGTCAGCCAGGCGCTCGGCCTTGCCCGGCTGCCCTTGCGCAGTCTGTATGATCGCGAATTCGTCTCCGGCAAGACGGAAGGCTGTCTCGTCCGTGCCGAGCACACTGCGGATCCTGCCGGCAGCAAGCTTCAGAACAATGTCTCCAGCGCCGTGCCCCAGTGTGTCGTTGACTGGCTTGAAGTCGTCGAGGTCGAGCTGCATCAGCGCAAGACCGCTCCTGTCGTTGGTCGGAAGAAGCCGCCCCAATTCATCGCTGAACTGCCTGCGGTTGGGCAGCCCGGTCAGGACGTCATGGGTTGCCTGGTGCAGGAGCAGCGCTCGTTCCTGCTCGTGCGCAGTTGTCGTCTCGTTGCGATCGGCTGCGCCGATTTCGACGATTGCCAATCCCTCCTTGGCCGGCAGCAGCAGCAGGTCATACCTGTCGTCGGTTGATACACCCAGCCGGATGGATTGTGGCCGGCCGGTCTTGATGACGCGTTGTACGAGGTCTGCAGAGGGAGGGTTTGCCAGCGCTGGGTAGATATCACCCAACTTCGTTGGCGGCTGTTCACCGAAGCCCAAGCGCGCCGCGAGTTTTTCGGACCAATCGACGAGAACGAGGTCGAGATCCCAAAGCGAGAAGACTGCCTCGGCGCGGCGGAAGAACTCGGATCCTTGTGGAACCAGCTTAGGCCAATTCGCACGATTTTCCGGCATATGGGGTGGGCCTCCTCGTTGCGCCTGCGCCTAAGTGCGATTTATCCCAGCAATACAGAATCAGCTCTTTATACAAGAGCTAGCGCATGCAGTGTTGTAGTCAATCGAAAACGCTACCATAAGGCACCATTGTGGTTCTTCACCTGAATGGCAGATGCGCGATATACGCAAAGAGTGCGCTGGCCGGATCATTTGAGCCACACATGAGGGCAACGGCTGTCGCCGCCAAGAGTGTTCGCGTTAACACTAGCGGCGGAATTCGCGCAGACACTTGACGACCTCCCGGAGTCCTTTGGTGAGGTGCTTGTCCCGTCGCAAAACAATGCCGAGCTGGCGGACCAGGCGCGGCCTGACAGGCGACGTCGCGAGAAAACCTGCGCGCTCTTGCTTCAACGCGAGTGCAGGCAGCAGCGACCAGCCCAATCCTGCCGCGACAAGCTCCTTTATTGCTTCAACACTTCCGAACTCCATCGCAGGCTCAACCAGCAAGCCGGCCTTCGAGAACCACTCATTCGTGGCAGCGCGCGTGTTGCCGCCCTCATAAAGCATGAGAACCTTGTCCTTGAGAAACGCGGCGTCGGGTCCTCCTGCGGGCATTTCGCTGTTTTTGGGCGCCACTGCCAGCAACTCGTCCTCGTAGAAGGGCTCGACTTCCAGCGACCGGCCCGAGGCCGGAAGGGTGACAACGGCGAGGTCGAGCGTGTTGGCCTCGAGATCACGCAAGACCTCTTCGGTGTTGCCGATCCGGACGGTGATCTCAAGCCCTGGCATTCGCCTTTTCGCGGACGCGATTGCACGAGGAAGCAGGTGTATTGAGGCCGTCCCGCCGCTGCCGATCCTCACTCGGCCGGCCGAACCCTCTCGATGTGGCGTCATTGCATCGGCCGCCGCTCCGCATTCGTCCAGGATGCGCCTGGCGTGAATGAGGAGATCCGCGCCGGCGGGCGATGGCAGAGCGCGTCGCCCGACGCGCTCGATCAGCCGAACCCCAAGTCGCTGCTCGAGCAGTTTGACCTGCAGACTGACGGCCGGCTGGGTCAGGCCAACCTTGTCGGCTGCCGCCGTGAAACTCCCCAGATCGATGACGGTGACAAAGGCCAAGAGTTGATCAAGGCTGAATATCATAAAAAATCCTTATGCTTTGCATGAGCATCATAATCTTCATTCGATGTGTTCGCCAGGCTTATCCTTGGCGTTCCGCTGTTTACCTGGCGGATTGCTGTGACAGGAGAGCGAAATGTCGACCGACCTCAGGAAAGAACTGGATTGGAAAAGTGATGCCGCTTCGCTGCGAAGCGCTTTCAGAGGCGCGCTGGCATCTCTATCCTGGCACTTAGAGAAACGTCGCAGCCGACGGGCGATCGCGGAACTGACCAGGGATCAGCTTGAAGATATCGGGATCACGCCGCAAGAGGCTTCGGCCGAGATCGGCAAGTCCTGGTTCTGGAGCCTATGGCCGTAGGTGTCTCTGCCTGTCCGCCATGTGTAATCCTTGAAGGCATCGGTGCGCATCGAGTGCGATGTTGCACTAATGTTTGCGGCATGATGATCCATGGCGATGTTGCCTACGGCCCGTTCGACTTTGCCAAGGACCCGCCGATGAGGCGGAACGCCTAAGCGAGTATTCGGTGTGGATCATCAATATGCGGGCGGCAAATATGTGATGCAGAGCGAAGGCTCGGATACGCTGTCGCAATCGGTCAAGGCAAACAAGCCGCTGGTGGGCAAGGATATCGTGACCTGGTTCGCGGCCGGCTTCCACCATATCCCACGCATCGAGGATTGGCCTGTGATCTCGACCGAATGGAAGACGATCCATATCGAGCCGCACAACGTCTTTGCGCACAATCCGGCCTTGACGATAGCCAAATGACTGCAAAGGGGCGCGCCGCCATGCGCCCCTTTATTTTCCGCGCAGTGCCGGTGCTATCCGCGCCAACCTTCAAGGGTTTCGACGAAGCGTGTCAGCCAGGCGTTTGTCTGATGCGCGTCAAGCGCGCGATGGTCGATCGTCAGCGACACATAGGCCATCGGTCGGATCTGGATGGTATCGACGCCGTCGACCTCGCGAACAACGACACGCTTTTCCACTTTCCCGACGCCGAGGATCGCCGATTGCGGCTGATTGATGATGATGGGGGCAGCGACCAAAGAGCCCGACACACCATGGTTCGAGATGGTAAACGTGCCGTCGCGCATATCCGTGTTGGTAAGGCCGCCCGCCCTTCCACGGTTCGTCAATTCCTGAAGTTTGGTTGCGACCGCAGACAGTGATAGATCTTGCGCCTGCCGGATCACCGGAACCACCAAACCCTTGTCGCCGAGCGCCATTCCGACGCCAATGTTGATATCGTTGAAGATCTCCAGATGGTCATCATGCCAACGGCTGTTGACCTCAGGCACGGCCTGCATGGCAGCTACGCAGGCGCCGACGATATAGGCGGTGTAGGAAAGGTTGACCCCCTTTGCGGCAAACGCTGTCCGGTTGCTTTCCCGATGCTTGATGACTGCGGTGAAATCCGCCTCGAAGATTGAGGTGACATGCGGGGCCGTCGTGACCGATTGCTGCATGTGCCGGGCGATCGAGAGCCGCATGGGTGTATGGGTAATCATGTGCGAGCGAGGGCCGATCGGATCGCGCGCCAGGATACGAGATCGGGAGCTGGATGGCTCTTCATCGCTCACCATTTGCTGCGTTGCCTTGAACGCTGCGTCCATGTCTGAGCGCGTCACGCGGCCGTCCTTACCAGTGCCGGCCACCTTGGCTGGATCGATACCGTATTGCTGGCCGGCGCTTCGAACTGCCGGCGAGAAGCGTTCGCTGTCAGCAGCGCCCGTGTCGCCACAAGCCAGGGGCCGAGCCTCCGGCTGACGACCAGCCCCGGCGGGCGCTTCGGTCAGACGAATACGACCGAGAACCGACCCTGGCACGACATCCGCGCCTGACACCATGACAATCTCGTCAAGGATTCCTGCTGCGGGCGCAGAGATCTCCTGTGTGACCTTGTCGGTTTCCAGCTCGACGAGCGGGTCGTCCAGAGCGACGGTCTCTCCGGGTTGTTTCAACCAGTTGCGGACAACTGCCTTCGTGCCTTCCTGCTCTGCGGGGACCAGGACTTCCGCGAAATCGACCATGTTTCAGTACTCCACGAGCGCCATGATTTTCTGTCTGATGCGGTCGACCGATGGGACCGCCCAGTCGAGCAGGGCAGGGTTATGGGGGCTTGGAATATCCGGCATCGTCAACCGCGATACCGGCGCGTCGAGATCCATGAAGGCCTCATCGGCAACAACGGCGGCAATCTCCGCGCCGAAGCCGGCCGTTCCAAGATCCTCGTGGACGATCAGGCAACGTCGTGTGCGGCGAACGGATGAGATGACGCTTTCGCGGTCCCATGGCATCAAGGTGCGAAGGTCAATGACATCGGCAGCGATAGCGTCAGCCGCCTCCTCGCAACGAGGAACCATTGCGCCCCAGGTCACGATCGTGAGCGCATCCCCCTTGCGTGTGAAGCGCGCCTTCCCGAAGGGAAGGGCGTAATCGTCACCGGGGTAGGGACGGCGTGCCCACGGATGATCGAGCATGGCGCGGTGCTCGAAGAAGATTACCGGATCGTTGCCACGCAATGCGGTGCGCAAGAGCCCGACGGCGTCGTCTGCGTTCGAGGGGACAGCGACCTTCCAGCCCGGTTGATGGACGAAGGCAACTTCGTTCGTCTGGCTGTGCCAAGGGTCGCCGCACTTGAAGAAGCCGCCAGGCATGCGCAGGACGATCGGCGCGGCGAAGCGATTGTTGGTACGCCACCGTATCGTGCCGCAATCGTTGATCTGTTCCGTCGCGGGCTCGGCATATTTCCGGAACTGAATTTCCGGAACCGGAACAAGCCCCGCAAGCGCCATCCCGACGGCGCGCCCGACGATGCCTTCCTCCGAGAGCGACGTGTCGAAGACGCGTTCCTTGCCGAACTTGTCCTGCAGCCCCAGCGTGACCGCATGGACCCCACCCTTCGGACCGATGTCCTCGCCAAACAGCACCACACGCTCGTTGATCGTCAATTCGTGGTCGAGCGTCCGCCTGATCGCCGTGACCATGTTGATGCGCTGGCCGTCCGGTATCGCCTCGTCGCTGCATTCAGGGGGCTGGTAGCCGTCGCCATGCTGGCCACCCATCGTCTGCATTGCGCCCTCGAAGAATACATGCTGCGTGACGGTTCCGACCGGTGCAACGCCACGGCCTTCCGCCTCGAGGCGGGCTCGTTCAGCAACATCGCCTGCCTCCAGCCTGCAGGTTTCCCAATCATCAGCACTCATCACCGATGGAACCAGGTAGTCTCGCAGGCGCGGCAGCGGATCGCGAGCCCATTCCGCTTTGACGACAGCCTCGCTCTTGTAGGACTGCGTGTCCTGGAAGCTGTGCCCCTCCAGGCGAGGGACGGTCAGCCGCAAGAGGGCGGGCATTCGATGTTCGCGTACGAAGCCGACGGCGTGCTGGGTGAGGCGAGCCACATCGGCGGGATTGCAGCCGTCACCTTCGAAGATCGCAAGGTCGCGCCAGCTCGCGAGATTGGATGCGATGTTTCCGCCCGGCGTCTGCAGATCGGAGGGGACCGAGATTCCGTAGCCGTTATCTTCGACGTAAAAAAGCATCGGCAGCTTCTGCGTCGTGGCGATCGTCAGGGCCGACCAGAAGCCGTTTGATGCGACCGACCCATCACCACCAAGAACGACCGCGATCGCCTCACTGAATTCGGGATTCCCCAGCACGGTCGCGTGGTACTGCAGCGCCTGCGCCCAGCCCGCGGTTGGCGTGTATTGGGCGCCGACGCCGCCGCACATCGGCAATGCCGAGGCGCCGTTGCGGTTTGGATAGTTGAAGACCACGCCGATATCGCGGCCATCGGAATAGCCGCCAGCGCGGCCCATTGCAGAACCGAGCGCGTCGGCTGGATCGACCCCCAGCGAGAGAAGCAACGGGCGCGAGCGATAGTAGCCGCAGGTGGCGTCGTGGCGGTTCTTCAGTTGCAGGCCGAGGATGATCTGCGCCATGTCATGGCCACGGGCGGAGAATTGATAGAGGACCTTCTTCTCGGGGACGAGCCGCGTCTCCTCCATCTCGTCAAGAATGCGCGAAAGGTGCAGAAGGTGTGCAACGCGTTGCCAGTCCATTTTCTCATCGGGTGCGTTGCGGCCATGCAATAAAACCGCCGCTGTTGCCTGCGCCATCCTCGATCCTCCCAAATCTCTGATCTCTGAAAAGTTTAGTGCGATCTAGCAGGGACTGCGTTTCAGTTTTGAGACGAAAATGCATCGTGGTGAAACGTTCATTTCACCGAAACGCGAAATTGCGAAGATGCAATTCGGAACGTTGGTTTTGGTTCGCTGATTGGGTCGCGTCGCTGCGACGGGGCGCTGCGTCGGGCGGCAAGAGTGATGGCCAGTCGGGGCGCGAGGCGCCGAGTGGTTCGCCCCGATTTCTTCTCGGCTGCATGCCGAGATTGCAAATTCGAGATGCCTCTTATGCGGTTTTCGAAGTGCTCATTGAGGAAGCAATGAGATATATAATTGTGCAACGCACAAGGAGATATGATATGAAAATCGGCAACAGGATCGGAGAGTTCCTTCAGCTCCGTAAGGCATACCGGGATCTTTCCAGATTGGACGACGCAGCACTGAAGGACATCGGCGTTACCCGCGGCGATATCAAGCGCCTGGTTTACGGTCGCTAAGGCCTCCGGAAGACCAAGAGATCAAGGTCCGCGCGAGCGGGCCTTTCTTGTTTTGGGGGGTAACATCATCTTTGGCGAGGATTGTTGGACGTCCCTCGTTCGTCATTTCAGCTCAAATCTTGCCGGCGACAGGCAATTATTGGAGAGCTTTGTCTGGCTGCTTCACGCGCGCCTCGACCTTTAATTTCACCTGAAGACATGGCTGCGCGCGATGATGTGTCGAGCCCGCATCAGACGCGCGCTTGCGAGTTCTAGCAGTGCGCGAATTGAGACGTGTTAACGATCTGGGCGCCAGAAATTAACTATTTATTAACCAAATCAGAATTAGAAATTGGTCAACGATTTCTTAACCTAGATGACCAAAGTGCTAACAGACGCTCGCTCGATCCGCATCAAGGGCCGCTCCTTCCTGGCGGTCATGCTTTCGCCAGATCTTCCCTTCGATGACTGGCTGGTAAGACTAGACGATCTTGCCGCCCGCTCCGCCGGCTTCTTCCTGGGGCGACCGGTTGTGCTCGATGTCAGCGACCTGGAGATCGACCGGGCGCAGCTCAAGGGCTTGATCGCGGAATTGGCGCAACGCAACGTCAGCATCATGGGTATCGAGGGCTGCCGGCCTTCGCTGATCGGGCCTGGTATGCCGCCGGCACTCAAGGGCGGGCGCCCGGTCTCGGACTTCGAGGTTCCGCAGCAGGAGCCGGTCATCGATGTGCGTACGCAGCCAGCGGCCGTCGAAACCCGGCCAGCGCTGCAATCGATCGTCATTCGCGAGCCGATCCGCTCCGGTCAGTCGCTGATTTTTCCGGAAGGCGACGTCACGATCATCGGTTCGGTCGCATCCGGTTCGGAAATTATTGCCGGGGGTTCGGTTCATGTCTACGGGACGCTCAGGGGGCGCGCGATGGCGGGATCGGTCGGGAATACGTCGGCACGCATCTTCTGCCGCAAACTTGAGGCCGAACTGGTCGCGATCGACGGCATCTACAAGATGGCGGAAGACATAGCGCCGAGCCTTCGCGGGCAGGCCGTTCAGCTCTGGCTGGAAGGCGACTCGATCAAGGCAGAGAAACTTATCTAGGGGCCCGAAGCTGGCTATCACACAGGAGAGAAAGATGGGGAAAGTCATCGTCGTCACTTCGGGCAAGGGCGGAGTGGGCAAGACCACATCCACCGCAGCCCTCGGAGCGGCCTTAGCGCAGAGGAACGAGAAGGTCGTCGTGGTCGACTTTGATGTCGGTCTGCGCAATCTCGATCTTGTCATGGGCGCTGAGCGCAGGGTCGTCTACGACCTCATCAATGTCATCCAGGGCGACGCCAAGCTCTCTCAGGCGCTGATCCGCGACAAGCGGCTGGAGACGCTCTTCCTGTTGCCGGCCTCGCAGACGCGGGACAAGGACAACCTCACCGCCGAGGGCGTCGAGCGTGTCATCAACGATCTGAAGCGCCATTTCGACTGGATTATCTGCGACAGCCCAGCGGGGATCGAGCGCGGTGCGACACTTGCGATGCGTCACGCCGACGTGGCCGTGGTCGTTACGAACCCCGAGGTCTCGTCCGTTCGCGACTCCGATCGCATCATCGGCCTGCTGGACTCCAAAACGGCCAAGGCCGAGCGCGGCGAGCGGATGGAAAAGCACCTGTTGTTGACGCGCTATGATGCCAGCCGCGCTGACCGCGGCGACATGCTGAAGGTCGATGACGTACTGGAGATCCTCTCCATTCCGCTGCTTGGCATTATTCCGGAAAGCAGCGATGTGCTGCGCGCATCCAATATCGGTGCCCCAGTCACCCTGGCCGATAGCCGCAGCGCACCAGCCATGGCCTATTTCGATGCTGCGCGCAGACTGGCCGGCGAGGAACTGCCGGTCGTCGTCCCGGGAGAGAAGCGGGGCATCTTCGGCAAGATCTTTGGACGGAGGGCCGCTGCATGAGCATCTTCAGCTTCTTTGGCAAACAAAGGACCGCCCCGGCGGCCCGCGAACGCCTACAGGTACTCCTCGCGCATGAGCGCGTTTCGGCCGGATCCGATCTCATATCGCTGTTGCGCGAGGAAATCCTCGCCGTCATCGCCAAGCATGTGCAGGTCGATAGTGAAAGGGTTCGCGTGACGATGGATCGCGACGAGCACATGTCGATCCTCGAAATCGATGTGGAGATTCCGCTGGGCTCGAGCGTTCGGGCGGCGTGAACTGAAGGCGGCGCCAAGAGCGCCGCTTTCCTTTTGGGCATGGGAGCTCGACGATGGCGTTATTTCTGCGTCCGCAGTCCGTCCATCAACAGGCCGATCAGCCGGTTCGAGCGATCTCGCCACTCCGGCGACGCCGGTAAGGAATAGATGCTCGAAAGGGCGTGCAGAAGGTCCGTCGTATCGATATCGTTTCGAATGAAGCCCTGATCGGCCGCCGCTTTGAGTAGCCCGTCGGCGGCTCCTCGCAGGATGCCGCTGCCCTCTGCGAACAACGAGGCATTTGAGTCCATCAGGATTTTCAGGCTGCCTGCCATCCCCCGCTTGGCGGCGATGTATCCCACAAAACGATGCATCCATTCTTCCAGCGCAACGTCTGCTGCGTGGCTCGCCGCCAGTTGTCTTGCCGCTGTCGCAAGGCCCTCAAGCTCCCGGCGATAGACCACCTCGACCAAATGTTCGCGTGTCGGAAAGTGCCGATAAAGTGTGCCGATGCCAACACCGGCCCTCCGGGCGATGTCCTCCAAGGAGGTTTCAACGCCGCTTTCAGCGAAGGCGGCTGCGGCGACTTCGATGAGTTTATCGCGATTGCGCCGTGCGTCCGCGCGCAGCGGCTGCAGTATGGGCGGTGCTGTCTTCGGCGGGGCCGAGGCCAAAATGAGCTCCAAGCACTTTCGGGACTTGACGCGGGGCGGCAAGCCACTAACTTAAACGGAGGCGCCTCCGTTTATCCGGGGGGCCTTTTACCTCTTAATCCAGAAGGAGGCAGGATGCCATGTTGAAACGTGCCCAGACTTGCTTCCCACGCATCTAGGTAGCGCGCTCTTCGATGGCGACCAGCCTCGTTCTGGATATACCCTCATCTCGTGACGATGGCAGGAGCTTATCATGACACGAACGGTTCATCTCTTTCTTGACATCAACGGACGGCGGCATGAGCTCGATGTCGAACCGCGCACGATGTTGCTAGATGCACTGCGTGAGAAACTTGGTCTCACCGGTACGAAGAAGGGCTGCGATCAGGGGCAATGCGGCGCATGCACCGTGCACGTCGATGGCAAGCGCGTGCTTGCCTGTCTGACGCTTGCAGCTCAGGTGGAGGGGCGCAGCATCACGACCATTGAAGGGCTTGCGGCCGAAAGCGGCGACCTGCACCCGGTGCAGGCCGCCTTCCTGGAGCATGATGCCTTCCAGTGCGGCTATTGCACACCTGGTCAGATCATGTCGGCTGTGGCCTGTATCCGTGAGGGACGGGCCGGATCCGACGAAGAGATCCGGGAATTCATGGCCGGCAATCTCTGTCGCTGCGGTGCCTATAACCACATCGTGGCGGCCGTGCGCGAAGCGGCGGAGATAGCGTGATGAGAGATTTCAGCTATTTCCGAGCCAACTCGCCCGACGACGCGCGCCAGCGTGCCGCGCAATCAGGCGCGATGTTGCTCGCAGGCGGTACGACGCTTCTCGATCTCGCCAAATGTGGTGTTGCCGAACCTCAATCAGTCATCGACATCAGCCACCTCGCCAGCTTGTCACAGATCAAGGCCGATGCCGATGGTGTCACAATTGGCGCGCTTGCGAAAATGGAGGATGTGGCCGGCAGTCCAGGGATCCGGGCAAATTATCCGGCCATTTCACAATCGCTTTTGCTGGCGGCTTCTCCGCAGTTGCGCAACATGGCGACGATCGGTGGCAACCTTCTGCAGCGCACGCGCTGTCCCTACTTTCGCGATCCCGGAACCTTTTTTGCCTGTAACAAGCGCAATCCCGGCTCCGGCTGCTCGGCGATCGGCGGTGTGACCCGCAATCACGCGGTGCTTGGCACCAGCCAAGCCTGCATTGCCGCCTATCCGGGTGATCTTGCCGTTGCGCTGGTTGCCCTGGAGGCAACGATCGATCTAGGAGACCGCAAAGTCACTGCGGATGATTTCTTCGTCGTTCCCGGCAACACGCCCGAACGTGAAACGCTCCTTGAACGCGGCGAGATGGTGATGGCCGTCAACGTTCCCGCGTCACCTGTTGCCAGGAACTCGACCTACCTCAAGGTTCGGGATCGGCAGTCTTACGAGTTTGCTGCCGCAAGTGCAGCCGTCGGGCTGGAACTCGAGGCGGACGGAAAAACGGTCCGCGACATTCGCGTTGCATTGGGTGGCGTTGCCACCAAGCCGTGGCGGGTGCGGTCGATCGAGAAAGCGCTGATCGGGAAGGTTCTCGATGCCGGCACGGTCGATGCCGCAAGCCGACTGGCGATCGACGGTGCCGTCGCTCATGGCGGCAATCGTTACAAGATCGAACTTGCGCCGCGTGTCGTGGCGCGCGCCATTTTGACGATGGGAGGTCTCGCATGACCATAATGGAACCCCGTAAACGCGGCGACGCCTCAGACGGTACGATCGGCGGTCGCCTCTCGCGTTTCGACGGCCGGCTGAAGATCACTGGTGGGGCAACATATGCTTTGGAACAACCGGTCGAGGGGCTGGCCTATGCGGTCCTCGTGCAGAGCCGGATCGCTGCCGGTCGGGTTGTGACAGTCGACGCCAGAAAGGCGCAGGCGGCGCCTGGCACACTGTTGGTGCTGACGCCCGATATCGATCTTGGCCTGAAAATGGCCTCCGACTGGTATGGAAACCGGCCGGAAAACCAGCCTTACCATCCTCTGTCCAACGATGTCGCTTTCAACGGCCAGGCGGTCGCTGCCGTGATCGGTGAAACGCTGGAACAAGCCGCCGAAGCTGCCCGGCTGGTCGATGTCACCTATGAAGAGACGTCGGCTATTGTCGACTTCGACGATCCCAAAGCCGATGAAGGAAGGCTGATCGATGCGCTGACGGTGGCTTGGGGCGACGCGGAGGCCGCGCTTGCCACCTCACCGGTGCATATCGAGGCTGAGTACCGAACGCCGCGCGAATATCACGTGGCGATCGAGCCGCATGGCCTCGTGGCAAAGTGGGACGGCGATCAACTGACGGTCTGGGAACCCAGCCAGTGGACGCACGGGATGGCCCGCACCTATGCGGAATGGTACGGACTGCCAAATGAGAGCGTGCGTATTGTCTCACCGTTCATCGGTGGAGGCTTCGGTTCCAAGGCAACTGCCTACGCCTATGGCGCCATCGCAACGGCTGCGGCCCGCAAGCTCGGCCGGCCGGTGAAGCTTGCTGTCACGCGCCCACAGACATTCACCGCCTACGGCGGCCGTGCAGCGACCAGGCAGACAATCGCACTCGGTGCCAACGCCGATGGCGTGCTGCAGTCGATCGTACACAAAGGGTCGAGCGAAACCGCTATCTATGCGGATTTTCCCGAACAGACAAACGCGGCAACCCCACTGATGTATGCGGTGGATAATTTCAGGGCGAAACACGCTCTCGTGCCCGTGAACACGGTCATGCCTGGAGCGCTGCGCGCCCCTGGCAAGAACCCCAGCACCTTCGGTCTGGAATGCGCCATGGACGAGCTTGCCTATGCCGTCGGCGTCGATCCCATCGAACTCAGGCTTCGCAACTATGCTGAGCGTGATCCCCAGTCCGGCAAGCCGTGGTCGACCCGGCGGCTGCGCGAAGCGCTCTCGGAGGGCAGCGAGGCGTTCGGTTGGTCGCGCCGCAGCTTTGCTCCGCGCTCGATGCGGGACGGCAGGCAACTTATCGGCTGGGGTATGGCGTGCGGCACATTCCCCGTTCTGCGCGCATCGAGCGAGGCACTGATCCGGATCCTTTCCGACGGCTCCGTGGAAGTCGTCAGCGGCGCGATCGACATGGGGCAGGGTACTTATACGATCCTGGCCCAGACCGCTGCGGAAGTGCTCGGCGTTCCGCCTGAAAGCATCAATGTCCGGCTTGGCGATTCATCGCTCCCTGGCGCCACGGTCGCTGGCGGCTCGATGCTTGCCGGCGCCATCACAGGGGCCGTGCACAAGGCCGCGTTGGCCGCCCGCGACGAACTGATCGAACTTGCTCTCAACGACGGCGCCTCACCCTTCCGCGATACTGGCGCCAATATGCTTATGGTTGCCGATGGCCGGATCTTTGTACCGCGCGACGGGGGCTTGTCCGTGTCCATTTCGGAACTCATGACAGCCCTTGGCCGCGACGGCATCGAGATGCGGCGAAACACCCTTCCAGAGGAAGAGCAGGGACCGGAGGGGCACAAGAAGGCCTGGACGACCATGGGAAGCATCCAGGGACCGACGGCGGGCGAGTTCTCCATGCACAGTTGGTGCGCGCATTTCGTCGAGGTCAAAGTGGACGAGGATTTTGGCACGATCCGCGTTTCCCGCATGGTCTCGGCATTCGATTGCGGCAGGATCTACAACCCCAAGCTCGCCGAGAGCCAGTGGCGCGGCGGCATCATCATGGGCATCGGTCAGGCGCTTCTCGAGGAAGGCCTGGTCGATCCGCGCAACGGGCGGATCATCAACAATAATCTCGGCGACTACCTGGTTGCGACCAATGCCGATATCCCGCCGATCCAGGTGATCTCGGTCGGCGTCCCCGATCGCAATGCCTCGGTACTGGGAGGCAAAGGCGTCGGCGAGGTCGGTATCGTCGGTGTCGCCCCGGCAATCGCCAATGCTGTCTTTCATGCAACCGGCAAGCGCGTCCGCGGCCTGCCGATAACGCTCGAAAAGCTGCTGTGACTTTGAGGTGATCGTCGCTTGCGTGGGTGACAGACGGGGAAGTATAGGGTTCGTGCCCAACCGGGTTCTCGCGCACCGGAGTGCGCGGGAGCAAATTCGCAGGGGAAACTATCCGCCCGTCCTCGAGTGGGAGAATGGTGAACGACCGGATAATAGCAGTTCATAAGAAGTGGCTGGAACTGGATGTCCCACTAGTTCTCGCTTCGAGCCTTCAAGGTCGAGTACGACCTTCATTTCTTTGACGGAAACAAACCTTATTTCTTGCGCACTCTCTGCCTGACTGGACGCCCAATGATGTCCTGCAGTGTCTTCGCCGGCCGAGGAGGAAACAAGGCCTCGAACTCTGATTCCGCCTCTAGGGCGAACGCGATCTTGACGACGGCTTCGAAGGACGCCTTGCCCTTCTCCTCGAACAGTCGGAGCGATGCATAGGGCACGCCGGACCGCTCCGCGAGATCGCGTTGCGTAAGGTTGAAGTCGATGCGGCGGCGCTTCATACGAGCTGCGACGCCCGCTATTATTTCGGCTGGCGACGTCAGTTTAAACGCTAACCTATTGGCAACAATCCGGACTTAACAATTTAAATGCTAAGATATTATAAATAAACATCAGCATCAATGATCATGACAATGGCCCGTGGTGGAAAGTTGGAAGCACTATCAAGCCGCCACCTGTCAGAGGTGACGTTGGCCAACGACCTTGCCAACTCGCCGTACCCGGTTTGACTTGGCAAGCTGATCGAGCACCTGGGAGCGATTCCCGATCTTTCCCATTCTGTGGTCGTCCTGCTCCAGCCCGACTTTACGGGCGAACGCTACGGCGCATTCCGCTGTTGTGATTGGCCGCCCGGCCTGACGGGGCGTGCGAAGCGTGAACTTCGACGATCGAAATCCTTGAACAGGGCGGAGATGCCGTCGCCGCCTTCACCTTCCGGCGGCGAGAAACACCGGGGGAAGTAGCGGCGGCATAGGTTGGTTCATATGTGCTGATGACGACATCGAAGGCGGCTTTCTGCTGTTCGAGCATCGCGATCCGCTTTCGCAGATCATCGATCTCAGCGCCGATCTCGGCACTCGTCCGCTTCAACTCACCCAAAACATCGACCATCCGCAACCACTCCCTCTAGGATTGCATCGATCCTAAGAGTCTAGCGGCTGGGTGTCTGGTGGCAGTTGCTTATATGAGGAGGGTCAATACGGAACTGTCGTCAGGGTGACACTTTTTTCACTCCGTCGGTTATTTCGGTATCCACGGTCTGAGCCCCGATTGCGCGACGCGGCTCGTTGCCAAGCCAGATCCAACTTATATACGGTCGCTGTTCGAAACAGCGGCACCAACATCCCGCTTGCGGGCGGATAGGGCTCAGGAGGACGATACCCTTCTACACCAGCGGCCCATTTTCTGGGCCATGCAACTGCTCGGCTCGTCCACCTGGATCCGCCAGGACTGATCGGGTCCTGGAAGATTGCAGAATTCAGTTCGGGTAACCGATCAGCCGGTCTTTATGACCGCGCCCTCGATAACGACGCCGGCATTGACGTATTTCCACAGCGCGACGAGCAGCTTGCGGGCGAGCGCGACAATCGTCGTCTTCTTGAGGCGACCGCCGTTTAGCTTGACCCGGTCCCTAAACCACAAGGTCAGCGCCGCGTGCGGTTGGTGACGCACCCATAGCCACGCCATCTGGATCATTGTCGTTCGTAACCTTGGATTGCCCGATTTTGAGACCCCTTGGTCTTGATCGACCGAGCCACTCTGCCAGGGTGTCGGCGCAAGGCCGGCATAGGCGGCAACCTGTCGTCGGTTGTCGAAGTGACGCGACAGCCCCTCCGACCAGAGCACGGCGGTAAATTCCGGCCCGATGCCTTTCAAGGTGAGCAACATCGCCGGTGCTGGCGAGACGACCGTTGTGGCGGAGAGCATGGCGTCGCGGGCGGCCTCGACAGCCTTGATCTGCTCGAGCAGTAGTTCCAGCCGATCGAGTTCGCGTTCGATCTGCGCATTCAAATGTGCCGGCAGCGGACGGCCATCGCCGGTCTTACACTCCTCCAGTCGCTTGCGTCGATCGCGGCGCAACGGCTCGTAGTCGGATACGCCCTGGCTGAACAGCAGGCCCTTGATGCGGTTGACGTGTCGTATCCGCTCGTTCGTCAAGGCCTGGCGCTCACGCGAGAGGCGGCGGCGGTCCTCTTCCTCTGGTGTCGGCACCCGGACCATCGCACACACCCGCGGCTCGCCCCGCTTATAAGCGAGCAACGCCCGGACCAGCGCTTCGCCGTCGATCCTGTCGGTCTTGGCCCGACGCCGCCGGCGCGAGGTTGCAATCGAGGCCGGATCGACGACATGGCTTTCGATCCCCTCGGCCTCCAACACCCGATGGATCCAGAAGCCGTCGAGCCCAGCCTCCTGGACGACAATGATCGGAAGGCACCGCCCGGTTCGCGCCCGCGCCTTCCTCTTGAGTTCGGCAAAACGCGCCAGCATGCCGGCGACGTCGCCGGCCAGCACCGCATTCTTCGACAGCTTCTCGCCGCCACCCGGCGACAGCGAGGTGATCAGCCATTTCGATTGGCTGAGTTCCAATGAGACGAAGATTGCGCCAAGATCAGTCCGGATAGCGGTCAGCGCTTCGGATCGGTGAGCTGCAACGGGCATGCTTGCCTCCAAGGTAGGGTGTTTGTGTTTAGCGACCTCACTTTGCCACAGTGCTGATCGCTATCCACCCTCCTCATAGGATCTACCAAATTGCACGGATTTAAACCCGAGCAAGACAAGGGCAGCGACTTAAAGGCGCCTCGCAAGCTCAGCGCTCGCCTTGTCCTCGCCCCTCTATAGAATTTTTATATTTTCGGCTGCCGACTTGCCGGATCGGCGATCTTGCACAATTTCGTAACTCACCTTTTGCCCTTCGCGAAGGCTCTCCAGGCCAGATCGCTGGACCGCGGAGATGTGGACAAACGTGTCTCCTGATCCATCCTCCGGCTGAATGAAGCCGAATCCCTTGTCTTGATTGAAAAACTTGACGGTCCCTTTAGGCAAATTCTCATCCTCGGTTCGAGCCCCAGCGTCGCTGAGCATAGTTCGGATTGGGTCAACGGCAATAGTGGTTTGCGATTTGAATTATGGGCCGCTGCAATCCGGTTTAGCAGACCCCATTTCTAGCAAGCCCCATTGCATGAATAGTTGTCTGCAGCGCTGTCACATCCATCATTGCGCATGGCCCGTCAGTCCAGTTCGTGCCACCGACTCCGGTCGCTTGTCCGAAAGTCCCTTTCGAGACAGCCGAGGTCACTAAAGATCAAGCGTGAATAGCTGGCCCGTATCGGCAGCAGGTGGCCGCCATCAGGCTTTCCGAAAACCAGCTTTCGCTTTTCGCCATCTCGCTTCCGTTCGGACCGGATGGTGGCAGCAAGGGTCAGGGATTCACAATGACTTGCTCCGTATGGGACTTGGAACCTCCACCCTGAAAGAATGTTCTTGTGTTGTTCCTGTCTTAGCGAGTCGTCGAGGGTGACATTACGCAATGACACTGGACGAAACGAGTCGCTTTTCCATTTATCGGATTCTCTAATGTCAAGAGGGTTCAGGAGATGGCTGGCGAGATTCCCGTTTTTATCAGTCCGATGGACGTTGGATTTCAAGGCAATTCCGGCCGCTATCGTCATGCGGATACAGTCGAGGACCTCGCCGCCATTCTCCTGAGCAACAAATGGGATTGGTCTAACGTGCCATCCTTTCATCACGCGCTCGTGTCGGCGCTGGAGGCTCTGGAGTTCTATGCGGACGCGGCAAGTGCTCGAGCCGCCTTCGTTGTAGCCGCACACGAGGCGGGCCTTCAGGTTTTGCCGGATGACGCTGCAGATGTGCGCAAGGCCAGCTAAAAAAGAGAGCCCTGCAGAGCGCAGGGCTCAAGAAATGATGAGCAGTGCCCTAGAGCGGGCAACAGGCGGACGATACGCCTCACATTCGAGGCCTTCAAGGCAAGTAGTTCTCATCTTTGTTTGGTGACAAGCATCAACGATCCAATCTCGGTTGCTCAGCCACCTGTATGAGCAGGAGCTTTGCGCTGCCCGTCGCCCGTTGTGCAAGGTGAAGGACGGAAATTCCACTCAATCGTGCCTAACAGATGACCGCTGCAGTTTAGTGACGCCTAAATAAAAACGTTGCAGTATACGCGATATCGCGTCATGGTTGCTGGTGCTGCAGGCGATTTGACAATTAGGCTGCAGGCACGGGCATTCCATTTTTGAGGGAATGCGTCAATTGAAGGTCGGTGCGACATTCGACTGTGCCAAAAGGCTGGGCTTGGAGGAGTGGCGAGAGCCGACATGACATCCCGAATTCGAGCTGCGAGCGCGGGACGTTGAATGGCGAAATGAACACGTCTTGGTGGAGTGGACGTGGTTGGAAGGCCATCTGAGGAGGGGCATCAATGAGTGATCGTGTGATTGGTTACTTGGTGGCGGCAGAAGTGTGCGCGCTGTTCTGGATAGCCATTGCGATGTTGGTGATTGGGAATATCTAACCCCTGACGCCTCGAACCCACCAGCCCTCGCTGCACGCTGCTGGTTGCTGTTCCGACGTCGCAGAAGCTGGGCCGCGTACGGGCACCTAGCGACCGCTGCCGTTTGGGACACCAGCGGATGCGCTATACAGCTGCAGGGGTCGCTGCGTTTTGTGGCAGACGCGCGCTTGCCTCGCGAATGACCGGCAGCCCCTCCGCAAACAGCCTCTGCTTTCCAAGAACAGTAATAGCGCCAGAGCGTGGATCGGCTGCAATCGGGTGAAGCACTCAAAGTTGTGAGACGAGGTAGCCAGTGCATGTCAGGACATTTCACGTCTTCGGTGCAGTCACTATCCCCTCAGATCCGGTGGCCGCCGTCGCGGTCAAAAGAGTTGCTTGATTGTCCCAGCTGGAGCATGCGTCTCGGATTCGATGCCAGAGGCAGGAAGCCGTATCCAGTATAGAGAGCGGTCCGACGCTTGGTTTTCTCGAGGTCACCGCAATCAAGCACGCCAACAAGACGCTCAGATCTGCTCTGCGATACCGGCGATTTGCTTGAGGCAGTCGACACAAACGTCTCCACCATACCGCCGCCTATGTAGTTTCATCCCGTCCCGTCATCGAGATGTGGGCGGCTGTTCGGTGCATCAGACAGGCCCGCATTTCGGCCATCTGTTCAGCAAGCTTGCGAGGGAAATCAGTAGCATCATCACCACCAACTTCAGCTTCGGCGGCGCCAAGGTGGCGACCGCATCACTCGAGCGACTTACTTATTTTCCTCGCTGATCCAGCCTTGCGAACACAAAATCGGACGAACGTACGTCATTCTTCACTTCGCACCTGCGGTAATTGTCATACGATTTGAAATGCTAAATAAGTACAAAAATCAGTTGCTTGCTCGAAGTTTCTCGACTACGTTTTTTGACGAAAAGTTCCGAAATATCGGTCCTTGACGGCGTACTCCAGCGGTCCTGTGAACTCGCTTGAGGGAGGATGATAACGTTGTTTGTTCGACTTCGTTTCTTCACAATGATGCGGCGAGTGCATGGTCTCGTCTCGATCCGATACCGACCTACGATCGCAATCTGACGCGTCGTAAATCCTTCTTTACACTTGCGAGATGGCGCCCCGGTGTGGCGTGCCTGAGGTTTGTTATGCAAAAGCAAGCTGTCGTATTCAACGGTCAGGAAGTTGGGATCGCGGTTCCTGTCGAAAACCGCCTCAAGTTCATCGCTGTCCGCTTCAATGTCATCGATCTGGACAACAGGCTTTTCGACACGGTTACCGAAATCCGGCGCGCCATTATAGATCACCTCGCGTCCGATGTCCCACGTGCGATCGCTTCGCGCTGAATGCCGAAACGCCTTCCGCTGCCAGCAAGGACATTGAGCTCCGCACGGAGCCAGCAACTCCTGTTTGTCAGATAGGCCCAACCAGGGATGAGATATAATGGCACTCGATTTGTTCAACGCGCCGATTTTTGCGCAGCGAAAGCACTTTATCCAGGAGATAGCAGGCCTGGATGACGTGTTTGATTTTCTCGATGAATGGCCGGACGGCAAGCGAGATTCAACCTACGAAACAGTCGTCAGCATTGTCCGGGAAGCCGCCTGCAGGCAAAGACCGGTCGCTGCCGCGGAGGAGCGTTTCAGGCAATTTTTGAAGAGCCACGACCAGTTTGTCAGCGTCGAAGATGTGCCCATGCATTTCCAGTGGTTGTCCGCTGGTAATCTCGGCGGTTCCAGCTGACAGCGCACGATCGTCGCCTCCGCTTGGTCTGCCTGTTTGCGCGAACCGGATCTTGAAAGCCATATCAGCTGAGAATGATCCCGACCAAGGTGCGCTGTTTGCTCGTGCCAGTTTCGTACGCTGTCTCCAGAGCGCGTTAATTGGATATTCAGCATGTCTGCACGCGCACTAAGCGCAGCCTCAGCGCTCGCTGTAACTTCATGGCCAAGTGAGTCTTCAAACAATCTTTTGGTCGTGAGCACGTGAACCCACCTTTCGATGAAACCGCCCTGGGAAGGGAGTTTGATCTTTTCGCGGCTGAATTGGCAATGCTGCCAAGGTCACCGGAGATCACCGCCTTGGAGCTGCGGTTTGCCCTATTGCGGGAAGCTGTTGCAATCCGTCTCGCAGGGCCGAGCCGAATAACAGCTGGGTTGCCTTCGTCGCTGTTTGACGCCTAGATTTGTTGTCGGATCACGCTTTGGCGTGTGGCGGTCGACAATTCATTCGGCGACGATGTGCGCCGATTGCTCAGAATAGACATGGAATGACGCATGAAAAATAAGCTGCCTGAGCCAGGCGATCTCGCCACGGACTTGGAGTTCTTCAACCTGTTGACCGGCAGCTTCCAGCGGATCGTCGGCAAGGCGCTTGTTCAACCGGGGCAGGGGCCAGGCTGGCTCTATCGTGAAGCGTCCTGCGTCGTTGTGGCCCACAACACGGATCCTGATCCGCGTTTCATTTATGCCAATGTCGCTGCCCAGATGCGCTTCGAATATACGTGGGAGGAGTTCACGAAGCTGCCGTCACGTTTGTCCGCCGAGGCTCCGGATCGACAAGCACGCCAATTGCTTCTCGATGCCGTTGAGCGTCAGGGCTATATCGCCGACTGTCGGGGGTTACGCGTCACCAAGTCCGGAAAACACTTCTGGATGGAAAATGGAATTGTCTGGCAGCTGCTTGATGAGCGCGGCAGGACGCGGGGCCAGGCAGCAGCTTTCTCCAACTGGACCGATGTCTAGTCGGCCTCACCACGCCGGCCATCGCGACAGGGATTGCACAGCTGTGCAAATTTTCACGGAGATCACTATGCTGTCATGACCCTGTTACGCTCGAGGCGTAGCACGGCCTTCTACATTCGAGCAATGGAGAGGGCTATGAACAGACGCGATTTCCTTGTCACCGCCACCGCAGCCGCGGGTATGCTGATGCTGCCGCGCTTTGCATCGGCCGCGGCAACGACGATCGATCTCTACAGCGGATCGGACGCGAACATCATCGACTTCTGGAACAACATCGTCCGCCCGGCCTTCGAAAAGGCTCATCCGGATGTGGCTGTGAAGATCACCGACGCCGGTGACAACACCGGTTTGCGCGCGATTGCAGACCGCGCCCTGGCGGCTCTGAAGACGAAGACGGATCCGCAGGCCGATATCTTCGAAACCTTCGATTCCCGCCTTCCGGCCGGTGGTGCGGACGCTGGCCTTTGGGTGGAATTCTCGGCGCAGTACATCGACGGCTTCGATCATGTCAATCCGCTGGCCTTCGACGGCAAGTATTCGCTGCCCTACCGTGGCTCGCAGGTCCTGCTTGCCTACGACAAGACGAAGCTCGATCCGAAAGATGCCCCCAAGAGCTGGGAACAGCTGACGGTTTGGATCAAGGCCAATCCGGGCCAGTTCATCTATAACCGTCCTGACAAGGGCGGTTCGGGCGGAAACTTTGTTCGCCGCGCTATTCATGAAGCCAACGGCCGGGACCCGAAGAAGTTCACAATCGACAACTTTACAGCCGACTACGCCAATCGGGCGTTGACGCCGGCCTGGGCACTTCTCAACGATCTGGCGTCGTCACTCTACGAAAAGGGCGCCTATACGGCTGGAAACACGCAGTCGATCCAGCTGCTTGCGCAAGGTGTCGTAACAATGACGCCCGTATGGTCCGACCAGGTCTTGCAGGCGATTGCGCAGGGTGTCCTGCCGGAGACGACCGGCCTCGTCCAGCTGGGTGACCTGGCGCTTTGCGGCGGCTTTTCTCGCATGACGGTCTTTTCGAACGGCGCAAACAAGGACGCGGCGATGAAGCTGGCAGCCTTCCTGCTGACAAAGGAGATGCAGGAAGCGATCATCACCGAAATTGGCGGCTTCCCCGGCGTCTCCTGGGATCACATTTCGGATGAGCTGCGCCGGAAATATGCAGACGTCATTCCCGCGACGATACCCACCTTCCCGGCCGGTGACTGGGAAACCACCATCAATGACGGTTGGTACCGCAACGTCGCGCCGGGCATTAGCCGCACGTAATGCGCAGGTCGATGACATTTGCGCTGCCGGCGCGAGGCTTTGCGCTGGCGAGCAATCAAGGCTGGGTGGGGCTTGCGCTGGTGGCCCTGCCCGTTCTTCTCCTGGCTTGGCTGATCATCTACCCGATCGTGTCGGCAGTGACTGACACGCTTTTCGTTGCTCAGCCGGACGGCAGCTCGGCGCTGTCGTTCGCCTCCTATCGCTTCTTCTTCAGCGACCAATATAGTCGTGCCAATCTTTGGATCACGCTCTGGACCACATTGGTGTGCGGCGCGTTGCTTCTTGCAATCGGGCTTCCGATCGCGCTCTACCTCCGATTTTCTCGCGGACCGCTTTCAGCCTATGTGCAAGGACTTGCCATCTTCCCGATGTTCGTGCCGTCGATCATCCTGTCCTTTGCTCTGATCCGCACCATTGGTCCAAACGGTGCCGTCGACGTGCTCCTCAATGCCGTCGGATTGCCAAAGCTGCCATCACCTTATCTGACCCCATGGGGCCCGGTCATTGGCCTCGTCTGGGACAATCTGCCGCTTACCGTCCTGATGCTTACGGCCGGTCTCGGAAATGTTCCGAAAACCTCGATCGAGGCTGCGCGCGATGTCGGCGCCTCTCCGCTGCGCGTCCTCTGGTCGATCATCATGCCGCGCATGGTCAATTCGCTGCTCGTGACCACCTCTTTCGCGATCCTTGGGATATTCTCGTCCTTCACGCTACCTTACCTTCTCGGGCCGGCCTCACCGGAGATGATGGGTCCTTTCATGCAGCGGACGTTCTCGGACATGAACGACCCCGTCAACGCCCTGACGCAGGCTGTTATCGCCTTCGGCTTCTGTCTCGGATTCGGGATCTTCTACGTGCGCTCTGTCGCCCGAAACAGGGGAGGCGTGTGATGATGCCCGGAAAGCCTGCTGTCGCAGACGCAGATTGGATCGGCGTCGTGCTGGCATTGCTTTTGACGCTGTTCATCGCTTTGCCGCTCGTTGTTGTTGGAACCTGGGCCTTCAGCGAAATCTGGCGCTACCCGGCCGTGATCCCGCAGCAATTCGGGCTTCGCTACTGGTCGCTGACACTGTCGCGAACCGATGTGTGGGAGGCCCTTTTCCTTAGCCTGCGCTTGGCGACAACGGTAACCATTCTTTCGGCTGTCATCTGTCTTCCCGCCGCCTATGCCTTCGCGCGCATGACGTTTCCGGGCCGGAATATCCTTTTCCTGTCGTTCCTTGCCTCGCATGCATTTCCGAAATTTGGGCTCTTGGTCGCGATTGCCGGCATCTTTCTGCAAATCGGGTTGATCAGCACGTTCTGGGGCGTGGTTCTCATTCAGTTGGTCGGCACGTTGATGCTGATGATCTGGATCCCGGTCGCAGCCTTCCAGAACGTCGATCGTCGGATGGAGGAGGCCGCGCGTGATGCCGGAGCGGCCCCATTGCGTGTCTTCTGGTCGATCACCCTGCCGCAGGCGGCGCCGACGATCGTGGCGGCCGTCTTGCTGACCTTCGTCGCGACATTCTACGAAACAGAAGGGGCGTGGCTGATCGGTGCGCCGGAAATCCGCACGATGCCGGTGCTGATGGTTACCTTCATCAATAACCAGATTGTCGTTCAATACGGCGCCGTGCTCTCCGTCATGCTGTGGGTTCCCTCCTTCATCGCACTCATGTTTGCGGGCAGGGTGGTCGGTACGGGAACCTTCGCAAAGGGGTTGGGAGCATGATGTCCGTTGTGGGGATTGACACTACGAAGGGATCCAGATGGCACGCTTGACCATAAAGGGCGTTTCGAAGAGCTTCGGCGCCTCGCACGCGGTGCGCAATGTTTCGCTCGATGTCGAAGACGGAGAACTGGTTTGCCTGCTTGGTCCTTCCGGCTCAGGCAAGTCGACGTTGCTGCGAATGATTGGCGGCTTCGAGGCGCCGACCGCAGGAAACATCCTGATCGATGCAAAGGATGTCACGTCAATGCCGCCGGAAAAGCGGCCGACAGGCATGGTCTTCCAGAGCCATGCGCTGTGGACCCACATGGACGTCTTCAACAACGTCGCATTCGGCCTCAAGCTTCGCAGCCTTCCGAAAGCCCAGATCCGCGAACGCGCCGAACAGGCGCTGGCGCTCGTCGGTCTTGCCGACTACGGCAAACGCATGACCACGCAGCTTTCCGGTGGCCAGCAGCAACGTGTAGCGCTTGCCCGCTCGCTTGTGCTCGAACCAAAGATCCTTCTGCTCGACGAACCGTTCGCCAGCCTCGACCAGCATTTGCGGGAGCGGTTGCGCGAAGAGGTGCGCGATATCCAGCAGCGACTTGGCATCACCACGCTCTTCGTCACCCACGGACAGGATGAAGCGCTGGCGCTCGCCGACCGGATCGTCGTCATGCGCGACGGCCGCACCGAGCAGATCGGACCGCCCGATCGTATCTATCGGGAGCCAGAGACGGAATTCGTCGCGGGGTTCATCGGTTCGATGAACTTCGTCCGCACGACCGTGAAGGATGGTTTGAGCCAGCATGCAGCCTTTGCGGTCCCGGTTCCTGTCGCAGATGGCGACGTCGTGCTTGCCGTTCGGCCGGAAGCCCTCTCGCTTGCGGTGACGAGGGATAAAGCGACCGCCATCGTTCATCGCAGCATCGATTTTGGCACCCATAAGGTCGTTGACATCGACCTTGCCGACGGAGCAAGGGTGAAAGTCATGACATCGAGCGACAGCGACTGGATCAAAGGTATGCCGGTGGAGCCAGCCGCCACGGCCTTCAGAGTGTTTCGGGACAATCGGCTTGTCTACGAGTTCGCCGCGACATCAAGGCGACAGAACGATCGGGTATTTGGGCATGCTTGAGGGGCGCGGAGTTGCAATTGAGCGATGCGGGCATCGCACCTGGCTGAAATGGCATAGAGGACACCGTTTTGCTGGTGACATTTCCTTTACAGCCGAGCGCCTCATCGAGGGTATGGAACTCGGTGCGAGCGTCGAGATCGATCTCGTACGTTTTGCCGGGGATGGCTTTGCCGTTTTGCATGACGAGACCCTTGAGACGGCGACAACCGGATCCGGTCCGGTTCGCCAGGCATCCGAGGCCTACTTGCGTACCCTTTATCTAAGGGACCCGTTCGGAGCGCCAAGTAAGCACAAGGTGATGATGCTTGACGATCTTGCGCAACTGTTGGCTAAGATCAGCCGAGATCCTCGAGCTGGACTGCAGCTTGACCTCAAGGAGACTTCGCACACCATTCGCGACACCGACATTGCCGCCTTTGCGGCGGCCATTTCGCCGGTGTCGGACGCCGTCATCCTTTCAGGCGGCGACTCGGTTGCTGTCGAGCGGCTTTCACGAGCCGTGCCTGGCATGGCAATCGGCTACGACCCGTGTCACAACGGCGCTATCGAACGGTTGATGGAAACGTGCAATTTCGCAGGCTTTGTTGCCGATACTCAACGCGCCGTGCCGCGCGCGCAGATGATTTACCTCGACCGCCGGCTGGTGCTTTTCGCCGATCAGGCCGGTTATGACCTGATCGGCGCCTTTCACGATGCGGGCCGCGTCGTTGACGCCTACACGATCAACTCAGCGGTGCCGCAGGCTCTGCCGGGCGTCAGGCGCCTGCTCGAGCTGAAGGCCGACCAGATCACGACCGATGACCCGGTTGGTCTGGAGCGGCTTCTGATGGAAGATCAGGCCTGAAAGCCTGTAACCAACCAGGGATGGAGGGCCCGGTTTCCGGCAAGAATGTCGCCGTTTGTTGTAACAGGCCCACCATTGAAAGCGGAAACCACGCCACCTGCCTCGCGCACCAGCAAGGCAGAAGCGCCGTAATCGTGCAACGACAGACCATCCTCGAAAAAGCCGTCCAGGCGACCGCAGGCGACATAGGCGATCGACAACGCCGCCGAACCAAGCCGGCGCACGCCTGCGGTGGTGGCCATCAAGCGCTTCAGCGCGCTGAAATAAAGGTCCTCCGACACGGCCCTAAGCTGCCCGGGCACTGGCAAACCGGCGCCGACGAGCACGTCCTCAGTTCCCTTGGAACTCAAACACTCGATCCGCTGCCCGTCGAGATACGCCCCGCCGCCAAGTTCGGCGCTGAACAGCTCGTCCAACATGGCATCGTAGACGACGCCAGCTACGAGCTGACCGTCCTCCAAGATCGAGATCGTCATGCCGAAATGCGGAATGCCCCAGGCGAAATTCGTCGTCCCGTCGATTGGATCGATGTAGATCACCGGCACTCCATCCCCGGCGTTTCGGTTGCCAACCGCTTCTTCACCCTTGATCGCGTAGGTGGGAAAGGACCTGTTCAATTCGTCGACGATAATTTGCTCGACTGCGACATCGATCTCGGTCTGATAATCTCTCGGCGCTTTTGCCAGCAACTCGACCCCCATTCGACGGCGCAAAGATGAGCGCGCTTTGGCACCTCCGACAAGAACGGCTTGCGCCAACGCGGCAAGGCGCGGCGAAGCGGTTGGTGAGATGCGCGATGACACTGAGGAAAGTTCGCTAGGATTTGAATTCGACATGGTCAGGATGACATGGCAGAGCCAGATGAAGCTTTGATGATGAAGACGCCGGACCCCCAAGGCTATAATTCCGGATACGCAGATCCGGCAATATCATCGCTGGACGATCACACGGGTTCCGGTTCGGACCATCTCGTAAAGCTCCTCGACATCGTCTCGGTACATACGAAAACAGCCGCTTGATGCGTTGGTGCCAATGGAGGATGGATCGTTGGTGCCGTGGATGCGCAATAAGCCGTCGGCAAGATAAATGGCACGTGTCCCAAGCGGATTGGAAGGACCCGGCTTCACGACGTCGGGCAGCCTCGGGTTCTTCCGGCGCATGCTCGCCGTCGGCCGCCACTCGGGATGCTTGCGCTTGGAGACGACATGTGTGGTGCCATACCATTGCTTGCCCTCGCGCCCGACGGCAATCGGATAGGCAAGCTGCTCGCCCCGAGGCGTTATAAAGACAAGCGTGTGCTCTCGTGTGGCAATGACAATCGTTCCCCCGCCGCTCCTCGTTCGGGGGCGGTGCTCCGGCATCGGCTCGCCATAGTCGGGCGGCGGTTCATATGACCCATAGGGATCACCGTAGCCATAATCGCCGTAATCGTCATATGGTCCGTAAATCTGGGCCTGAGCCTGAAAGGTGAAGAGCAAAAGCGCGGTTGCAAATAGAGCCAGGAGTTTCATTTTTCGCTATCCGCTTGTTTTGCAAGCCAGATAGCCTCGAAATCTGTGGCGCCATTGTGGCGGCTTTTGTTCCAACACAGCTGTTCGCGTGGAGAGATTGTTTGTGACGTCGCACGCTATCTGAATCAATTCGCAACCATCCGAAACAACAACGCTACGAGCCGCACCATGACGACGCCACAGAGGCCATTCCCCAATGTGAGACCCAGTTGCGCTGTGGGTAGCACTTATATGCCGTAAACATTCAGACGCCCACCAGAACAAGCGGGACTTAGTTGTAAGCCGTATTCATGCTGCCCTTACGGCCCTAAGCCCGAAGCATGCCCGCTGCCGTCTCACCGTAGGTAATTGGTCAGGGTGACCACTGTACCAGCAAACGATGGAAGCCATCCTAGCGATCCTCCTGTTGTGAACGTCACTCACGCAAGTGGGGAAATGCCGAAACGGTCGGCTCGGGGCACGCTCTTGCCATTGTAGGAATTGCCCTGATGAGCGCGAGTTAAGATGTCACCCCTCGCACGGTCAAAACCAACTTCCAACACATTCTGCGCCCACCCTATCTGAAGAACTGTGACAGACGAACTTTCTGATATGCCTCGTGCCGCGAAGTCGCAATTTAGGCAACATCACAGGTTGTCGTCGTGTAATTAGTGCAATTGTAAGAACTTAGGAGTTATAGCAAGTATAACGAGTATCGGACGCACGCTATGGCTCAAAAGTCGAAACGAGACTTCAATTCCCTCGCCCTGATCTTGTTCGACAATTGGGTCAAATCGCAATCGCCTATCGTCGATCCCAAACTGCTGTACGCCGATATCGAAGGCCTCATCACGATCAAGATGTCGATCAATTTCGTTGATACTCGCGCCGATGATCCGCGTGATTGGCTGTTCCGACGTATCAAGAACTACGGCGTGAGGTCGCGCCTGATTAACATAAACAAGGTCTTTCCAGACTGCAGAATTGGCGATCTTCCAGATCAAGCCTACGTTGCCGACGCCATCATTCCGCAGTTTCAGCGCGTTCTCGAAGCCCGCACGCCTCAAATGGATCTCGTGCAGACAAGAATAGTGGGCTTGAGCCTCGGCTATGATCGCATAATCCTTCCGCAGAAACGCACGGGCAAACCTGACTGGTGCATCACCTTCACGGAAGGGCGCTTCCTGCTTTCAACATCCCAGTCTCCGACACTCGATACCGTTGATGAGCATATTATCCAACTGCTTATGGAGGGCCAGACGGCGAAGGACGCTGCCGAGATCCTGGGATTGTCTTCGAGGACAATTGAACATCGGATCGAAAAGTTGAAGCGGGAGCACGATGCTCGCAACGCAACGCAGCTCGTGGCAAAGCTTATCTCGTCTCATGTGGATCGACACGTCAGTCGGGCGTAGAAGGCCCCAGAAAGGCTCGGCACCACTTATCAAATACCAGGCGGCAATCCGCCGCCTGGTTACCGCAAGGGCGGGACTAGCCTTTGCGCACAGCTCCCAACCGCTGATGTAACTCGCCTTTCGAAAGACCGCTGCTAACAGACGCAATCTGATAAAGCGCTTCGGTGAGATCCTTAGTCTTGAACGCTACGCCTTCGCTGCCGCGGCTGCGGTTAATGCCGAGCGGCTTGCCGAAGCGGTCGACGATGAGATGGACACCATAGATCATCTGGTCAAAGTCGCGGCCCTTGGGCTTGAGGTACGAGTTGGCGCACCTTGTGTCGAGGTCCCCATCGAAGTTCGCGATGAATATCTGTGCTACGCCGTACTTGTCGTGGCCACGATCTGTCACGATCTCCCCGAACTTGCATGTGCCAAGATACGGAACGCCGGGCATAATGCTCGATCTGATAGCCTTGCGCATCTTGTGTCCCACGGGTAGCCGCGGCGTGAAGATATCGCTGGCATCATTACCAAGTATCGTAAGGTTCTCGAGGGTTGCGGCCGCAACGTCCGCCGCCGCCATGTAGGGCGTAATTTTGCGAAACTTTCGGCTTGATGTCGCCATTGGTTCGGTCTGGCCGTCATTGTCGTGAAACCATTTCGAGTAGCGAGCCGTAGCAACTTCGGCGTCGGAAGAACTGGTAGCAACCGACAATTTTGAATTCGCGAGCTTGATAACCTGATCACCGAAGCGATCGCCGTACTGGAGTTTGTTAGCGACGTTCATTATCCCTGCCTCACTGGTTGTTATGGGCAGACGCTATCGAGAATTTCTAAAGGCAATTCGTTATCGGGACAGGTATAAATACCGTATTTCTTCGGCAGCCTTGGTTCCACCTCCATGACCCGTAACTGCGTGCTTTTGTTGTGGCAGTGATCAGTCTCCGTGAGGATCTGTTGGTTGTCTAGGTGCTTTTTCAAGCCTTTGGAATATCTCACGTCGAGCGGAAATGGATCTCTGTGCAGCGGCAGCGCTATACGCACGTATAATGGAATTTCCGTCCGCGCGGGTTCACCCAACGAGGCTTAATGCATCTTGGGGGAGCCATGAACAAGAACTCGCTGGCCAGGACGTTTAGGCAAGGCGCTTGGGACGCCGGGTCGGGCAATCAATGGTCGCACATCCGCTCCAGCGCCTTGAAGGCACCCCCGTCGGGGTCTTGGGTGCATTGTAGAATATAGCGCGGTTCAAATATTCCTCGATGTGATCCTGTATAATTAAGTATACCAAAATAAAGATGTTGACGACAAGGATGTGAAAAATATAGTTGCCAAGTGGTTAACGTGGCTGCGCGAATAACTTGGGGGTGCAGTCAACTTTGGGGGCTATAAATTGGATTTCTTTACTACAGATTTTGCAAATGAAGGATACAATGCGAATAACAAGGCGTCGTTCCAGGGGCAATTATCATCCACCTACGAAGCCGCTCTTGCCGCCGAAGTGAAGGATTTGGCGGACTATGTCGGCTTCATCTATTCCAAGCAGCCTGGCGTGTCTATCGACGCTGCGAAGGCCATTGTCGACGCGATCTCGTCCGGCAATTTCCAGCTGACCGACCTGCAAGGCTCTGCGCAGAGCAAGACCGGGCCCGTGGCCGGTTCCGCGATTCAAGATCCGAATCCGACGGTCATCGTCAACGGCGTGTCCATTTCGATCAAGGACATGCTCGGCGGTCTCGACACCGAAACATGGAAGGATTCCGGGAAGAACGGACAGTATCACACCCGGGAGTTCTACACTTCGACCCACGAGCCGGACGGCTACCACGCCGACTGGGCGAACCCGCCGAAGCCGAACGAGGCACCGACCGCTTCCGAAATCCATGTCACGGCCACCGAAACGCAGTCGACCTACGACGCGGCCCACGCCCTCAGCAACGGGAGCGTCGACGACCACAAGGTCGTAAATCTGCTCGAAAGCGCGTCCGATCCTGACGGCGATACGCTGACGACGGGCGGCTATCATTTCTTCGACAAGGATCACAACGAAATCACCCAGCCGAGCTACATCTCGATCGTCGACGGCAATCTGGTCATCGATCAGAACCATCGCGATCTGGACGACCTGAAGGCAGGTGATCACCTTGGCCTGTCGGTCACCTACGACATCAATGACGGCCACGGCCATACGATCTCTAATACCGCCTACATCGATATCGAAGGGACCGCCGATATCTATCAGGCGAGCAGCAGCGGCCATGTGGAAGAGACCATTAATCCGGCGCAGGATACCGGGGGTGGAAACAACAACGCCCATGTGCTGAACCTGACATTCGCCGAGCAGCAGACTGGCGGGTTTGACTTCAATGTCACTGGCGGCACCTTGAGCGCGACATCGGCGGGGCTGACGAACAAGGAGAAAATCAACGTTGTGGACGCAGGCTCGGTCGACGGGTTCGACCCACTGCATCTCAGCTCCACCACCACCACGGCAGGTGATGGTTTGTCGGGAACGGCCCTGAACGACAAGCAGGTGGACTACAACCTCACTTTCGTTCAGACCACCGACCCTGTGACAGTCGCCGTCGATTACAACTACGACTATTGGCACTGGGCCTAATCACATCGAACCGACGGAGGGGGCAGACTCCCTCCGTTTTCCCGACGGCAGCGTGCCATCAAGGATGACACGGGTCTTTCCTGTATGTGGCCGATCTCCACAAGTGTACGGAGCATCGGCTCGAGCGTAGCGGGCGATGATGATCAGGAATCCGGAGTTAAGGGCGGTCGCCCATCAGTTGCGGCAGTATTACTACGTCGCGGGCTTTTTCAGCTTGGCGGTCAACCTGCTGTATCTGGCCGGGCCAATCTACATGCTTCAGGTCTATGACCGTGTCATGTCGAGCGGCAGCGTCACCACGCTCGTCATGCTGAGCCTCATACTCCTTCTCGCCTATCTCTGTCTTGTCGGGTTGGACATGGTGCGCGGGCGCGTTCTCAGCCGCGCGGGCATCCGAATGGACACGCTGCTGTCGCAGCGGCTCCTGCTTGCCTCGCTGGAACGCCCGGAAAGCCGGAGCCAACCGCTGCGCGATCTGGACACGATCCGGCAATTCGCCACCGGAGGAGGCGTCACCGCGCTTTTCGACCTTCCATGGGTGCCGATCTACTTCTTCGTCCTGTTCCTCCTTCATCCGCTGCTTGGCGTGTTCGCGCTTTGCGGAGGGGTGGTGATAGGCTCATTGGCGCTCGTCAACGAGTTGGTCCTCCGCAAGTCCCTCAGTGAAGCAGGCGATGCCTCGAACCGGAACTACGCGTTCACCGACATGAGCTTGCGCAACGCCGAAACCGTCAACGCCATGGGGATGGCCCGCAATCTCATCGTCCGCTGGTCCGACGACCGCAACCTCATGCTGCATGGTCAATTGAAGGCAGGCGATCGGGGTGGCTTCATCAGCGGGATCATCAAATTCGTCAGGATGTCGATGCAGTCACTCGTGCTTGGACTGGGTGCCTTCCTCGTCATAGAGCGACTGGCGACGGCAGGCATCATGTTTGCAGGCTCCATGCTGCTCGGGCGCGCGCTCCAGCCGATCGAACAGGTCGTGGCTCACTGGCGCAGCTTCGTCTCCGCCCGCGACGCCTACGCCCGGATCGACCGACTGCTGGCCGCCGTCCCGCCTGAACGGCAGGGAATGTCGCTGCCGCGGCCCAGTGGTGCGTTGAGCGTCGAAAACGCAGTGTTTGCGGCGGGCGGCCAGAAGCCGATCCTCAAAGGACTGTCTTTCCGGGTGGACGCCGGCGAGTCGCTCGGCGTGATCGGCCCGTCCGGGGCGGGGAAATCGACGCTGGCACGTCTCCTCATCGGCGCAATGCCACCCACCGCCGGCTTTGTCCGGCTGGACGGAGCCAATATCGCTCAATGGCCGAAATCGCAGCTCGGACGCTATCTCGGCTATATGCCGCAGGACATCGAACTTTTTCCTGACACGGTCGCGGCGAATATCTGTCGCTTCGAGGCTGGCGACGACCGTTTGATCGTCGAAGCCGCCATGATGGCAGGTGTGCACGAACTAATCCTGCAACTCCCGCAGGGCTACGATACCCGCGTCGGCCCCGCCGGAGCCACACTGTCAGGCGGCACCCGGCAGCGCATCGGACTGGCACGCGCGGTGTACGGATTGCCGAACCTCGTAATCCTCGACGAACCGAGCTCGAACCTGGATACCGCCGGCGATCTGGCGCTGAAGGAATGCATGCTACGCCTCAAGGATCACGGCCGCACCGTCGTTGTCATCTCTCACAGAAGCGCGACGGTCACCGCGGTCGACAAGCTATTGGTGGTGAAGGATGGCCTCGTCGAGGCGTTCGGAGAGCGGGAGGAGCTTATGCGGCGCTTCCTCAGCCCGCAGGCGAATTCCAGACCGAACATCAAGGTGATCCACGCCAGCCAGCCGGCACTGCCGTTGAGGGGTGCCGAATGACTGGTGCAGCTCTCACCCCCTCCGCAATGCGGGCCGCTCCACAGCCGAAAACCGCCAGACCTGACGACGATTTCCGGCCAGTGGCCCGGATCGGCTGGTTCGTCATCCTTGGCTTCTTCGGATGCCTCGGCACGTGGGCAGCGCTTGCGCCATTGAATGCCGCCGTCATGGGCGACGGGTTGGTCAAGGTTCAAGGCAATCGCAAGAGCATCCAGCATCTCGAGGGCGGCACCATCCGGCGGCTCGGGATCCGTGAGGGAAGCCACGTCCGCCAAGGGGACTTGCTCGTGGAGTTCGACGACACGCAGGCGGGAGCGCAGGTCGAGATACTCGAAAAGCAGCAGATCCAGTATCTCGCCGTGGAGGCGCGGCTTGTCGCGGAGGCGACGAACGCGGACACGTTGGTTCTGCCTGCCAGCCTTTCCGGATCGAGGAACTCGGCCGTGGCCGACATCCTCCAGGAGCAGGTCAACGAGTTCAGCGTCAGGCGCTCGGCGCTCGCGGGCGAACGCGAGGTACTGACGAAGAAGATGCTCCAGTTCCAGATGCAGCTCGACGGCGTCGAGGCGCAGAAACGCGCCCTCAACGAGCGCCTGCAAAGCTATGCGACCGACAGCGAGATACAGGAGCGCCTCGTCAAGAAGGGTATCGCGACAAGGACTCGTCTCAACGAGCTCGAGCGGGCCGAAAGCGGGATTCGTGGCGATCTGGACGCGCAACTGACGTCAGCCGAAGTGACGCGCCAATCCATCGCCGAGGTGAAGGCCCAGATCGAGAACCTCTCCAGCGAGCGCCAGGGCGACATCGCGAAAGAGGTGCGGGATGTCCGCACACGCCTTGCCGAGATCACGCCCCGCCTGGAGGCCTCGCGTGCGACGCTGGAACACGCGGAGATTCGCTCTCCCGCCGACGGAACCGTGGTCGACCTCAAGTTCTTCAACGAAGGGCAGGTGGTTCGGCCCGGCGAGACACTGCTTGAGATCGTTCCCGACAACTCGCCTTTGACCGTCGAGGCCAGGATCAGGGTCGAGGATATCGCCGACGTGAAACCTGACATGGACGCTGAAGTGCATTTCACGTCGTACAAGCAGAAGACGCTTCCCATCATTCACGGGAAGGTCGCCCGCATATCGGCGGACCGGCTGACCGATGAACGGAGCCAAGTGCCGTATTATTCGGTGACGGTCGATGTCGATCCAAAGGAGATGGCTGAAAGCCCGAATGTCCAACTCTATCCCGGCATGCCCGCAAGCGTGATGATCACGACAGAAGGGCGATCGGCGCTCAAATATCTGCTCGGACCCTTAGTCTCGAATTTACACACCTCGTTCCGGGAGCGGTAAGGTCGTGGCACATTCGCGACCTGCGAAGTGATTCTTCTCGCCATCGCCTTGTTCCAACGTATCAGAGGCGGTGATGGCAACCACCGGCCACCCCGCGAGCACACCCCATGAGGCGAGAAACCTTGTCCCATAGCAGCGAGGGCCACTGGCCAAGAAGCTGCGACTGGCCAGTGCGACGCGCGGCTTTCGCTCTTCATTTGAGGGTGTCCGGACTTGGCGATCGTTTTGGTTCTAACGATTCCATGGGATAACCGACATGTTGCATCAAAGCCGTCGTGTCGAGGATCAAGCGTTGACCGCCAACAGAGAAGTCTCGCAAGCGGCCGCAATTTGCCTGGCTATCCGCGAGGATGCGGACCCCAATCACCGACGCCATTGAGTTGTTGAGACGATCAGAAACGAGCCACATGTGTGTCGAGGTGCTTGAACGCTTCCGGCTTGTTAGCACCGCCTAGAGAGATGCTTTTGAACGCTGTCCACACGTCGGAAATAAGCAAGCTGCTTCTCTCACACATTGACCACGGCACGGTGCGTCGTGCCATGTTGAGTCCCGCCACAGCGCCGGGGATGGCGGAAATGTCAACGGCGGAGGTCTGCAATAGCTCCGTCAAAGTGGCAACGAGCGGACGCGGCGAGTACGAAAGGCCAGCAGTCTATCAAGGCATGAACCCAGTCTTATCCGCGTCGGTAATTGACCTGAGCACCTTGCATGGAACGCCTGCAGCGATGACGCCTGCCGGTATATCCTTCGTTACGACGCTACCTGAGCCAATGATGGCTCCGTCACCAATGGAGACACCCTGGTTGATGTGCACTCCAGCGCCGATCCAAACACGGTTCCCGATCTTCACGGGTTTAGCGTAGCAGGCTCCCGCAGCGCGTTCGTCAGCATCCAGGGCATGGTTGGATGTGTAGATACCCACTCGTGGCCCGAACAGAACGTTGTCACCGATCTCGATGCCGCCACCGTCGAGCATGACGCAATCGAAGTTGGCATAGAAATTGTTGCCGATGCGGATGTTGCGACCGAATTCGCAGCGGAAGGTGGGCTCGAAATGAGCCTGATTACCCACAGCACCTAGCAATTTTCGAAGGATTGCCTCTCTGACATCAGCCGCTTTTCCGAAACTAGCGTTATACTCATTCGACAGGAAGACGGCCTTCTCGCGGGCGGAGACAAGTTCCGGCGTAAGGTCGTTATACATCTTCCCGGAACGGATAAGTTCAAACTGCTGATCGAGCGTCATGTAGCCTCCTTCAAGGTTGCGTGCTGTTCTAATGTGGGGCCATGAAGCAAACAGGGAATCAAACAGGTCGCAACGACCGCAATCGGGGCGGAGAGCGGCCTTCATCGACGCTCGGAAGGATCTCTCCTTTTGACGCAGAGCGGTCACCTGCCGATGACTGCAGTCGGTCCGTTGCGGCCAGTCATTGAGTGAGCAATATGCAAGTATTAACTTGGCTCAGTTTCGTTCTTCAGGAGGTCATGAGGTGGTTGTTGAACCATTCTGGTTCAGCTCATTTCCATACCTAAATGCGTAACCGGCAGTTCGTTTCCCGTCAACAGCGACCTTTGCTTCGGATTTTGTCACTTCAGTTTCGGCATGTAACTCGCTCAATTGCGCTAGTCGAAGGCTTCGCGATCCAGTGCGATACTTGGTTCAATGCTGCTGGACGCGTCCGGTCGCTTGGGCGTTGGCGTTTGTTGCTCGCCGATCCGCTGCATCGCGAAGATCATTTGTGCGAGATCGCTCCAAGCGAAACTTGCGAGGCCCCGAAACCTCGGTTTGAAACGCATATCCAAGCGCAAATGCAACCGCAATTTTATTCGCTTCCTGAAGCGCGCTCCTAAGTACTGATCGGCTGGGCGGCAATCACATCTTGCACTCGGAAGAAGACAGTTGATTAACGACGTGACTGGAACATCACTTCGCGCTTAACGCCTGGTTTGGCGGTTTAGCACTAAGTGGAACAGATGCTGCTGTTTGCGGTCGTCATCCGACCCCTTTTGGCCCAGTCTAGGCAAAAGATCTCGATTTTGCGGACCACCGGCGCTTCTTCAACGGTGTGTCTGAGACATGACCCAAAGGAGCCCATTTGTCTGAAACCGGCCCCCTTTCACAGCCTCGACCTCTCTTTGGTCTCTTCTCGTCGTTGCGTGTCGGTGCTTTGGGACTTGGCGTGACCAGTTGCCTCGTCAACGTCCTGGCGCTCACCGGTTCGTTCTTCATGCTGCAGGTCTATGATCGCGTCATTCCCAGCCGCAGCATGCCCACTCTTGTCGGTTTGATCGTAATCGTTGTGGCCCTTTTTGCCTTCCAGTGGCTGCTTGATCTTACGCGATCCCTGCTTTTGGGACAGATTGGACGGGCAGTCGACGAGCGGTACTCGGGGCGTGCCTTTCTCTCGGTCGCCCTGTCAGCATCGCGCAAGCCGTCACACGGAGATGGTCTGCAGACGATCCGCGATGTCGACACCGTTCGTGGGTTTCTGTCTGGCCCGGGACCAGGAGCGCTGTTCGATCTGCCATGGATGCCGTTCTATCTTGGGCTCTGCTTCCTGTTTCACCACTGGATTGGCGTCACGGCGGCGGCTGGCGCCCTGATCCTAACGGGCCTGGCGCTGCTTGCCGAGCTCAAGTCGCGCCAGCCGACGAGGGAGACGGTCACGATCCTGGCCGAGCGAATGGCATTTGCCGAAACCGCGAGGCGCAACTCCGAAGCGGTGGTCGGAATGGGCTTTGCGGGGGCGCTTTCGACGCGTTGGGACGAGGTCAACCGACGCCACCTCGACAGTCACTTACGCACTGCCGCTGTTGTCAACTCGCTTTCGACGCTATCGCGCTCCGCGCGCATGTTGCTGCAATCCGCCGTGCTGGCGGTGGGCGCCATACTGGTCATTCGCCAGGAGGCAACCGGCGGCATCATGATTGCAAGCTCCATTCTCGTTAGCCGCGCGCTCGCCCCGATCGAGCTTGCCATCGCACATTGGCGAGGTTTTGCAGCTGCGCGCCAGGCCTGGTCCAGGCTCGACCGCGAGGCCAGCCTCTCTGACAAAAGGCCGCGTGAGGTCGCGCTGCCTGCACCTTCGCAGTCGCTGATCGTGGATAACCTTCACCTCGGAGCTCCGGGCTCGAAAACGCCGATCATTCGCGGCGTGTCTTTCGAGGTCAAAGCGGGTGAAGCCGTAGGCGTCATCGGTCCGAGCGCCTCGGGCAAGTCTTCGCTGGCGCGGGGTGTCGTCGGGCTTTGGTCGGCCTTTGGCGGAGACATCAGGCTGGACGGAGCGTCGCTTTCACAATGGGCGCCGGCAGCGCTCGGGCGCCACGTTGGTTATCTGCCGCAGGACGTATCGTTGTTCGAGGGGACAATCGCCGACAACATCGCCCGCTTCGATCCGCAAGCGTCTTCGGAGTTGGTCATTGCGGCTGCCCGGGCCGCAGGCGTCTATGAAATGATTGTGGGCTTTCCTGATGGTTTCGACACACTGATCGGCGCGCAAGGAGCGGCCCTATCGGCGGGCCAAAGACAGCGCATCGGGTTGGCCAGGGCACTCTACGGCAATCCGTTCCTCGTCGTACTCGACGAACCGAATTCCAATCTCGATGTTCAAGGTGAGCTGGCACTCGCCCAGGCGATCGAGAGTGTTCGCTCGCGTCAAGGGGTCGTGTTGATCATTGCCCACCGGGCGAGCGCACTCTCTGTCGTCGACAAGGTGCTGGTTCTCGAAGGCGGTCGCGCCAAAGCGTTCGGTCCAAAGGGCGATGTTCTCAAGACGGGACCAAAGCCGGTGGCCGCCACTGGTTCCTTCGTCCGACTGTTGCGCGCTGGCGAGGGGGCGTCGTCATGATCAGAGCTGCCGTAACAACGACAGAAAGGGCGATCCGCCGCCTCACTCTGCTTGCCGTTGCCACCGGGATCCTTCTTGTCGGCGTGCTTGGCGGACTTGCCTCGGCGATCCGCATCAACGGCGCGGTAATTGCGCAGGGCACGCTGGTCGTCGACAGCTATGTCAAGCCGGTAAAGCACCAGAAGGGTGGCACGGTGGGGCAGGTCTTCGTCGCCAATGGCGATCGCGTCAGGGCTGGCCAGATCCTGGTCCATCTCGACGACACCCAGGCGAAGGCGAATCTGGCGATCATATCGCGGCGGTTGAGGGAGCTTGCGGCACGATCCGCAAGGCTTTCGGCAGAGCGCGACGGGCGTGATGCCATCCTGTTTCCGCCCGTGGTAAACGGCACCGATGCGACGCAGGCTGCGGCCCTCGTGAGTGCCGAGCAGCGGCTGTTCGACGACCGTCGGGCCTCGCTGAGGGGAAAGACGGCGCAGCTGCGCGAGCGGGTTCATCAGCTTGACCAACAGGCAGAAGGCCTGACGGCGCAGCAGGAGGGCAAGCGCCGCGCGATCGCCATCATCAACAAGGAACTTGCAAGTCTCGAGCCCTTGCTTCGAGACGGCGTCATCCCGGCGACACGGGTCTATTCTCTGCAACGCGATGCGGCCGACTTGACCGGAGAGCTTGGCAGTCTCCTTGCCTCCACAGCCGAAATCAAGGGAAAGATCGCCGAAACGGAGCTGCAGATCATCCAGGTGGGTGACGATAACCGAAGCGAGGTGTCCGAGCAGCTCAGGCAGGCCGAGGGCGACAGTGGAGAATATCAAGAGCGGCGCGTTGCGATGGAGGACGAGTTGCGGCACGTCGACATCAGGGCACCGCAGGACGGTGTCGTCCATCAACTCGCCGTCCATGCATCGGGGGCCGTGGTCGCGCCGGCTGAGGCGATCATGCAGATCGTCCCCGATCACGACCTGCTCACACCCGAACTGAAGCTGTCGCCACAGGATGTCGACCAGGTCGCGATCGGCAAGGACGTCAGTTTGCGGTTTACCGCCTTCAGCTATCGCACCACGCCCGAACTGCAGGGGCGCGTTGCATCCATCTCGGCCGACCTGACGACGGACGCACGGTCCGGTCAATCCTACTACACGCTTCGCGTCGCGGTGCCCGAGAAAGAATGGCAAAGACTTGGCGCATTGGCGCCGGTCGCCGGAATGCCCGTCGAAGCCTTCATCGAAACCGGCGAGCGCACGGCGCTTGGCTATCTTGCAAAGCCGTTCACGGATCAGTTGGCTCGTGCATTTCGGGAGGAGTAGCGACAGCAGCAGGAGGAGGAAGACATTGAGACGCATTAAAACCCGAAGGAGTTGATAATGGCAAAGTCAATACAAAACGCCGTCGGCCAACCGCTGTTTTACAGCGGCGCCTCAACCGCATGGTTCTCCGCGACCGGTTCAGGACCCGTGCTCAACGGCACATCGGGCAACGATTCCATATGGGGTGACAGCTCCGTCAACGTGACGATGCACGGGGGAACAGGCGACGACATCTACTATCTCTATTCCAGCATCAACCGTGCGGTGGAAGAACCCGGTGCCGGCGTCGATACGATCAGCACCTGGATGAGCTATACGCTTCCGGAGAATTTCGAGAATCTGACCGTGACAGGCAACGGGCGCTATGCCTTCGGTAACGCGCAAGACAACATCATCTCCGGAGCCTCGGGAAGCCAGACGATCGACGGCGGTGCCGGCAACGACGTGCTGATCGGCGCAGGCGGGGCGGACACGTTCATCTTCACCCGCGGTCACGGGAGCGATCTGATCGTCGATTTCAGCAGTGACGACACTGTCCGGCTGAACAGTTACGGGCTTTCGTCCTTCGAACAGGTTCTGGCTCATACCACTCAGGAGGGTGCCAATCTGCGGCTGGATCTCGGTGGTGGCGAGAGCCTGGTCTTCGCCAACACCGAGGCTTCGGATCTGCATGCCAGCCAATTTCAATTGACCCTCGACCGTTCCAATCTGGCGCTGACCTTCGACGACGAATTCAATAGCCTCTCCTTGCGTAGCGGCGATCAAGGGACATGGGATGCGAAATTCTGGTGGGCGCCGGAACGCGGCAGCTCGTTGACGGGCAATGGCGAGCTTCAATGGTATATCAATCCGTCCTACGCGCCGACCGCAGCGGCAAATCCGTTCTCGGTCAGCAATGGCGTACTGACGATTTCTGCTGAGCCTGCCTCGCAGGCGATCCAATCGCAGATAGACGGCTATGACTACACATCCGGTCTTTTGAACACACATTCATCCTTTGCCCAGACCTATGGCTACTTCGAAATTCGCGCTGACATGCCGACAGAGCAGGGTGTTTGGCCAGCCTTCTGGCTCCTCCCGGAAGACGGCTCCTGGCCGCCAGAACTCGATGTCGTGGAGATGCGCGGGCAGGACCCGAACACCGTCAATGTCACCGTACACAGCGATCATGGCGGCGCCCACACGATGACGTCCTTTCCTGTCAAGGTGGCGAGCACGGAAGGGTTCCACAACTATGGCGTCCTCTGGGACGAGGATCACATCACCTGGTACTTCGACGATGTCGCCGTTGCGCAGACGGACACACCCGCCGACATGCACGATCCCATGTACATGCTGGTCAACCTTGCTGTCGGCGGGTCGGCGGGAACGCCGTCGAACGGTCTGGTGAATGGTTCGGAAATGCACATCGACTACATCAGGGCCTATGCGCTCGCCGACAGTCCGGTGCAGGCGACCGCCGAAGCCAGTGCGGGCACTGATTGGCACATTTGACGGGCGGTTCCCAGCCGTAGGATCAGGGCAAGTTGACGGAAACCGTTTCACCGGGCGTCTGTCAGATTGCCTCGACAGCGCTTTGATATCGCGTTCGCCGATCACGCAGGCGTTCGCGATATCGCTCCTGGCTTGCCGACAGATGAGCGCGCATGGCATCACGCGCGCCCGCAGCATCGCTTGCAGAAATTGCGTTCAATATTGCGAGATGCTCTTTCTGCAATCCGGCCTGATAGCCAAACGAGAGCACGTCTTCGGCGGCGTACGGCGAATTGACGTCGCATGGAATCGTACGCTCCCCGAGTGCGTCGAGAACTTCGACGTAGAAAGGATTGTTGGTCGCCTCGGCAATGGACCGGTGGAAGGCGAAGTCGGCCTGGCCCGTCGGCTTGCCAAGCTTAAGGAGGCGATCGAATTCGAAAAAGCTCTCCTGGATCTGCGCTTCCTGTGACGCATTTCTGCGGGCCGCAGCCAGCGCCGCACTTTCTGTTTCAAGCGCGATGCGAACCTCCAGCACGTTCAGCGCGTGCGATATGTTGCTTGATCGGTCCTGCCTTAAGATTGGGCCGCCAAGCGGCTGATGGCCATGATGGCCGATCACGAAGATGCCCGCGCCCTGTCTCGTCTCCAGCAATCCATCGGCCACGAGGGCAGCGATTGCTTCGCGAATGACGGTTCTGCTGACATCGAAAGTCGAGGCAAGCTGGCTTTCTGTCGGCAACTTCTGGCCAAGGACGATCTGGCCCGAGAGAAAATCCTGGCGAAGTGAACCGGCAATCCGTTCGGAAAGCTTCTGTCTTCGGGATGAATTAGGATCGACCGAAACGGTGTTCAAGAGCGTCGTCATGTCCGTGAATGATGCCTGAGCATATCCCGATCGAGGGATTAAGACAACTGTGCAAAAGTCATCATACAAAAATTGCCTAAGGTAATAGGAAGTGATGGAAATACTTAATATAATCAATAATTTAATGAAATGAACGTCGGTCTGCTTCGAGCGCGATTTGAACCATATATTGCCAAGTTTCGATCAATATGTATGATGAATTTAACCAAGGGTTCTGGGAGGGCACAATGAACCACACCGATTTTACCAGCCGCTTCGCGATCGACCCGAAGACGGCTGCAAGGTTCAGCACGGCCGAGTTGCGCGACAATTTCCTGTTGTCACCGCTCTTTGTGCCAGGGCGCATTCAACTACACTACACCAACTACGACCGGATGATTGTCGGTGGCGCGATGCCGACGTCTGCTCCACTGGCACTGGAAACGATCAAGCCAGCCGGCACCGACGCGCTTCTTGCCCGGCGCGAGCTGATTGCAGTCAACATTGGCGGTGCGGGTATTGTTGCCGTTGACGGCGAGGCATTTCGGGCCGGCACCCGCGACATGGTCTATGCCGGCATGGGGAGTTCGGTGACGTTCCAGTCGGTTGCCGCCGAGCAGCCCGCAAAATTCTACCTTTTGAGCGCCCCGGCCCATGTCCGCCACCCTGCCAAACACATCGGCATCGCCGCTGCCAAGCGGGTCGATCTGGGCTCTCAGGCGACCAGCAACGAGCGCTCGATCTTTCAGTTCATCCATCCGGAGGGCGCCAGAACCTGCCAGCTCGTCGTCGGCATGACGACGCTTGCGGCGGGATCGGTGTGGAACACCATGCCCTGCCATGTGCATGACCGACGCATGGAGGCCTATCTCTATTTCGATCTGCCGGAAAAGGCCCGCGTCCTGCATCTGATGGGCGAGCCTGAGGAGACGCGCCACCTCATCGTCAAGAACGAGGAGGCGATCCTGTCGCCGGGCTGGTCGATCCACTCCGGGGCCGGCACGTCGAGCTATGCGTTCATTTGGGCAATGGCCGGCGACAATGTCGATTATACCGATGTCGATCTCGTCGCCATCGAAGATCTGAAGTGAGGATGAGCGATGACAACAAGTGATCTGTTCGTATCGGCCGAGGGTGCCAGGTGGGTTAATCCGGAACCGGGCGTAACCCGCCGCGTCATGACCTATCTGCCAGAGATGATGATGGTGGAGGTCGCCTTCGAAAAGGATGCCGTCGGGGCACAGCATTCGCATCCGCATATTCAGGCAAGCTATGTGGCGGAAGGCAGTTTCGAGGTGACGATCGATGGCCGCACCGAAGTCCTGGATCAGGGTGGGAGCTTCATCGTTCCTCCTAACCTGGTGCATGGGGTCAAGGCGCTGGAGAAGGGCCGGCTGATCGACACCTTCACGCCACATCGCGCCGAATTCCTGACGTGAGGCTCAGATGATCATGTTCGACCTTTCCGGCCAGGTGGCCGTGGTCACCGGTGCCAATACCGGTCTTGGCCAGGCGATCGCCATCGCGCTGGCTGCAGCCGGTGCTTCGATCGTTGCCGTCGGCCGCTCGTCGATGGACGAAACTGAGGCTGCGGTTCGCAAAACCGGCGCAGGCTTTCACGCCATCAAGGCCGATCTCGGTTCGATCGAGCCGATAAGGGCCATCGTCGACGAAACGGTGGCGACCTTCGGCAAGCTCGACATCCTGGTCAACAATGCCGGCATTATCCGCCGCGCCGATGCCATCGACTTCACGGAGGCCGATTGGGATGCGGTCATCGACATCAACCTGAAGAGCGTCTTCTTCCTGTCGCAGGCTGCTGCCCGGCATATGCTGGAAAGAGGTGGCGGCAAGATTATCAACATCGCCTCGCTATTGTCCTTCCAGGGCGGTATCCGCATTCCTTCCTATACGGCCTCGAAGAGTGGACTTGCCGGCTTGACACGTCTTCTAACCTGCGAGTGGGCGGCCAAGGGCATCAACGTCAATGCCATTGCGCCGGGCTATTTCGTGACCAACAATACCACGGCCTTGCGAGAGGATCCGGGCCGCAACGCCGAAATCCTTGCCCGCATCCCGGCCGGCCAATGGGGTCATCCTGAACAACTCGGCGGCGCGGCGGTCTTTTTGGCGTCACGGGCCTCCGACTATGTCCACGGCATTGTCCTGCCCGTCGATGGCGGATGGCTGGCGCGCTAGCGGTTCGCCGTCCGTTCGGTTACACGGGGTGTTGCCGTCGGTTTCGGAAAAGCCGAGACGAGCGATTTTTGCAATCTCGTCGAGTTGCAACTGGAACGTCGGCGCGACGCAGTCGCGGATTTGAAGCAGCGCCTGAAGGCTCCCTTGTGCCGACGTCGTGGAGCCGTCTGCGGCCGCAAGCGCGACCCCATCGATATAGACGGCATTTCCCTTAGTCCCGGCGACATAGGTGGTGGTCGCCTTGAAGGTGACGCTTCGCGCCGTCGTATCGAAGACTGTCGTCCCGTCGCTCGTATAAAGCGCCATGTCATTGTTGTCGCGCGTGACTGCGCTCACCCGACAACCGACGATATCTGCTTGAGCAGCGCGTCTCGCTCGTCACGCCCGCTCGACGTATCTGTGCCCGTCGCGGGCGCGACTTTGACTGCGTCGTTTGCAGTCTGGAACTGCGCCAGGAGGCTGTTTTGGGTGTCGACTTGCGAGGCGATTTCAGCATCTCTGCGTCTTGTCTGACGGCCTGGACGGCATCGCTCGCCTCGTTGAGGGAGTTTGCCAGCTCCTGCGCGGCAGTCACCGCCGCCTGGGCGGCGGTGGTGCTGCTCGGCGACGTCGCGAATGTCTGGAGCGCGGTCTGAAATGCCGAGAGATAGGCGCTTGGGGACGTCTCATAGTCGTTGTTGGCCACTGTCGCTTTCGCTTGCCCGCAAATATTGTTTCAGCAGCGCATCTTCCTGCGTGCCATTGAGCGAGCTGGTAACACCGAGCCCCGCTCCATTCAGCCGAGAGAGCGCCAGAAGACACATCTTCATCAAGGCGCACAGTCTGTAATTCATTACAGAACCCAGTGGTTCTATAAATGATTCCCTGACGGATCGCCAGCGTTTTATCACCGCGTTGCGTCATCCTCGAAGACCGCGTCGGCTAACCTTCGTCAGGGCGATCGCCAGATCGGCGGAGCAGATCACGCGTACACTCGAGCGTGAGCAGGATGGGGTCCTTGCAAACCGAGTAGAATATTGCCTGTGATACCCGCCGTGGCGTGACGAACTGGCAAGCTCTCATAATGGCGAGATGCTGGGATAGTGCCGACTGACCAAGGTTCAGCATCTTCGAAAGCGCGCTGACGTGAAGCTCGCCGGAGGAGAGATGGTCGAGGATGGCCAAACGGTTCGCATTTCCAAGTACGGACAGGTGCTCGGCCATTGATTTGATATTCGGATTCCCAGAATGACGGGTCATGGATGCTTCAAGAAGGATAAGGAATGCCCTCGCTGCACGCGCAAGCTCGGCAGCGCTGAATGGACGGATTGAAATGCAGGCTTTTGTGCGGACTAGTTCGGCCGCATGATTGGCCCTGAAGGCGACGCCGCGCCGGAACATGGGCTACGACCAGATCGTCGCGGCTGCAGGTTCGCGATCTCGACACGTCGCTGATCGTGCCGATTAAGAAGAGTGGACATCATGTTCACCGGATTGAAAGGCCTTGGCGGGACGATCGTCCATAGGATTAAACAGATCGTTAAAATAGTTGCCTTTCAGATTGAAAAGACTGAATTTTATGGCTTTTCTACGAAAAAGGACGATTTTTAGTACGAATTGGTTCTGTATTTCTGTGGCTCGCGGCCGCAATTGCCGCGGCACATCAGGCAATACCGAATCAGCAAGCAGCCACGCCGCGCGCAAATATGCTTATGCATCGCTCCAGATGGTTCTTGCGTGCGTTCCGGTCGGGCCAGGCCTGTGCCTGTCCCTCCGGCGGCCCCATGCCTGCGAAGATCATATCCATCAGCATGCGCGCGCCGCTTTCGTGATCGGCTATTGTCAGTTTGCCGCGCGCTTCCTGTTCGGCAAGCCACTGCGCCAGCATTTGCCTGGACCGGATCATTCCCTCCTCGTGAAGGACATCGCGCAGTTCGGGAAATTGCCCAGCCTCCCGCATCACGAGATGAATGAACGCGGCGCGCTCCTCGTCTTCTGCTTCCTCGATGTCGATCATGAAGATCTGATGAAGCGCGTCGGCGATCGGCAGGTCTTCCTCCTCGGGGCGGGGAAGGTCCAACATCATTCTGCGATGGGCCACAACGATCGCAGCAAAGAGCTCTTCCTTGCTGGTAAAGAGCTTGTACAGGGTCTGTTTGGAGATATTGCAGCGACGCGCAACAAGTGCCGTCGTCGTGCCGGCGTAACCGTGCTCCACAAAAACCTTGCGCGCCGCCTCGACGATGTGGGTCCTCTTGTCCTCATCGCTGGAGACCTTCGGGCGCCCGCGGGGTCGAGCCAGTTGTCCGATTGCCGGGGAATTGCCTGAATCATCCATATAAATCACCGGCCTATAGCGTTCCGGCCACCGAATCGGCGGTCCAGTAGGCGGGCAATGTCAACTACGACTTCTTGCCCGCAGCCTTGTTGTTGCGAGTTGAGTTCTCTCCTATTAGAGAACTTATCAGTTCTGTAATGCGTCGCCCCACCCATCTTCGTCGCATAGGAGCGCTCTGTGACAACAATCGCGTCGACATCGGCCACCACGTCCTACCGGTACACGAAACTCGCTTCGGCTACCACTGAAAGTCAATCAATTTCCTCTAATGTCACCGCTGCCGCGAGCTCGGGCGGAGTTTCCTCGACAGCGTCGGATGACAGCGCACTGATCGACAGTGCGCAAAAACTGCTGTCTCAGTTGATGTCCATGCTGATGAGCATGCAGCAAGGCCAAACCACATCTGGCGGCGACCAGTCCGGCGCCGATACGGCGCAAGATGATCTCGTCACATCAATGGACACGGATGGCGACGGGCAGGTCAGTATGGCCGAATTCGTTGCAGCGCGTCCGTCTGATGTAGGCGAGGACCAGGCAACAAATCTCTTCAACAGCTTTGACACGGAAGGTTCGGGCTCGCTGACGGTCGATCAGTTGCAAGAGGCAATGTCAAGAAATGCGTCGCCGATGGGGGCAGGACCTGCGCCTGCGCCATTGTCGTCATCAGCGTCGGACGTCTCATCTTCTGATCTGTTTGCCTCCCTGGATACGGACGGCGACGGTGTCGTAAGCCAGGAAGAGTTCGTTGCAGGGCGTCCGTCTGATGTGAGCGAGGAGCAGGCGGCAAATCTTTTCAACAGCTTTGACACGGAAGGTTCGGGCTCGCTGACGGCCGACCAGCTGCAGGAGGCAATGTCGACAAATGCGCCGCTGATGGGCGCCGGCTCACCGCCGGCGTCGTCGACATCCTCGGACCATACACTGTCAGACCTGTTTAGCTCGTTGGACACCGACGGCGACGGTGTCATCAGCCAGGAAGAGTTTGCTGCCGGGCGGCCCGACGATGTGAGCGAAGAGCAGGCAACCCTATTGTTCGAAAGCTTGGATACCGACGGCGCCGGGTCGATCACCAAGGATCAGTTTGTCGACGCAATGAAGCCCCAGCTGCCACCGTCAGCTGATTTCCGGTACCCGGACTTCGAAAGCGAGGAGGCACAGGTGCAGGCATTCGTGATTTAGGACGAAACTGCCCTCTCAGGCCGGGGGCGTCATTGAAGGGCATCCACCCTTTCAAATAGCTGACGCCCCCGGTTTTCAAAGCCTTGTGCATCGCTCTGTCCCTGGTCCCGGATGGCTGGTGGGCTGAGCGCTAGGCCAAGCGGCTTCATTCAAGGGGCTTCATTCCGGTTGGTTGCGCCCTTTGCCCAGACGACATCTGTCAGCTGGCCGGACTGTCCGGGCCAGAAAGTGGCCTTCCGGCTCCCCACGCCGGTTTTAAGGGGAATTGATCGACGGCAGGAAGAACTCGACCTCTCTGCGGCGGCGTGCTTCCAAACCCTCGACACGATCATGCCAGAACTGCTCCGCGGCAGGCGGATCCGCTTCCCATGCGCGTACCGTCTGCTGGTTATCGTCAATCTTGACGCGTCGCTTTCCGCCAAGCCTGAGATATTCCTCTGCAATCCGGCGGCCCTCCGTCATTTCCATGTCGAATCACGTCCTTTCAGCTGGCCTCGCGACACATTTGTCGCTTAACCAAAGAACGATCCACGCGAGCCATTGTTCCCTCAAGGCATTTGCGAAATGTTCAAGAAAGCGGGACCACCCGCTCATCGTCAAGTGCGTCGATGACGGCGCCCCACAAGGCGTCGACCTCCGCCGTTGCGTCAACCGATGTGACATTGCTCTTTGTTGCCTCCAGCACGGCTTCGGCCATCGTGTCTGCATCGGCATGGGTGTCGACCAGGCGTATCGCACCGCCATCCACCAGCTTGCGAAAGAGGCTATGGTGCGAGAGGGCGTCGTGCCGCTGCGGCCCGTTGACGACGACGGGCTTTCCCGAAAAGCTTGCCGCCAGAACACTTGCCCGACGTGCCGTCAGCCCCTCGGAAAACAGATAGCAGAAGACGTCGACGTGCTTGAAAATTCCGAAGAGTTCCTCGGCTCCGGCAACATATCCCGTCACGGCGACCCGGCCGGAAATGCCGAGCTTGTCGGCCAGTGCATAGAAATCGCGCTCCACATTGTCGCTGCCACGGATGAACGATCCGACGAAAACGACGCCGACATCGTGACCGAGGGCCAAAAGCCGTGCGGCAATTTCCAGAACCGCCGTGGACTGCTTCTTCGGGTAGATCGAGCCGAACTGTCCAAGGATCAGTCGTCCGGCCTTGCTCTGTTCATCGAGCGTCCGGGCAACGGAGCCGTCATGCAGCCTGGTGGGCAAGGCAAGGTTCGGCGGGATGGGAATGACGCCGCGCCGTCTGGTTGACAGAGCAGACAGTGGGCTCTTGGCAAATTCGGCGGCTACTTCAGGCGCTGAAAACAGGATCCGTGTCGCGAGCATCACCACCGGCACCAACACGAAGCGGCGCTTCCAATCGAGAGCGTCCCATTCATGAAGCACCACGATGAGTTCTTTGCGATGCAGCCGCATGGTGAGCGCTGCGACAACCGGTTCGGCAAGTTTCTTCTTCCAGGCCACAACGGGGAAGTTGAGGATGGCCGCGTCCGCATGGACAAGCGCCGCCTTGAGCCGGCGGATATCGCCGTCAAGCACATGCCTGTCAGCCCGGTTGGCGAGCCGCAGACCAGTCTGCCGCGCAAACTCTTCGACACCGCAGGTTTGGGCCGCGTCGGAGACCAGTGCGAGATAGCGACGTTTCGCCATAGGGGGACCTTTAAAACAGATGAGCAACGGGCGTGCCACACAGCGTTGATACCGTCTTTTCGTAAAGGTCGGCTTACAATTTTTAAGGCCCAGCGCTTGCCCAATCTTCAGCCAGAGTTCCTGCGATTATCATGTGTGTAGCAGGGGTTAACTATACCAAGAGGTTTTGCAGCGATCCTTCATCGAAACGGCTAACTATCAGCGCGGTTCCTGAACTGATACCCCTTTCGAAGGTGCGTGAATGACTAGGCATAGCAGTGCGTCAGCGCATCTGAGTTATTCGATGACTGAGTGGCCGACGAACCGGCTTGGAAGCTTGCCGATCGTGCGGGCCGGGATGGAGGATTCCGCCGATGCCTTCATTCGATTAGCGCTCGAGCGCAGGGGCGCTGGCGGGCGCCCCTTCTATTCCACCTCGGCAAACGGTCAGGTGATCGCGCTTTGCGAACACGATGCCAATTTTCGCTCGATGACGCGTCAGGCCGACCAGATTCATGCCGACGGCATGTCGGTCGTGATCTTCTCGAGGCTATCGTCGGGCGAACCATTGCCGGAGCGTGTCGCCACGACCGATCTCGTGCATGCCGTTGCGGAGCGCGCGGCGCAAGCCGGGGTCAGTTTCTACTTCCTCGGTGCCAGCGAAGAGGTGAACGCCCGAGCAGTCGAGAACATGTCCAAGGCCTATCCGGGGCTTCGCTTTGCCGGCCGGCACAACGGTTATTTCGACCGCGCCGAGGAGGAGGCGGTCGTCCAGGCGATCAATGCGGCCGCTCCGGACATTCTGTGGATCGGATTCGGCGTACCGCTGGAGCAGCAGTTTGTCGTTCGAAACATCAACAAATTGCACAATGTCGGCCTGATCAAGACCTCCGGCGGCCTGTTCGATTTTCTGGCCGGAAGCAAGAGACGCGCACCTCACTGGATGCAAAAGATGGGCCTTGAGTGGCTCTACCGCATGTTCCTTGAACCGCGTCGGCTGGCAAGGCGCTATCTGACCACCAATCCGGTAGCCATCTATGCGATGCTCCGGCATGCGCTGCGGGCCTTGTCCACAGGTCGTTGATCGGGACAACGATCATGAGCCCTTCAATTTCGCTGATTACACCGAGCTATCGCGGCGACCTTGAGAGTTGCCGTCTTCTCTGTGACTCGATCGATCGATACGTCACCGGCTACGATATGCATTACATCGTCATCGGCGACGAGGACGCCGAATTCTTCGCCTCCTTCGAGGGAAACAGGCGCCAGGTCATCGTCTCGTCCACCCTGCTTCCACCGCTCTGGTCGTTGCCAAAGTGGCGCGGGCGCCGTTACTGGTGGGCACCGCACCTTCGCCTGCCCGTCTATGGTTGGCACCTGCAGCAGATGCGCAAGATCGCCATCACCCTGGCGCAGCCGAGCGAACGTGTGATGTGCATCGATTCAGACAATTGCTTTTGCCGTCCACTCGACCTCGGCGTGATCGCCTCAACACCGAAGCTTGCGCACTACGTTGCGCCCGGCGATGTCAATCCATCACGGCCGAGCCATGTCCGCTGGTGGCAAAACGCCCATCGGCTGCTTGGCCTGACCGCGCCGGCGCTGCCGGGTGACGATTTCATAAGCCAGATGGTGCTGTGGGAACGGCTAACGATCGCCTCCGTGGTCAGGCGCATCGAAGGTGCAAGCGGCCTTCCCTGGTGGCATGCGCTCGCCCGCGTGAGGCATTTTTCCGAATACCTGATTTATGGCGTCGCAGTCGCCAACGACCCTGAGCTTGCCGAACGGCACGAGCGTGTTTCGCAAAGCCCGTGCCTGACCTACTGGGAAGGCCCGGCGCTCGACGCGGCCGGACTGGCGGCATTCATGGATGGGTTGAAGCCTGGGCAGACAACGATCGCCGTTCAGTCGCATACCCGCACACCAATTGAGGTGATCCGCGAGGTTGCTCTTGGTTGATGGGGCCTAATTGCTGGCCCGGTAAGGGGCAGGCAGAAACCCGAGGCTCGCCAATGTGCGGCCGAGCGACACCAACAGCGGATGGCTTGCCGGCAGCAGTCGCCGGGTTTTCAAAAACAGCGCCATCGATCGCAGTGAGCCGGCGCCTAGACTGAGAGCGTTCTTTGCCAGAACACGTGTGGCTGACGCGTTGTGGATCCGGTCAATGACATAGTTGATGCTTCCGGTGCGCAGCGAGCGCGTCATCAGGAAGCGGGCCGATACACGCTCCTGCGGTACGAATTCGCGGATCACCGCCTCTGCGCACCAAAAGGTCCTGAAACCGGCTTTGCGGCATCTGGTGAAGAACTCCATGTCGCCGCCGCCCGAAAAGTTGAAGCGGACGTCGAAGAGCGGTGAGGCGAGACCGGCAAATACGCGCCGGCGGATCAGGCAGTTGCCCGAGCCGTGGATCTGGTCGATTGCGCGCGTCGGGCCCTTGATCGAGTCGAAGAGCTGGTGGCGCGTGACAGCGTCGGACACCGGCACCTCAAACTCCCGCACAACCGGTCCTCCGACGATGTCGGCGCTCTCGCGTTTGGCCGTGCCGACAATTTCGCCAAGCCAGCCGGGCAGGGCCATTTCGTCGTCGTCGATCATCAGAAGAAACTCGGCGTCGGGAAAGGCCGCCATTGCCTCGCCGAAGGCACGGTTGATGGCGTAGCAATTGCCCTGTCGTTCCTCCGTCAGGACCAGGAATGGCCGGCCCGCAGTCGCGAGGAATTCGCGGGCATAGACCGCGCCGGCCGGGTTGGCCGCGTCGTTGTCGACAACGACGATGGCAAAGGCAAAATCGGTGACCTGATCGACCAAGGATGTCAGCGTGCGTGCAAGCCATGCCGGCCGACGGAACGTCGGGATGCAGACGACTGCCTCCACGGACCCTTTGCTTTGCTGCATCATCCAAACCTCGATCGGCGCAAATTTTTGTCGTTGCCGCTGAGGGCAACGTCGCCGACAATCGGCGGTGAAGCTGTAAATGGCTGGCGCGCATTCGACAATTGCCGGCTGAGCATGAGGTTAACGCGCCTTTGCAATGACCGGTGCGTCGACCGGGGACGAGGGATCGAGGCTCGCTTTGAGTGCTGGCGATACCGGCACGCTGACGAGACCCGCATTGGCCTGCAATCTCAGGCCGAAGACGGAAATCAGCATGGTGAACCAGATCGGTCCGCTGTTGCCGAAAAACGGGCTTTCGAGGCAGGCAAGAAATAGCGAGAACAGCCAGATCCGCACGAATAGGCGCGTCAATGCGACGTCGTTTTTACCGGCAATTGCGCGGCGAGCATAGCCGATGGGCAGGATCACCAGCCAGATGACGACCATTGCCAGCGCCGGGATGCCGCCATTGATCAGCTGCTCGACATAGCCATTGTGGGAATTGGCGGCGGTCACCGCCCACGTGGTCATCGCCTGGCCGCTGTTAAACAGCGCGTCGGTCTGCCAGAACGACTGGAAGCCGTAGCCGAGGATCGGTCGCTCTGCGATTGCCGAAAGGGCCAGGCGCCAGATGGAGCCGCGGTCGGTGAAGGTCGGATCGATGCCTGCTGAGGCAAGCAGGGCGCTGACGCCCGGAGAGATTGCCGCAGTCAGCAAGATAGTATTCAAACTCACAAGGCTACCGACCAGGATCAGCGTTCCGAGCCTGGTCCAGCGCTCAAAAATCCAGGCAAGCAGCAGGATTGCCGGAAGCATCGCAGCTGAGGTCTTGCCCCCTGCATGGAGAACGAAGAAGCCGGCAGACAACGCAATCAGCATCCCAAGCCGGCCGTGTCCTGCCTTTGCGACGTAAAGGCCGAAGAAGACGGCATAGACCATTGCGGCAGCGGCAACGTTCTTGTGACCAAAATGACCGCGCCAGTCGCCCGCAAGCGACTGCTCCAGTGCATCTGTCGCCTGGTGGATGGCAAGGTGTGGCAGGGCGATGACGCCAAAATAGGAAAGCCCGGTGGTGAAGGTCAGGCCAATGCACATGAGCTTTGCAAACTGCTGGCCATCTGTTGGAATGAGCAGCACCGCATTCGCGCAGAGGCAGACCAGGACCGCAAAGACCGTGCGCCGGAAGGCAGCACTCGGATCGCCGGCGAAAAGGCCGGTGAAGAGCAGCCAGACGAGCAGGCAAATCAGCAAGCCATGGGGGCGCAGCAGCAGATGGCGGGCCCGGTTTTGAAGCACCGCTGCAAGCACCAGGGCCGACATGGCGATGACGATCAACTGATTGAGGACGTTCGATGTGCCGCCGTACGGCGTCGAAAGGCTGGTGGCATTCGGATCGGGAAACGGGTTCAATCCGACCCAGAAGTAGCCGAAGACCGCCAGGAAGAGAAAGGCCGCCAAGGTGGCGCTCCTTTCTGCCTTGGCAATCTTGCCTGTGTCAGCCATCCGCCTGGCCCTGGGTTGCGCTCAGCCGACGATAGTCGCGCCAAAGCCCGGACAGGACTGCGATGGCAAGGCCGAGCCCGAGGCCTGCAACGCCACCGGCGCCGGCCAGCACATAGCCGCGTGGCGGGAAGCTGCGCGCCGTCGGGACGACTGCCGGTGACACGATCCTGACATTGGTCGTGTCGATCTGCTGGCGTTCGGCGGCTTCTCCAGCCCTGGCCATGAAGGTTTCGTACACTGTCGCCTTGGCGCGCGCCTCGCGTTCCAGTTCGCGCAGATGGATCTGCGCGGCGGTATCCTGGAAGACCGAGGATTTCATCTGGTTGGCTTCAGAGCTCAAGGCGTCAAGGGCCGACCTTGCTTGATCGAGTTCGGCTTTCGCCGCCTGCACGATGCGCGCCGTCTCGGCGTCGATCTGGCCTTCCAGCGCTTTCAACTGAGGCTGTAGCGACAGGATCATTGGATGGCGTGGCCCAAGCACGGCGGATTGGGAGGTTACGCGTTGTCGCAGCGTCGAGTATTGCGTGCGCAGCATGGTCATCGTTTCCGATTGCAACGCAGACGCATTCATCCGGTTCTTCGGATTGGTCGATACGAGCTCGTTATAACGTGACTGCGCCTGTATGACGCGCGCTTTGGCGTCGATCAGCTGCGTGTTCGTCTGGTTCGACATCAGCGTACTGACAAGCTCTCCTGAACTCGACTGCAATCCCTCTTCGCGCTTGAATGCCTCAACGGCAGCCTCTGCCTTGGCAACCTCTGTCTTCAGATCCCCGAGGCGCGCAAACAGCGAGCTCGCCGCCCGTCCGGCACCTTCCGATTCCGCCTTGGCGAGTTCTTCCTGGAAGGCACTCGCGATAGCATTGGCGATGGTGACGGATTTGGCCGCGTCTTGCGTCCACACGGCAATGTTGACGATGAAAGAGCGTTCGTCGCGGCGGGCCGTCACGCGCTTTGCGAGCGTGCGAAGTGCGTCGCCGGCCGGGTCCTTGGAATTCGGTTGAACGAACTCCGGATCAGCGGTGAGCTTCAGATCAGCAATCACGCGGCTCAGCACGTTACCCGACGTTAAAACCCGCAATTTGCTCTCGACATCGAGCAGCTGCGTATCTCTCTGCATGCTTTCGGAGAAGATGTCGTCAGCGACGACCCGCAGGTTCGACGGGTCGACGAGAAGATCGATCCCGGCAGTAAAGCGCGGCTTGATCACCAACACGACGGCGTAGCCGGCGACCATGCCGAGGATGGCAAAAGCAACGATCGAGACAAGACCTGAGCGCAACCAGTCGAGGACGCGTGCAGGCTCGAGCCGGAAGAACTCCTGAAGGACAAAAGTGTTGTCTTGGCTTGAAGGGGGCTCGGCAAGCTTGAGGACTGGCTGAGGCTGCGTGACAACGTCATCGCCCCGGCTCCTCGCCCAGCCTCGCGTACTGATGACCGGAGTCTGATGTCGGGATGCGGCTTCGTACATGGCGGCGGGTTCTGATTGACACGGCGCGAAAAGCGCAAATCCATGGTTAAGAGACCTGATTTTCCTTAAGTATCCATTAATAGCGATTTCAATTGTCGCGTGCGCGCAAAGCAAGTCTCGACTAAAGAGTAGACGATCATGGTCTTGCCCGCGCGCGCGGTCGAAATTCTGGTTCATTTATACGCAATCTCAAGGATATCCATTCATGCGCAGGCGGGACTTCGTTCTCGGCGCATTGGGTGCCGGACTGGCATCCTCCGGCGCACTCGACCCTGTTGTTCGATCTGACCGAATTGCCAAGGCAGCCTATGCAAGAGGGGGCATTCCTTACGGCGTGGCGGTACGCACCGATCTTCTCGATACGGAATTTGACTACAGGGCGGCGATTGTCGACCATTGCCAGCTCGTCGTCGGCGAGGGTGGACTGAAGTGGTTCGACCTGCGTCCGAGCCAGGACCAGTTCGTGTTCGACCAGCCTGACCGGCTGATTGCTTTTGCTGATCAGAATGGCATGAAAATGCGTGGTCATACGCTTGCCTGGTACGGTGCCATGCCGGAATGGACGCAGACCATCGCAAGCGCGGCGCAAGCCGAGCGCGAACTCGTCCACCACATCACTACGGTCGTCACGCGCTACCAGGGGCGGATTCCAAGCTGGGATGTCGTCAACGAGGCGATCGCCGAACATCCAAAGAGCGGCGCGACAATCCGTGGTTCGATCTGGCAGGAGCGTCTCGGCAAGCGCTACATCGAGCTTGCACTGAAAACGACGGCGGCGATTGATCCCTCCGCACAGCTCGTCATCAACGACTACAATATCGAAAACCCGACACAGCAATGCCGTGACCGGCGCCAGGCGTTGCTCGACCTGGTGCGCGATCTCAAGGATCGCGACGTGCCGCTCCATGCCGTTGGCATCCAGGGCCATCTGCCGGGTGACATGGAAATCGACAAGGAGGGCCTGTCGAAATTTGTCGAAGCGGTGAAGGCAATGGAGCTTGATGTTCTGGTGACCGAACTTGATGTGATCGACAACAAGCTGCCGGCCCTCGAATATGACCGTGATCAGCTTGTCGCCGCCCGAGCGCGCGACTTCCTCGGCGCAATCTCTGACGCGGCACGGCCGAGTGCCATTCTGACCTGGGGCATCACCGATCGCTATACCTGGGTACCGATGTGGTTCAAGCGCGATGATGGCAAGCCCAACCGTCCGCTGCCGCTTGATGCCGGATGCCGGCCCAAGGCGCTGATGAAGGTAATCGACGACTTCACGCGCGCGGCCGAATGATGTTTCGCCAGATCTCGACATACATGATTGCCAACGCCGTTTCGGCGTTGTTCGGGTTCGTTTCGGTCGTGCTCTTTACCCGCATGTTGAGCCCTCACGAATACGGTATCTATGTCGTGGGCACGGGCGTTGCCGGCGTCATAACGACCCTGCTGTTCGGGTGGATAAAATTCTCCGTGCTGCGTTTCGATTCCGAGGGCGGATCGAAAGATGTCCGCACGACCGCATTCTGTGGCTATATCGGCCTGATGCTGCTCAGTCCGCTCGTCATTTTGGCAACCTGGCTGATCGCCGAGGATTCGTCGACCTATGTCGTGCCTGCCGTCTTCGTTGCCTTCATGGTCGGGCTTTTCGAATTCGTGCAGGAAGTGTTCCGCTCCCGTCAGCAGACCGGCGCCTACATGTGGTCGGTCATCCTGCGCGCCGTCTTGACCCTCGTCTTCTCCACAGCCCTGGTGATGGTGTTCGGCATGGGTGGACAAGGCCTGCTTGCAAGCGTTGCATGCTCCTATCTCGTGACCTTGTTGGTATATGCGCCCGACGTGTGGCGCCGACCACGTCACCCGTTCGATACCGGATTGCTGAAGGAAATGTTGCGCTTTGGCCTGCCGATGACGGCTTCGTCCTTCATCTTCGTGCTACACACGGTTCTCGACCGCATGATCATCGTGACCTATATCGGTGAGACGGCCGCCGGCGTCTATGGTGCGGCAGCAGATCTGGTCCGGCAGATTATCCTGTTTCCCGGTGTTGCGATCGGTTCGGCGACAATTCCGGTAGCGATCCGTCTTTTGGCGCAGGAAGGTCACAAGGCCACCAACCGGCATCTGATGGAAACGGCTGAGGTGCTGTTGACGGTGCTCATGCCGATGGTCGTTGGACTGGCGCTGGTTGCGCCGGGCTTTGCAAGCCTGATCCTTGGCGCCGAATTTCGTGATGCCGCAGCTACCCTCATCCCGATCCTGGTCTTTGCCTGGCTATTTCGCTCGATCTCCTATCAGTTCGTGCATGTGAGCTTCCAGCTGGCGAAGAAGCCGGGCCTGATGGGTGCGCAGGGTATGATCATTCTGGCGATCAACATCATTGGCATGTTCGTCCTCGTTCCGCGGTTCCAACTGGTCGGCGCCGCATGGGCGCTGCTGATTGCCGAAATTGGCGGCGTCATCGCCGGCTACGTCCTCTCCTATCGTGCCCATCGCTTGCCGATCGAACTTCGTCCGATCGTCAAGGTCAGTCTTGCAACCGCCACGATGGCCGTGCCGACGTTCATCGTGGGCAGGCATCCGACCGGCAATGCCGTCTTCGACCTGAGCCTGCCGATCGTTACAGGTGTCGTCGTTTACGCATCAGCCGCATTCGCGCTCAATCTGTCGGGCATCCGCCTGGCGCTGACCCGGCGGTTGCGGCCAGCCTGATCAACAACACGGTTTTATGAATGCCAACCAATAGCCAAGATGAAACCCATCAGATTCTGCTAATTTCTTAACGCATCAAGTATATCGGTGAGGAATACATTCGACCGGCATTCGATCGGGACGCTTTGCAGGGTAAGGTGATGGTGAAACAGACGGCTATGAAAGACGAAGAAGGCAAGGGGCGTTGCGCCTCGCAACCGACAGCTTTCGGGTCGCATATTGGTCTGTTCACGGCAGCCGATCGTGACGCGCCAAAGAGCGATGTTGCGGTGCTTCTCCTCAACCCCTGGGGCATGGAGGAGATGTGCACGCGCCGGTTCTACCGCATCCTGGCGGAACGGTTCGCAGACATCGGTGTTGCAAGCCTGCGCTTCGATTATCCCGGAACAGCAAATTCGCTCGACGACACGGCAACCGAGCGCGGACTGTCGGCCTGGTCAGAGGTGATCGGCAAGGCCGCTTTCGAGCTCAAGATGCTTTCGGGCGCCCGCAGCGTGATTTTTCTCGGTCAGGGCATTGGCGCCAGTCTTGCGCTCATGCAGGCTCATTGTGAGCCATCTCTTGCAGCGATTGCCCTTTTAGCGCCGGTATTGAAAGGGCGTGTCTATCTGCGCGAGCTTTCCTTGTTTTCGAGGCTCATCGACGATGGCCTCGGTATAAAGCCTGATCTGCGTGACAGCGCAGCTGGATCGATCGCTGGATTGCGCATGCCGCGCGCCGTTGCAGACGACATCAAGGCAATTGACCTCAACGGTCTCCAGATCACCAGCAAGCTCCCCATTTTGCTTGCCGAGCGGCCGGGATTGGAGGGCGATACCACGTTGCGCGACAAGCTCGAGGCTGCCGGATGCAAGCTTCGCGCGATAGCCTTTGCGGGATATGATGCGCTCGTTTCCAACCCGCTGAACCAGGACATTCCCGACGCACTTGTCGACGAGCTGATCGACTGGCTGCAATCGTTGCCGCAATATCCTGGCCGCAGTGCACCGCCGGCAAAAAAGCCCAGCTCGATTGCATCGGTCCGGCTGGGCGCAATTCGCGAAACCTCCGTTCGCTTCGGGCCAGATGACCGGCTCTACGGGATCTTGTGCGAACCGACTGGCGGACCCACCGGCGTGAGTGCCGTGATATTAACGACTGCTTACGATCATACGGCCGGTTGGGCCCGTTCCGCCGTCGAGCTTGCACGCGAGCTCGCGACGGTTGGCGTCGCGTCCTTGCGCTTTGATAGCGCCGGTGTCGGGGACAGCCCCCCGGTCTTGGCGCGGCGCAAACAGGTCCTCTATGACGAAGCGCAAATTGCTGATGTGGCAATCGCCCGAGACTATGTCGATAGCCTCGGCGGTAACCAACGCACACTTCTTATCGGACGCTGCAGCGGTGCCTATGTTGCTTTCAGAAGCACTGTTGACGATCCACGCTGGGACGCCTGCCTGATCGTCAACCCGGTGGCTTTTCGCTGGCGTTTCAAAGGCTTGCCGAAGACCCTGAAGGCCTATCTCAGGAATGTGCTGGATCTCGAAACGGTTCGCCGCCTGTGGGCAGGCGAGGTGGACATTGCGGCGGTGACCAAGAATATCTCCATGCGTCTTGTCGATCGGGTGGCTGGCAGCCTGTCTCCCGTCTTTGCGCCGGCCAAGCCGCTCACGCAGCTCACAAGGCAGGTGCACGCTGATTTTCATGCACTCGCCAGCCGCGGCACGCAGCTGTCGATCGTCTATACCGAGGGTGACGAGGGACAGGAAATGTTCCGGGTCAACTTCGGCGCCGCGGGCGAAAAATTGTCCGGTTACCCGAACGTGAATCTGCATCTGTTTCCTGACGCCGACCACAATCTGACACCGCGGCCAGCGCGCGAAAGGCTGATCGAATTGGTAAAGCGACAAGCTCTTGCGCTTGGCGATCATCGACGGGACAAACGCGCAGCTCACGGCTGATCGATGGTATTGTGGCCCGACTGTGTACGACCGTTTTATGCGCGCCGCGTTGCGGTCGTATGTCGATCGCCGCAGGACCTCCCTGGATTGTCGGCGGCCGCGTGTTGCAACTTTATCTGATGCAATAGCTTGCGCGCCAGCAAAGCGCAGATGCGGGGACCCAAGTATTATCCGGTGATGTCTTGATTTAAGCCATACAGCTCACCAAATCATATACTTAAGCGTGAAGGTTCACGCGACGCCCAGTAGGCTTCATAATGGGAGGTCATCATGGCAATCAATCTGATGGAAGGAAGGAGAAGGCAGGATTGGGCTAACCTGGTTCTGGCAGTTTGCTTGTTCGTTTCGCCCTGGGTCATGGGGTTTGCGGCTGAAGCAATGCCGAGCTGGAACGCCTGGATCGTTGCCGTTATGCTTGGTGCGCTGGCCACAGCAGCACTGTCGGTATTTTCCGAATGGGAGGAATGGGCAAATCTCGTGCTCGGCCTCTGGCTGATCGCGTCGCCGTGGCTGCTTGGTTTTGCGGCCAGTGCGAGTGCGATGTGGACGGTTGTCGTACTCGGTGTGCTCGTTGCCGCCGTGTCGCTGTGGGCGGTCTGGGACGTTCATCATCCGCACGCCCACGCCTAGGCCAGACATAATCCGGTCGCCGCGGCGGTGGGCATCTAAGCTGACCACCCACCGCCCAGATGATCATGCAGCCTTGGAGATCAGCATCGATCGCGAAGGCGCGGACGTTTTGATGTGCCACAGGCTGGCAGGGCAACAGTCTCGCTAGACTTCGAATATCAGCAGGACATAGGCCACGAAGAGAACGAGATGTACGGCACCTTGCATCAGGTGCGTGCGACCGCTCGCAAAGGTGATGATGCTGAGAGCCAGTGTCAGAACGAGCATCACGGTGTCGGTCCGCTCCAGGCCGAGCACGACGTGGTGTCCCGTGAGGTGGCTGATGACCAGCATCGCAGGTACGGTCAGCCCGATCGTCGACAGGACCGATCCGAGGAAGATGTTGACCGATCGTTGTAGATGGTTGGCGACCGAGGCACGCACGGCGCTGATTGCCTCCGGTGTCGCGACAAGGACAGCCATGATGACGCCGCCCAGTGCTGCTGGAGCATGAAGTGTCTCGATGAAGTAGTCGACGGGCGCGGCCAGATGCTCGACCAGGAAGACGACGAGAGCCATGTAGGCGACAAGCAGAATGATAGGAAGCCACAAAGGCCCTTCTGCGGTCTTGATGTGTCCTCCTGTCGCCTCACCAGCATCATCGATGAAGAAGCCTTTGTGGCGACCAGTCTGCAGGGTCAGGAACACGCCGTAGAGCCCGACGGATATGAAGGCGAGAACCGTTTGCTGGACGGTTGAATAGGGCGGTCCGTTGGTCGGATGCGTAAAATTCGGCATGATCATGCTGAGGGTTGCAAGGGGCACGATGACGCCCAGATAGGCGTTGGCGCCCTGCAGATTGTGGTGCTGCTCGTGCCGTCGCCAGCCACCGACGAGCAGGGACAGGCCGACCATGCCATTCAAGATGATCATCACGACAGCAAAAAGAGTGTCGCGCACCAGCGTCGGGTTGTTTTCGCCATGCCGCATGACCGCGGTAATGGCCATCACCTCGATCGACGTGATTGCAAGCGTCAGAATAAGCGTCCCGTAAGGCTCTCCCAGTCGCTCCGCAAGGTGATCGGCATGACGCACGACTGACAATGCGCAACCAAGCACAATTGAAAAAAGCCATGTGAAGATGGCCGAAAGCCACAGGTGATTTGACAGCAATCCAAAGATCGCGTCACTGAAAAGGTAGAACACGACACTCGTCGCGATGCTGGCGGCAAGCAGCCATTCCCGGCGCACGAGTTCCAACCTTTTGCGTTGCGGCAAGGCCAATTGCGAGTTCATCCTTCAGGTCCTCGAAAATCCCTTCGAAGAATACGCCACAACCCGGCCCGCCGGTCTACTCTCATCGCGCAACCGAAAACCTCGTCAAGCCCGCCGTCTTCGTGCGTGGGCAAGGTTTTTAGCCGCCGTCGCTGGCTCGATCTTCCTCCTGCCACTCTGTGATCGTTTCCGCCGACATAAAACCTTCATCTCAAAAGCCGAAATAGGCTCAGGCATTGAGACGGGCTTTGTGATTGGAAAAACGAGCATGACCACCCTACAGCAAGTGGCGACAAGAGCGGGCTGTTCACTCGCGACTGCAAGCCGGGCCCTTGGTCTCAGGGGCTGCGTGAGCGATACGATGAGCCGGCGCGTTCGACGTGCCGTCGCTGAGCTTGGCTATCGATCAACACCTGCCATTGGCAAGGCCGGCAGACGTCCCGTTATCGGGGTTCTCATCCCGAGCATCACCAACCCGGTCTTTTCTTCTTCCCTGTCCGGTATCGAAAACAGGATGCTGGTGGCCGGTCACGGTGTGCTGATTGCACAATCGCATTATGAACCGGCACGGGAAGCTGACGCGATCCAGGCATTGTTGAATGATCGACCGACCGGCCTGATCCTGACCTTATGCGATCCATCGAATATCAGGAGCCTGCCGCAGGCGATGCCGCCGACCGTGCTGCTTGGCAATCGTCCGACCGAACTATTTCCCGCAGCCGTCACCGTCGATAATTTCAGAGCCGGATACGAAGCAACAAAGATGCTGATCGCACTCGGCCATAAGGCAATCCTGTTTGTCTCCGGAACCTTTACCGCATCCGATCGTGCGCGCCTGCGCCATGATGGCTACCGGCAGGCCATGCTGGAGGACGGTATCGAAGCGCTGGATCCGGTACAGATTCCCTTTGTTGGTGGTTACGACCAGCTTGATTTGAGCCAGGTGGTGACCCAGCTTTCGCCGACGGCGATCATTGCCTCCAACGATCTTCTGGCTTTTGCGGTAATCGGGGCGCTGCGGCGCGAGGGGGTTTGCGTTCCGCGCGACGTGTCGGTCGTCGGCTTTGACGGTATTGCGATCGGTCAGATGATGGATCCACCGTTGACAACGATGGAAATGCCCGACGCCAGCATGGGGGCAACCGCAGCGTCGTTGCTGCTCGATATGGCCGACAACGCGGCACCGGCCCGGCATTTCGATATCGCCTATGGCTTGCGGCGCGGGGGCACGGTTCGGGCAATCTGAAAGAGAAACCACCGCCTCGCGCGAAGCGGTGGTCAAGCTCAATTAAGGCGGCGATCAACTGCGGGGCAGCAAGCGCTTCACTTCGTCGGCTGCGTCGTCCAATGCCTCCTGCGGCGTTGCCGACTGGTCGACGACCCGCGAGGTATTGTCGACGATCGTCTGGGTAACGCGAACGCCATTTGCACCGGGGAAAGCATACCATGGGATCATCCGGGGCATTTGCTTCAGGCCGGCTTGGAAGAGCGGATTCTGCTTATAGAAGTCGCCGAGATAGTCCGGAGACTTTGCGGCAAGTTCGTTATTCGGCACGTAGCCGGTACCCGGTACCACCACTGAAGCACCATACGGCCCGGCGGCGAACTTGGCGAACTTCCAGGCGGCATCCTGTTTGGCAGGGTCATGTGTCAGGATGACGACGGCGTTTCCGCCCGTCGGCAGCTTGCCGTTGACCGGATCGATCAGCGGGATTTCGGCGGTGCGCAGGTCGAATTTGCCGCCGACATTCTTGATCGTATTGCGCAAGGCGCCGGTTGTCTGGAAGGCAAAACCCACCTTGCCGGCAACAAAAGCCTGTTCGCCAGCCGCCTTGGTGAAGACCGGCATGCCAGCTTCCTTCACCATTCGCTCGATGATGGTCATTGCCTTGCGCCCTTCAGCTCCGTCGAAGGCCACACTGCTTTCGTCTTCGCTGAGCATTTTGCCGCCTGCACCGAAAAGCAGCGCGGAGAACATCCAGTCATCGCCCTGCCAGCGGAAGTCGATGGATGCGACACCGTTGCCGAGCGCTTTGATCCTGGCGCCGAGTTCGATGACCTCGTCCCAGGTCTTTGGCGGATTGTCCGGGTTGGCGCCGGCCGCCTTCAGCAGATCGGCATTGTAGTACATGATCGGATTGGAGGTCGCGAAGGCGAGGCCGACTTGCTTGCCGTTTACTTGCGCGAGCTTCAGGATGTTGTCCGAAAAGCCCTGCTCGGCCATGCTCTTGTCCTTGGCGATCAGCGGCCCCATGTCGACGGGGATGTCACGCTCGTTTGCCATGCGCAAACGGTTAAGACCGATGAAGGTCAGGTCCGGCATTTCGGGTGTGCCGGCCTGGCGCATGATCGTCTGGATACCCTCTTCATAGGTCGCCGACGGGTTGGCGAACTGGATCTTGATGTCGGGATTTTCCTCCATGAACCTCTTCGAGATCGTGTCCATCACGTCCTTGAAGAAGCCCGGCATTGGGTAGTGCACGGTCAATGTCGTCTCGGCACGGGCCGGAAGCGCCACCGTCATGGCGACCGCGGCAGCGGCGAGGATCTGGGTGAAATGCTTCATCGCATGGCTCCTGGTTGAAGACCGGTCAGCCCTTGAGACCGGTCATGGTGATACCCTCGACGAAGCGTTTCTGTGCCAGCAGGAAGGCGGCGACGAGGGGAAAGGTGATGATCAGAGTGGCGGCCATCAGCGCGCCGTAATCGTCCCCGGCTTCTGCGGCGCGAAAATAGAGAAGGCCGAGAGGCGGCGTGGCATAGGCCTGGTTCGAGATCACGATCAGTGGCCAATAGAGGTCGTTCCAGTGCGCGACGACTGAAAAGATCGCAAAGGCGGTAATCGCCGGCCAGGCGTTCGGCACGATGACCCGCCCGATGATGCCAACCTCGCTCATCCCGTCCAGGCGCGCCGCATGGATCAGGTCATCGGGCATCGAGCGGAAGAACTGAAGGAAAAGGAAAATGCCGAAGACCGAGATGGTAAAGGGCGCAACCAACGCGAAATAGCTATTGAGAGCGCCTGCCTTGTCGAAAGCGACATAGAGCGGCAATGCGGTTGCATGAATTGGAACCAGCAGACCGACCATGACGAGCGCCATCATGACGCGGGCCGCGCCGAATTTGAGCTTCGCCATCGCGTAGGCGCAAGGGATTGCGACGATGATTTGCATGACAAAGATCAGCAGGCAGACGACGACGCCATTGAAAAGCAGGTTGCCCATCGAGACGCGCGACAGGGCCTTGGAAACGTTCTGGACGTAGAACCATTGCTGCGGGATCAGCGACAGTGACGACGTGAAGATGTCGCCCTGTGCCTTGCCAGCCGTCGAAATCATGAAAATATACGGTGCGAGAAAGACGAGCGCACCAAGGCTCAGGACTGACAGGCGGACGATGCGGGCGAGGGGGAAGGACGTGGCGCTCATGTGTAGTGCACCTGCCGATCTTGGATGCGGTACTGTATGAACATCAGGACAACCAGAATGGTGAGGAAGACGACGGTCATGGCCGAGGCATAGCCCACGCGCAGATAGACGAAGCCTTCCTGGTAGATCGAAAAAAGGAGCACCTCAGAGGCCTTGTTTGGTCCACCCTCGGTCAGCGTCTTGACTGTCTCGAAGACTTTGACGGAATTGATGATGCTGATCGTCGTGACGAAGAGTGTCGTCGGTCCGAGCATTGGCCATGTGACGAGGCGGAAACGATCCCACCCGCTGCGGGCGCCGTCGACCTCGGCTGCAGCATAGAGTTCGCGCGGAATGGATGTGAGGCCTGCCAGGAAGAGCACGAGATTGAACCCCACCGATTGCCAGATACCAATGATCGAAAGGCTGTAGAGCACGGTGCTCGATGCACCGAGCCAATTCGGCCCCTGGATGCCGATCTCAGCCAGCATTGCATTGATTGGCCCGATGGTCGGGTGAAAGAGATATTGCCAGACAGTGGCCATGGCGACGAGCAGCGAGGCGACCGGAAGGAAGTAGGCTGTCCTGAAAAACGAGCGACCGATGCTTTCTTTTTCGATCATGATCGCAAGGCCTAGCGCCAGGAAAACAGATACGGGTGTGACGAGCGACGTATAGACAGCGGTATTCCAGAGCGATCGCTTGAAGGTACGATCGGTCAAAAGCTCGGCATAATTGTCGAAGCCGACGAACTTGAACCCCGCATAGCCCAGCTCGAAGTCGGTGAAGCCGAGAACGATGACTGCCGCAACGGGCAAAAGGATGAAGACAACGATAAGCACGATCGCTGGCATGGAAAGCAGCCAGGCAGTCGCCGCTTCACCTTGGTCGGTGGTTCTGGACGGGGAGTGTGTGATCAGGCGGGAGCTTGCTGCAATCTCAGCCATGCACGGTCTCCCGCACCATGCTGCTGGTTAGCGGTGTTACAGGCAGGCGCGCGCCATCTGCGCCGAACACCAAAATGTGCTCGCCTTGAACATGCAGGCGGATCGGCATGCCCGGCGCAAGTCCGGCACCTTCTGCCGGGGAAACCTTGGCGATCATCGCTTCACCGACTGCATCCAGGCGGCTGTGGACGATGATTTCGGAACCGAGAAATTCCACGCGGTCGATGCGGGCGGGCAGCCCCGTATCGCCACCTCTGACGATACGGACGAACTCCGGGCGAACCCCAAGAGTTATCGACGTGCCAGACGACGGAGTGCGGTCTTGAAGTGCGCAGCGGACATCGCCGATCGCCACCGTCGAACCCGCCTCGATCTGAGAGGGTAGAAGATTGATGCGCGGCTGGCCGATGAATTTTGCGACTTCGACATGTTGCGGATCATCGTAGATGACGTGCGGCGGCGAAAGCTGGAGGAGCGCACCGCCGATCATGACGGCGACCCGATCCGCCATGGAAAGTGCCTCGGCTTGATCGTGGGTGACGTAGAGGGTTGGAACGCCAGCGCGCCGGTGCAGATCGACGATTTCGCCGCGGGCATGAACACGCAGGTTCGCGTCGAGGTTCGAAAGCGGCTCGTCCATCAGAAAGATTGCTGGCTGGCGTACCATGGCGCGCCCGAGCGCGACACGCTGGCGCTGTCCTCCGGACATCTGGCCAGGCTTGCGGTCGAGCAGGTGCTCGATCTTGAGCGAAGCTGCCATATTGCCTACGTCGCGCTTGATCTCGGCGATCGCCTTGCCCCGGCCGGGCATGAGCGGCCCGATGATCGGCAGGCGCTGCGCACGCGTTAGCCGGCGCATGAGAAGCGGTACGGCTATGTTCTGCGCTGCGGTCAAATGCGGATAGAGCGCATAGGACTGGAACACCATGGCAATGTTGCGCTCCGCGGCCTTGAGGCGCGTAATATCCTGGTTTGCGGCCACGATTTCGCCGCCGTCGGCCGTCTCGAGGCCGGCCAGGATGCGCAGCAACGTGCTCTTGCCGCAGCCGGATGGCCCGACCAGCGCTATGAACTCGCCCGGTTCCGCCTCCAGGCTCACGCCCTTGAGGATCGTGTTTGCGCCGAAGGACTTATGAATGCCGCGAAGAGACAGAGCACTCATGCCGCTGCTTCCTTCTTGACGGCCTTTGGATAGACCTCGTGAACGACGTCATCGAGCACATGCGCCGTCATGCCAGGTACTGCGACAATTTCGCTTGTCACCTCCTCGCCCAGCGTGTGGATGACGGCGCCAATGAGACGTTCGCCCGGCATTGCCCGCTCCATCTTGTCGATGACGAAGGCTGCCGATGGTCCCCAGACAAGCGAGGTATTTTCAAAGCGCCCCTGCCAGGCTGAGTGAAGGTGCCCACTGGCAAACAGTGGGGCATCCTGGGCTGCCATCAGATCGTAGAGCCGCTTGCGCTGGCTCGGACGGACTGACCAATAGCCGGTATCGCCCTCCTGCGGCTCGTCAACAAAAAGGGGCTTGTGTGCAAATAGCGCAAGTCTGCGACCCTTGCGCTCTTCAAACACTGTCTGCAGCCATTCAAACTGAGCTTCCTCTTCGTCGTCCTCGTGGCCGAGAAGCAGGGAGTTGAGACCGACGAGGCGCCAGCCCCTCGTCTCTTCCATCCACCGGTCATCGCCGGCCAGCGCGCGCCAGCGCTGCAGACGTTCACCATTGACCGGCTGATCCGAGCCGGGCAGGTGGCCGACATCATGATTACCCGGGACAATGAGCATCGGGATCGACGTTTGCCGCATCAGATCCATGCAGAAGGTTATGTCGCTTTCCTTGTCGGCGCCGTCAACGGTGAGGTCGCCGGTGTGGACAATGAGGTCGGCACCGGTCGTCTCGATCCAGTTCAAGAGCGGCGCCCAGTTGCCATTGAAGTGTTTCTTGTCTGGGCTGAAGTGGGTGTCGGTGATCTGGATGATTTTCATGGGGCCGCTCCCGGGTTCGCGAGCGTGCCCTCACAGTCGGACACGCTTGTTGCAGCCTCTTTAGTCGTGGCCCATGTCAGCCCGGTAACATCGCTTTCCACCGTCGTTTCATTTTTGTCGCACAACCGTCATGCCTGCAGCTGAGATCAATCTCCGATTGATTTTTTAAAACCGTGCCATTTTCACATGAGCGCGCACTTGCTGGGAGAGCCTTCGTTCCTACCTCCATTCATTGAGAGGTCTCAGAGCGCCGATTGGCCGATCGGCATGTTGGAGCGTTGCGGTCAAAGGAGAAGTTGATGTCCGAGCCTTTTGTCGTCCGCCGCGAGACGCATATTTCGGCACCGCCCTCGGCAGTCTTTGCCTTGCTCACTGATCCGGAAAAGATCCTGCGCTGGATGGGAACCGAGGCACAGGTCGAGCCGCAGCCAGGGGGCCTCTATCTCGTCAATGTTACCGGTGCTCGCTTCGCGCGGGGCTCTTTCCGGGAGGTTGTACCCGTCCACCGGCTTGCTTACAGCTTTGGGTGGGATGGAAGCGAGATTGTTCCTCCCGGCTCAAGTCTTGTGGAGATCGATCTGATCGAAAAGCCAGACGGAACCCTGTTGCGCCTGACCCATAGCGGGCTGCCGAATGCCGAACAATGTGCAGGTCATGCCGAAGGTTGGGAGCACTATATCGGCAGATTGGCCGATTGCGCAGCTGGGCGCGATCCCGGTCCCGATCGCTTTGCCGGTCGGACATCGTAGCCATGTTCCGGCTGGGCGCTGACGTGAAGAGCCGGCGGTGACAGTCTTCAATCAAAGTGGCATGATCCCGGCATGGAATTGCCCACCTCGCTCGCATGGCTGGTCGATGAAGCTGGCACATCGCCCGATCCCGAGAGGTTTCTGGCCGAAATCGGCGACCGGCTCATGTCGGATGGATTGCCGCTGGCGGGTGGCGCCCTGACGCTCGCGGCACCGCATCCGATCATCGCGCGCCGTACATGGCTGTGGCGGGCCGAAACCGGCCCCGTTATCGAGGCGCTAAGCTTCGTCGATACCCTGCCCAATCAGGCAGGGCAGGAATGGCTGAGCGGGCTTGGACCAGTTCAGGAAAACACCGTCGGTCCGGCGCCGGATGGTCCGGTTCTCGCATGGGCCGGAACACGAGCGTTTACGCCAGACGAGATAGACGAGTTGCGCCTGGTGGCACGCTTTGCCGCTCCTTCCTTGGCGGCGCTTGCGGCACGCGCAGGATTGGCCGCACTTCTCGAAGCCTATCTCGGCAAACGGAGCGCTTCGCGGGTGCAGGCCGGCGCTTTGTCTCGCGGCTCGGGCGAGACGATAAGTACTGCGCTGCTGTGCGCAGATTTGCGCGACTTCACGGCGCTCTCGGAAGCGACGGAACCGGCGGTGATGATTGCGACACTCGATACCTGGTTTGATCGAATTGCAGGTGCAGTCCACGCCTTCGGCGGTGAGGTCTTGAAGTTCATGGGGGATGGCGTGCTGGCAATCTTCCCGGTGACAAGCACGCCGGGAAACGCGTGCGAGGCGGCATTGCGCGCGGTCGGCTCGGCTCGCGCCGGTATGGCCCATCTCGATGCCATCCGTCAGGGCCAAGGATTGCCGTCGCTTCCCTTTGGGGTGGCGCTTCACTTCGGGGAGATCCTTTGGGGCAATATTGGTGCTGCGGACCGGCTGGACTTTACCGCGATCGGGCCGGCGGTCAATCTGGTCAGCCGGCTCGAGGGGCTGTGCAAACCGCTTGGGCACAGCGTGTTGCTGTCAGGCGCGGTCGCAGAGCAGGTCTCCGCGAGCTTGGATTTCCTCGGCAATCACGCCTTGAGGGGGATTGCCGAGCCCTGCGCCGTCTTCACCTTGCCTGGCGACTGACGACCCCTGGCTTAGAACCAGACATCGGCCACCTTGCGAGCATCTGGCGACAAATCCTCGAAACTGTGAAGGCCATCGAAGCGCTGCAGGCGAATATCGGCCACGTCTGCAGGTTCGGCAAGGCGAAGGTTGACGGCAATTCTTGTCTGGCCGTTGTTGCTTGGCGCCAGGGCGCGCCAGCTGACGAGGTTGCCGCAATGTCGACAGAAGTTGAAGGAAAGGCTCCGCGAACCACAAACATAAGCCGTAAGTGCATCGGTCTTGTCTTCGACCTGAATTCCCTGGCCGTCGTACTCGTAGGCCCACAGGACTCCGTACCGCCGGCAAACGGTGCAATTGCAGATCGTGGCATCAGGGATGGCGCCTCGAAACTCCCAGTGAACCGCTCCACAATGACAAGAACCGCGGGTTACCTTCGAGATGGGTTGCTGTCTTTCGCCCGTGGCCATGGCAATTCTTTCCTCTGCTACTCCTTGTTGCTCATTCTTCTAACGCGGATGGCTCGGGCTCGATAGCGCGATCGTCGAAGTTCGGCTTTAAGGTCGGCCGCCGGACGCGACCTGGGCAGGCAGCTATTTTGCCGCAGCGTCTCCAGTTCCGCGGCCGGCCAGAGTGCCAAGTACGAGTATGACATCCTGCCAAAAGCCGGCCTTTTGAATGTAGCGGGCATCGGCTTCCGCGAGAGCCTCGGGCGTCGACATGTCTATGCCCTGAAGCTGGGCCAGTCCGGTTATGCCGGGCCTCACCGAAAATACCTGGCGTTTGCGCCGCGCGGCGATGACCTCATGTTGCGAAGGCAGGCAAGGGCGCGGTCCGACAAAGCTCATGTCGCCGCGCAAGACGTTGATAAGTTGCGGTAGCTCGTCGAGCTTGTAGGTTCGCAGCCGGCGACCAAGTGGCGTGATCCAGGACGAGGCGGCATCATGAGAGCCGACATTGGGAGAACCGGCTGCCATCGTGCGGAATTTGATGCAGACAAATGGTACCTCGCTCCTGCCCACGCGCTCCTGAAGGAAAAGCGCGCCGCCAGGCGACGATTTGCGTACAAGCAGTACCAGGACAATGAAGACCGGAGAGAGAACGATAAGTCCGAGGCCTGCAACGCAGATATCAAACAGTCGCTTCAAGGATCTGTTAAAGCCGTTGAGCATCGGGAGGTTCAAGTTCCTACATCAAAAGTTACCGGCAAAGCTCTCAAAACGAGCGCTTCAGGGCGGTTCGCATGTCAAGGGGCGGCGTCCAGTCCAATAGCGCGCGCGTATGCGACATGTCCACCTCCAGCCAATCGGTAAGGCGGTTTACCAGATCTCCTTTGCCAGTTGCCCGGCCGAGCAGATGCAGGATGGCAGGGGGAAAGGGAAGCAGTCGTGGTGAACGGCCCATCGCCGCCGCGAGCTGCCTTAACAGTTCCGGTGTCGAGATCGCCTCATCGTCGCTTGCCAGCAATATCTGACCCGCTGCGGCCGGATGAAATGCTGCGGTCACAATGAGATCGGCAAGATTTTCCACGTGTATCATGGATCGTCGATTGTCGATCGACGCCACGGGCAGCGGAATTCCGCTTTGAACAAGCTTCGTCAGAGCCCGGAAGCTTCCGACTGCTCCTTGCCCATAAACCAGTGGCGGACGAATAATGACGATCTCCATGCCAGACGTCCTGGAGAGTGCAATCAGTGCCCGTTCGGCTTCAAGCTTTGAGGCCGCGTATTCGCCAGCCGGATCCGGTAGATCGTGCGGTGTAAACGGACGCCCCTTGATCGATTGCTCTCCGTTCACCTTGATGGTGCTGATGAAGACGAACCGTTTGACCCCTGAGGCGGCTGCTTGCCTGGCAAGGTTGATCGTCCCGTCGGTGTTCACCCTTCTAAAAACGTCGGCCGCAAAGCTTGGTGCATCGATGACGTTCTGGTTTGCCGCCGCAAGATGGATGACGCAATCGATGCCAGGCAAGGTGGCCGTCCAATCCGTTGCGCCATCAATGTCCCCAATGGGGGTGCATCCTGGCTGCGCTGAACGGCAAGCAGCCCTGTAGGCGATATTGCGGGCGCGAAGTGCCTGCTGAAGATTTTGACCGACAAAGCCGGTTGCGCCGGTAACAAGAAGCATTTTTTCAGCCCCGAACCGACGGCAATATGCAGAATAATCCCTTGGCGCAGGCTGTCATTGGGAGACGCCTTGGCGAAGGGAAACGAGATCAACCACCCCGTCGAATGGGCGATAGTCCTGCACAAGCTCGCTCAGGATGCGGCGCAGCTCCTCGACATCTCCCCCGTCGGCCACAAAGCCCAATTGCCGAAGCTTCGGCGACAGGGTCTCCCAGGTGATAAACCGTTCGCGCGCGCGCATTATCTTGGGATGCTCGGTCGGCTCGGGATTGTCACCGATCAGCAGTTCTTCGTAGAGTTTCTCTCCCGGACGAAGGCCGGTCGTGACAATGCTGATGTCACCAGACGGGTTTCGCTCGTCTTTGATCGTCAGGCCGGACAGTTCTACCATGCGACGGGCGAGATCGATAATCTTCACAGGTTCGCCCATGTCGAGGACGAAGACGTCGCCGCCCTTGGCCATCGAGCCTGCCTGAATCACCAGCTCCGTTGCCTCCGGCACCGTCATGAAGTAGCGAATGATCTCGGGATGCGTCAGCGTAATGGGGCCGCCCTGGCGAATCTGCTGGCGGAACAAGGGAACAACCGAGCCGGACGATCCCAATACGTTGCCAAACCGCACCATGGTGAGGACGGTTGTGGCACCTTCTGCCGCCAATCCCTGAAGCGCCATTTCCGCCAGTCGCTTGGTCGCGCCCATGACGTTGGTCGGCCTGACCGCCTTGTCCGTGCTGATCAGTATGAACCGTTCGGCGCCTGTACTGATCGCCGCTCGTGCGACCGCAGCAGTGCCAAAAACGTTTGTCTTCACCCCTTCCACGGGGTTCTTTTCGACCAGCGGCACATGCTTGTAGGCTGCGGCGTGATAGACGGTGTTTGGTCGCCAGGTCTCCATGATCTTCTGGATGCGAAGCTCGTCGCAAACGCTTGCAAGCAGGGGCACGATCTGCAGCCCGCTATCCGTGTTGGTGCCCAGCAATTCGTTTTCCAAGGCATAAAGCCCGAATTCGTTCTGGTCGAGGATCAGCAATGCCGCCGGCTTCAGCCGTGCCAGTCCCCGGCAGAGTTCACTGCCGATCGATCCGGCAGCGCCCGTTACGAGGACGACCCGACCGCGAATGTTGCGCTCCAGCAGTGCCTGATCCGGGCGAACCGGCGTGCGGCCGAGCAGATCCTCAATATCCAGCTCCTGCAGGTCGGTGAACTCTGCCTGTCCGCCGGCCAGGGCATTCAGGTCGGGGACGGTGCGAACGGCAACGCGGGCGCCACGGAGCTGCTCCAGGATCTCGTTGCGGCGCGTCCGATCGATTTTAGGCAGAGCCAGGAGGATCGTGCGTACGTTCAGGCGTGCACTCAATTCAACGATTTTCTCGGGATCATAGACCACGACGCCGCCGATGAGGCTTCCATGCAGGCTCTTGTCATCATCCAGATAGCCGACAACCTTGAAATCGGCACTGCCGCTGAGGGCGGCGGCGACCTGCCTGCCTCCGGATCCAGCCCCATAGATGAGCATGTTCGTCTGCGTGTTCTGCCGCAGGATCCGCTTGTAGGCCTCACTCAGGAAATATCTTGCCATAAAGCGGGACAGGCCGATTGCCAGCAGCAGCAACAACGGCTGCATAATGCCGATCGTGCGCGGTATTCCCTGGAAGCTGATGGCGGTAAAAATGGCCATGAATGCAAGGCCGTAAATCGTGATCGCCTTGATGACCGTGATGAATGCCGACCAACCGAGAAAGCGGAAGATTGCCCGGTAAAGGCCCATCGTGATGAAGATCGGCAGGGCAATAAGAAGCGACACCGGGATCGTTACAAGCTGCATGCCGGTGAGCGTCACCCAGTCATTCAGGCGAAAGCAAAAGGCAAGCCAGATGGTCAGGATGCATAGGCATGAATCGACCAGCAGGGCCAACACGCGTTTTGCGGGCCGTGGCAAATCGAGAATGCTTCGAACGTACCTGTCGGAAACCGCTCGCATCTGCCCTATCCCTGCACGCGGGCGGTAACTGCGTCAGGCAAACCGTCGGTGCGCAATGGGATGTTCCTGCTCAGGTCAACGGAGCCCGAACGCAGTCTTATCGATGAGGCAAAACATGTGGCTGCAAACAGCAAGGCATAGCATTCGCCAAGAGCAAGCCGGTTATTCGAATTGCTGAGGATGGTGACGGCAAAGTAGACCGCGAATGTCAGATAGCACGCAAAAGCGCTCTTGCTGATTACGCCTTGAGACGAAGCGCGATAAACACGGTGGATGGCTGCAACAACGATCAGCGCCAATATCGCGAGCCCGGAAAAGCCATACCGGATGAGGATCTCAAGGTAGCCGTTGTGCATCAGCGTGTAAGTGACATCGCGATAAGGGGTCGTCTGCCAGAGGGTGAGCCAGGAGTTGCCGCTACCGACAATCGGTGCGACGGATATGACGTCGATTGCATCGGCCCACAATTGCAGCCGCTCGTCCATGGACGCTGGCGTGTCTGGAGACACGATCGCATCATGCATGACGCGATCCAGGGAAGCCCCGCTATCGAGCTGTCCAATGATCCCGACGGTCGAAGAGAACGTCGCTTCTCCGAAGTGCGCCAGGTTGTCGCGAACCTGATAGATCCCCAACGACAGAAGCAGAAGGCCACCGGCAGCGGCGACCAGTACCGTCTTTCGTCGGAGGTAGAAAAGTGTCGTGGCAACCATCAGGCCAAGAGCCGGCAGCAGCGCCAACCATACGCCCTTTGACTTGGCACCGTAAATATTGAGAACGGCGAGAGCGATCACCATCACGGCAATCGCCGAAACGATCGCTTTGGTCCTGGCAGAAGAGCCGATCTCCCATTGATGCAGGGCCCAGTAAAAGGCCCCGATGAAGACAAAGCCGCATCCGACCGCGCCGTGAATCGAATTATGATGGAAAGCAGGGGAGATCCGCTCTCCTGCCAAGATCTCAGATAGTGGCGTCGAGATGATCAACAGGATGAGCGCGCCGCAGAAGAAAGCCAGCAAAATCGGCCTGACGAGATTCCAGCTCGTATGCAGGGCCACGCCCATCGCGGGAAAAAAGATCGCAAAAGCGTAAAGCCACTCCGAGGCGCCCTTTTCACCCTCTACGATCAACCCGAAGAGAAACCTGAACAAGGCCAAAAAACCCCAGGCCACGCAGACGATCGCCAACCAGTCGGTCAACGATGTGCGAAGAGGCACCTTACGAAGCGTAAGGGTAAAGACCATGAGCAGGATGGCAGCATATCGATAGATATCGCTTTCTATCAATGTGACGGACATCATCGCTAGCCATAATATGGCGATGACGACGTTGCGGGTTGCCGACGTCGTCAGAGTGCGAGGTATCGATATTGTCATGAGAGTGCATACCTTATTCGGCGCGCATATTCGATCAGGCGAAGAAAGTGCGTTCGCATCTTGCGGGCTCCTTTCAGCTTCACGGCCCGGTACTGAGCCCTGTTGGCAATCTGGCTCTCGGCCGAGCGCTCGGACAGTTCGACGATATTTTGCCGAACGGTGTAGATGTTGACGCCGGTCTTCCAACCGCGCTCAAGGGTCATGTCGAAGGGGAACTCGATATCGCCTGCGCCTTCAACCAGCTTTCGGGCGCCCTTGCGCGTGATCAGATAGCAGGCCGCGGATCCCTGCGGACCGTGCAAACAGCGCCCGATAGCATCTCCGTACTCCGAGATGGCAACTGTCCGGCACCATTTTGACCTGTGATTGAGCAACTTCACCACCTCGGCGGACGGGACTGCTTTTAATATGGCAGCTGCCCTCAGCGTGAAATCCTCACGCAATTCCACGTCATCTTCCATGATAATGGCGTTTTCGTAGCTGCTTGAGAGAAAGGCCTCCAGGGCCTTCATATGAGCACGATAGCAACCGTATTCGCCGGGCAGCATCTGTCGGCCGTTCCGACGCAGAAACTCTCTCTCGTTAAACCCGGATCTTTCTGCTGCAGGGATCGAACGTCCGTCCACGCCTGGAACTCTGTCGATCTGCATCCCGGCGAGAGCAGCCTGCGAGGAAACTTCCGCCCATCGCTTTGAAGAGCTGTCCATGTTGATCACGTAGGCACCGATCAAACGCTGCAAACGTTTCGTCCCTGTTGCCATGTTCAATTTGAGCATCTGATCCGCGTCATTCGTGGCACTCTTTGACCCTTACCCTGCCTTCTGCTTTTCAAGGCCCTAGAGGAGACCGCTATGGCGCAGACCGCTTTCCATTGGCTTGAAAGGATCTTATTTCCGACCATTCTTATCTACAACAGCTTCTGCGTGTATATCCACAATTGTGGCGGCAGCAACCCCGCTTCGACCAGAGCAAGCGCGAATGGTCAAGACGCATCTTGCGGCAGTTGCAAATTCAACGCGGCAGTCTCCTATCTTCGTATTGGCGCTGCTTGCAAGCCCGATATCGACCCGGCGGCTCAAATTCCGAACAGTTTCGTGCCTGACGTGCCGTTGGATCCCGCGTTGGTGGAGCAGACGGTGGAGGCACTCAAACCCAAGATTTACGTTTCCTTGAGGCGTCATGATCGCTTGCACGCGCGTGAGCCTCTGTTTAGCATTCCCATCGTGCCAAACGAAACACAAGTGAAAGAGACCGAACTCATGTTCCTGAGCGACCGCCAAACGGATATAGTCGCGATGGCGAAATCGAATGGGCGCGTTTTCGTCGAGGAGTTGGCTGCCCATTTCTCCGTCACGCCGCAAACGATCCGCAAGGATCTGAACGATCTCTGCGACGCACAGATTTTGACGCGCGTTCATGGCGGCGCCACATTTCCAAGCGGCACCGAGAATGTGAAATATGAGGCGAGACGCCAGATTGCAGCCACCGAAAAGCAGGCGATCGGTGTGACCGCTGCCGGGCTTATCCCAAACAACGCTTCGCTTTTCATCAATATCGGCACGACGACGGAGGCCGTTGGCGAGGCGCTGATAAACCATCACGAGTTGATGGTCATCACCAACAACATCAACGTTGCCAACCGACTAAGGCTGCTTCCGACCATCGAGGTCGTCATAGCCGGCGGGGTCGTGCGCGGCTCCGATGGTGGCATCGTGGGCGAGGCTGCGGTCGATTTCATCAGGCAGTTCAAGGTGGACTACGCCGTTATCGGCGCATCCGCGATCGATGAGGACGGAGCGCTGCTCGATTATGACTTTCGTGAAGTGAAGGTCGCGCAAGCGATCATCGCCAATGCGCGGCACGTCATTCTGGTGGCCGATTCGACGAAGTTCGAGCGGACTGCGCCCGTCCGCATCGCGCAGCTGTCTCAGGTGCATACGTTCATCACCGACCGGTGCATGACGCCGTCGATCCGTCGTCTCTGTCAGGAAAACAGCGTGAAGTTGATCGAGACCGGATCAGCGCATGGATAGACGCTCGGGAATTATAGGGTTCAATTGCTGCTGATCCTGCGCTAGCTTTTAGGCATGAGTCTAGAAACCGTCCGTGCGTTTTTCAGCGCACATGCTCCCGATATCGAGATCATCGAAACCGCTGAAAGCTCTTCGACGGTGGCGCTGGCTGCCGAGGCGCATGGGGTCGATCCGGCCCAGATCGCCAAGACGATCTGCCTGCGTGTCGGTGAGCAAACCATGCTGGTCGTTGCCGGCGGCCTGGCACGGCTCGACAACAGGAAGTTCAAGGATACCTTCGGGGGCAAGGGCCGGATGCTTGGGCCCGAAGAGGTCGTGGAGCTTACCAGCCATCCGGTCGGTGGTGTCTGCCCTTTCGGATTGCCGAGGATGTTGCCGATTTATTGCGACGTTTCGCTGAGGCGGTTCGATGAAGTCGTGCCGGCAGCCGGTTCCACCAATTCGGCCGTTCGCATTTCGACGCAACGCCTGGCCGAACTCACCCGGGCGACCTGGGTCGACGTCTGCCAATAAAGATCGTCTGATCACAAAGCTTCAATCCGGCAAAGCAGTCACTATATAAGCTCCCGACATGCGTTGTTTGTCATGACAGGAGAGATTTGGATGCCTCGTGCCGTTTCGCGTTTTGCCAAGATTGCGGCGATTGCCGTTCTGACAGGCGCTAGCGTATTTGCCTCGATCGGTGAGGCGGATGCGCGCCGCGCGGGCAGCTTCGGGTTCGGCAGCCGCGGCACGCGGACCTACCAGGCGCCGCCCGTCACGAGCACCGCACCTTCGCCGGCTGCCCCCATTGAGCGCTCGATGACGCCCCGCACGCAAACCAACGCTCCATATGCCGGCCAGCAGCCGATCGGCATGCAGAGGCCGGGCCTTTTCAACGGTTTTGGCCGATCGATGATCGGCGGCCTTGTCGCTGGCGGCCTTCTTGGGATGCTGCTCGGCCACGGTTTCGGTGGCGGCTTCGGCTTCCTCGGCATGCTGTTGCAGATCGCCCTGATCGCCATTGCGATTTCCTTTGCCATGCGCTTTTTCGCCAACCGCCGCCAGCCGGCCTACGGTGGTCCCGGTCGCGCAACAGCCAGCAACATGGCCCCCGGTGGCAGCGCGTCGTTTCAGATCCCGTCGATTGGATCGGGGGCGGGTTATCAACAGCGGCAGGCGAACGCCAAGCCGAATGACGAACTCGGATTGAGCCCAGGCGATCTTGACCGCTTCGAGCAATTGCTGACTGACGTGCAGACCGCCTATGGGGCGGAAGACTACGCCACCTTGCGTCGCCTGACGACGCCTGAGGCCATGTCCTACCTCGCCGAAGAGCTCGGGGAAAATGCGACGAACGGCGTGCGCAACGATGTCTCGAACGTCAAGCTGCTGCAGGGCGATATTGCCGAGGCCTGGCGCGAGGACGGCGCCGACTATGCGACGCTCGCCATGCGTTATTCCTCGATCGACGCGCTCGTCGAACGCGCCAGCGGCAAGCTCGTTAGCGGGGACAACCATCGAGCGACGGAAACGACGGAAGTCTGGACCTTCGTGCGCAGGGGAGGCGACGAGTGGAAGCTCGCCGCAATCCAGGGTACGGAACAGCGCGCCGCGTAAGCACGCGGCGGTGCCGGTGCCTTCACCCTTCTTGAGCCGTCGGGACGACCCAAAGCGGACGATCGTCGCGCTTGTTGCGCAAGGCCGGCGCTGACTGATCTTCGACGGCGAGACCTTCCTCGCCTTCCTGAACGTCCACTTCGTAAGTGTAGTCGTAGAGCATCTCACATGCCCGTTCGCTGGCCTTGATCTTGGCTTCCGTTTCAAAAATCGCGGTCGAAATTGCCTTGATTCGGGCACGCAACATCGAGCCGAGAATGTCGGTCACCGGTCGCTTTTCCAGCCGTTCCAGGTGATGCTCGATGCGTGAGGCATGGCGCTCGAGTTCGCGTTTGCTGAAACGCGCCTTGCGCATCTCTTCCGACAGATCGGATCGCATGCGGGCGAGCGGATCAAACGTGCCGGGCTCGCGCTCGTCCAGGGTCAGCTGATTGACCAGTTTTTCAATGACCATAAGGGCCTGCAGGTCGATGGGATCTGCAAGCTCGACGTCGTAGCCAGTATCGTCAAAGACCTTCCTGCGGACTGGATCCAACAACAGCTCGTAAGCCTTCCGCACACGGCTGAATGCTTCGGGATCGCCACCGGAGTCGGGATGCGTTGTCTTCGCGCGACGCCGATACGCCGCCTTGATCTGGTCATCGGTCGCATCTCGCCGGACGCCGAGAATCTCATAAGGATTGGTCACCATCCCTCCGTCACTGTTCGGACATTGCCGTGACACCCTTGAAGGGCATTCGTCCATCGCGGCCTTCTTCTACCATCACTGGGGCGGAGTTTGGACAAAAAGAATAAACAAAGTCACACGAGGCGACGCAGATCGGCAGCCCCGCCTGACGATCATCCTAAGGCAGATTGGCGCGGCAAAGCCCCCCCGGTGACTTTTTCCACATGAGGTGCGTTTGGGTCACCAGGGGAGCCCATTGCAGTCGCCTTCCATGCGAGGCGGATGCAAAAGGGGCCTGCCAAATTGCCCCGCTCGCTTCGCCCCCGCACGGCAAATAACGTGTGCCCAGCTGAGTGCTTAATCGTTATAATGGGGCCGCCTGCGTTGACGGTTTTCGTCAAATCGCGTTCTATCCGCCACCATTTGTCCGGCTCGCTTAATTGCCAGAGGAATTCGGAGGAGGTTTTATGCGCATTATCAGCACGATAGCGGAATTGCGCGCTCAGCTTGGCGCCGACCGGCGCGACGGCAAGACGATCGGCTTTGTGCCGACCATGGGATTTCTGCATGTCGGTCACATGGAGCTGGTCTCCCGCGCCCGCGCCGAAAACGAGGTCAGCGTGGTCTCGATCTTCGTCAATCCGTTACAGTTTGGCGCCAATGAGGATCTGGGCAAGTATCCGCGGGATCTGGCGCGCGACAGTGCGATGCTCGAAGCTGCCGGCGTCGATATCCTGTTTGCACCTGAGGTCAGCGAAATCTACCCGCGCCCGATGCTGACGGTGGTCGATGTCCCGACGCTCGGAAATCAGCTGGAAGGGGAGGTGCGTCCCGGACATTTCGCCGGGGTGGCGACCGTGGTGACGAAGCTCTTCAATCTCGTGCAGCCCGATCGGGCCTATTTCGGCGAAAAGGACTACCAGCAGGTGGCGCTCATCAAGCGGATGGTCGAGGATCTTGCTCAACCGGTTCGGGTCGTTGCCGTGCCGACGGTGCGCGAGGCCGATGGGCTTGCCTGCTCATCGCGCAATGTCTACCTCGATGAGCACGAGCGCAAAGCAGCCGTCGTCGTACCGAATGCCCTTGCAGAGGCCGAGCGGCTTTATGCCAAGGGTTGCGACAGCCCTGACGAATTGGAGGCGGCGTTAAGAAGGTTCATCGCGACAGAGCCGCTTGCCACGCCCGAAGTGGTTGCCGTACGCCATCCTGAAACGTTGGAGCGCCTGTCCTCACTGCAATCGGGCCCTGCCGTTGTCGCGCTCTTCGTGCGCATCGGGACGACGCGGCTTCTCGACAACAAGATAATCGGTATCAAATCAGGCAAGAGTTCGAGGGCGGCATAGTGAGCACCCATGGCAAAGAGAAGCGGCTGACGACGGCAGCGATCCGGGCGATGAAGGGCAAGGACAGGGTCGTCTGCCTGACGGCCTATACGACGCCGATCGCACGCCTGCTCGATCAGCATTGCGATCTTCTTCTGGTCGGCGATTCCCTCGGCATGGTGCTTTACGGCATGGAAACGACGGTCGGCGTGACGCTCGACATGATGGCGGCCCATGGCCGCGCCGTCATGCGCGGCGTGTCGCATGCCTGCGTCATCGTCGATCTGCCCTTCGGCAGCTACCAGGAATCGAAAGAGCAGGCGTTTCGCAACGCCGTCAGGCTGATGCAGGAGACCGGCTGCGATGGCGTCAAGCTGGAGGGCGGCGAGGAAATGGCGGAGACGATCGCCTTCCTGACCACGCGAGGTGTCCCGGTTTTCGCCCATGTCGGCCTGATGCCACAACTGGTCAATACGGCAGGTGGCTTCCGGTCGCTCGGACATTCAGATGAGGAGGCGGCAAAGATAAGGCGCGACGCCCTGGCGGTTGCAGAGGCCGGTGCCTTCGCAGTTGTCGTCGAGGGGACGGTCGAACCTGTCGCGCGCGATATCACGGCCTTGCTCGGCGTTCCAACGATCGGCATCGGGGCGTCGCCTGCCTGCGACGGCCAGGTTCTGGTGTCGGACGACATGCTTGGACTTTTCAACGACTTCAAGCCGCGCTTCGTCAAGCGCTTTGCCGATCTTAGCCCGCTGGTGTCGCAAGCCGCCCAGGCATATGCCGACGAAGTCCGCGCCGGCCAGTTTCCGGCCAAGGAACATACGTTTCAGCCGAAACGCTAGTGTTGGCAGCCATGTCGATGCGGGAAATGGCAGAAGCGAGCTAGCTCCGGCCGAGCCAGGTCTCGATGCCACGGGCGGCCGCCCGGCCGGTGGCAAAGCATGCCGTCAGCAGATAGCCGCCGGTCGGCGCTTCCCAGTCGATCATTTCACCGGCGACAAACAGGCCAGGCAGCGCCTTCACCATGTAGTTCCCGTCAACCTCGTCCCATGCGAGGCCGCCTGCCGTGGAAATCGCCTCGGCGATCGGGCGGGTTCTGCGAACGGGGATCGGCAAGGCCTTGATCAGACCGGCCAGTTGACGGGGATCGCCAAGGTTTGTGGTGCCGGAAAGCTCGCGTATGAGCGCCGCCTTTGCGCCGTCGATGCCGACGGCCTTTCGCAGCCGGGTCGACAGACTTGCCTTCGGATCCTGTCTTCCAAGTTCATGGGCGATGCGCTCTTTTGTACGTCCGGGCATCAGGTCGACGTCAAATGTTGCGGCTTTGCCGGCCATCAAGCTGTCCCTCAATGCGGCTGCGTGAGCGTAGACGAGGCTGCCCTCGATGCCATGCCGGGTGATCACGAATTCTCCCGGGATCGTTCCCGCCGACGAGGATGCCGTGACCGATTTGACGGGCTCGCCTGAAAATCGGCCCCGCAGATGCTCACTCCAATCGACATCGAAGCCGCAATTGGCGGGCTGAAAGTCATCGACAGAAATGCCCTTCTCCCTGAGCCAGTGTAGCCAGCGTCCGTCGGAGCCGAGGCGGGGCCAGCTCGCCCCGCCGAGCGAGAGAAGTGCCGCGTCCGGCTGAACCACATGAACGCCACCGGTCCCTTCAATGAGGTAGCCGCCATTTGAAAACCCTATCCAGCGGTGGCGGGTCAGGATCTTGACGTTTTGGGCCTCAAGTCTTCGCAGCCAGGCGCGAAGAAGCGGTGAAGCCTTCATGGCCGTCGGAAACACGCGCCCCGACGATCCCACGAATGTCTCGGCACCAAGTCCCGCTGCCCAGGCTCTGACATCGGACGGCCTGAAGCTGTCCAGTGCTTCGCGCAGGCGGTCGTTTGATGTGCCGAAGCGTGACGCGAAGCTCTCGTAATCCTCGGAATGGGTGATGTTGAGCCCGGATTTGCCGGCAAGAAGAAACTTCCGCGCGACTGTCGGCATCGCGTCATAGACCGTGACAGCATGTCCTTGAAAAGACAAACTTTCTGCAGCCGCCAGACCCGCTGGACCGCCGCCGAAGATCGCGATTTGCTTCTTCACCATCAAAAATCGCCCGGGATCAATATCGAGGGACGTCTCATGGACTGCGTGAGCACGATGCGCAAGAGGATCTTCGTTGTTCCGGCTTGCGGATGGAAGGCGATGTTCGTCGTCGGCCTCGTCGCCGCGGTCCTGATGATCCCGTTGTGCTGGTTTGAAGGAATCACCGCGTTGGCTGGTGGCGAACGGTCGCGGTGAAATTTCCTGTAGGCCCAGAGAAGTATATGGCGAAAACCTAGCTTTGACTGACTGCCGAAATCGAGATGGCGTTGTTTCCTCATTCCAACACTATCATCCATAAACACGCTCCCAAACGTGTGATACGCAACGACGAGACGTAACTCTTGAAATCATCTAGCGGCGATGGATTGGACAATTCTCCTCCACGATGAATTCGACCCGGAGTTTTCCGAGGGAAAACTATCGTGCCACGTCTCACGGTACCCGGTCTCCCAAGCATCTCACCGACGTCAATGCGTCAGATCAGCCGATGCTCTTCATCGATCAGCTCGAGCCTCGATGGCGCTGTCGCCCCCCATTTCCACAGCACCAGGTTCATGTCGGAGGCGGAGGCACCTTTAGTAAAGCTGCGAACGACGAGACCGTTATACCCCCGCGCGATCAGATCACGCGCCAAGCGCTGCGTCCGCACCTCACCGCCCGCACGCATCTGGTCCCGCCACGTGGGATCTGCCAGCGCGGCGGCGTCGAAGCCGGCCGCCGCCAGGGCCTGCGCGTCGCCCGTATCAAAGATCGTCTCTATGTCCGCGCGGTAGCACACCAGCGTCGTCGGCTGCAGGTCACCGACCTGATTGGCCTCCCTCAAGGCGGTGAGCATGGAGGTCGATACATAGAGCGCCGGCATTCCCTTCGGATTGAACCGGCCCCCATAGAGCGCGGCGCCGCGACCCGACATCGGGTCGCGGGCATAGACGGGATTGATGGCCCGGTAGAGCTTACCGGAATAGCGACCCAAAACGATCAAGCGTAAACGCCCGCGTCGACCGCGTCGATGTAGTCGAGCACGTCCTCAGCGCGCCCGTCCCGCACCAGTTGCATGGCCGTCTGGCCCGAAAAGCCGGGCAGCGGTTCCGATCTGTACCAGGCATAGGCCATCAAGGCCGATCCGAAACGCGGCTCTACCTTGTTGACGATCTCGATCATCTCGCGCAGCCGTCGCTGGGTCTTATCCGAACGTAGCCTGTCCTTGCGCTGCACGGCATCCCTGCCGAGCCCGGCCGTGCGTGCGACCTCTTCGATCGTGGTCCGCAAGGTGTCCGCGATCTTCTTGGGCTCGAACAGACCGTGGTCCGCATACTGGATGAGGCTCATCGGTACACTCCCGTAATATTGCCATTGATGCTGACACAAAATAGCGTCAGAAAATCTGGCATTCAAGAGGCAACAGGATCAGGGATCACCCCTAGGTGACGCCCAAGCATTTCAAATCGGTGTCTGGGCGCGAGACGCTGCGCAACCTGCCCGACCTCGAGCAACTGAGGGACGCGGGGCTGCCTTGCCGACCGGGGATGGCGAATAATGTCGACACAAGCCTCTCGGTCGGCATGAATAATGACGTGCAAGTGGGCTACAGGCAAATAGCCAGCGGGCTTGGTCCTCTCAAGGCGTGGATTCTCGCGCATCTGCCTGAACTTCAGCGTTGCGCGGGCGGTCGGTCGTCCCGCCGTCACCATCACAGATTGGTGCGAAGCAGCTCACGCATCTTTGGCTTTGCGCCGGCCCTTCCCACATGAAGGCTCAGAAGTCGGGGCACATCGTCAACGTGTCTTGCGTCCGCGGCCATGTGGTCGATCCGGGCGCCACCGCCGGCTGCGCCACGAAATTCGCTCTGCGTTCGTCGGCAAGATTGCTATCCGCACGGTCGCCTCTGCCGTGAACGAGCCTGACGGTGTCGATATCACAGAAATCCTGTTCCGGCTCATTCCTCAGCCGTCTGACGCGGGGCGGGATGGCCTGTGCCGGGACAGGATTTTTTCCGATTCCGGTGCGATACGGTGCGCGGCTAATTTCACTGGAATGAGTAATCAGCAGGCACCATTTGCGTTTCTATGGCGAAGGTGACGACGTCACCGAGTTCGGGGATTGCGAAATCCAATCCCCATTCGCTGCGGTGGATCCTACCGGTTGCCGAGAAGCCGATCTTCGGGACGCCCATCATCGGGTGCTCGGCCATCGAACCGTTGAAGGTGACGTCGAGTGTTGCAGGATGCGTCTCACCGCGAAAGGTGAGGAGGCCTTCGACGGTGCCGGTCTTTGCGCCCGTCACGTGGATCGTCTTGGAAATGAAGGTGATCGGCTTGGCTGCCAGGAAGGTCTCCTCTCCGCCGATTTCCGCGTCGAAGTCGACCTTTTGCGGCCAGGGGTAGTCGGTGCGGATCGAAAGCGGATCGATCGTGACCGAGAGCGTGGAGGTTTCCGGCTTTTCCGGCTTCCAGTCGAGCCGCGCATCGACTTTGGTGAAGCGCGCGGTGTAGCGCGACAGGCCGGAATGGTTGAACGACCAGTTGAAACTCGAATGCGAGGGGTCAGTCTTATACGCCCCGCCCGGCGCCGGATCGGTGGCGGCGGCAAGGGCGATGGTCGCGCTCAAGGCAAGAGCAGGGGCAAATGCGATTATGCGAAGCATGGATGGTTCCTCGGATTGAATGGATGCGGGGTATCGGCTCAGGCGGCCTTTTCGCGGCCGATGGCCTGGAGGCGCTCCCAGACCTTTCCGGGCTGTGGAATATCGAGGTCGAATACGGTCTCGAACGTGTCGGCGAGATGGTCGGCGCTGGTGATGCGCTGCTCAATGAGGCTGTTTGCCGTGACGCGGCGCAAACAGTTGTTCTGGAGGGCGACATAGCCGTCTGCCGTGTGCCGCAGGAGCGCGAGCGCATTGGTGAACGGAGAGCCGGGATCGCGCATCAGCCAGTCTTGCGTTGCGACCATCGCGGCTTCGTCGCTGTGGTCGGGCCGGAAATCGAAACTTTTCGCGATGCCCCGCGCATGGTTGTTAAAGCGCAGCCAGCCGCCGTCCACCGGAATGATCGAGAAGTCGAAGCCGCGTTGGCTGATTGGCCCGGTGGCAAGCGGAACCGGCTCGATGATAGCGTCCGCCACGCCGACTTCGGCGAGATAGGGATGGTCGAGGTCGACGCGCAGCGTCAGATGATTGCCGATGGCGATGTCGCCGAGCCTTTCCCTGTCGACGCCGCCGCAAAGACGGGTCACACAAAAGCCGAGCCCTGCAAGTGCTGCGCCAAAGAGGCCGTTCATCTCGTAGCACCAGCCGCCGCGCCGCTTCTCGACCATCTTGGCGAAGGCCGCAGCCGGGGTGATCGCAGACGGCCATCCCATGAAGGCGTCCAGCGCCTCCCAGGTGAAGCTCATGAGATGGGCGCGGTGCAGCTGCGACAGGCTGCCGATGTCGAGGCGTAATGGCCGCTCGACCCCGATCCGGGCGAGATAGGCATCGAGCTGCGTGGCTGTCAGGCTCATTCCGTTTTCGTTCGAAGATACATGTGTCATCCTTCGGTCTCCTTTCGAGATCGTTGTTCAGGTTCCGCTTGTGTGTTTGGGGTGGTTCAGGCGACTTTGCGGTCGTTTTCGGGCGGGAAGGTCAGGCCGAAGTCCCTGGCCACCGAGGCGATCTCATCGGGCGTTTCGGGTTTGCAGAGTTCGACGATCGGAAAGAAGCTTTCGAACCCGCCCGGTGTGACGACGACCATGAGGTGGCCCTTAGTCTTCCCGACATTGCGGAAACGGTGCGGCACGCCGCGCGGTAGCGCGATGCAGCCGCCTTCCGTGAGTTCGACATAGTCGCCGGCGCACCAGAAGCCGAAGCGGCCGGCGAGGACCCGGACGAACTCGTCCTCGCGCTCGTGCACATGCAGAGGCGGGCCTTCGCCGGCCAGGACGAAGGCCTCGAACATGCCGAGTGAACCGCCAGTATTTGACGCCATCATGCGGATGACGTGCTGACCGAACGCCATCGCAGGCGTCCCATGCTCCGGCGGCGAAACCGCCGCACAGATGAACTTATTCATCTTTCTTTCTCCAGGTTCGGATCGCATCGATCGCCGATGCTTCGCTGTTGCGGCAGGACGCAGAAATCCGTGCCGCGCTCCGGCATGCGGAGCGGGCGTCGATGTTCTTCGCCTGGTGGCCGAGGCCGCCAAAGACGGGCAGATGATGGTTGTCCAGGCCGTCCAGCCGGTACGGCGTTCTATAGCCCACCGTGAAAACCGGCGTTCCTAAATGAATGTGCAAGTCGTGCCGAATATCCTAAAAGTTTGCTAAGAAGAGCAGGGACAATCAATGGGGGATGACAGTGAGGCTCGATGACAGGCTCCTCGATTTTTTCAATCGGCCACTGATGTGCATCATCGCGGTGGCCGACGAAACCGGCCGTCCTTCGGCAGGACGCGGCGTCGGCTTCCATCTCCTGGAAGACCGCGAGACAATCGACGTCATCTTTTCCGCCTGGCAGTGGCCACGGCTCGAACCCTGCATCCGCAAGACCAGCCGGATTGCTACCACCTTCGTCAGCCCCTCGGACTATGTGAGCTTCCAGCTGAAAGGTTCTGCCACCATGCGCAGCACGGAAACGTCCGACCTTGATCGCGCCGGCCGTTTCATTGCTGCCGCGACGGACGAGCTCGAATCCCTCGGCGTGTCCCGGCCCCTTATCGCGCCATGGCTGACGGCGCGCGAGGCGCGGGTCGCCCGGTTCGCGATCAGCGAAATCTATATTCAGACACCCGGCCCGCTCGCCGGCATGCTGGCCGGCGCGAGGTCCCAATGAACCTGCGGCTTTCCGATCTTTCTGCGTGCTTCGAAGGTGTCATCCCCTCCATCATCGCGACCGCCTCGGCCGATGGTATGCCCAACATTTCCTATCTTTCCCATGTGGTGCGGGTCGATGAGGAGCATGTCGCGCTTTCCAACCAGTTCTTCGCCAAGACGGCGGCAAATATCCGCGCCAATCCCAAGGTTACGCTGATCCTCGTTGACGGCTTTACCGGTGACCAGTTCCTGCTCGACATCGGTTTCGTGCGTTCCGTCGATGCTGGCGCACTGTTCGACAAGATCGCGCGCCAGCTTAGGGCAAGCAGTGTGCAGGTCGGCATGTCGGACGTCATGCGGCTCAGGAGCGCCGACATTTTCCGCGTGCACGGGATCGAAAAGGTTCCCTCGCCGGTTGAGACAGCGCCGGCTATGGCCGGCCGTGCGCCCGTTAGCCTTCCTGCTCTCTCGGAAGCGATCAAGGCCATGGAGCAACAGGCGGAGGCCGATGAAATCATCGACAGCCTGCTCGGGAGCGTCCAGCGCGTTCTCGGATACAGTAATGCGCTTGTGCTTATCCAGGACAACTATCGCGGCTGCTTGATCACCACCGGCAGCATCGGCTACGAGCGGTCTGGCCTTGGATCGGAAATCATCGGTAGCGAGGGATTGATCGGCGCTGCGGCAACGGGCGGCCAGACAATCAAGGTCAGCGACATGAGCCGCGTGCGCCGGTTCGGCGAAGCGATCGGTCTGGAGGCGGAAGGGGCTGAAAATACGACGCGCACCATCGCTTTCCCGCAATTGCCGATGGCCATGAGCCAGATCGCAGTCCCGATGACCGCCCGCGGCACGGTGACGGGCGTGCTTTTCATCGAGAGCACGCAGCGGCTCGCCTTCCGTGAAGAAGACGAGGCCGCTCTCGAAATCCTGGCAGGACAGGCCGCCAGCGCTCTCAGAGCCAGCGAACGGGAGGCCGCTGTCGCCGAAACCAGACAGGTAACACCATTGCTTGAACCCGCTGCCGGACGGGAGGTTCGCATCGCCCATCACCGCTTCGATGACAGCGTGTTCATCGACGGTACCTACATAGTGAAGGGCGTTGCCGGCACGCTGCTGCGCCTGATGCTTGAATGGCATCTGAACGACGGCAGGAGCGAATTCACAAACCGGGAAATGCGGCTGGCGGCCGGTGCCCGCATGCCAGAGATCAAGGACAATCTCGAAACCCGGCTCCTGCTGTTGCGTCGCCGGCTCGAAGAAAAGCGCGCGCCCATACGCCTCGTGCGCGCCGGCAGAGGTCGCGTCCGGCTCGAAGCGGAGGGACCTCTCATTCTCGACGCGACTGCAGGCGATTAGCCGTGAGCCACGGAAATCTCGGCAGGCAATTCGCATCGCGAGCCAGTCTCAGAGAAGGTGATAGCCTGTTTCGGGTTGCAATCGGCATCGCTGCCAGAAAGAATTGGTTTTCGCCCGCTGTCGATCAGGAGGGGTCGTGCTCGACAGTCTCGTCGAGAGCCGTCAGGTCTTTGGTTCGATTATGTTCAAGGGGTAGATGCCCTACGCGTCAAAGCCCGTGTCGCGAATCGGCCGGATAGGTCCTTGGTGCGAGCATTCATCCAGTTCGCTTCTCAAGTCTTTAAGCCAGCGTTCGAGCCTAATTGGCCGACGTCGTCGACGAGAGGACATTGTCGGTAAGACTGATTGGGACGCAGCCTTCGCCGTCGGCTGCGCCGGTGGTACTCGCTCCGAGCCGACTATAAAGGCGGCCGCTTTGTCCGTCAGACCTGTCGCGCCGGATTGCCAACCACCGTTGCACCTTCTGCGATGTCGCGGGTGACGACCGAACCGGCGCCAACGATAGCGCCGTCTCCGATCGTCACGCCGCAGAGGATGATGGCGCCCCCACCGATCCAGACGTCGGTGCCGATCGACACGGGCCGGTCGATCTGCAGTCCACTACGGCGAAGAGCCGGATCCCTGTGATGGTCGGCGCAGTAGATCTGGACACCGGGCCCCAGCATGGAGCCTTGGCCGATCCGCACGCTGGCAGTGTCCAGGATCGTGCAGCCGGCATTGAGATAGACACGTTTGCCGAGCGAGATGTTCATGCCGTAGGCGCAATGGAACGGCGCCTCGATGAACGCATCGTCAGGCGCTTCCGCAAAAAGCGCTCTTAGTGCTGGCGCGATATTGCCCCGATTTTCGGGATCAAGTGTATTGTGCTGATGCACTGCTTTGCGCGCAAGCACGCGCAGGGCATCGAGCTCCGGATCGAGGCAGCAATACCACTCTCCTGCGGCCATCTTCTGTCGTTCACTAGCGCTCACCAGATGCTCCTTGAGTTGTTCCAATATCGCAGGTTCGATGATGGACGAAGGGGGAGTGTCGTCGCAAGAGCCGCAATCGTGCCGCTTGGCTTGGAGACAGGCGATAAACGCCCGAACATGCGGTCGCCTATCGCAGTTCCTTTCCAACAGATGAACAAAGCTAACGTCCAGCTGATGCGGTCAGCGTCTATTGCAAGGCGCTGCAGAAAAATGCGTAGTCGCATGTTATTCCAGAGTGGTCTGTCAACTGGCCTTGTCGACCCTGTGCGGCGGCGAAAGCTTGCTCTGAAAGGCTCGCCAGCCGCCATAGTTGGTTATGTCTAAAGCTCCGACGAGCGCCAGCGGTTCCACCAGAAAGCCCTTTGCCGAAGTGCCGTCCGATAGCATGATGGTCCCGATGCTCATGGGAGCGGGGATGGCCGCCACGAAAGCGCCGAAAGCCGCGGGTGTTAGCGTCCAGACTTCCACTTCGATTTCGCTGCCTTCGTCCTCGCCAACACGTGTCATGCCGGGTTTGGGCGGCACGGACCCTGTAAGCGTATAAAGCCTGTATGCGGCGGATGTCTGTGCTACGCGAGAGAATTTTCCACCGAGATCGGTAAGCTGATGGTTCAGCGGCATGCCGGAAAGATGCGCGCCGACGACAACGATATTGATCAGATCCGCATCCTGGGTAGTCGACGTTGGAGGAACCGAGGGGGGCTGCGACCAACCTGTCGCCCCAAGCCTCACACCACTTGCCCGATGGAGATCACGAGCAAGCGTTGCGGTCAGCCCGTCTCGGCCGGAGAGAGCAAGCAGCGTTACGCTCGCAGGAAGGCCGTCGGAGCGGGTTCCGGTCGGCACGGCAATACCGCACATGTCGAGCAGGTTGACGAAGTTCGTATAAGTGCCGAGGCGCGAATTCTCGCGGATTGGCTCCGCCTCAAGATCGGCCAGGGTATAATGTGTGGGTGCGGTCGGTACGCAGAACAGATCGACCGATGCGATCAGAGGCGCGATCTCTTTCTTCAGGGCCTGCAGCGCGTAGAGGCCGCTAAAGGCGTCGGCGGCCGAAAGCGTCTTGGCGGCGCCGTAGATCTTGCGGGTGACCGGATGAAGGCTCTGCTCCCGGGTGTCGAAAAACGGCTTGATCGCGGCATAGCGTTCGGCCACCCAGGCGCCCTCATATAGCAGGTTCGCGACCTTGTAGAATGCGGCGAAGGGTATTTCGACCAGCTTGTGGCCGAGTTTTTCCAGCGCGGACAACGCATTGAAATAGGCCGCTTCCATAACGGCGTCGCCGAAGAATTGCAGCTCGGCTTTCGCAGGCACGCCGATGGTGAGTACCGGCAAAGCCGCTCCAAATCCGGTCGGGGCAATGGTTTTCGAATAGGCGTCCGCCTCATCATGTTGAGCGGCGACGGAAAACACGGTCCATGCGTCGTCGACCGTGAGCGCGAAGATCGAGACACAGTCGAGCGTGCGACACGCGGGAAGGACGCCGGTCGTCGAAAGCGCGCCGACACTCGGTTTGAGGCCGACGATATTGTTGAGGCCAGCTGGAATACGGCCCGAACCGGCCGTGTCCGTGCCGAGCGCGAAGCTGACGATGCCCTGTGCCGTTGCCACAGCCGAACCGGAAGACGAGCCGCCTGGCACCAGTTTCGGATCAATGGCATTTTTCGGGATCGGATAGGGCGAGCGCACACCAACAAGCCCGGTCGCGAACTGGTCGAGATTGGTCTTGCCGATCACCAGCGCGCCAGCGTTTTTCAGCAGGCGGACAATGGTGGCGTCCTGTTCCGGCAGATAAGCATAGTCCGGGCAGGCCGCAGTCGTTGGCATGCCAGCGACATCGATATTGTCCTTCACCGCAAAGGGAATGCCGAAAAGCGGCCTTGAGGGATCGAAGCTGCCAAGCTTTTCTGCCTCGGCCAGCACAAAATCCTTCTTTGCCAGATGAATGAAGATGCCGGGATCGTTCACGGCGGCAATGCGGGCGAAGACCGCTTCGACGATCTTAGCGACACCGCCACCGTTGCGATAAAAATCGTGCAGCGAGGCAATGTCGAAGGCTGGTATCGTCGAGTTCATGCTAATTCCTCTTTCAGTATTGTTACGGGCCGGTCCCACTGAATGAGCACGACACAGCCGCTATCGCTCCAGACCGAATGCTCGCTACCGGGCGCATTGACGACATAACTGCCGCGGCCGTAATCGCCCGCCTCATCGGACTGTACTCCTTCGAGGACCAGGATGGTTTCCAGCCCTTCGTGCCGATGACGTGGAACGGAAGCCCCGGCCTCGTATTTCAGGAGGGCAACGCCTGGTTGATCGCCGTCGAAGGGGCGGATCCAGTGAATTGTCACCTTTTCGCGGAAGGCGCCGAATTCCAGTTCCTTCCAGCCACCTGTGGTCAGCAGTTCGCGGGTCGTTTCAGGCATCGGTGATGCTTTCCAGGATGTCATCGACATGGGCGGTCCAGCCAACGATCGCGCCCTGGGCGCGGATCATGGCGATGGCGGCAGCCTTGAATTCGGGAAAATAGCTTTCCGTCGCCTCCTCCGCGAGCAGGCATTCGTAGCCACGGTCGTTCGCCTCGCGCATCGTGGTCTGTACGCAGACCTCCGTCGTCACACCCGCGAAAACGAGCTGTTTGATACCCTTGTGCTGCAACACTTCGCCGAGCTCGGTGGCGTAGAAGGCGCCCTTGCCGGGTTTTTCGATGACGACTTCCCCGTTTGCGGGAGCAAGTTCCGGCAGGATTGCGGTGCCGGGCTCGCCCGAGATCAGGATGCGACCCATCGGGCCTTCGTCGCCGATGCGCAGCCTCGGGCTGCCACGATCGCGCTTTGCCGGCGGCAAGTCCGAAAGATCGGGCTTGTGGCACTCCATCGTATGAATGACCGGCAGGCCGGCATTTCGGAAGCCCTCAATGAGGCGTTTGACATCAGGCACGATCCTGGTGATGCGACTGACATCATTTCCGAGGCTGGCGCCAAAGCCGCCGGGTTCAGCGAAATCACGCTGCATGTCGATGACGACAAGGGCAAGTTGGTCGCGCTTGACCTCGAAGGCGAAGGGTTCTGCCTTGATCTTTGCCATCAGTGATGCCCTGCCATGTGTGCGCCGATCGCACCGATATCGGCGAAGCGCGCCTCTGTCTCGTAGATCAGCCTGCCTTCGGAAATGACCATGATGCGGTCGGACATTTCTAGAAGTTCGTCGAGATCTTCAGAAAGCAGCAGGACCGCCGCGCCGGAATTGCGCGCCTTCATGATGCGGGCGCGGATTTCGGCGACGGCGGCAAAATCGAGGCCGAAACAGGGGTTCGAGACGATCAGCAGGTCCACCTCGCCGGTCAGTTCGCGGGCGAGAACCGCGCGCTGCACATTGCCGCCCGAAAGTGCGGCGATCGGTGAGGAAGAAGAGGCCGTCTTCACCTTGAAGTCGGAGATCAGCGCTGCGGCGCGTTTCCTCATCCTGCCCTTGTTCAGCCAGATCGCATCCTTGCCGTTAGCCTTCAGATCGAAAGTGCGAAAGGCGAGGTTTTCGCTGACCGTCATGCGTGGGGCGCAGGCATTTTGCAGCGGTTCTTCGGGAATGAAACGCACCTTGTTGATGCGGGTCTCGGGACGCGTCGCGCCATAGGCTTGGCCGTTGACGGTGACGCTGCCGCTGTCGGTCGGGCGCTGCCCGGCCAAAATTTCCGTCAGCTCCTTCTGGCCGTTGCCGGAAATGCCGGCGATGCCAACGATCTCGCCTGAGCGCACCATGAGATTATCGATCTCGATTGTCTTGAGGCCGGAGCGGTCTGCCGCCTTGACCCTTTCCATCTTGAGGACGGGCTTGGCCCTATCAGAAACCAGGGCGCGGGTACCGAGCTCGGCGAGTTTCACATCGCCAATCATCATCGCCGCCATGTCTGACGTGGAGAGCTCGTCGATCTTGCCGCTGCCGACCAGCTTGCCGCGCCGCAGGACCGAGACGGCATCTGCAAACTTCGTCACCTCATGGAACTTGTGAGAGATCATCAATACCGTCAGCTCACCGCGCTTGGTCATGTCGCGCACGAGGCTAAGCATTTCGTCCGCTTCGGCAGGCGTCAGCACGGATGTCGGCTCGTCGAGGATCAGGAAGGAGCGGCCGAGATAGAGCTGCTTGATGATCTCCAGCTTCTGCTTTTCGCCCGCGGCAAGGTCGCGTACGGGCCGGTTAAGCGGGATCTTGAAGGGCATGCGCTCGATGAATTCGGCCAGATCCTTGCGTTCTTTCGTCCAGTTGATGATAGCGGGCACTTCCGCACGGCTGATGACGAGGTTTTCGGCGCCTGTCAGTGAGGGAACGAGCGTGAAATGCTGATAGACCATGCCGAGGCCGTGGGTGGTGGCGTCCCTGGGCGAGGCGATCGCCACTTCGTGGCCGTTGACGGAAAGCGAGCCCGAGGTCGCGTGGTAGAAACCCATGATGCATTTGACGAGCGTCGACTTGCCGGCGCCGTTTTCGCCGAGCAGGGCGTGGAAGCTGCCGGCAGGCACCTTGATCGATACATGGTCGAGCGCGGTGAAGCCGCCAAAGCGCATCGTCATGTCGATCGTGTCGATGCCGATAGCCTTGCCAGGCTGCGGGAGCGGGGTGTCGCGGACGGTCGTCATGGCAGCTGGCTCACGAGTGTTTCGGAGTTGGTAACGGAGCCGAACACACCGCCCTGCATCTTCACCATCTTGATGGCGGCGAGATGATTGCCGTAATCGGTGGCGCCGCAGCAGTCCTCGAGCAGCAGGCACTCGAAGCCGCGATCGTTTGCCTCACGCATCGTCGTGTGAACGCAGACATCGGTGGTGATGCCGGTCAGGATGATGTTGTCGATCCGCTTCTGGTTGAGAATAAGCTCCAGATCCGTGGCGCAGAAGGAGCCCTTGCCGGGTTTGTCGATGATCGTCTCGCCCTCGATCGGCTTCAACTCATCGATAATCTCCCACCCTGGTTCTCCACGAACGAGGATGCGGCCGCAAGGGCCGGCGTCGCCGATGCCAGCGTTGATGCGCTTTGAGCGCCAGCGCTTGTTCGCGGGTAGATCGGCGAGGTCGGGCCGGTGGCCCTCGCGCGTATGGATGACGTGGTAGCCCTTGGCGCGCATGGCAAAAAGCACTCTCTTGATCGGCTCGATCGGCGCGCGCACCAGCGAAAGGTCATAGCCCATGTGATCGACATAGCCGCCCGGACCGCAAAAATCAGTCTGCATGTCGATGATGATGAGCGCCGTGTTGTCGGGTCTTAACGCGCCGTTGTAGGGCCAGGCGTAAGGATCGGCATTGATGTAGTGTCCCTTGGCTTCGACCATCGCATCCATCGTCTTCTCCTATTTACCGCGCAAGTTTGAGAGTTTCGCATGGCGCCGCGCCCCCGTGCAGAAGCCGCTGGATGTGCCATCGACGCCCTTGACATCGCCTTTCGTGCGCAACCGATAATTGCCCGACAACGAGGTCGCGCATGCAGGCATACGGGGTGTTCCCGGCGCCGCTATCGACGGCGACGTAACCACGGCGGCAAAATTGAAAGGCGCCCTGACCGAATGTGTTGAGGCTGCAGAAACCATCCATGGCAGATCCCCTATTTCGTGAGCGACAATGCGCCGGGGGCTCCGGCCAGCGTACGGGTGGGCGACGAGGTTGCAATCAGGATGACGAGCGTCAGAACGTAGGGTGCCGCGTAAAACAGGTAGTATCCCTTTGTGACGCCAACCGACTGCAGGGCAGGGCCAAGCGCGCCCGCGCCACCGAAGAGCAGTGCCGCCAGAAAGCAGCCGATCGGGTTCCAGCGCGCGAAGATCACCAGCGCCACCGCCATCAGGCCCTGTCCGGAAGAGATGCCTTCGCTCCAGGAGCCGGGGTAGTAGAGTGAGAGATAGGCACCGCCGACGGCGGCGAGCGATCCGCCGACCGCGGTCGCCAACAGGCGGACACGCTCCGGATCGATCCCCATCGCTTTCGCCGCATCGGTGCTGTCCCCGACGACACGCAGGACGAGACCGATGCGTGTGTTTTTGAACGCCCACCACAAAAAGAGCGCAAGCAGGCCGCCCAGGATGAAAAGCACATTGATGTTCAAGGCCGCCTGAACCTGCGCAAGATTTGACCATGCGCCGAGCGGGATCGACGGCAGGTGCGGGGCTGCCGGTCGGATGAACGGCTTGCCGAGAAAGAACGCCAGTCCGAGGCCGAATTGCATCATGGCGATGCCGATCGCAATGTCGTTGACCTTTGGCCACTTGCAAATCCATCCGTGCAGCAGGCCGAAGAGAGCGCCAGTGCCAATGGCCGCCAGCACGCCGAGCCAGGGCGAACCGCTTTGCACGGCGATCGCATAGGCCGTCATGGCGCCGAAGACGAGTGTGCCCTCAAGCCCGAGATTGATGCGGCCGGAGCGTTCGGTGATGGTCTCGCCGAGGCTGACGAAGATGAAGGGTGTCGAGACGCGGATCGCGCCCGCGAGGATTGCGAGGGGGACGCCCCAGATGCCAATGCCGCTTGCTTCCATCATGAGCGTCTTTTCCAGAGGTCGGGATTGAAGATCTTGAAGCGGCCGTAAAAGGTCTCGCAAAAGAGGATGACGACGAAGAGCGTTCCCTGCAGCACCAGTACGGTCGCGTCGGGCAAGCCCATCCGGCGCTGGATCAGCCCACCCGACGCGTCGATGCCGCCAAGCAGGATGGCGACCGGAATGATTGCCAGTGGATTGTGCCGCGCCAGGAAGGCGACGAGGATGCCGGTATAGCCGTAGCCCGCAGCCAGCGAGGCATTGGCGCTGCCCTGGACAGCGGCGACTTCGATCATGCCGGCAAGACCGGCAAAGCTGCCGGCGATCGCCGTGAAACCGACGATCAGTCGACCGACAGGCAAGCCCTGGATCTGAGCGGCGCGAACGTTGCCGCCGGCGATACGCGCCGCAAATCCATAACTCGTGATCTCGATCAGTACCGACGAGACGATGCAGGCGGCAACGCCAATGGCCAGCCCCCAATGAACGTCCATTCCGGGTATCTTGCCGAGCATGTAATGCGCGGGCAGGGGAGCAGTGGAGGGCTTGTTCAGGCTCGCCGGATCGCGCAGCGGTCCTTCCACGAGCTGGTTCATCAGCGCGATGGCGATATAGGCGAGCAGCAGCGAGGAGATAGTCTCGTTGACGCCGCGATAGTGTCGCAGGAACCCAGCAAAACCGATCCAGATGCCGCCGACGATCATTGCCACCGCCGCCATCAGCATGAGGACGAGGAGGGCAGGTAATGTTCCGACGAACGGCAACGCGGCGGCCGCAGCAGCAACGCCACCCAATACCACTGCGCCCTCGCCGCCGATAATGACGAGCCCCAGACGGGCTGGTAAGGCGACGCAAAGCGCTGTCAGAAGAAGTGGGGCAGCCCGGCTGAGGCTATTCTGGATCGAGAACCAACTGCCGAAGCCGCCGGTGTACATCAGTTGGAACAAGGTAGCCGGCGATTTGCCGATCACCAGGATGAAGAGGGAGAAGAGCGCCAGTCCGATCAGAATTGCGCCGAAGCTGATGACAATAGGTTCCGCGCGCCGTGCCAGCCATTCGACGATGGGTCTGAATACGGAGGATCGTTCGGAAGCGATGGCTATTTGTGACGTGTTCGCCTCGACTGTCATGGCGCTTCTCCCCCTGGCTCAGGCCGTGGATCCGACGACGCCTTCCACCAGGTAGGCCATGCTCTCGAGCTCGATGGCATCTTCGGCATAGCTCTTGTCGGCCGTGACGACGACGTTGCCCTTGTTGTCCTTGATCGGTCCCTTGAAGACGGAGAACGCACCCGTCATCATCTCGGCCAAAGTGGCGTCGAATTTCGTCCGTCCCTCGGCCGGTACGGCAGGCCCGAGCGGGCTCATCTTGACGAAGCCGTCCTTGAGGCCGCCGCGCACGAAGTTGCCAAGCTTCTCGCCGGCCTGTGCCTTCTTGACGAAATCGGTGTAGACATTTCCCCACGCCCATTCGGCGCCGGTCAGATACTTTTCCGGCGCCAGCGGGCTCTGGTTTGCGTGGTAACCGCAGACGAAAGCGCCGCGGCCGGCAGCCGTCTCGACAACAACCTTCGGGCTGTCGACATGGCAGGTGATCACATCGGCGCCCTGGTCGATCAGCGCGTTGGTCGCTTCGGCCTCCTTGACGGCAAGCGACCACTCGCCGGTGAATATGACCTGGCAGGTGATTGACGGATCGACCGAACGCGCCCCGAGCAGGAAGGCGTTGATGTTCTGAAGCACCTGCGGAATGGGTTTGGCGGCGACGAAACCGAGTTTCTTGCTCTTTGAGGTGTAGCCGGCTGCGACCCCGTTCAAGTATTGCCCCTGGAAGATGTAGCCGAAATACGAGCCGGTGTTTGCCGGGTTCTTGCCTTCCTGCCAGAGGCCGCCGCAATGGCGAAACTGGATATCCGGATACTTCGCCGCCATCGCCAGCATATGCGGGTCGAAATAGCCAAACGACGTCGGGAAAATCAGCGTCGCGCCGTCGAGGTTGATCATCGATTCCATCGTCTTCTGGACATCCACGGTTTCGGGGACATTTTCCTCTTCGACGATCGTGACGCCGGCAACGGCCTTCAGCGCCGCTGCACCTTCGGCATGCGCCTGGTTATAGCCGTAGTCGTCCTTGGGACCGACGTAGATGAAGCCGACGGTCAGCGCGCTCTCAGCGAGGGCGCGGCGAGGCATGAGGCCCGGTGTCAAGGCGAGGGCGCCGGCTGCTGACGCCTGAAGGAAATGGCGGCGGTTCATGGAAAGGAGATTGGTCATCGGAATGCTCCTTGCGGCCGAGGCCGGTTCGAAAAAAATGCTGCAGAAAAGTGCATGCAATGCGCGTGCCAGATATTAACATATTGATTTATATATAATTTCCATGAATACAGAAGACACACTGAGGAAAGTGTATGCAGATTCAAGGATCTTGTGCATAAGAACTAGTCAATGAGTATTTGTTATTCACATCGGTAGCAAAGTAGATTGCGAAGCACACGTTTCCAGAGTCGGAAAGTTTAAATTTAACAATAACTTCACAGCTGCATTTGACTTATTGAGCCTCGCGCGCCATCTGTATGCAGAGTGTCAAAGTGAGCAGATTCGCATCGTGAAGCAGGCCGGCCGCAGGGAAGTCATCCGTACCGGAACCACCGTCGAACAGATGGTGCGGGCGATTTCCGACATGATCGTCACCGGTTCAATCCTGCCTGGCGCGAAGCTCGACGAAGTCTCGCTCGCCACGCGTTTCGACGTTTCGCGTACGCCGGTACGAGAAGCTCTGCGCGAACTCGGCGCCATGGGATTGATCGAGCGCGAGCCGAACCGCAGTGCCGTTGTTGCCACCGTCACCGAGGCCTATCTGCATTCAATGTTCGAGGCGATGGCGGAACTCGAAGCGATCTGCGCCAGGCTGTCGGCCGAGCGTATGACAGGCGATGAGCGGCGCACGCTGGAAATGATGCACAGGGCATCGATGAGGCTCGTGCATGCCGGCGCGCAGGAGGAATATTCGGTTTACAACACCGAGTTCCACACCCGGCTTTATCGCGGCGCGCATAATGATCATGTCTTCGAGATGGTGACCCAGACGCGGGCACGGCTTGCTGCCTTTCGGCGAGCGCAGTTCCGTCTGCCCGGGCGCCTGGCAAAATCCTATGAGGAGCATGGCCGGATCGTCACCGCGATCATGCGAGCGGATGCCGCAGCAGCAGCTCAGGCGGCATATTCCCACGTAGAGATTGTCAGCGATGCCAGCGCGGTGTTTGCAACAGGCGGGGAGCGGACAGAGCGTGGCGCCTAGATCAGGTCCGCGGCAAGATCGAAAGCCACGGCGGCCAGAACGACCGTGGCTGTTTGGCGGCGTCTACTCGGCGGCTTCTATGAAGCGGTGGCGTTCGTAGAGGAATTTCAACACGGCTTCGCGGCATTTGAGATATGTCCGATCGGAGGCGAGTTCGATGCGATTGCGAGGACGGGACATGATCACGTCCAGCACTTCGCCGATGCGAGCCGCCGGACCGTTGGTCATCATCACGATGCGGTCCGACAAAAGCACCGCCTCATCGACGTCATGAGTGATCATCACCATCGTGTTGCCGAGCCGGGCGTGGATTTCCATCACCGCGTCCTGAAGGTGGGCGCGGGTCAGTGCGTCGAGCGCGCCGAAGGGCTCGTCGAGCAACAGGATCTTCGGCTCCATCGAAAGTGCGCGAGCAATGCCGACACGCTGTTTCATGCCCCCCGAAATCTCCGAGGGCCGCTTGTCCTTGGCATGAGCCATCTGCACAAGCTCGAGGTTGGCCATGACCCAGTCGTGCCGCTCGGCCTTGGTCTTTGTTCTGTTGAAGACCTTGGAGACGGCGAGGTTCACGTTCTCGTAGACCGTCAGCCACGGCAGCAGCGAGTGGTTCTGGAAGACGACTGCGCGTTCCGGGCCTGGTTCGTTGACTTCGCGGTTTTCAAGGAGCACGCCGCCAGCGGAAACCGGGGTGAGACCGGCAATGAGGTTGAGCAGAGTGGACTTGCCACAGCCCGAATGGCCAATGATCGAAACGAATTCGCCCTTGGAGATCGTCAGGTTGATGTCTTTCAGGACTTCGGCGCGCATGCCGCCCCGATCGAAATGTTTGTCGACGCGGTCGAGTTTCAGATAGGCGTTCATGAATGGGTTCCTCAGTTGGCCATGGCGCCGCGGGTGACGAGTTTGCCGAGCGCGGCCACCAGCTTGTCGAGGGCGGAGCCGACGACGCCGATATAGGCGAGCGCGACGATGATGTCTGGAAGGCGCGACGAGTTCCACGCGTCCCAGATGAAGAAGCCGATGCCGACGCCGCCGGTCAGCATTTCGGCTGCGACGATGGCAAGCCAGGAGAGGCCGACGCCGATCCTGAGGCCGGTGAAGATGTAGGGCGCTGCCGAAGGCAGCATGATCTTCCAGAAAAATTCAAACTGGTTGAGGCGTAGCACCTCAGCCACATTGCGATAATCCTGCGGAATATTGCGTACGCCGACGGCGGTGTTGATGACGACAGGCCAGATCGAGGTGATGAAGATGACGAAGATCGCCGAAGGGTTGGAATCTTGAAAGGCTGCAAGCGACAGCGGCAGCCAGGCGAGTGGGGGAACCGTACGCAGCACCTGGAAAATCGGATCGAGGCCGCGCATCGCCCAGACGGATTGGCCGATGATGGCGCCGATGACAACGCCAATGATCCCGGCAAGCCCGAAGCCGTAAGCGACGCGTTGCAGCGAGACCAGCACGCGCCAGCCGAGCCCGATATCCTGGGAGCCGTTGTTGAAGAAGGGATAGGCGATCAGATCATAGCTATCCTGCCAGACCTGATGGGGGGAGGGTAAGGATGCATCCGTCGAAGAACACAGCGCCTGCCAGACGAAGAGGATGAGCGCCAGCACCACGGCTGGCGGAACGACATTGCGAAGTGCCGTCAGCCCCGCACGACGAAAGTCGATCTGCAAACCGCGCTTGCGGGAAAACGGTAAGACCTTTGCCGCCGGCTTGGCGCAGGCAGCCGTGGAGGAATTTTGTTTGCTTGCCAGGGCGGACATAGACGCGCTCCTCGTGTGAAGAAAGGCCGGCGCGCTCGTCGCGCGCCGAAAGCGGGCTCAGGAGACAGCCTTGATCGAAAGGCTGTCGAGATAGGCTAAAGGATTTTCAGGGTCGAAGACCTTGCCGTCGAAGAAGGTCTCCTTGCCGCGCGATGACGATGCGGGGATGTCGGCTGCGGCGACGCCGAGATCCCTGGCGGCCTCGCGCCAGATGTCGTCGCGGTTGACCTGGTTGACCAGTGCCTTGACGTCGGTATTCGCAGGCAGATTTCCCCATCGGATGTTTTCCGTCATGAACCAGCTATCGTGGCTCTTGAACGGGTATGAAGCGCCGTCCTTCCAGAACTTCATATAAAGGTTGGTGCCTTTGGCCTCGCGACCGTTGCCATAATTGATATCGCCCTTGAGGCGGCCGAGCACATCCTTCGTCGGAACGTTGAACCACTGGCGCTTTCCGAGGATGTCGGCCATCTCCGCCTTGTTGTCCATGCTGTCGCACCATTGCTGGGCCTCCATGACGGCCATCAGCAGGGCCTTGGCGGCGTTGGGGTTCTTTTCGATCCAGTCGGCGCGCAGACCAAGCGCCTTTTCCGGATGACCATTCCAGAGTTCGCCGGTGGTGGCGGCAGTGAAGCCGATGCCCTGGTTGACGAGCTGCTCGTTCCACGGTTCGCCCACACAGAAGACGTCCATGTTGCCGACCTTCATGTTGGCGACCATCTGCGGCGGCGGCACGACGATGGTCGAGACGTCCTTGTTCGGATCGATTCCACCGGCGGCGAGCCAGTAACGGATCCAGAGGTCGTGGGTGCCGCCCGGGAAAGTCATGGCGGCCTTGACTTCCTTGCCTTCCGCCCTCTTTTTTTCGAATGCCGCCTTCAGTTTGGAAGCGTCGAGCTGCACGCCGGTTTCGGCATATTCCTTGGCGACGGAAATGCCCTGGCTGTCGAGGTTGAGCCGGGCGAGGATTGCCATCGGCACCGGTTTGTTGTTCTGCGTCACCTTGCCTGTATGCATGAGATAGGGGAGTGGCGACAGGATGTGAGCGCCATCGATCCCGTTGGCGGCACCGCCGAGCACCAGATTGTCGCGCGTCGCACCCCAGGATGCCTGTTTGGCGACGTCCGTCTCCGGAATGCCATGCTTGTCGAAGAAGCCCTTTTCCTTGGCGATGATAAGCGGTGCGGAATCCGTCAGGGCGATGAAGCCAAGCTTGACACCTTTCACTTCAGGGCCTGCCCCAGCGGCGAAGGCGCCAGACGGAAAGGCAGTCTTGACGGCGCCGATGAGGGCAGCCGTTGCAGTCGTCTTGAGCATGCCGCGGCGGGTGATGCCGATTGTCGAAATGCCAGTCGTCGAATTCTTTGTCATGCGCAGGTTCCCTCTGCTGGCCGAATTTGGACACAAAAAAACGCCGCAGGAAATTGCGTCCGTTGGATCAAAATCCCGGACTTCAAAAACCTTGCGACGTCGGTGTCGAGCACAGGCGCTTATGCAGCGCCTGTCTGCGCCGGTCGCCGTTGACCGGTGCGTCTTGGAACCTGCAACGATCGTGCCAGTTTTAATATCGATAGTTAACTATAGGAAACTAAACGGGAAATTTGACAATCGCAAATATGCATAATTTTTATGCATGGTGAATTTGTGAAGAAAATTTGTTCAGTGGTTGCTGAGGCCGTCGCCGCGAGAGCGCTTATTTGTGCAGTGCACAGTAAGTGAGCAGTTATTACAGGCGGGAGACAAGCGGCTGGGGCGATCGCAGTCGTCTGTCCTCAGATGCGCTTCGGCTGCCCAGCCGAGGCGTGTGCCAATGATCGGACTGATACATAAACGGAGGTGTGCCCATGAAAACGCGTCGCGCAGCGTGCAGTTGCGGAAAACTAGAGATCGTTTGCAAGGGCGAACCGTTACGGATCTCGATGTGCCACTGCCTCGAGTGTCAACGTCGCACCGGAGCTGTTTTCGGTGCTCAGGCATGGTTTGCCAGGCCACAAACGGCAATCTTTGGCAACTCAACGCAATTCACACGTCAATCGGATGCCAAACGTTCAGTGTTGTTCCGGTTCTGCCCCGTATGTGGATCGACTGTGTATTGGGAAGCAGAAGCATTTCCTGGCCACATCGCGGTCGCCGTCGGGGCATTTGCTGATCCCGTCTTTCCGCCCCCAGCTTATTCAGGCTGGGAAGCGCAACGGCACAGCTGGGTTGACCCTCTCCTCGCTGTGGCTGTCCATCATTCAGATTGACAACGATATTTGGTTTCCCATTGAGGCAATGCACCTCCCACGCGCGACCGAGCTAGTTGTGGTGATAGGTTCGCCATGTGGTCCGACGCCGGGCTGCCCCCGGGGCTCAACCTGGCCGCAGCGTCTTGCCCGACGTCGCATCAAAAAGATGAAGCTTGCCGGGGCGGGGCGCTATCGTCACAACTTGGCCCGGTTCAAAATCGTGGCGTTCGGAAAATACTGCGACAAGCTCGCCCGGCCCGTAGCGCAGGAAGACCATCGTCTCATGCCCAGTGGGCTCGGTGACGTTGACAGATGCCGTCAAGCCGCTTTCTTTAAGCGACAGGTGCTCAGGCCGGACGCCGAGGAGCACAGACTGGCCGTCGGAGGCTTCCGGGGTGAAACCGAGCGCGATCTCGTCGCCGGTCTCGGTGACGAAGATTGCGCCATCAGCCTTGTAGCGACCTTTCAGGAGATTCATCGATGGCGAGCCGATGAAGGTTGCGACGAACGTGTTGCCTGGGCGATCGTAAAGTTCCAGAGGTGTGCCGATCTGCTCGACATTGCCGCGTTGCATTACGACGATCTTGTCGGCCATGGTCATCGCTTCGACTTGGTCATGGGTGACATAGACGGTGGTGGTCTTCAGCCGCTGGTGTAGCTCCTTGATCTCCTTGCGCATCTGGACACGCAGCTTCGCGTCGAGATTCGACAGAGGCTCGTCGAACAGGAACACTTGCGGCGACCTGACGATCGCTCTGCCCATCGCCACGCGCTGCCTCTGGCCGCCCGAAAGCTGACGCGGATACCGGTCCAGATAGGGCACAAGGTCGAGCGTTTCGGCCGCCGCCTGCAGAGAACGGAGCCGTGCCCCTCATTCAACTGCGCTCGTCCATTCACTTGCGCGATGTTTAAACAGGATCGCCGGCCCGTTTTCGTGATGCGAATACGCGATGGGCATGAAGACTAGGTCATAAAGGCCGGGAACGTGACGACGTGTCAAACCATCAGGCATTCCTTAAATCGATGTTATCACAGGCTTTTATTTGCGACGCCGACTGCGGATCGTCCACCAGGCGTACGCACAGCGGAAATTGGAAGCACAGCCAGACCGTGTCGTCGATTACAGAAGGCTGGAAACGACAACTTTGGTTCCAACTGACTGGGAGTGGGATCATCACCAGCCACCATTCAGCCTGAACTTCAGCACGAGTTAATCTGACATCAGCCCTTCGATGGTGTCGATTGTCGTGTCTACTTCCGGCTTTTCGGAAGCAAACCTCCAGCGTCCGGCGCCAAAAAGCGGCGAGGCCCCGTCGAGCGTGAGGGGACTACGCGAGAAGCCAATCGGCGTTCTCAACCCGGGCAAGCCTTCCGGAGCGATCTTAAGCCTGCGCGCCTTGATCTGCGGATCGTCGATCGCCTCTGCGACGCTATTGATCGGCCCTGCTGGAATGCCCGCCCCTTCGAGTGCGGCGAGCAGTTCTGCTTTCGGCCGAAGTCTCGTCTTTTCCGCAATCATCGCGCACAGCTGCTTCCGATTTTCCACCCGCGCAGGATTGGTGGCGTAGGCCGGATCTCCGGCAAGCGCAGCGAGATCCAGCAGGTCGCAAAGGGACGCAAACTGCCGGTCGTTGCCACAAGCGATGATGAGATGACCGTTAGAGGCGGAGAAAACCTGATAGGGCACGATATTCGGATGGGCGTTGCCCATACGGTGAGGCACGTTGCCGCTTGCGAGATAGTTCATGGCCTGGTTGGCAAGGACTGAAACCCCGACGTCGAAGAGCGCCAGATCGACCTGCTGGCCAGCGCCGGAGCGGTCCCGCTCGGCAAGAGCTGCCTGAATGCCGATGACGCCGTAAAGTCCGGTAAAGACGTCGATCCAGGCGACACCGACTTTCTGCGGCTCGCGGTCTGGCTCGCCGGTCAAATCCATAATTCCGCACATACCCTGGATGAGGAAATCGTAGCCTGGCTGATGCGCGCGCGGGCCAGTCTGACCGAAACCGGTCACGGACGCGTAGACGATCCGCGGATTGATCGCAGTGACGCTTTCATAATCGAGGCCGAATTTCTTCAATCCCCCGACCTTGAAGTTTTCGACCACGACATCCGCTTCCGCGATCAAGGCTTTGACGCGGTCAAGGTCCTCCGGCTCGCCGAAATCGCAAATGACCGACGACTTTCCACGATTTGCCGCATGAAAATACGCCGCCACCTTCTCGGTGCTGCCCTTACCGTCCGGGCGTTCGATGAAGGGCGGCCCCCAACTGCGGGTGTCGTCGCCCTGTGGGCTTTCCACCTTGATAACTTCGGCGCCGAGATCGGCGAGCGTCTGGCCGATCCAGGGACCTGCCAGGATGCGGGCAAGTTCGACGACTTTCAGGCCGGCAAGCGGCGCACTGTTCGGACCGCCCATCAGAAGAACGCCTGAATCCCAGTCTGGGCGCGGCCGAGGATCAGTGCGTGGACATCATGCGTGCCCTCGTAGGTGTTGACCGTTTCAAGGTTCTGCGCATGGCGCATGACGTGGTATTCGATCTGGATGCCGTTGCCGCCGTGCATATCGCGGGCTTGCCTGGCGATATCGAGCGCCTTGCCGCAGTTGTTGCGCTTGACGATCGAGATCATCTCCGGCGCAAATTTGTGCTCGTCCATCAGGCGCCCTACGCGGAGTGAAGCCTGCAGGCCGAGTGCGATCTCCGTCTGCATGTCTGCGAGCTTCTTCTGGTAGAGCTGAGTGCCAGCCAATGGTTTGCCGAACTGGATGCGATCGAGCCCATATTGCCGGGCGCGGAACCAGCAATCCTCGGCAGCGCCGAGCACGCCCCAGGAAATGCCGTAGCGAGCGCGGTTCAGGCAGCCGAACGGCCCCTTAAGACCCGAAACATTCGGCAAAAGGGCGTCCTCGCCGACCTCGACGCCGTCGATCACGATCTCGCCGGTGATCGAGGCACGCAGCGACAGCTTGCCGCCGATTTTTGGCGCCGACAGGCCTTTCATGCCCTTTTCGAGGATGAAACCGCGGATCTGGCCGTTATGGGCTTGCGACTTCGCCCAGACAACGAAGACATCGGCGATCGGCGCATTCGATATCCACATCTTGGAGCCACGCAGGCGATACCCGCCATCGATTTTCTCGGCGCGGGTCTTCATGCCGCCAGGATCGGAGCCGGCATCCGGCTCGGTCAGACCGAAGCAGCCGATCAATTCCCCGGAGACGAGTCCCGGTAGATACTTGTCTCGCTGTTCTTCCGAGCCATAGGCATAGATCGGATAGATCACCAGCGACGACTGGACGCTCATCATTGACCGGTAGCCTGAATCGACGCGTTCGACCTCGCGCGCCACCAGCCCATAAGAGACGTAGTTGGCGCCGGCCGCCCCATATTTTTCCGGCAACGTCACGCCGAGAAGCCCGGCCTTGCCCATCAGCCGGAAGAGACCGGGATCGGTCTTCTCCTGAAGATAGGCATCCCCCACGTGCGGCAGCAATTCGGCCTCTGCAAAGGCCTTGGCGGCATCGCGGATCATGCGTTCCTCGTCAGTAAGCTGCTCCTCCAAGAGGAAGGGATCGTCCCACGCGAACGCGCTCGTCTGTGCAGAAGACATGGCTGCGGCGGAATTTGTCGTCACGGATTTCCCTCGAATGAAATGCGACCTCGGATATCGAAGCTGCTTGCTCATGTATTTACCGATTGTGGTTCGCGAGAAATAATCCTATTTAGACGTGATCTAATTCATAAAATGCATAGGTTCGATGCGCCCGCGCCGGTTCCTTCCCTCCATGAGCCTTCTGTCTGCATTCGAAGCCGTCTTGCGCACCGGTTCGACGGCCGCGGCGGCGCGTGAGCTTGATCTGACACAGAGCACGGTCAGCCGCCTCGTGCAGAATCTGGAGCAGCAGCTTGGTCGGCCGCTCTTCGAGCGACACAGGCAGAAGCTCATTGCGACGGAGGCAGCTCACGCCTATGGGCGGGACGTGAGCCGCGCGCTCGATCTCATCCAGCGGGGCAGCATGGAATTTACAGCCAACCCAGGCGGCGGCACCCTGTCGCTGGCGATCCTGCCGGCTTTCGGCACGCGGTGGCTGGCGCCGCGGTTGGGCGCATTCCTGGTCAAACATCCAGGGATCACCATCAACCTCGCAACGCGGCTAAAGCGCTTCAACTTTGCCGCCGAGAGTTTTGACGCAGCCATCCATTTTGGAGCAGACGATTGGCGCGATGCCGACCATATGAAACTATTCGAGGAGCGCCTGACGGCCTGCATTTCGCCGGCGCTCCTGGCTGAACATCCGATTGCCGATGCCGCGGACATGGCGAGGCTGCCGCTTCTGCAACTGGAAACAAGGCCGACCGGCTGGAGGATCTGGTTTGCCGCTCAGGGAGCAGAACCGGCGAGTGTGACGGGGATGCTTTTCGACCAGTTCGCAACGATGACGCAGGCAGCGATCTCCGGGCTCGGCGTGGCTCTTCTTCCGGACTATCTCGCTGACACGGAAATAATCGAAGGGCGCCTGGCACCGGTCCTGAAGAGATCGGTGCCAGGCTCGGGATCCTATTGGCTCGTCTGGCCGCAATCACGGGCCAATTACCCACCGCTCGAAGCTTTCCGCGCCTGGCTGGCTACAGAAACCCTGTCGGGAACTTCCTGAATCTCCGGAGCGAGACGGGGTAGGATACAGGTTATTTGCCGGCACGAGCTCTCGAGCCTTACGCTGCCACCATGCCCCGTGACGCAGAGAATGCTGCCTCGATCGAGGCCTCCAAGATGTCCAAACCTTCCGAAAGGATATCCCATTCGATCGTCAGGGGCGGCAGCAGACGGATTACGTTCAGACGGGTTCCGCACGACAGCAGGATGAGCCCGCGCGCTTCAGCTTCCGCGACGATGCGGTTGGTGATCGCAGGCGCCGCTGTTTTCGTCTGGCGATCCTCGACGAGCTCAAAAGCGACCATGGCGCCAAGACCGCGCACGTCGCCGATCCGTTCCATCCCCTGGCGCGATGCAAGCGACGTCAACCGGTCGGTGATGCGACGGCCGATTTCGGTCGCGCGTTCACAAAGCTGCTCGTCGTCAATGACATCGAGGACTGCATTGGCGGCCGCGACACTGAGCGGATTTCCCGCATAGGTGCCGCCCAGTCCTCCTGCGTGCGCAGCGTTCATGATATCGCTCTTGCCGGTAACGGCCGACAGCGGGAAGCCGCCGGCGAGGCCTTTTGCCATAGTCACGAGATCCGGTTTGACGTCGGAGTGTTCGAAACCGAACATCTTGCCCGTTCTCGCCATGCCGGACTGCACTTCATCGGCGATCAGCACGATGCCATGCCTGTCTGCGATCTCGCGCAAGCGGACAAGGAATTCATTCGGGGCAATATTGAAGCCGCCTTCGCCCTGAACCGGTTCGACGATAAAGGCCGCAATACGCTCGGGATCGATATCGGCCGCGAACAAGCGCTCAAGGCTGGCGATCGCCTCCTGCGTGGAAATGCCGAGAAAGGGGGTCGGGAACGGCGCGTGATAGATTTCGGCAGGGAAGGGGCCAAAATTCCTCTTATAGGGCATGACCTTGCCGGTCAGCGCCATGCCAAGCATGGTGCGGCCATGGAAAGCGCCGGAAAATGCGACAACACCGGGCCGTTTCGTATAGGCGCGGGCGATCTTGACCGCGTTTTCCACCGCTTCGGCACCCGTGGTTACCAGCATCGTGCGGTTGTCATTGCCTGTCGGCGCGATCCTGTTCAATCGCTCGGCAAGCCTGACATATCCCTCATAGGGGGCAACGTGAAAGCAGGTATGGGTGAATTGCTGGGCTTGATCGGCGACGGCGCGCATGACGGCCGGATGGCGATGGCCCGTATTGTTGACGGCAATCCCGGCAGAAAAATCGATGAAGCGTTTGCCGTCCACATCCCAGAGCTCGGAATTTTGAGCTCTTTTTGCGAATATGGCACGCGTTCCAACGCCGCCGGCGACGGCGGCCTTCTGACGGGAGTGCAGGTCTCTTGAAGCGGTCATGATTGAAGTCCAGTGTCGTTGATCGGGATTGGGCCAGGCCCGGATATTCGGATCGCCTGGGCAGAGCGCGCTGCCCAGGCGATGGGGCAGTCGTCAGCCGAGATGCACCCATACAGACTTCGTCTGGCTGTATTGCGTAAGCGCTTCCAGGCACTTGTCGCGGCCGTTGCCGGTCTGCTTGTAGCCGCCCCAGATCGCGGTCATGTCGCCGTGGTCGAAGCAGTTGACCCAGACGACCCCGGCCTCGATGTCGCGGGCGAAGATATGCGCCTTCGAGATATCGCGGGTCCAGATCGAGGCGGCGAGGCCGTAGATCGAGTCATTGGCGATCTCGATCGCATCCTCCACGCCATTGACCGGGATGACCGCAGCGACAGGGCCGAAGATTTCCTCACGGGCGATTTGCATCCGGTTGTTGACGCCGGTGAACAGGGTCGGTTCGACATAGGCGCCGGCCGGGGCCGAGTTGAATGTGCCGCCGCCGAACTTGAGCGAAGCGCCTTCATTGCGGCCGATGTCGATATAATTCAGCACACGCTTCTGATGTGAGGCGGTGACGAGCGGGCCGATGGTCGTCGACGGGTCGAGCGGATCGCCGAGCACAAAATTCTCTCTGGTCCGGGCGGCAAAGCGCTCGACGAAATCGTCGTGGATACGTTTGTCGACCAGGATCCGGGAGCCGGCATTGCAGACCTCGCCCTGGTTTCCGTAGATGCCGTTGACCGCGTAGGTGACGGCCGTGTCGAGATCGTCGTAATCGCCGAGAATGATCTGCGGGGTCTTCCCGCCGCATTCGGTCGTCACCCGCTTCATGTTGGACTGGCCGGCATAGATCATCAGGAGTTTGCCGACTTCCGTCGAGCCGGTGAAGGCGATCTTGTCGACATCATTGTGCAGCGCCAGCGCCTTGCCCGCTTCTTCGCCGAGGCCGTGGACGACGTTGAGAACACCTGAAGGGCCGCCCGCCTCGATGAAGAGTTCGGCGAGAAGATTGGCCGAGAGCGGCGACTGCTCGGCAGGCTTCAAGACGACGGAGTTGCCGGTCGCCAGCGCCGGACCAAGCTTCCAGGCGGCCATCATCAATGGATAGTTCCACGGCACGATGATGCCGACGACGCCAAGCGGCTGGCGCAGGATGTAGTGCAGGGCGTTAGCGGCCGTGTTGGTGACGGCGCCCTCGATCTTGTCGACGGTCTCGGCGAAAAACTTCAGGCTGGTGACCGAGCCGGGTATGTCGATGTTCATCATGTCCATGACGGGCTTGCCCATGTCGAGGCTGTCCAGGACGGCGAATTCCTCGGCATTGGCTTCGATGAGGCTGGAGAACTTCTCCAGCACGGCCATGCGGGCGCGCGGGTCCATGCGTGACCAGCAGCCGGACTTGAACGACTTGCGTGCAACGGCGACGGCGCGATTGATCTCGGCTTCTGCGCCGCGGGCGACGTCGATAATGGTTTGGCCGGTTGCCGGGTTGATGCTCGGAAAGGTGCGGCCGTCGGCGGAGGCGATATAGGCGCCGTCGATGAAATGCTGGGTGCGGAATTTCAGCGACGAGGCTTTGCCACGCCAGAAATCGTGAGTGTAAGTCGATGCGTCCATGATGTTTCTCCCTTCGATGAACTATGATTGATCGCGTTCACGCAGCAGCGCGACCGACAGGATGATGATGATGAAGGAGACGGCGACAATGACCGTGCCGATCGCATTGATCTCAGGTGTGATGCCGCGCCTGAGGGTGGAGTAGATGTAGATTGGCAATGTCACTTCGCGGCCCGTCAGGAAGTAGGTGACCGGAATCTCGTCAAAGGACAGCGTGAAGCAGAGCAGGCCCGAACCGATGACGGCGCTGCGGATGGCGGGCAACGTGACCCGGCGGAAGGTTTCGACCGGCGTGGCGCCGAGATCGGCGGAAGCTTCAAACTGACGGCGGTTGATCTTGGCGAGCCGCGCCATCACCTGCGAGACGACGACGCCGAGAAGGGCTGTCGCATGGCCGATGATCACAGCTGCCAAGCTCTGCGGAATGCCGATCTGCTTGTAGAAGTTCAGCATGGCGATACCGGTAACGATGCCTGGCAGACTGAGCGGCAGCAGGATGGCGTTCTGGAAAAGCCGCTTTCCTGGAAACTGATAGCGGTCGAGCGCCAGTGCCGCCGTCACGCCGATGGCGAGGCTTAGGGCCGTTGCGAAGACGGCGACCATCAGGCTGTTCCAAAGCGCCTGCAGGATCTGGTCGTTTGCAAGAAAGGCCTCATACCAATGCAGCGTAAAGCCGGCGAGGGGGAAGGACGTCACCTTGCTGTCGTTGAAGGAGAATATCACCAACATGACGATTGGCAGGTAGAGGAAGGCGAGCACACCGAGGCTCACACCCACCATGCCCTTTTGCCACCATCTCAGAGAATGCATGGTTTTTTCCTCACGTCAGATCGATATGGCCGGCCCGGTCGAGCCGGGTCGAAATCTGCAAAAGCACCAGCACCAAGACCAGAACGAGCGTGGCGAGTGCCGAGCCGAGCGGCCAGTTCAGGGCCGCCCCGAACTGCGTTTGCAACAGGTTGGCGACCATCGTGCCGTCCGGGCCGCCGACGAGGACGGGTGCTACGAAATCCCCGAAAGAAAGGCAGAAGGTCATGGTCGCGCCAGCAATTACGCCGCCGAGGGAAAGCGGAAAAATGACCTTCCAGAAGGTCATGAACGGACCGACGCCGAGGTCTTCGGAGGCTTCGATCAGACGCTTTGGAATATTATCCAGCACCGTAAACAGCGGCATCACCATGAAGGGCACGAAGATATAGACCAGCGTGATGACCATCGCAGTCTGGTTGTAGAGGAAGATATCAAGCGGGGCATCGACGATGCCGGTCGAGACGAGAAGCGAATTGAGGGCGCCGTCGGTGCCGAGGATGATCTTCCAGGTATATGCGCGCAGCAGATACGACACCCAGAGCGGCACGATCACCAGCATGTAGAGCCCATTGCGAAGTGCTGCCGAACGGACGGTGAAAACGAGAAAATAGGCAAGCGGATAGCCGAGCATCAGAGCGCAGACGGTGACGATCAAGGCGATCTTCAGTGTACGCAGAATGACCGTCGTATATTGCGGATCGGAGAAGATCTGGGCGTAGTTTCCGAACTGGAAATCCGGGTAAAAGAGCGGGAATTGTCGCGTCCAGAAGCCAACCGAAATCATGATGCCGTAGGGCACGATTAGAAGCAGCACAGCCCAGGCTAGCGGAAACGAGAAAAGGGCGGCAAAGCCCGGAAACGTGCGGCGCGTCAGCATCATGGCACGTCTCCCGCAAACACCAGCACGTCGGCGGGATCGACGTAAAAGGTCACCTGTCTGCCCGGAGCGAAGTCTTGGGCGGACGAGGCGGCCAAACGCGCCAATTCGGCAAACAGTGGCTTGCCGATGCCGTCGATACCGAGCTCCAGGCGCAACCGATCGCCGTGGAACAGGCTTTCCAGCACGGTGCAATCGAGCGCGTTGAAACCTTCAACCGGCGCGGTCTGAAGTCTCTCGGGACGGATGCCGATGGCTGCTTTTCCGGTCTTTACGGACCGACCGCGGTTGCTGCGGATGTGTAAGCCGTTGCCAAGGCGGAAGGTGGTCGCGCCATTATCCTGATCGGTAGTCTCGACGTCGATAAGGTTCGTCGCGCCAATAAAGTCGGCGACATAGGGGCTTGCCGGGTTGTCGTAGAGATCGGTGGGCGAGCCGATCTGGGCAATGCGGCCCTGATTCATCACTACGATCCGGTCGGAAAGCGCCAGGGCTTCGGTCTGGTCATGGGTCACCATGACGAAGGTGATGCCGAGCTCGCGATGCAGACGTTTCAATTCTACCTGCATGCCTTCGCGCAGCTTGACGTCCAGCGCCGAAAGTGGTTCGTCGAGCAACAGAACCCGCGGCCTTCTCACGATAGCGCGGGCCATGGCGACGCGTTGGCGCTGGCCGCCGGAAAGCTGGCCAGGACGGCGGTGCGCCATGCCCTCCAGCCCGACCATGGAAAGCGCATCGCTCACTCGGCTGGTGCGCTCGGATTTCGGTACGCTGTTGGATTTGACGCTGAGGCCATAGCCGATGTTGTCGGCAACGCTCATGTGAGGAAAGAGCGCATAATCCTGAAACACGGTGTTGACCGGCCGGTGAAAGGGCGGGCTGTTGGTGACATCCTTCCCGTCGATGGCGACGCGGCCGGTGCTTGCCTGTTCAAAGCCACCAATCAGCCGCAGCGTGGTCGTCTTGCCGCAACCGGAAGGGCCGAGCAGGGTGACGAACTCGCCCTCGGCAATATTGAGATCGATGGCGTGCAGCGCCGTAAAAATTCCATAGGTCTTGGTGACATCGGCCAGCGCCACGATCGGTTTGGAAGTCATGCGTTCCCCACGAGCTTTTCGTTTGTTTTTTAGAGGCGCCAGCACGCGAGGCATGGCGCCTCCTGTGGTGAATCAGGGAGCCGCCTTAACGGCGTTCCAGACTTCCAGATACTTGTCGAGGCGCTTCGGCTGCTGCCACATGACGAGGCTTTTCACGAATTCGACATTGCCGACCTGACGGTCCGTCTTCATCTGGTCGTCCATGCAGCCGGTGACCGCTTTCGGATTGACCGGGAAGTAGCCGGTGGATTCGGCAATCCCGCACTGACCGTCGGCCGACTGCATGAAGGACATGAATTTATAGGCACAGTCTTCGTTCGGCGTGTCCTTCACCAGCATCATCGAATCCATCCAGCCCTCGGCCTTTTCCTTCGGCGTGAATTCCGCCACGTGGAAACCCTTTTTCAGGTTGTTGACGTCCTTGCTGCTGAGGCCGGTCCAAGCGTTGGAGACGAAGACCTCCTGATTTGCCATCAGTTCGGTCAACTCGCCGGCCGACGCCCAGTATTTGCGCACCAGCGGCTTCTGTTCGATGAGCTTGGCCTTGATCGCTTCCAACTGTTCATCGGTCAGATCGAAGACATTGGTGTAGCCGAGATAGCGGGCAGTCCAGTAGATCGCCGACTTGTCGTCCCACATCGAGATCTTACCCTTGTTGGCAGGATCGAAGAGGACGCCGATGGAATCCGGAGTGCCTGTGAACTTGTCGGGACGATAGATCAGCGAGACCGAACCCCAGATCAGCGGAACGGCCCAAGTGGCATTGTCCGCCACCACGTCACCCGACTTCGAGAATTCCGGGTAGATGCTGTCATGACCTTCTACCTTTGACGGGTCGATCGGCTGGACAAAGCCTGCAAGCCGCATCATCGGCACGGTGTCGAGCGAGGGAGTGATGATGTCATAGACACCCCCGCCGGCCGCGAGCTTGGCAGCAAAGTCGTCGTTCGACCCGACATAGGATGCCGTTACCTTGCAGCCTGAGCCGGCTTCGAATTTCGATATGAATTTCTCCGCCGTATATCCTTCCCAGGTAAGGATGTTGAGCTCGGCGGCAGAGGCGGCAAAGGCCTGTGACAGAAGGCTTGCGGTGGTCAGTAACAGAACGGCGGATTTGCTGAGTTTTCTCATTCTTATTCCCCTTTGGTGGTGTTGACGTTCATCGTTTTCCGTCTCGTCTTCCTGATGACGGTGGCGATATCGATGCCGAGCGCCTTCGCGGCACTTCTCTTGCTTCCATTTTCTGTGATGGATTTTTCCAGGACCCAGGTTTCGAACTCCTGGACCAGATCCTTGAAACTCGCCGGAGCACCCTCTGCAGAGTGAGGCGCAGCCGAGGTTGCGGGCTTTGCTACCCGTGCCCGCGGCTCCGCAACCGGCGCCGGCGCGATGAAATGCTCGGCGCGTGCTACATCAGTGGCGATGGCCGCGACCCGCTCGAGAATATTGGCGAACTCCCGAACGTTGCCTGGATAGGAGTGGCTGCGCAGCCTGGAGAGAAACTCGGCAGATAGTCTGAGCTGTGGCTTGCGCCCGAGATTGAGGCTGCGAAGCTGGTGGTCGATGAGGGCGTCGATCAGGTTCGGCTGCTCTCTCAAGGGCGGCAACTCGAACGGCATGACAGCGATGCGATAGTAAAGATCGCTACGGAAGCTACCGGTCGAGACGAGATCAATGAGGTTCTCGTTCGTCGCGGCGATGATCCTGATACCTACCTGACGTCGCTGGGCTGACCCCAGCCGGCTGAAGGTCTGGGTTTCGAGAAAGGCGACCAGCTTTGATTGGGCAGCAATCGAGAGATCGGTCACCTGGTCGAGAAAGAGAACGCCGCCATCGGCCGCTTCGACATAACCAAGTTTTCCGCGTGTCGATGTGTCGAGAGCAGAACCCGGTTCGATCCCGAACATTTCGGCATCGAAGAGTGCATCCGAAAGCAGGCCGCAGCGCACATGCACGAAGGGCATGCCCTGCCTGCTGCTGCCGACCAGGCGGGCGATTTCGCTTTTGCCGGTTCCTGTTTCACCAGTCAGAAGTACGTTCGCGCCGCGATCGAGCGCGGTTTCGGCCCGTTTGACGATCACATCGATATCATGCGTCCTGACGAAGCTGCCTCGTGTCACGCTGCCGGTTTCTGTTTCGAAACGGAAGTTTTCCGAGCCTTCGGTGCGCGACTGGCGGCCAGCTTCGCGCATGATGAGCAGGGCGCCATACGCGCCGCCATCGGCGGTGCGCAGGATGCTGAGGGTGGCAACGACGCTGCGTTGCGACGTCAGCGTCCCCGAAACCTCTGTGCGCTTCAGTTGCTGTAGCGCGGTCGACAGTTTCTGGATTACCGGGCCAGCGGTCCTGGCATGTTTTGCAAGCTCGGAGCCGACAAGATCACCACGGGCGAGGTTAAGCAGGAGTTCGAGCTTGCCGTTGACCAGCTTGATGCGGCCATCGGCTTCGATGAGGGCGGCGCCATCCGGCAGCGCTTCGAGGAAGCTGCCGAATTGGGGATCGTCGATGAAGGCGGGACGCAGGCGGCGATGGGAAAGGTTGGTGACGTCGTTGCCGTAGAATTTCATCACACGGCCTCCTCTGCGGTTCGGCGCGTTCGGCGTTTCGTCTTGCGTCGGGCCGTCAAGACGTAGCGTCGGGTTTCACCCTCCATCAGGGCTGAGCGGAAGCGCCAGATCTCGCGATTGTCATCGGCCGAAATCATGCCGAGATCGAGTTCGCTCTCGTCCGCGTCGAGGGCCGCTTGCCTGAGTTTGTCCGTTGCGTTTCGTGTCTCGACGAACTGCTGAATGGGGCGACCGAGAATCTTTTCGGCGCTGCGCCCCCAGGCAGCCTCCGTTGCCGGATTGGCCGCCAGCACGGTTCCATTTTCCGAGATGACCAAGATGGGGTCTGGCGTGGCACTCAGGATATCGAGCATCGTATCGGCACGGTCGGAAAGCTGCTGCTCGCGCTGTTTGTAGGGGCCGATATCGCGCGTCGTTCCCCACAGGCGCACGAGAAGTCCGTCCTTGATCGCGGCGCGAAAATCGTTTTCGACCATCATCTCGCTGCCGTCGTGCCGGCGATCGACGGCGGCGGCACGGTCGAGCCTGTAGTTCGAGCGAACGAGATCACGGATCATCTGACGGTTGATGTTCGTATCGGGGAAATAGCGCGACACGGCTTGCGTGTTGAAGTCGAGACCTTCCGGCACACGGTAGAGCCTGGCCATCGCCTCGTTACAGGCCCGCCAGCAACTCTGATTGGAAAAGATGCGGCCGACGATTTCTTCTTCGGCAAGGGACGTGTCCACCGGCTCCAGAAATTCGATGCACCAGCATGCCTCGGTGGCAGCGCCTATCATCTGGGAGAGTATTTCAACGCGCTCGATCAGCTCGGGGCCTATGCCGAGAACACTGGGAGAAAGGGCTTGCTTGACGACAGCAAGGCCGCGTGATCCGTCGCCCAACACACTCGCGATCATCGGAATTTCATTGTAACGCGCGGAATTCACCCAAACGGGAAAGCTTCCGTCAGCAGACTGCTCGCCCCGAGCAACGGCTCTCAGCAGTTGTGCGGAGGCGCTGCTGTAGACACGTTCCAGCGGCAGACTGCCCGTGACCTCGATGCCAAGCTCGCGAGCTTCGACATCATTGATCGCGGCAATATGTCCATCTTCATCGATCCAATCGATCAGGAGCGTATCGAGTTCGGCGGCGGATGGCGTCGGTTTTGTCATTGTGCGGTCCTGCTGTTGAAGGATTGCCTCCTTCCCACAGCGGCTAGCTGCGATATTGCAGCAATCCAGCCGCTCGTTGAGAGCGATGCAATCCAAAAAATTCCAGTTGCGGTTCGAAAGGCGATTGATGCGAAATACATGCGCAATATCGCAGCGAAATGCTGCGATATTGCGGATTTTGCAGGGCGTGACAACGAGCTATGTCTGCGCAATTGCAGACGCCTTGCGCCTAAGGAAATGCGCGAGAGTTGATGAACCGATGATCGCGGGCTTGTCGGCAGCTTTTCTATGGCGCGAACGGACTGTCAGCGGGCGGGATTCTTTACGTCGCTTGAGAGGCGGTTGGCCTTGGCAGCCTCATCTGCTGCGATCCCTTGGAGAAATGCTGTAAAATCCGGATCCTCCCCAGGTAACAGCAGCGGCAGACTGTCGCGAAAATCTTCGCGTCGACACCACTCGCGCATAAAACCTTCCCACGCACGCCACCGGCGCGTTTCCCGTGGTGACATTTTTTGCCCATAGGCGACCATGTAAGCGCGTTCGAACAGTGAAATGAGAATCCCAAGAATCCCGAGCATCCGCTCTCGCTGTTCATCGGTGAGATTAGTGGTTGCGATGTTGGATCGCAGCTTCAAATCGGGATTGTCAATGGTGAGCTTCAGGAAGTCGATGTAGCCATCGGAGAGAAGTTGATTGATTTGTTCCTCCTCATTTTCACGCGCCTTGCGTTGCTGATACAAGAAAACGAAGATCGCCAAAGGCAGTCCAATGACCCGTACGATGTAGCTTAGCAACTCCCAGACCTGCATGAAATTCATCGTCACGCCTCCATGCTGCTAACGAATGTCGCGGAGGATATGCTGGGACGACCTCTGTTGCCAGCTAGCCGCGGCCGAGCGAAGGTAGAGACCCTCGGTCCGGAGCGCAGATTTAGAACGGGCAGCGGATCGCTGCCCGTTTTTGCGTGCCCATGCCGAACGGTGATCTTCTCGCCCTGTAACAACTATTGCAAATTTCACAATTAAATCGAAACTATTCGTGCAATTGTTGGTCGCAATCTTTCGGGCCAATGTCACTCCATCGACGAACACAGCGCCGCTTTTAACAAGCAGCGAAGATCGCAGGAGAAAAAATGACCAACCGTTCTTTATCCCTTACTCGCCGCCACGCACTGCTTTCTGGAGCCGCTGCTGCCGCTTCCATAGCATTTCCTCTGTTCAACTTTGCCGCCAATGCGGCCTCCTCCTCTACCTCCACCTCAATCGAAGGAAACAAGACCATGGGCTTCATCACCACCAAAGACGGCACCGAAATCTTCTACAAGGACTGGGGTTCAAAGGACGCACAGCCGATCATGTTCCATCATGGCTGGCCGCTGTCGTCGGATGACTGGGACGCACAGATGCTGTTCTTCCTCTCCAAGGGCTACCGCGTTGTTGCCCATGATCGCCGCGGCCATGGCCGTTCCGCACAGGTCTCAGACGGCCATGACATGGATCACTATGCCTCGGACGCCTTCGCGGTCGTCGAGGCCCTCGACCTCAAGAATGTCGTCCATATCGGCCACTCGACAGGTGGAGGCGAAGTTGCCCGCTATGTCGCCAAGCATGGCGAGCCGGCCGGTCGCGTCGCCAAGGCTGTTCTGGTCTCTGCGGTTCCCCCGCTGATGCTGAAGACCAAAGCCAATCCGGAGGGACTGCCGATCGAGGTCTTCGATGGCTTTCGCGCAGCCCTTGCCGCAAACCGCGCCCAGTTCTTCCGTGACGTTCCGGCTGGTCCCTTCTACGGCTTTAACCGCGACGGCGCCAAGGTTCAGGAGGGTGTTGTCCAGAATTGGTGGCGGCAGGGCATGATGGGTGGCGCCAAGGCGCATTACGACGGTATCAAGGCCTTTTCCGAAACGGACCAGACCGAAGACCTCAAGGCGATCTCCGTCCCAACACTCGTCTTGCACGGCGAGGACGACCAGATCGTGCCGATCGCCGACTCCGCCCTTAAATCTGCGAAGCTTCTGAAGAACGCAACGCTCAAGACCTATCCCGGCTTTTCGCATGGCATGCTGACGGTCAACGCGGATGTCTTGAATACCGACCTTCTCGCCTTCGTAAAAGCGTAAAACCCGACCAATGGCCTGCCGCTGATCGATGCGCGGCAGGCCATTTTCGTTGGCTAGAACGTAAAGATTGATCGGATAGTAATATGAAGTTCCCATCCCTCCCGCTTTTATTAAGTTTCAACGGCGGTTACGTCGACACGCTCGGCTTTCTCGCCCTGTCGGGGCTGTTCACCGCGCATGTGACAGGCAACTTCGTAACCTTTGGCGCGACGGTTGCGCTCGGCACGGCAGGCGCCCTTCCGAAACTTCTGGCGCTTCCGGTCTTTTGCGCGGTTGTTTTCTTGTCCAGGCTGGCAGGGCTGTGCCTGCAGCGGCGAAATCTGCCGGTGGTCAGGCCGCTGCTATTTGTCAAATTCCTGTTGCTGGCAGCGGTTGGCGTCTATGCGCTCTACCATGGTCCGTTTGCCGCGAGCGAGGGCCTCGTGATGCTGGTCGTCGGTATGACGCTGGTCTCGGCGATGGCCATTCAGAACGCCGTCCACAGGGCGCATTTTCCGAAGGCGCCGCCCTCGACACTGATGACCGGGACGACGACGCAGATCATGCTTGATCTGGCTGATCTTCTCTTAGGTGCGAAGGGCGAAGAGACTAAGGCGGCGTCTGCGCGCATCAAACGAATGATCGTCGCAGTCATCGCCTTCGCCATCGGCTGCGGGCTGGGGGCACTCGCCTTCATCGTGGCGCCTGCCGCAGCCTTTGTCCTGCCCGCTGTCGTTGCTGCGGCGGGACTATTCTTGAACCCGGCGGTATCCGAGGGCTGAAGGATCACTGGCTGGGATTCGCGGATGGTGATGGCGGTCTCGTCGAAGTACGTTCGATAACAGCTCGGCGGCCGGGAGGGCGGCTTCTTTTCGGCGCTCCCTGTCTGGCGTTGAACGGACTTTTCGGCCGTACGAATTGGCCCGTATGATGATCAACCCGGTTGCCAAAAAGCCATAATTGCTTCACCTAGATCGCACATCGACACTCGGCATTAAGAATTGGATCAACGCTGAATGCGCATACCATACGTTCTCCTCGGTGCATTTCTTGCAATCGTACAGTCCGCCTATGCTGACGTCGCATCACCGCCTGTTTTGTCGCCACTAAAGCAACAGGCACAAGCCGCTCAATTGAGTGCACAATTTCTCACGCGTTTCAGCTACAAGCCCGTTCCACTCGACGACGCCTTGTCGGTGAGAGTCATGGATCGGTTCATCAAATCACTCGATCCGGACCGCGTGCTCTTTTTGCAAGCGGACATCGACAAGTTCAGGTCTGACCGCAGCGAGATCGACGATGCCATCAAACGGGAGGACTTGAAGATCCCGTTCGCGCTTTTCAACGTGTATGAGAAGCGTGTTGTCGACCGGATGAACTACGCGCGAAATTTGCTTAAGCAGGGCTTCGATTTCAGTGCGCAGGAAACTTATTCCTTGTTGCGCGACAAGGAGCCTTGGCCGCAGTCGGAAGCCGACAGCAATGAGCTTTGGCGCAAGCGCGTCAAGGCCGACTGGTTGCGGTTGAAACTTAGTGGCAAGACCGACGCGGCTATTCGCGAAACGCTCGACAAACGCTACGCAAACGCTCTCGAGCGCGTCTACAAGTATAAAAGTGACGACATTTTCCAGTCGTTCATGGATGCCTATACAACGTCGATTGATCCGCACACGGACTATTTCGGCGCGACCGCCTCGGCTGACTTCAATATCGCGATGAAGCTTTCGCTCTTTGGCATCGGCGCGGTCCTGCAGGAACGCGACGACTACACGACGATCCGTGAGCTCGTACCTGGCGGGCCGGCGCAGTTGTCGGGAAAGCTTTCGGTCGGAGACCGCATTGCCGGCGTCGGGCAGGGCAAAGACGGCGCGATCAAGGAAGTGGTAGGCACGCGCCTTGATGAAGTCGTGCAATTGATACGAGGAAAAAAAGGCTCCATCGTGCGCCTGGAGATCCTGCCGGCCGATGCCGGTGCAGATGGCACCCATCGTGTTATCAGCCTGGTGCGCGATAAGATCAGCCTCGAAAAACAGGCTGCCAGCAAGGCCGTGCTGCCCGTGAAAGTGGGCGAGGCGACACGTAAAGTGGGAGTGATTACTCTGCCGGCATTTTATGAGGATTTCGAAGCCCGGCACAAGGGAGACAAGGACTACAGAAGTGCAAGCCGCGACGTCGCGAAGCTTCTCGGTGAGCTGAAGCAGGAAAATGTCGACAGCGTTCTCATTGACCTGCGCAACAATGGCGGCGGTTCATTGGACGAGGCAATTGATTTGACCGGCCTGTTCATCGGCCATGGCCCGGTCGTTCAGCAGCGCGGCAGCGACGGCAAGGTGACAGTAAGAAGCGCTGACTTTCCAGCGCCTGTCTGGACTGGTCCCGTTGGCGTCCTGATCAATCGCGGGTCGGCGTCGGCCTCAGAGATTTTCGCTGCGGCAATTCAGGATTACGGTCGAGGCGTAATTGTCGGCGAACCCAGTTTCGGCAAGGGTACTGTTCAAACTGTCGTCAATCTTGACGAGATGGTTCGCAACAGCAAACCCGAATTCGGTGAGCTGAAAGTGACGATTGCCCAGTTTTTCCGGATCAACGGCGGTACGACGCAGCTGCGCGGCGTGACGCCTGATATCAGCTTGCCCGGCCTTTCGGATCCGACAAGCTTCGGCGAGACCAGTTATGACAACGCCCTGCCGTGGGCGCAGATCAAGCCCGCGACCTATGCGCCCGCCGACACTGTAGCGACGTTGATCCCGACGCTGCAAAGCCGCCACGATGCGCGGGTCGAGAGCGATCCTGACTTCCAACGCCTGCTCAAAGACATTGCTGACCTGAAGGCGCAGCGCGAGAAAGGGGTTGTCTCCCTCAATGAAGCCGAGCGTCGCAGCGAAGCGGCGGCTCGAGAAAATCAGCTCAAGTCTCAAGCGCAATCAGGCGATGGCGAAGATACCGGTGCAGATGATGGTCTGCAGGCAAACGAACGCAGCCTGAGTGCTGATATTGCCATTGAAAATGCCCGCAAGAAGGCAAAAGACGTGTTGCTGGGCGAGGCGGCCGCCGTTCTTGCCGACGAGGCGAATTTGCAGGAGGGCGGGCTGAAGGCCGCCACAAAACCAACAGGAAACACGGAAGGAAAATAGTCATACCCGACCGGCGCAACCGCATGCGAAGCTTTGCAATCGTGCCCTTGTTGGTCGTAGCGGCCTGCGGCTAGGGCCGTGCGCTGGACGAGCCGCGCGAATTCCTGGCTGCTTAGGCCATCCTTTCCTGTCGAGCGCCGGCCGCGCTGGCGCGGCTTGAAGTCCGCTTATCAAGAATTGCCTGAAAATCTTCGGCACTCTCGAACATCAACGCGCTTTTGCAATAAGGCCTCAAACCGATGCCGACGCCTCAATGGAGACCAATGAACTGTTTCAGCTCCGGCGTCTTCGGTGCCGTGAAGACCTCCTCTGGCGGCCCGACCTCGTGGACACGGCCCTGGTGCATGAAGACCACGCGCGAGCAGACGTCGCGGGCAAACTTCATTTCGTGGGTTACCATCATCAGGGTCATGCCCTCCGCGGCCAGTTCGCGCACCACCGCCAGCACTTCGGTGACTAGCTCGGGATCCAGTGCCGAGGTGATTTCGTCACATAGAAGTGCGATCGGCTGCATGGCCAGCGCTCGGGCAATCGCCACCCGCTGCTGCTGCCCGCCGGAGAGTTCATCCGGATAGGCATCGAATTTGTGACCGAGACCGACACGCTCCAACATCTTGCGCGCCGTTGCTTCGGCCTCCGCCTTGGGCGTTTTCTTTACGACGATCTGCGACAGCATCACATTTCCGCCGGCGGAGAGATGCGGAAAAAGGTTGAACTGCTGGAAGATCATCCCGACCTTCAGTCGCAGCGCCTTGAGGTGCAAATCGTTCGGCAGCAGTTGCGCACCGGCAACCGCGATCGAGCCGCTATCGATCGTTTCCAGGCCGTTGATGCAGCGCAGGAGCGTCGATTTTCCCGATCCACTCTTGCCGATGATGGCGATCACCTCGCCGGGCTGCACGTCGATGTTGATGCCCTTCAGCACTTCGTTCATGCCGAAGCTCTTGCGGACTTCAGTGACTTCGATGAGCGACATTAAGCTTCCTTTCGAGGATCTGGCTGCTTTTCGAGAGGGGCCAGCAAAGAGCGAAATAGATCAGGGCGACGAAACCATAGACGGCGAAGGGTTGGAACGTGGCATTGGTCACCATCGTGCCAGCCTTGGACAGTTCGACGAATCCGATGATCGAGGTCAGCGCCGTGCCCTTCACAACTTGCACTGAAAAGCCGACCGTCGGAGGAACGGCGATCTTCAGTGCTTGCGGCAGGATCACGTAGCGCATCTGCTGCAGGTAGCCCATGGCGAGGCTCGAGGAAGCCTCCCACTGCCCCTTGGCAATGGCCTCCACGCAGCCGCGCCATATTTCCGCGAGAAAGGCCGCCGTCCAGAGGACCAGCGCAACACCGGCTGCGAGCCATGCTGGCACGTCGATGCCGATCAGGCCCAACCCGAAGAAGGCCAGGAACAATTGCATCAGCAGCGGTGTGCCCTGGAACAGCTCGACATAATATTTGGACAAGACCCTGAGTGCCCTCGTCTTGCTGATGCGCAGGAACAGCAGGAGCATGCCTACGAGCCCGCCACCGAGGAAAGAAATGATCGACAGCAGGACCGTCCAGCGGGTTGCCAGCAGCAGGGCACGTAAAATGTCAAAGGTCGTGAATTCGGTCATCGTTGCACCTTCCTCGGGAAGATCATTTTGCCTGCAAGAAGCATGGCCTGCCGCAACATGACGGCCAAAGCCAAATAGATCAGGGTGGAGAGGAAGTATGCCTCGAAGGCCCGAAAGGTGCGTGACTGGATGAAGTTCGCCGCGAAGGTCAGATCCTCCGCCGCAATCTGCGATACGACAGCCGAACCCAGCATGACAATGATCACCTGGGACGACAAGGCTGGCCATATACGCTGCAGCGATGGCACCAGCACGACATAGCGAAAGGTTTCAAAGCGCGACATCGCCAAGCTGGCACTCGCTTCGAACTGCCCCTTGGGCGTTGCCTGGATGCCGGCCCGGATGATCTCGCAGCTATAGGCCGCGAGATTGATGATCATGGCGAGATTGGCCGCCTGCAACTCGCTCATCTTCAACCCAAGCGAAGGCAGGCCAAAGAAGATGAAGAACAATTGGATGAGGAAGGGGGTGTTCCGGATCAGCTCAACATAGAGGCCGACCCCGGGCTTTGCCCACGCCGGCCCGAGCGCACGCGCCCAGGCGCACACAATTCCAAGCGCAATGCCACAAAACCCGCCAACGGCCGTCAGCTCGAGAGTGATGAAAATGCCCTTCACCAGTATCGCATAGTATTCGGCAAGCCAGGAAAAATCGAAAACATAAGTCATGGACGCGCTACCTCGACTTGAGACCACGGCAGGATGCCGGGCCGGTCTGACACCGGCCCGACGCAGTATCAAAGGTTGGCGGGAAGACCCACTCCCAGCCATTTCTGTGCGATGGCTTCAAGCGTACCATCCGTCTTGGCGGTAGCGACGATGGCGTTGACCTTTTCGAGAAGCGCGGGCTGGTTCTTGTTGAGGCCAATGTAGCAAGGCGAGTTCTTGATCAGGAACTTCATTTCGGGGCGTTTTGGCGGGTTGCGGGCGAGGATGGCCGCGGCCACGACGTTGCCGGTCGCGACCACATCCACCTGGCCGGAAAGAAACGCCGAGATCGTGCCGTTGTTGTCCTCATAGCGCTTGATCATGGCATCGGCGGGCGCGATCTTGGTCAATTCCAGATCCTCCACAGCGCCACGCGTCACACCGATGCTCTTGCCTGCCAGATCCTCAGCCTTGGTCACGGCCATGTCGGCGGGGGCAAAGACGCCGTTGAAGAACGGGGCATAGGCGGCCGAAAAGTCGATGACAGCCTCACGCTCCGCATTTTTGCCGAGACTCGAAATCACGAGGTCGACCTTGTTGGTCTGCAGGTAGGGAATGCGGTTGGCGCTGGTGACTGGCACAAGTTCGACCTTAACGCCCAGCTTGCCGGCAATTAGGGTAGCCATATCGATGTCGTAGCCCTGCGGAGCCATGTCTGCGCCGACGCTGCCGAAGGGAGGAAAATCCTGCGGAACGGCGACGCGCAGCGTGCCGCGCGCGCTGATATCGGCCAATGCATCGGCATAGGCCTGGTTCGGCATGGTCGATAGTGTGACGGTGGCGAGGATCGCGGAGATGGCTGCAATAAGACTTCTGCGGTTCAGCATTCAGATGTTCTCCTGGCTATTGGTGTTACTGACGGGGGAAATATTCGACGGATCCGGATTGTCGCTGGCTGGGTCGGGCACTGCGAGGGATTGACGCAGATCGGCGAGCGGATCTGCGCGGACAGTCAGGTCGAGCCCTGCCTCTACCTCGTCGAGGTGCTCGATCGAGAGTTCCGCCGCGCGGGCGAAATCGCTGGCCAGTAGGGCCGCCGCAACGGCGCGGTGGCCCTCATGCGACTGGCGGGCGTGATAGTCCGATTGGAATTGCAGCGAGATGAGCAACGTTCGGGCTGTCAGGTCGCGCAGGATGTCGACCAGCACCATATTGCCTGAAAGCTCGGCGATGCGGATATGAAAATCGCCCATGAGATAGGTGAGCCGCTGGCGGTCGCCCGATGCAATTGCCGCGCGTTCCTGATCGAGATGAGCTTGCAATATGTCAGCTGCGGCAGCAGGCAGGGAGGTGAAGCCACGCAGCATTCCGGATTCCAGCGCCCGGCGGGCGTCATAGACCATCATAGCCTCTTGCGCCGAGGGTTCGACGACATACCAGCCGCGCCGCGGGCTGACCTGGACGATACAGCGGGCCTCCAAGCGCATCAGGGCTTCTCGCACAAGGGTGCGGGAAACTGAAAAGATGGTCGCCAGCTGGCTCTCGCCAAGTCGCGTACCGGGCTTGATGCGACCCGAAAGAATGCCCGAAACGATGGCCTCTTCTATGCTGGCTCTCTTGTCATTGGTACTGGTGCTATCTTGCATGCAAGAGATGAATGCAAGTGCCGTGCCAAGGTGGAAAGTATAGTTATAACAGATGCATAATGAGAATTGATCGCGGGCTGTGGCGGCGGGCGTGCAAGAAAAAAGACCATGTCTTGCCCATTTGGCGTGCGCGAAAGGCAGGCGCCGGAACACCAAGGCGGCAGTCTCGCGGTGCGCAATAGTTGCGATCAACTGGCGCTGCAGGCATAACGAGGTTGAGTTGGAGCCCGCAGCCAGTGTTCAGCCAGCCGGGAGATTCTCGCATCGATCATTTGGCGCTGACGCTAGGCGGGACGTCAAGTACGAGACCATCTTGATCGCCGGCGCGTCAGCCAGCTTGGCACTTCCGATGCTGGTCCACCACCTCGTCCAGATGCCATCTGTCTGCCAGACTGCCGGCTGCCAGACTGCCGGCTGATCGTCTGCGGATTGTGTTGGTGAATCGGCTGGCGAATTTTGCGGCCTATAGGCCAGATCGTCCGGCGCGGGACGATGGTGGCCGCGCCAGCAGCATGTCCTCCGCCCTCCTCAGGCTGAGAGGAAAGATCCTGGACCGCTGCGTCTCACCTATCAACTCGACGTGTTGGGCAATGCTCTCAAAAGCCGCTTCCACATCGTGAGGCTCGAAATGAAGCAGCAGACATTGCCGTTCAGCGTCGGTTCACGATCAAGGAAAGATCAATCCACGATGCGGGGCGTGAACTTCGGCTGTGCTGGCTCTGCGGCTTTTTTTATCGCCTCGTCATGATACCAGCAGCTTTCATAGACGGAGGACATCATATCCGGTTCAATATCGACCGCCGGGCGGCGCTCTGCCGCAGCGAACCGCTTTGCCGGAAACGCGTAGATTGTTGCCGTCTCGTGATGCACACCAATGGCCATAAAGTGCCTCCTTGCTCATCGACGCCCGAGGACGTCACGGGACCATAGCAGACTTGCACAGTAATTGCGCGATCTGATTGAAAAAAGTGCAACATTTGTTGGAATTATGGGCATACGAATCTGCTGGCATTTAAATCAGAATTTCAGCAAGTACATAAAATCATCAAATGCATAAATAATAGCCATGTGCGCTTTGCTGCAAAAAATATGTTGCAGTCGTCGTCGGCGGCGGCTGCAGCGGTCGAACGCACACTGCGCAGATGCCTTCGGCAACTAACTGTTTGAGTCCGCTATCAGTTCCGTCTCCCCATTGTCCCCACAGCAAGTCCAGTCGACCGGTTTGTCGGGAGATCTAGAGCGGTGTGGGGCGTCGTTGCACACGAACTGGCACACCACGTGCATATGATTTGGCATCCCTTCGCGGGCTGGTCGCTTCGGTCGGTTCGCTTGAGGATTTGCTCACGATTTATGTTTGAGAGAATCGCAAATGACCAAGTATAAGCTCGAGTACATCTGGCTCGATGGGTACACCCCGGTACCAAATCTCCGCGGCAAGACGCAGATCAAGGAATTCGACGCTTTTCCGACGCTCGAGCAGCTGCCGCTGTGGGGCTTCGACGGTTCGTCCACGATGCAGGCAGAAGGCCGCAGCTCTGACTGCGTGCTGAAGCCCGTCGCGATCTATCCGGATCCGGCGCGCACGAATGGCGTTCTCGTCATGTGCGAAGTCATGATGCCCGATGGTGTTACCCCGCATCCGTCGAACAGCCGCGCCACCATCCTTGATGACGAAGATGCCTGGTTCGGCTTCGAGCAGGAATACTTCTTCTACGAAAATGGTCGTCCGCTTGGCTTCCCGGAAACCGGCTATCCGGCTCCGCAGGGCCCGTACTACACCGGCGTTGGCTACAAGAATGTCGGCTCGATCGCTCGCGAGATCGTCGAAGAGCACCTCGACCTGTGCCTTGCAGCCGGTATCAACCATGAAGGCATCAACGCCGAAGTGGCCAAGGGGCAGTGGGAGTTCCAGATTTTCGGCAAGGGCTCCAAGCGCGCTGCCGACCAGATCTGGATGGCCCGCTACCTGCTTCTGCGCCTTTGCGAAAAGTACGGCATCGACATCGAGTTCCATTGCAAGCCGCTCGGCGACACCGACTGGAACGGCTCGGGCATGCACTGCAACTTCTCGACCAAGTTCATGCGCGAAGTCGGCGGCAAGGCCTATTTCGAAGCGCTGATGGCGCAGTTCGACAAGAACCTGCAGGCTCACATCGACGTCTATGGCCCGGACAACCACCTGCGCCTGACCGGCAAGCATGAGACAGCCCCGTGGAACAAGTTCTCCTACGGTGTTGCTGACCGTGGTGCTTCGATCCGTGTTCCGCACTCCTTCGTAAAGAACGACTATCGCGGTTACCTGGAAGATCGTCGCCCGAACTCCCAGGGGTGCCCCTACCAGATCGCTTCGCAGGTTCTGAAGACGATCTCGGAAGTTCCGACGGCTGGCTTTGCTTCAGCCGCTGCATAAGCTGGCGAGTTGCATTCTTGCAAATGGCGTCGATCGGAAGATCGGCGCCATTTGTTTTTCATGACGTCAGCGGAGCGAAATGCGGCGGAATAGTATTTCAGGCGTGGTGCTCTTCCGGTAAGTTACTTGCCGAAATCATCTCCCGGTTGATAAATTCAACCGGACACGCATAATCCTTTTGCGTTGCCATTGTTTGTCCTTATACTCGGGTCGGATCTCCAATCGCGAGTTGCTCGTGACAGGCAAACAGAACCGTCTTCTCCGTCTACTTGGAGCGCCCGCGCTTTTTGCGGAGGGCGGCGAGATCGTCTTGCCGGAGAAGGCTTACGGGTTGCTCGCTTTCCTCGTAACTGCACCGCAACACATGATGGAGCGGGAGATTTTGCGGGCAATCCTTTGGCAGTCGGATCAATCCAAGCAGCGAGCCGGCAGCCTGCGCCAGCTTCTGGCGCGGATCGACCGCAGCATTCCCGACAGCCTGCCGCGTTTGCTCAAGACGACAAATACCCATGTCTTTTTCAACGGTGATGATTGGGACGCAGATGTCCTGGTTCTTGGCGATACTTCCGCGCCCTTGCCACGATCAATGTGGACGCTGCTTCGCGGCGATCTCCTTGAGGGGTTCAAGGCGCCGACGATTGAGGCCGAAGAGCGGATCGTCGTCGAGCGTCAGCGCATTGAGCAGCGCCGCGAGGCTCATATCATTGCGCTTCTGGAAACGCCGGAGAAACGGACATCCGACGACATCCTGATGCTTGCAGGCTCGCTGCTTGAGGCTGACCCTGCGAACGAAGTTGCTTGCCGCGCGCTGATGCGGCGTCATGTGGACGCCGGTGATCTCGCAGCCGCACGTCAGGTATATTTGCGTTGCCGCAATGAGCTGAAAGCAGAATACGGTGCGGAGCCGGGTGGCCAGACCCTGGCTCTGGCGCAGGAACTTGGGATTATCGCGCCTGCCTCACTTCAAGGCCCCTTGAAGATTGTCCCGGGCAATATCCCCGCGGACCCGGTCGGTCAGCCGCGGGTCCTCATTCTGCCGCCGGATACCATCTTGTCCGATCCGGTGCTGCAGCGTGTGGGCCGCGCGCTTTTGGAAGAGGTCACGATCGGACTGAGCCAGCAGCGCGGCTTTAAGGTCATTGCTGCGCACACCAGCCTGGAGATCGTCAATCGCAGCCTTGCTGGCGATCCCATCGTGCCGACGCCGCCTGAACTGCGGTTCGACTACACGGTCTATGTCACGATCCACGGTCGCGAGGATGACATCTATTCGACGTGTCGGCTGACGAAGACTTCGACGGCGGAGGTGCTCTGGGCGATCGATCTGCCGCTCGCCATGCAGAAGGTCAACCAATCCTTTGCTCAGCTTGCGCGACGTATTGTGATGACGCTTGCCGACACTATTGAACGCCGCGAGCTTCTGGACATGACGCATGACGTCAATCCGTCGGCCTATCGCCTGTACCTCGAAGGAAAGCGGCTCGTTTCGAAGACTGATCTGCAGCATCTGCGCCAGGCGCGCAAATGGTTCAAATCGGCGCTTTCCCGCCACGACAGGTTTTCATCGGCTCACGCTGGAATGGCCCGCGTACTCGGTATGGAGTGGCTCGTGCGCGGGATGAAGGACACGCAGCTGCTGGAGGAGGCCGACCGCTCCGCCTGGCGTGCCCGTGACAGTGACCCCAACAGTGGCAGGGCAATGCGCGAATTGGGCTTCGTCGCTCTCTATCGCCGCCGTTTCGACGATAGTCTCGACTTTTTCGCGGAAGCCCAGATGCTGAACCCGAATGACGCCGACATTCTCGCCGATCATGCCGATGCCTTGCTGCATGACGGTCAGAGTGATCGGGCGCTGGAGTTGAGCCTGGCAGCGCTCAAGCTCAATCCGTTGCCTCCCGACTACTACTACTGGAATCTCGGCGGTATCCATTTCGTGCAGGAAAACTACGCAAAGGCGATCGAGGTCCTGGATCGCGTCAAGGATCGCCCTGCGACCTCGCGACTTCTTGCTGCATCTCACGCGAAGAACGGTGACTTGAGAACCGCGTCGCGCTACGCCTCTATCGTGCTTGAGAATTTTCCCGATTTCCGCACGGATGATGTCTGGCAATTCGTGCCGGACCGCAATCCCGATGACACCCGTCAGCTGATTGACGGCCTTCGCATGGCCGGATTGTCCTGAAGCGTTACATCTGCGGCGCTTGGGCGCCGTCCTAGCGCGAATCTCGGTCACGCCGAAATAACGCCCGTTGAGGCATGCTCCTCCTGTCCGCAGCATGATGCTGCTTCCAGCAGGAGATGACACAATGACGACCACCCAGATCAAGCCAGTCGCAGTCCGCCTTTCCGCTGCCGCTCAGGCCGTCCTGAAGCAGGAAGCCGTCCAGCTTGACACGAACGCCACGGCAAGCATTGTTCATGCCCTGAAGTTCCGTTGAGGTCGATGCGAATGTCTGTTCAGACCGCACTCGAGCGCCTGGCGAAAGATCTCAGCCTATCGTCGGCCGGCATCAATAGCTATCACGACCGTTCACTGACGCCTGGACAGACATTCGCGGCCATCAAGCCATACTTCAAGGAACTCGGCATTACGCGGGTGGGTCTGCTCACCGCGCTCGATCTTGTCGAGATCCCCGTTGCTTTCGCGACGCGCCCGAACAGCTACACGCTTTCCGTATTTCAGGGAAAAGGCATCGACGAAGAGGCTGCCATGACCTCGGCAGCGATGGAAGCAGTCGAGACGCGCATTGCGGAAATCCAGCCGAGCGACCTGGTGATGGCGACCCTGGACGGAATGACGGCCGAGCACGCGCCGATGATCGACCTCGGCTCGGTCGCCCGCTGCGTTCCCTTGGAGATCGGTTCGCAACCGATCGCCTGGAGCGAGGGGCTGGACATCATCTCCGGGCGCCCTGTTTTCGTGCCGTGGCCGCTCGTCGGTCTCGATCATCGCGGCGTGCGCCCCTCCGGCTTCGAGCAATCGAGTGATGGTCTTGCATCCGGAAATCGGCCAGCGGAAGCCGTTCTTCACGGACTCTGTGAGCTTGTCGAACGTGACGCCTGGGCGCTGACGCAATTGCGCCCATACGAGCAACTGCGTGGCGCACGGATCGACCCGGCGGCCTTCGGCGATCCCGTGCTGGATATCATCGTCGATCGCATCAAGCGCGCAGGAATGCGTCTCCTGCTCCTCGACATGACGACCGATATTGGCGTTCCCAGTTTTCTCGCCGTTATCATTCCCGGTGATCTTGGTGAGCGTGTGGATGCGCGCTGGACCCATGTCTGCGGGGGATGCGGCTGCCACCCCGATCCTATTCGCGCCGCGATACGCGCAATCACTGAGGCAGCGCAGAGCCGTTTGACGGCGATCGCTGGCAGTCGCGACGACTTTTCCCCGCGGCTCTACCAGAGGCTCGACAATGGCGGACCAATGCAGGAACTCATCAACCTCTGCGACGAAACGCCTGTCACTCCCAAGGTCTCTTTCGATGCTGCGCCGCGCAGCATCCAGGAAAACATCAATCACATTCTCGATCGCCTCAAGGCGAGAGGTGTCGATCAGGTGGTGGCCGTGCCACTTGCCCATCCACGCCTGCCGGTTTCGGTCGTTCGCATGATCGTTCCGGGCCTTGAGGTGGACGTCAGTGGCGAGTTCATTCAACTCGGATTGCGCGCCGTCAACGCCATGCAAGGAAAAATGCAATGAAGGTCATTTTCGCAGGCCCGAGCTTCGGCGCCGATATTGGCAGGCTTCGCGACGAGAACCCCTCGATCGCGTTTCGCGGTCCGGCAGCGCGCGGCGACATATTGCAGGCTGTGCAGGACGGCGCACGAGCGATCGGGATTGTCGATGGCTACTTTGGCGAAGTACCCTCGGTATGGCACAAGGAAATCCTCTATGCATTGCAGCACAATGTCGTCGTTGCAGGGGGAGCCAGCATGGGGGCGCTGCGCGCTGCCGAATGCGCAGCGTTCGGCATGGTGGGTCTCGGTTCGATCTATGAGGATTATGCGGAAGGTCGCCTGATCGACGACGAGGCCGTGGCGCTTGTGCACGCGCCGGAAGAACTCGGCTGGCTGCCGCTCTCGATCCCGTGGGTCGACTTTCAGCCGACGATAGACGGCCTGTACCGGCTGGGAGCGCTCTCGCTTGCCGAACACAAGATGCTGTTGCTTGCCGGTCGCGCGCTCCACTTTTCATTGCGCACTTACCCGAAGGTCGTCGAGGGCTGCGCTTTCGTCGGCGAGGGCCGCGCCAAGACGATCCTACGGATGATCCGAGCCACCAAGATCGAGCGCAAGCGTCACGATGCCGAACTCGTCCTGCAGTATTTGCAGGAGGTGGAGTTTGCAGATCAAGAGCGTGACTGGGGCTTCGCCGCCACCTCGCACTGGGAGCACCTGCGGGCGGAAGTCACGGCGGCCGTCACGCCTGTAACGCCTGAGTAACGCCAGACCCGAATGATGGGAACCGTTGAAGCCCGGGAGGCTCATCAGCAGAGAAGGCGATGGCAATGAACATTCTGACGAGGGACGAGGGAACGGGTAGTGAGTACGCCAGGATCTTCCGGTTGCTCTCCGCCGCCAAAGATGAGGCCCAGAAGCTCAAGCTGCATAATCTGCTGCACTTGACCAATATGGCGCTTCTACAAGTCGTGATCGATTGGGACGGCATTGACCCTGAACGCGAGCTCGACGTCAATCTCGAAAAGCTGATCGGCAAGAAGACGCAAGTCGCAATGAAGGACGCCAGCGAGAACCTCGTGCTTCTCGACTGCCATTGACGGTCGCACCGTCTATCTCCGATCACGGCGTTACTGGTTGTCGTCCAATTCCATGCCGGCAATTGCCTGCACGAGCTTTACGATCTTCTTGCGAACCTGTTCGTTCTTGATCGCCAGGAACGCGGCGTTCAGCAGTACGCCGTCGCGCGAAACAACGAATTCCTCGCTGGGCGTCGGATTGTCGTTGGCGCTGCCGGGTTGCACGTCCTCGAAGAACGAGCGGACGTCGACATCGAGCGCGCCGGCAATCTCAACCAGCATGCTCGCGGAAACGCGGTTCGATCCCTTTTCGTATTTTTGAATCTGTTGAAACGTGACGCCGACCCGATCGCCAAGCTCGGTCTGCGATACCTTGCGCATCAAACGCTTGATGCGGATCGTCTTCCCGACGTGAACATCAACTGCATGGGGTCCATCTTTCATGGTTTTCTCCTTCCAACGCCGGTTGTTGCGCGACTATTATGCCAGCGATCAACCTAACGGAGATAATTGATCGGATCAATTGTGTTGATTCGTTTTTATTTGGCGTTTTGCGCATGGCACAACGTATTGAAGATGCGGACATCCCGTTGATTCGTGAGTATTTGAAACGTCAAATCACTGTTATTGTTACGATCAACCATAGATCGTGGTTGCTATTCGCTTAAGTTTGAGAGGTCAGCATGCCGGCAAAGAAGAATTGGCTTTTCATTGCCTTGCTCGCCATTTTGGTCGTTGGTGGTTACTACGCATGGCAGAAATTCTCCAAGAGCGGCCTGCCTGATGGCATTGCCAGTGGCAATGGGCGCATCGAAGCGACGGAAATCGATATCTCGACAAAGACTGCAGGCCGCATTCAGGACATTCTCGTCAATGAGGGCGATTTTGTCGCGGCGGGCCAGGTGCTCGCGCGAATGGACACCGAGCAGCTCGAAGCGCGACGCCGTCAGGCCGAGGCGCAGTTGCGCCGGGCCGTTATCGGAGTTGATACGGCAAACAGCCTTGTCAAACAACGCGAAGCCGAGCACGCTGCGGCTATTGCCGTCGTTGCCCAGCGCGAGGCGCAAGCCGACGCGGCGCAGACGAAGCTTACACGCTCGGAGCAATTGCTGAAGAGCAACACGATTTCGCAGCAGATTCTGGATGACGATCGCGCGGCTGCCCAGGGAGCAAAGGCTGCTGTTGCAGCAGCCCAGGCGCAGCTCGCCGCCGCCGAGGCCGCCATCACCTCTTCGAAAGCGCAGGTGGTTGATGCGGACGCTGCAGTCGATGCCGCCAAAGCGGAGATCGAAAGCATCGAGGCCGACATCACCGACAGTGTCCTGAAGTCACCGCGTGAGGGCCGCGTCCAATATAAAGTAGCGCAGCCGGGCGAGGTTCTTGCCGCTGGGGGCCGCGTGCTCAATATCGTCGACTTGAGTGATGTCTACATGACGTTTTTCTTGCCGACTGACCAGGCGGGGCGCGTAGCGATGGGCGCAGAGGTGCGGCTCGTGCTTGATGCAGCACCGAAATATATCATACCGGCCAACGTGACGTTTGTCGCAGACGTCGCCCAATTCACGCCAAAGACCGTCGAGACGCAGGAAGAGCGGACGAAGCTGATGTTCAGGATCAAGGCCCGGATCCCGCCGGACCTGCTGCGCAAATATGTTCAGTTCGTCAAGACGGGCCTCCCGGGCATGGCCTATGTCCAGCTCGACCCCAAGGCGGAGTGGCCCGCCCATATTTCTGGACCGGTGCTGCAATGAATGGCAAGCCAACCGGCGCGACAGATCGCCAGGTCGCTCGCATCGAGGGAGTGAGCCTCGCCTACGGGAAGACGAAGGCGCTTGACAATATAACGCTAGAGCTGCCGGCGAACCGCATGATCGGCTTGATCGGTCCGGATGGCGTGGGCAAGTCGAGCCTTCTGTCGCTGATTGCCGGTGCGCGTGTTATCCAGAAAGGGACGGTCGACGTCCTGGGAGGCAATATTGCCGATGCGACACATCGCAGCATAACCTCCCCAAAGATCGCCTACATGCCACAGGGGCTTGGCAAGAACCTTTACCCCACACTTTCGGTTTTCGAGAACGTGGACTTCTTTGCGCGGCTCTTTGGTCAGGCAAAGGAGGAGCGGGAGGCGCGCATTGCCGGACTGCTGAAGGGCACAGGGCTAAGCTCGTTTGTCGATCGCCCGGCCGGCAAACTGTCCGGCGGCATGAAGCAAAAACTCAGCCTTTGCTGCGCGCTGATCCATGACCCCGATTTGCTCATCCTCGATGAGCCGACGACCGGTGTCGATCCCCTGTCGCGTCGTCAGTTCTGGGAATTGATCGACAGCATCCGGCAGTCTCGCCCACACATGAGCGTTATCGTTGCAACGGCCTACATGGAGGAAGCGGCGCGCTTTGACTGGCTGGTTGCGATGGATGGTGGCAGGGTCCTGGCGACCGGAACGCCGGGGGAGCTGATGAAGAGCACCGCCACGGCCAATCTCGATGCGGCCTTCATCGCGCTTCTTCCCGAGGAAAAGCGCGCCGGACACAGCTTTGTTGACATGCCGCCGCGGACGGTGGCTGCGCAAGACGAGATCGCGATAGAGGCCAGCCACCTGACGATGCGCTTTGGCAGCTTCACTGCCGTCGATGATGTCAGCTTTCGCATCGCGCGCGGCGAGATATTCGGATTCCTTGGCTCGAACGGCTGCGGCAAGACGACGACGATGAAAATGCTGACGGGCCTTCTTCCGGCAAGCGAAGGAACGGCGCATCTCTACGGTCGCGAGGTCGAACCACAGGATATCGAGATCCGCCGTCGCGTCGGCTATATGTCGCAGGCTTTCTCCCTTTATACGGAGTTGACGGTTCGCCAGAACCTCGACCTTCATGCGCGGCTGTTCAGCATGGACCCGCAACTGGTACCGGTTCGCATCGAGGAAACCACGCAGCGGTTCGACCTGAGTGATGTCATGGATGTCTTGCCGGATGCCCTGCCGCTCGGTATTCGCCAGCGCCTGTCGCTGGCGGTGGCGATGATCCATTCCCCAGATATTCTGATCCTTGACGAGCCGACATCCGGCGTCGACCCCGTTGCCCGGGACAATTTCTGGCAGATACTGTCGGATCTGTCGCGAAAGGACAATGTTACGATTTTCGTCTCGACGCATTTTATGAACGAGGCGGCCCTGTGTGATCGGATATCTTTGATGCACGCCGGAAAGGTGCTTGTGAGCGATGCGCCTGAGACCATTGTGCAAGCGCGTTTAGCAACCAGTCTCGAGGAGGCGTTCATTGGCTATCTCGAAGACGCGATCGGGGACAGGCAAGCAGCGCCGGCAACCTTTGTCTCTGCTGATGTGCAAACGGGCGACGCTGCGCAAAAGCAGGGGGCAGGCTGGCTGCGGCGGATCTTCGATTTTCGAAGAATGTTTGCCTATACGCGCCGCGAGGCGCTTGAACTCAGGCGCGATCCCATTCGCGCGACGCTGGCGATCCTCGGCAGTGTCATTCTCATGTTTGTCATTGGCTACGGCATCAACATGGATGTCGAGAACCTCACCTTCGCTGTTCTCGACCGCGATGACACGACCATCAGCCAGGACTATGTCCTGCAGATTTCCGGCTCCCGGTACTTCGTTGAAAGGTCGCCGATCATTGACTATGCCGATATGGATCGTCGAATGCGGTCGGGGGAGCTCAGTCTCGCCATCGAGATTCCGCCAGGCTTCGGCAGGGACGTGTCGCGGGGCCGAAGTGTCGAGATAGGTGCCTGGATCGATGGCGCCATGCCAAGCCGAGCCGAGACGGTGCGGGGTTATGTCGAGGGAATGCACGCTGAATGGCTGGCGCGCAAGGTCCAAGCCAGCGCCGGCGCCGCAGCGGCGGCCGCAAACTTTCAGCTGGATGTTCGATACCGCTACAATCCAGACGTACAGAGCCTTGTCGCCATGGTCCCCGGTGTCATTCCTCTCCTGCTGATGATGATCCCGGCGATGCTTGCCGGCCTCAGCGTCGTGCGCGAAAAGGAACTCGGCTCGATCATCAATTTTTACGTGACACCGGTTACGCGCATCGAATTCCTGTTTGGCAAGCAATTGCCCTATATCGCCCTTGCGATGCTCAACTTCTTCATGTTGACCGCATTCGCGGTATTCATCTTTCGCGTTCCCTTCACGGGCAGCTTCCCGACATTTGCCCTTGCCGCACTGATCTATGTGACGATAACGACAGGCATGGGGCTGCTAATCTCCGCCTTCATGAACAGTCAGATTGCAGCGATTTTCGGCACTGCTTTGATAACCCTCATTCCGGCTGTTCAGTACTCGGGCATGATCGACCCGGTGTCATCCCTGCAAGGGGTGGGGGCCTTCATCGGCAAGATCTATCCTGCCGCCCATTTTGTCACGATCTCGCGTGGCACCTTCTCCAAGGCTTTAGGCTTTGGCGACCTGGTCGGCTCCTTCATGCCTTTGCTGATTGCCGCCCCGGTGCTGATGTGCCTGGGGGCATTGCTCTTGAAGAAACAGGCGAATTGATCATGCGCATTGCCAGTGTTTATCGACTGGGGATCAAGGAGCTCTGGGGCGTCGCGCGCGATCCGATGCTGCTGGTTCTGATTATCTATGCGTTCACGGTATCAATCTACACGGCGTCGAACTCTCTGCCTGAAACGCTAAATCGTGCTGCCATCGCTATTGTGGATGAGGATCAGTCTCCACTTTCCGCACGCATCATTACGGCATTTTATCCTCCCTATTTCGTTGTGCCGCACGTCATTACGCTCTCTGAGGTCGATCGCCGCATGGATGCCGGGCTGGATACATTCGCACTTGTAATTCCACCGAATTTCCAAAGGGATGTACTTGCCGGTCGATCGCCGAGCATTCAGCTGAACATCGATGCGACACGGATATCCCAGGCGTTCACTGGTGGCGGTTATGTTCAGTCGATCGTCTCGGGCGAGGTTAACGAGTTCGTCAACCGATATCGCGGCGGCGACCAGGCATCGGTCGCGCTGACGCTGCGATCCCGGTTCAATCCCGAGTTGGACAAAAGTTGGTTCGGCTCGATCAACAATGTCATTTCGTCGATTACGATGCTTTCGATCATCCTGACCGGTGCGGCTTTGATCCGCGAACGGGAACACGGCACCATCGAGCACCTGCTCGTCATGCCCATCACGCCGCTGGAGATCATGCTGAGCAAGATATGGTCGATGGGCCTTATTGTCGTTGTCGCCTCCACCTTCTCATTGATCTTTATCGTCCAGGGGCTGCTCAACGTGCCGATCGAGGGCTCGTTCCTACTCTTTGTGATCGGTACCACGCTTGTCGTATTCGCCACCACATGCCTCGGCATTTTCCTTGCGACCGTCGCAGGCTCGATGCCGCAGTTCGGCCTGCTCCTGATGTTGGTGCTGATCCCCCTCCAATTGCTCTCCGGCGGTACAACCCCGCGCGAAAGCATGCCCGAGATTATCCAGAACATCATGCTGGCAGCGCCAAATACCCACTTCGTAATCTTATCGCAGGCCGTTTTGTTCCGCGGCGCCGGTCTTGCCGTGGTGTGGCCGCAGCTTGTGGCGCTCGCGGCGATCGGCGCCATCTTCTTCTATCTGGCACTGCGCCGTTTCAGGCAGTTCCTGCGCTAGGCGGCGGGCGATCGACAGATGAAAATTCAAGCATATTCATCCCGGGTGTGCTTCCTCAAGTTGGTCCGTTGTGCCAGAGATTGCCTGTTTGACAACAGGAGGCGTACTTTCCTTGACGATCGGGTTTGCACATGCCGAATTGATAGCCGTGCTCGTCGCGGTCACGGGCGGCGAGCCGCGTGTGATGACGATCCGGTCCGGAGAGGCCCTCCCGTCAGGTCCGTTCGAAATGGGGCACCGCACGCTGCAGAGCGGTCTGCGTGAATGGGTTCAGGAGCAGACAGGCCATCCGGTCGGCTATCTGGAGCAACTCTATACCTTCGCCGATCGCGACCGAAATAATGAGATCCTCGGCGGCAGGACGATCTCGATCAGCTATCTCGGTCTGGTGCGGGAGCAGTCTGCAACGGGCGCTGGCGGGCCTGCCTGGCATGGCTGGTACAGCTATTTTCCCTGGGAGGACTGGCGCGCCGGGCGCCCGGCTGTCCTTGACGACATCGTCGCACATCTCGCCACCTGGGCAAGGCGCGACCCCTTGCGCAAGGAAGAGCGGTTGCGTCGAGTGAACTTCGCCTTTGGATGCGGCGAGGTTGCCTGGAACGAAGACCTGGTGCTGCAGCGCTATGAAATCCTCTACGAGGCCGGTCTTGTGAAAGAGGCCGGTTTTCCACCGGAGGTAAATCCGGGACGGCCGATGTTTGCCGACCATCGGCGCATTCTTGCGACTGGCATTGCGCGACTGCGGGCGAAAATCAAATACCGGCCTGTCGTCTTCGAGTTGATGCCGGCAAGCTTTACCTTGCTGCAATTGCAGCGCAGCGTTGAGGCGCTTGCCGGGTTGACGCTCCACAAGCAGAATTTTCGACGGTTGATCGAGCAGCAGGACCTCGTCGAGGAAACCGGAGATACGACAAGCGAGACTGGCGGCCGCCCCGCAAAGCTGTTTCGCTACCGCAGTGAAAGCCGCGAATACGAGTCACAAATCTAGACCCGCCCCAATGTAGACCCGCCCCGTGACGACTGTAATTTTACCTTGTTGCGTCATGCCATGCTCCTCAACCAACGTGATGGGAACCTTCGGAGGCGTTCGTACGTGTCCGGTAAGAAAAGGCGAGCGCGTGGGCAAAATGCTCAGCTAGCCCGATCCGACCCTTTCGCCAAGTTACGTCGGATCGCGGGAGAGGCCTCCTACCTCAATTTTAGGAAAGAAGGCGCCTACAAATCTAGGGGTTGGAGTTTCGCTGAAAACTGAGGCTCCTCCGCCTTTGTCGAGGATCAGTCTGGCTAGCTCATTCGGCTTTTCTGGAAGCTTCTCCCATAGGCGTCTCTATCCATCTGGCCTTTTGCCCGTCATGCCGTGAACGCCTTGGTGGTATCGAGGCGCTAGGCGGCCATTTTCTCGAGAAAGAGGCTGCCGACGCAGGGAATCCAACGGTCCGAGCAGCAAGTTGAGACGGGCGGTTCGCACAACGCTAGGTCTGCGAACCGACAACGGTCCTAGTGGTCCGCAGTTGCGGCAATCGCACTGCTCGGCATACCAGCAGACTTCATCGCGGCCGACATCAGCTCTTCGCGGGTGCGCAGTCCGCTGTTGAAAAGCCGAGCAACCAGAACGGTCAGTTTGCCGATCGCGGCCGGATCGTCTGCAAGGCTTAAGTCACGAGCCAGATTCCTGACTACATTGGCACATAAGCGCGCTTCATCCTTCGAGGGTAATGGTCTCGCAGTCATGGCTTGTCTTGCAAGGCGGCTCGCTCTTACGACGGAAGAGCGAGCCGTTCCTACCGGTTAGAAATCCATGCCGGCGCCTGAAGGCAGCGCCGGTGCGGCGTCCTTCTTCGGCTTTTCGGCGATCATGGCTTCCGTCGTCACCAGCAGACCGGCAACCGAGGCTGCATCCTGAAGCGCGGTGCGCACGACTTTAGCGGGGTCGATGACGCCCTGAGCGTAGAGATCACCATATTCGCCAGTCTGGGCATTCCAGCCATAGGAGAGGTCGGTCTTCTCGCGCAGCTTTCCGACAATGACCGAACCCTCGGCCCCGGCATTCTCGGCGATCTGGCGGACCGGAGCTTCGATAGCACGACGAACGATTTCAACGCCGACCTTCTGGTCCTGATTGACCGTTGAAAGATCGTCGAGCACCTTGACCGCACGAAGGAGCGCCACGCCGCCGCCCGGCAGGATTCCTTCTTCGACGGCTGCCCTAGTGGCATGCAACGCATCGTCGACGCGATCCTTTTTCTCCTTGACTTCGACTTCCGTCGAGCCACCAACACGGATGACGGCAACGCCGCCGGCAAGCTTGGCGAGGCGTTCCCGCAGCTTCTCGCGGTCGTAGTCGGAAGTTGTTTCCTCGATCTGCGTCTTGATCTGGGCGACACGTCCATCGATTTCGGACTTCGAGCCCACGCCGTCGATGATCGTGGTGTTCTCTTTTTCGATCGCCACCTTCTTGGCGCGGCCGAGCATATTGAGCGTGACATTCTCGAGCTTGATGCCGAGATCTTCGGAGATGACAGTTCCGCCCGTCAGGATAGCGATGTCCTCCAGCATCGCCTTGCGGCGGTCGCCGAAGCCAGGAGCCTTGACAGCAGCGATCTTCAGGCCGCCGCGCAGTTTGTTGACGACTAGCGTGGCGAGGGCTTCGCCTTCGACATCCTCCGCGATGATCACCAGCGGTTTCCCAGACTGAACTACCGCTTCCAGGACAGGAAGCATCGACTGAAGGTTCGACAGCTTCTTTTCGTGGATCAGGATATAGAGATCCTCGAACTCCACGCGCATCTTCTCGGCATCGGTGACGAAGTACGGGCTGAGATAGCCGCGGTCGAACTGCATACCCTCGACGACTTCGAGTTCCGTTTCGGCCGTCTTGGCTTCCTCGACGGTGATAACACCTTCATTGCCGACCTTTTCCATCGCTTCGGCGAGGAAGCGACCGATCTCGGTATCTCCATTCGCCGAAATCGTGCCAACCTGGGCAATCTCCGAGTTGCTCGTGATCTTGCGGGCGCGGGCCTGGAGCTCCTTGACGACGGTGTCGACGGCCAAGTCAATGCCACGCTTAAGATCCATTGGATTCATGCCCGACGCAACGGCCTTGGCGCCCTCCTTGACAATCGCCTGTGCAAGTACTGTCGCCGTCGTCGTGCCGTCACCGGCCAGATCATTCGTCTTCGACGCGACTTCACGCAGCATCTGGGCACCCATGTTCTCGAACTTGTCTTCCAGCTCGATTTCCTTGGCCACCGACACGCCGTCCTTTGTGATGCGCGGAGCACCGAAGGACTTGTCAATGACCACGTTGCGGCCCTTCGGACCGAGCGTAACCTTGACGGCATTCGCAAGCACATCGACCCCACGCAGCATGCGTTCACGGGCGTCGGCGTGGAATTTGACTTCTTTCGCAGCCATATCTTTAACTCCTCAATAGGCAGCTATTGTTGACTGATGGTTTCACACGGTCACATTCAAGCGACTTTTTTCTGCTCCGCCTGGGTGTCGATGATACCCATGACGTCGCTTTCCTTCATGATCAGCAGATCCTCGCCGTTGATCTTGATTTCGGTACCCGACCATTTGCCGAACAGGATTCGATCACCGGCCTTGACGTCCAGTGCCTGGACCTGGCCCGCGTCGTTGCGTGCGCCGGGGCCGACGGCGATAACCTCGCCTTCCTGGGGCTTCTCCTTGGCGGTGTCTGGAACGATGATGCCGCCCCTGGTCCTTTCCTCGGACGCGATGCGGCGGACAAGAATGCGATCATGAAGCGGTCGGAACGACATGTTTTCCTCCGTTGGACAAAAAAGATGACGTTGAAATCCCCGCCCGACCCGATGGCCGGTCCAGGCGGGTGCGAACCTCAAATGAGCGTTCGCGGGAGTGATTTATTTTCGGGATTTTTCCATTTCAAGGGGGCTAAACGAAAAAATTATAGTTTGGCGTCGATGCTGATAACAGCCTGAAAAGAAAAGGAAAGAAATTTAACGCATTCACAATCCAGAGAGGACGGCTAGTGTTTCGTCTCAGAGGAATCGTCGCCTGCAGACTGTAAAGACAGTCGTCGAGCGGCAACAGCGTATGCCGGCGGAAGGCGATGATGATCGCTTCCTCTTCGGTCGACAGAACGGTGGACTTCGGATGCCGCCGAAAATTTTGATGTCCATACCTTGAAACCGAAACCCGCGAAAACCAAATCGATCGCCGCCAGCCGCTAGAACAGGGTTGGCCCTGCTGGGAGCGCTGTCTTTCGGCGCTTCATACCCATGTTGCTTCAAGGAGGATATGGCTATGGCAACATCTTACGACTACACACCACTCTTCCGCTCGAGCGTTGGCTTTGACCGCGTCTTCAATCTCCTGGAGAACGCTCAGCGTGCTCGCTCAGTCAGTGACTGGCCGCCGTATGACATCGTCAAGACCGGCGATGACAGCTATCGAATTTCGATCGCTGTTGCGGGCTTCGCGCGCGATGATCTGGACATTACCTTCCAGTCGAACCTCCTGACCGTGACCGGTAAGAAGCAGGACACGACTGCGGAAGCCTATCTGCATCGCGGCATTGCGTCCCGACCGTTCGAACACCGCTTTGAGCTTGCGGATCACGTCAGGGTCAACGGAGCAGAGCTGGTCAACGGTCTGCTGTCGGTCGATCTCATCCGTGAGATCCCCGAAGCTCTCAAGCCTCGGAAAATCGACATCGAGATCGATCCGGCGCTGCCGGCTCAGGCGGCTCAGATCGAAGGACAGAAGGCCGCGTAATCCAACGCTGATAAACGAGGCGCCGCTTGAGCGGCGCCTGACAGCATGACGGGTTGGAAAGGAGAAAAGCATGAAACCCGATATGTTCAGGGAACCTGTATCCGTTCTGGTCGGCCTTGGATTGCCGGTCGACGTGAAATCAGTCATGGACGCTTACCAATATCTCGTTGAGCGGCCAGTCTCGACGAGGGACGCCTCGCATTCGATTGCTCTGAAAGCTTGCAGAGCTGCGTTGCTCGGTGAAATCGAAGCAGAGACCGTCCGCGGCCTCTTTACGGCGTTCGCCGAGAAGCACGATCTGCTCCCGCCGACAATTGACCCGGTCATCGCATCACGGTCCGGTCGTGACCGGGGCCCGCACATTTGCTGAGGTTCAACGATGATGGACTCAGTGCTTCAGCAGATAGTCAACGATGCTGTGACGAAAGGGCCGACTTCTCTGGTGCCGCACCACGTAACGATTCGACGTCCGATCGATGTAGTCAATTCGCTAGTCCTGGCGGCCCATGACAAGAGGGCGATCCTTGCTGCGTGGGCATCGGATTACTATGCAGTCGAGTCCGAGCCAGCCCTGAGAAAAATACCGGATACGCCTGCACCGGTGACGATAGATGAGGTTCAGTTGGCTCTCCTGGAACTTGATCGCCGCTTCAGCATCTAGCTGAGATAGCTCATACAGCGGCAACATAAGTTTTTATGCTGCCGCTGTCCGGCGATCCCTCTCGGGAGAACCACGCTTGAGATGACGCGCGTCGAACAGGCTAGACGGTTCTCGGGAGCGCGTTGGAGATGCAGGTGCATAGAGAATTGGCGGCGGGATCACGCTTGCGCAAGCCGGAGTAGGAGAATTGACCCATGATGCAATCGACTTCCAATCCATGATCCGCTCGAAGGCGGCACGAAAGCTCGACGAATGGCTCGAAGCTACAAAAGACAGCTTGGTGGGATCGTTTGCAGGCGGCGTCGCAAGAGACCTCGCCGCGGTCAGAAACGCGATCATCTCACCGTGGTCGAATGGGCAGACTGAAGGCCAGATCACGCGGCTGAAGCTCATCAAACGTCAAATGTACGGGAGAGCAAAACTCGATCTGCTTCAGGCGCGTTTGATTGGAGCGTCGTAGGGGCTGCACATCAGCAAAAGTGCGTCAGAGCCAACTCTCAATGGAAATATCTGGCTGTGCCGGGTCCGTTCTCAGTGGCAATCAACAGACTGTGCTTTCTGCTCCCGGCGCATACAGACCGAGGTCATGGTCGCAATCTGCCCCAGACACGCGCATGCTCAGGACCCGAGTGCGGAGGGCGGCAGCGTTCCGGCTGGCCGCAGCCGGCGGAATGAGGGTTCAGCCATCGACGCCAGACAGGAAACGGGACATTGAATGCAAACCGGGAATGCCTCTTTCCTTGCTTTGGACCGCAGCAGGCCTTTGCAGTGACCGTTTCACGGATCCTGTTCCTGTTGAAGGCAGCACTCTCGTGAAGTGTCGCCTTATGACCGTCTCAGTGGTATCATGAACCAAGCACGTCGCGGTGTCGGGCAGCCGGCTGGTGCATCTCGCGTCAATCGCGTGGGTTTCATCCGGCGGATCTCCTGAGGGGAGACAGCCATGGCAATTGCAAGAGCGGAGCGGCGGCTGGCGGCGATCCTGGCCGCTGACGTCGTCGGCTATTCCCGCCTCGTCGAACATGACGAGGCTGGGACGTTGTCGGCCCTGAAGGTTCTACGCCGGGAGGTGATCGATCCGCTGCTGGCCGAGCATCAGGGCCGTATCGTCAAACTGATGGGCGACGGTGCGCTCGTGGAGTTCGGGTCTGTCGTCGATGCCGTCGCGTGCGCGGCTGCCATCCAGAAGGGCGTAGCCGCGAACCAGTCCGATATCCCTACGGAGCGACGCATCATCTTCCGGGTCGGCGTCAATCTCGGTGATGTGATCCACGAGGTTGATGGCGATCTCTACGGCGATGGCGTCAATATCGCGGCCCGCCTCCAGACATTGGCGGATCCGGGCGGCATTTGCATTTCCGGCACGGCGTACGATCACCTCCAGGGCAAGCTTGACTGCGACTACCAGTACCTCGGCGAGCGCGCACTCAAAAACATGGAGCGGCCGGTGCGACTGTACCGAGCCCTTCTGGAACGGACGACTGCACGAACGGTATCGCCCAAGCCCGCACTTCCGGACCGACCATCCATTGCCGTGCTGCCGTTCAACGCCATGAGCGCCGACCAGGAGCAGGATTTCTTCAGCGATGGGCTCACCGAGGACATCACCACCGCGCTATCCAAGCTCAAGGGCTTCTTCGTGATCGCCCGCAACACGATGTTCACCTACAAGGCAAAGCCAGTGGATGTGCGCGCCATTGGGCGAGAACTCGGCGTCCGCTATGTGCTCGAGGGCAGCGTCCGCAAGTCCGGCAACCGGGTGAGGGTGACCGCGCAGCTCATCGATGCGGCCTCCGAAGTCCATCTCTGGGCCGAGAGGTACGACGGCGACCTCGGCGACATCTTCGTCATTCAGGACGAAATCACCGCAAGCGTCGTCAGCCGCATCGGGCCGGAACTCATGGCCGCAGAGCATGCCCGCGAAAGCTCCAAGCCGCATTATGGCCTTGACGCCTGGGAATGTGTCGTGCGGGCGGTGTTCCTATGTTCGCAGTTGTCTGAGGAGAGCAGCCGGACGATGCTCCCCCTGCTCGATCGGGCAATAGGACTGGCTCCCGATTATGCCCAGGCGCTCGCTATGAAAGGTTGGATTACGCTATGGCGCGCGTTCCAGGGGTGGGAGGATATGGGATGCGCCTTGGCCCTTGCCAGGGATATCGTCCAACAAGCCATTGCCGCTGACGATAAGGAACCGTGGGTTTACCTTGCGCAGGCGATGATAGCCTTTGCGACGCGTGACAATGTCCTGGCGACGGCAGCAATCAGTCAGGCTATCGCGATCAACCCCAACTCCGCATTTGCACACGGCCAGCTGGGACTTGCGCATGCCAACGGGGGCCGCGCGGCAGACGCTATTCCTTGCATCGACTACGCCCTCAGACTGAGCCCGCGTGAGGCTTTTCTCGGCGACTTTCAGTTCTACTATGCCATGGCCTATTTCCAGGGCGCGAACTACAAGCTTGGATTGAGTTATGCGCGGGAGGCGCACCGTTTGCGGTCCGGCCACGCCGTGCCGCTGGTCATCGGCACGGCCTGTGCCGGACTTCTGGACAACCACGAGGCTGCCATGGACTTGCTCGGACGGCTCAAGTTGCTAGTCCCTGACATCTCACGGGATGCTGTCGGAGCAACATCTTCTTTCGTCCGCGCCGAGGATCGGGCGCGCCTGATCGAGGGGCTTGCCCGTGCCGGCCTCAATTGACAGGTTGCATTGACCTTGAGAACTGATCGTTTTGCCGGAGAGGAGTGTTCCTCGCAGGATGTCGCGACGACTTTCGGAATTGTGCTGCGTGGGAGCCGATCTCACGGCCGCCGCAAACAAAGCTGCCAACACGAAGGTCGCTCCAGCTACCGCGGAAACGCTCCCCATGATTGGCTCATCGCGAAAAAGGGCGTCCACACGCTGGAAGGCATGGCTTAAGTCAGGCGGCGTTTGCTACGCAATGCCGGACCGATGTGCGATCGCCTCAATAATAGCTTCTCCCCTCCACATCCGGAACTCGTCGGCCTTCACACGGGTTCGGCAATCGCGGTGATCTTGCTCCCGGATTTGCGCGGTGTCGTCGCGGAACGATTTCCATCGATGAAAGAATCGACGCCATCCGGCCATGTCTGGTCAGGGTCCGCGCGCCGATTGTCGGGAGGGGCGGGCAAAATCGCGAGGTTTTGGACGAGAGACTGCCGCCTGCGTCGGCCTTCAAGTCCGCCCGATCCCGCCCATCAAGCTGGATAATTTGACATCATCGTTCGAAGGCTTCCTTCATGCCGCCGACGCTCTTGCGTTCGCGAAGATCAAGATCAGCCTCGATGTGCGCAATGTGGCGCAGCATCAACCTGCATGCCTCGTGAAGGTCGTTCGCGGCCACGATGTCGCCGTGCTCGGATTGGCCGGAAAGAGCAATCACCAGCGACGAGCGGGCAACCAACTCATCCATGAGACGCTGCGTGATGGCGTTGCCGGATATGGCGGCAAGCGTCAGATGGAAGTCGCCTGATGCCTTGATCTCGGCACGCCGGGCCGTCTGGCCGCGCTCGCCCATCAGGCGGCCTTCCTCGAGCAAGCAATTGCTTCAGATGCTGGATTTACGAAGGCGGAATCTTGGCCGCCGCCTCGCGCAAGATTCCGGGCTCGACGAGACGACGGGCGGGAAAGATCTGGCGCGCTTCCTCGGGCGAGGGGTAGGCGACGAATGCGCCACGATTTTTTCTCGACGCTGACCAACCCCTCATAGGAAAGAGCCTGCAAGGCGGCGCGAGCGAGCGTGCGGCTCCGGCGAGTTGCAGGCCGCTACGCTAAGCTCGCTAAGACAGGCCCACCCCTAGCAGCCCCACCGCAATGCAGCCGTCGCAACGGGCGAATCCCAGAGAATGAACTCTTCGTCACTGAGGAGAGCGAGCGAGATGGAAAGGCCCTGCATGTCAAGTGAGCTGGCGTAAGTACCAACCAGCGAGCGTGCAATCTGCAGACCATGACCCAGCATGAAGCGATGGGCGACGTTGTAGGCAAGGTAAAGCTCCGCCGGTGGCGTGCCGCCAAGTCCGTTCACCAAAAGCAACGCCTTGTCAGAAACCGGAGCGACATCGTTGAAAACCACCTCGCTTAGACGCCTCACGATGGTGTCGGCGTTAGAGAAGGGCTCTCGTGAATGGCCTGGCTCTCCATGAATTCCGACACCCATTTCTATTTCGCCGGGGCCGAGTGAAAAGGTCGATCGCCGCGTGTGCGGCACCGTCACACCGGTCAGTGCGACACCCATTGATCGGACACGGGACGAGAGGCCAGCAGCAAGGGTTTTCAATTCAGCAAGCGCCATGCCGTTTTCCGCGGCGGCGCCGAGAAGCCTTTCCATGATCACCGTGCCGGCAACGCCTCTTCGACCACGGCCGTCGTGCGTCTTAGCCGTTTCGATGTCGTCACTTACGATCACCATCTCAATCCTGTGGCGGCTCGAGGCCATCTCTGCCGCCATTTCGAAATTCATAAGGTCGCCGTCGTAATTCTTTACCACCAGCAGGCAGCCAGCGCCGGTGTCCACGTCTTCTATCGCGCTGAGGATTTGGCCCGGAGTAGGGGACGTGAAAATATGCCCGACGCATGCCGCATCCAGCATGCCTCGACCGACGAAGCCGATATGCATCGGCTCGTGGCCTGCGCCGCCGCCGGAGATGACTGCCACCTTGCCTGGAACGAGGTGGCGACGGCGGACAAATTGACGGTCTGGGCCGAATGCAACGAACTCCTCATGGGCGCGCACGAAACCTTCGACGCTTTCGGCGACCATTGTTTCCGCTGCATTCATGAATTTCTTCATCAAACCCCTCCCAAGGCGATGATCATCTAGCGCTCGTCACGCGCGAACCGCCTGTTCAATCAGGCGGTCCCGAAATTGCAGCGATTTTCTGGACCAGGTCCGTGATCGCCTCTTCCAGAAGCCGGTTACGGCGTTCATCGCCGAAGTCAGGCACCATTATGGAAAGATGGCGCAGTTTTTCCGTGGCGCCAAACTCCGGCAGTTTGCCGGGATGGGCGACTTGATAGGCGCCCAGAAAGCGATCCTGTTCGGCGGGGCTAAAATGGCACACCCTGAAGATGGTCGCGAGGTGACGCGCGGGCAGAGGCGTCGCATAAGTGGGACTGGTTATCTGGGTGACGAAGCTGCGATGCTTGCCGAGTTCCGTCGCCAGCCTCTGCCGCGTTCCGGACGGTCGGTTGTCGATGATCTGCGCCAGAATATCCTTGTAGGCGATAATGGCGTCTTCGGTGTCTTCGCGCGCCATCCCTAGTCCCCGGCTGCCTTTGTCCCATCGGCGTTCAGACCGAGGAGTGCGGATCTTATCGCGCCAAGTCGAGCTGGCGCCACCGAAAAATGCCGTATGCCCGCCGCGAGAATACCGGAGGTGCGAACCGGGTCACCAGCCATGTCACCGCAAATGCTGACTGGTCGGCCGCCGGCAAGCCTCACCGCCTGGGTTAACAGGCGCAGCACGGCCGGTACGGCTCGCTCTTGGTCCAGGCTGAAGCCGGCGTCGCGGGCGGAAGCCACGAGGTATTGCGTCAGGTCATTCGTGCCGAACGAAAAGAAGTCAGCGCCTTCGAATTCGTCGAGCATGACCGCGGCTGCCGGTACCTCCACCATCATCCCGATCGGTGGAATGCGGTGCGGGACGCCGCGGCGGCGAAATTCTCCGGCTTCTTCGCGATAGATTTGCCGCATATCGTGAACTTCAGACGGGAATGTCACCATTGGCAGCATGATACGCAGATTACCGAAGACCGCCGCTCGAAGGAGCGCACGCGCCTGAACCCGCGCAATCTGCGGCTGGGCAAGAAGCAGGCGGATGCCGCGCAACGAGGAGGTCTCTGTAATGCCCGGCAACGGCTTGTCGCCCCCAACATCCAACATGCGGATCGTTACAGAGCGCCCATCTGCCCAATCCAAGAGGCGTCGGTAGATTGCAAACTGCCTTTCTTCGTTTGCTGCATCACCGAGCGACATCACCGCGAATTCCGACCGCATCAAGCCTATGCCCGCGGTCATCTCGGCTGGAACCGCGTCGATTTCGTTCGGAGCGTTGACATTGACGGACAGGAGTACTTGCGCACCGTCTGACGTGTAAGCAATTCCGTTGTCGAGTGGCAGAGCAGCGCTTTTAGACGCATCGCGGTGTTCCACCGAGGTTTCGCACGATTTGGCAGCCTGAAGTATGACAATACCGGCGTCACCATCAACTCCGATATCTTGCCCGCCCACTGTTGCGAAGCGACCGGCGCCGATCACCATCGGGACCGACCGCGACCTAGCCAGCAGGGCGACATGACCGACCGCGCTGCCTGCGTAAAGAACGATGCCGCCGCCGGCCGACCAATCGTGCGCGAGGAAGCGGCTGGGTTCCATGTCCTTTCCAACATAGATGGATCCGGCTGGAAAGTCGCTGACGGGCGTTCCCGTGAGCGCCGAAAGGACGCGGTTCTTGATGTCGAGGATGTCAACGGCGCGCGTCCGCAATTGGTCTTCTTCCGAGCACTCCAGTTCCCGGATGTATCCGTCGAGCGTTCCGACCCAGGCGAATGCTGCGTTTTCACCGGCCTTGATGCGCGCGCCGGTCGCCTCGATCAAGGTTGGATCGCGAAGCACCTCAATCTGAAACTCGACAATATCGCCGGCGTCGGGATCCGTCCCGGTCGCCAGTTCCTGCAGTTCGAGAATAGCTGTCTCGATCGCACTTGCGAGCTCGATCTGGCCGGAGACGGTTGATGGGATTGGTGCGGCGGTTTCGACCGGTTCGGCGACGAAGGCCGGGCCATTGGCAATACCTGGCGAGGCGCTCGTGGCTTTCAATCTAAGCGGTTCGGCCATGTTTCTTTTCCTCATCGAAATTGCGCTCGACGAGGTCCTTCAATGCCCGGATTGCTTCTTCGGCGAGAATGCCGTTTGCGCGGATCTTGAGCACCGAGCCCTTGCGGATCTTGGCCCCCATGATCTTGATGATGCTTTTGCCGTTCAGCCAGACGTCGTTGCCGTTGACGGCGACGTCGATCGAGCAGGGAAACGACTTTGCCAATCGCGTGAACGTCACCGAGGGGCGGGCATGTAGGCCAACGCCATGCTTGACCTCGACTTCCGTCTGGCAACTCGCGTGGACCTGCCCGGCCTCGTGGGCCCCAATGCGGAAACCTCCAGTCATCAGGGTGACAACTCCTCTGCCGTTGCGACCACCTTGGCCAACGATGCCCCGCCAGAGGCCTCGGCGGCAGCGATAACGGCTCCTTCGACAATCGGGGCGTTGCAGATCGAAACCCTTTGGGAGCGGGGCGAGCCGAGCATCTCGATCGCCATTTCGCTGTTGGTTTCGGCGCCTCCCAGGTCGACGAAGACGGCGACGCCAGCTTCCGACCATGCCTCTTCGACGGCCTTAAGAATTCCTTCTGCATCCGTGCCAAGTTCGCCGCGACTGTTGCCGCCCGACCAGGCAAGCGGCACGCTGTCACCCACCATCTGCCGGACCATGTCGGCGGTGCCTTTCGCGACCAGCGGCGAGTGGGAGACGATCACGATCCCGACGTTTTGGGCCTTCGCATTCATTCCGGGCGGTGCTCCTCAAGGTAGCGGCAGATGGCTGTTGTCAGAAGGGCGCAACTCGACGCGCCAGGGTCGACGTGTCCGATCGAACGGTCTCCAAGGTAGGCCGCGCGGCCGCGCATCGCCTTCATGGCGGCGGTCAGCCGGGCGGAAAGTTCTGCGCGGCGCACGATATCCGTCAGGGGCGAATGCTGTGCAAGCGCATCCTGCACGGGATACAGGACGTCGAGCAGGGTCTTGTCGCCGGCGTGCGAGCGCCCACGCCGGGCAACGGCATCAATGGCCTGCTTCAGGGCAAGCGAAAAATCCTGTTCCTGGTCCGATTTGCGAAGCTCGCGCCCCATCTCCATCAACAAGGTTCCGTAGAGTGGACCGGCCGCTCCGCCGATGCTCATCACCAAGGTCAGGCCGATCCGTTCCAGCGCCTCAGGCAGAGGAAGGCTTGAGACCGTTGCTTCTTCGGCGCTGACCGCCTCGCAGCCGCGCTGCATATTGGTCCCATGATCGCCGTCGCCGATCGCGCGATCGAGGGCGCACAGGTTATCGCTGTTTGCCGCGATCGCCGCCCGACAAGCCTCAATCAATCCCGCAAGAAGAACCGGTTCTGCCTGCACCTGATACCCTCCCAGCGGCACCAACTCATACCAGCCTTGCCGCGACCTCGAATACACCTGCCACCGCGACGGCTCCCGGATCCGGCACTCCCTCCAGATCCTTCTCGCCGACATAAGAAGCTCGTCCGGCCTTTGCCTTCCGCATCGCTTTTGTCGACTCGGCGCCGGCCGCCGCGGCATTTGCCGCAGCCGTTACCCCGCCCGACCGCAAGGCCGCGAGCGCCGGCGCCAGCGCATCGACCATCGTGCGGTCGCCGACGCTGGCTCCGCCATAGAACGTCATCCGATCAAGCCCGGCAAGCAGGGCAGTCGCAAGATCCGCCTTTTCCGCCATGGCTTTCGACGCGGCGGTAAAGAAGATCGAGAGCAATACACCGCTCGAACCGCCCATGCTGGTGCTGAGAATCTCGCCGATGGCGGCCATGGTGGCGGCGGGGTCTTTCAGCGGCAGTGCATCGATCCTGGTAAGGATGCTGCGCGCACCCGTCGCCATGGTGGAACCGGTGTCGCCATCGCCGACACGGCTATCCAAGTGGTTCAATTCGCCTTCCAGGGACATCAGATGCTCGCAGAGAACGGTCAGGAGACGGCGACTTTGCGTATCGTTACTTGCCGACATCGTCCGGCTTTGCAGCGCGGCTCTTTGTGGTGCCGGAACGATGGTGATCTCGTGCCGTTCGACGACGGGTGTCCATGCATGCGGTTCGACGGCAGCCTTCAGCGCGGCCTCGCGGGTGGCATCGAGACGGATCAGCGAAAGCGAAAAGCCGTTCATGTTGAGCGCGGTCATCATTGGCGCCGGTCCGACGATCAGCCGGACGCGACGGGCAAGAGGAGAGGACAACACCGCATTGGCAATCACGCCCATTTCAAGCGGTGGCACCGCGCCGAGATTGTTGATCAGCAGCCCATAGTCGCCTGCGCCGTCAATCTTTGCAGCCAGCCGCTCGCTCATGGTGGCCACCAGGTCCGCAACCGGTTGCAGCGCGATGCGCTCGACGCCGGGTTCCCCGTGGATGCCAAGACCGAGTTCTCCCTCGTCGGCGGCCATCCGATCCTCATGCGCCTGGCCAGGTACACTGCAGGTCGAAAGCGACATGCCGAGCGAGACGATGTCGCGCGCTGCCGCTGCCGCCTGGCCCGCGACTGTCGTCAGGTCGGCTCCGGATTCGGCGTGGTAGCCGGCGATCTTGTGCACGAACAGCGTGCCCGCGACGCCGCGGGGCTGGTTGATGCCGGGGATCGCAATATCATCGGCAACGATCACCATCTCGACGGCGAACCCCTCTGCACGCGCCTTTTCGGCAGCCAGGCCAAAATTCAGGCGGTCGCCGGTGTAGTTCTTGACGATGAGCAGTGCACCCTTGGGGCCGGTCACGGCCCGGATTGCCGTCAGCACGGCATCGACGCTGGGCGAAGCAAAGATCTCGCCGGATACCGCGGCCGTCAGCATTCCCTTGCCGACGAAGCCAGCATGCGAGGGCTCGTGGCCCGCACCACCGCCGGAGATGATCGCAACCTTCGATCGGTCCCAGTCGGCGCGCAGGATCACCTTGATCTCCGGGAAGCTGTCCAAGCGGGCAAGGCGACCGGCGCTATTTGTCATAAGCAGGCCGTCGAGGGCTTCGGTAACGATGGTTTCCCGGCGATTGAAGAAATGTTTCATGGCGTGAGACCCGTCCGTTCATGCAAGTGTTTTGTTTGGTTCTGCGTCGTGTCAAAGCCGCTGGCCGCTGGCATCGAAAAAGAGCGGATCGCGCAGTGTCAGGCTGATTCGATCACCCGGCCGGATTGCGAGATAGGGATCGGCAAGCGTGACGAGCTTGTGGTCGCGCACCCGGATGTGCAGGTGGTTCTGGTCCCCCAGGTGCTCGATCCAGTCGATCTCAGCATTTGCATTCTTGTCCACGACGATTTCGAGATGTTCGGTCCGTGCCCCGACCGTTCTGGTTCCGGGAGGCGGATTGGCGCCGGGTAGAAGATCAGAGGGCAGCAGGTTGATGTGCGGCTGGCCGAGACGGGCCGCGACATGCAGGCTGGCGGGATTGCCGTAGATTTCGCGCGGCGTTCCGACCTGGAGCAGCCGGCCTCCCGCCACAATGCCGATGCGGTCCGCCATCGTCATCGCTTCGACCTGGTCATGGGTTACATAGAGCAACGTGGAGCCAAGCTCCTTCTGGATGCGCTTTAGTTCCAGGCGCAGCTCCGCGCGCAGCTTCGCATCGAGCGAGGAAAGCGGTTCGTCCATCAGGTAGATGGCGGGCCGGCGTACCAGAGCACGGCCGATCGCAACACGCTGCATTTCGCCGCCCGACAGACGCGTCGAACGGTTCTCCAGCTTGTGGTCTATCCTGACCATGCGGGCAATGTCCCGGACGCGACGGTCGATCTCTTCGGCTCGGAGTTTGCGCACCGGCGCTCGCAGTGGAAAGGCGAGGTTGTCGTAAACCGTCATGTGCGGGTAGAGCGAATATTGCTGGAAGACGAAGGCGACATCCCTTTCAGCGGGAGCTTCGCCGGCAACGTTACGACCGCCGATTTCGATCCGGCCGCTGTCGGGGCGCTCTAGGCCGGCAATGAGGCGCAATGTCGTCGTCTTGCCGGCGCCGGTCGGCCCAAGCAGGACCACGAACTCGCCGTCACGGATCGAAAGGTCGAGATCAGCGAGGGCCTGCGTATCGCCGAAACGCTTGTTGAGGCCCTTGAGAGCGACGTCAGCCATGACGTTCCTCCGAATAGAGTGCCGAGGCAACGGCGCGGCCCGACTTGCAATCGAACAGCGCAAGCTTGGCCGGGTTGAACTCAAGTCCAACCGTCTCGCCGATATGGAAATTGCGGTTGGCCGGTACGCGCGCCTTGATGACACCGCTCGAGGTCTCGACCGCCACCACCTGATTGGTGCCGAGATATTCACTGCCGTAGACGGCGCCACGCAATGGAGAGGCGTCGCTGAAGCGGATATGCTCCGGCCTGACACCGAGCGCCAGCTCGCCTTCCGCCAGGTCCTGATGCACCTCGGGAACGCTGACGTCAACGCCTTGAAGCGAGATCGATCGTGCGCCTGTCCGAAGGCTCGAGGTGAAGCGCATGAAATTCATCGGTGGCGAGCCGATGAAATCGGCGACATACATCGTGGCCGGCTTGCTGTAGATTTCCTGAGGGGTGCCGAACTGCTCGATGACGCCATGGTTCATCACGGCGATCTTGTCGGCCATCGCCATGGCCTCATGCTGGTCATGCGTCACATACACCGTTGTCGCATGAATGCGGTTGTGCAGTTCACGCAGCTCATGGACCATGATCTCGCGAAATTCGGCGTCGAGCGTCCCGAGCGGCTCGTCCATCAGGAAGCATTTTGGACGGCGCACGATGGCGCGCCCGAGCGCCACGCGCTGGCGGTCGCCGCCGGCGAGTCCGGAGACCGAGCGGTTCAGGATATGGTCGATCTGCAGCAGGCGCGCCGTTTCCTCGACGCGCTGGCGGATCTCGGCCTTCGGCATGCCCTGCGACAGCAGCGGGAATCCGATGTTTTTCCGCACGTTCATATGCGGATAGAGCGCAAAGAGCTGGAAGACGAAAGCGATATCGCGGGCGCTGGCGCGGTTGAACGTGACGTCTTCGCCGTCAAGGCGGATCTTGCCGCTGGTCGGCAGTTCCAGGCCGGCGATCATGCGAAGCGTCGTCGTCTTGCCGCAGCCGGACGGGCCGAGCAGTGCCAGGAACTCGCCGTCGTGGATGGTGAAGCTCGAATCCTGTACGGCGACGAAGCTGCCGAACTGCTTGCGGAGATTTTCTATTCTGATGTCCGCCATGGCTCACTCCGGAAACTTCGAGACGATGATAAACATGGCCGTGCCTGCGAGCAGCGTCACCAGCGAGTAGGTGTAGAGCACCAACAGGAATGGCTGGAAAAGCATCAGGAAGCCGACGGCAATCAAGGCGGTTGCAATATTTTCCATCGGACCGCGACGCAGGAAAAACGGGCGCTTCTGACGGGACGGGCGCGGTGTTTCTATGAGGTGGGTCATTTGCGGACCGCTCCGAAGGTGATGCCACGCAAGAGCTGCTTGCGCAGGAGAATGGTGAAGACGAGGATCGGGATCAGGAAGATGGTCGTTCCTGCGGCGACAGCCGGCCAGTCCTGGCCGCCTTCGCCGATGATGGTCGGAATGAAGGGTGGCGCGGTCTGCGCTTCACCCGAAGTCAGCAATGCGGCGAAGGCATATTCGTTCCAGGCAAAGATCAGGCAGAAGATGGCGGTGGCGGCGATACCGGTCGTTGCCTGCGGCAGGACGACTTTCCAGAAGGCCTGCAGCCGGGTGTAGCCATCGATCATTGCTGCCTCCTCGTACTCGCGCGGGATCTCGTCGATGAAGCCCTTCAGGAGCCAGACTGCAAGAGAGACATTGACCGCCGTGTAAAGCAGGATCATGCCAAGCGCCGTGTCGGAAAGGCCGAGCTCGCGGTACATCAGATAAATCGGGATGGCGACGGCAATCGGCGGCATCATGCGTGTCGACAGGATGAAGAACAACAGGTCGTCGGCAAGCGGAACCCTGAAACGGGAGAACCCGTAGGCGGCCAGCGTTCCCAGCGAGACGGCCAGGAATGTCGAGCCGAACGCGATCACCAGCGAGTTTGCAAAGCGCGGGAGGAAGTTCGAGGGCCCGGCGATCACCATGTTGCGCTTGCGAGTGACCTCGTCGCAGGTGCCGGTCGGCGCGGGCAGGGAGGTGATGTATTCCGGCGTCTGCCGCGTCCGCGTCGTCAGGAGGTTGCAATAACCTTCCAGCGTCGGCGTAAAGACGATCTTGGGAGGATAGCTGATGGAATCCGGCGGAGACTTGATGCTGGTCAGGAAGATCCAGACGAGCGGAATTAGCGTGATTAGGGCATAGAGGATCACGATCGCGCCGGCGATGCGCTTGCTGGTGGAACTCGGCGCGACGACCGAATGGGCTGAGGTGACGGAGCTCATCGTTGCTTCACCTTGTTGAGTGCCTTGACGTAAATGTTCGCAAGGCCGAACACTGCAACGAAGAGGACGATGGCAAAAGCCGATGCCCGTCCGGTTGCCCAGCTTTCAAAGGCGGCCCGCTTCAGGGTGATGGAGGCGACTTCTGTGGTCGAGCCCGGGCCGCCGCCGGTCAGCAGCGTGACCATGTCGAACATCTTGAAGTTCTCGATGCCGCGAAACAGCACGGCGAGCATGATGAAGGGCAGGGCCATCGGCACGGTGATCGACCAGAACTGCCGCCATGTCGAGGCGCGGTCAACCTCGGCCGCCTCGTAGATGTAATCGGGGATGGAGCGGAGGCCGGCGAGGCAGATCAGCATCACATAGGGCGTCCACATCCAGGTATCGACGATAATGATGGCCCAAGGCGCCAGCGTGACGCTGCCGAGCATTTGGATGTCGGCTGTCGGAATGCCGGTGACGAGTGAAACGGCGTAGGCGAAGAGACCGATCTGTGGCTCGTAGAGAAATCGCCAGAAATTGCCGACGACGGCAGGCGACAGCATCATCGGGATCAGGATCAGGGTCGTCCAGAAGGCGTGGCCGCGAAACTTGCGGTCAATCAGATAAGCGAGCGTAAAGCCGATAACGGTCTGCAGCAGGATCGTCCAGAAGACGAAATGCGCCGTCGTCTGCATCGCTTGCCAGATGTCGGGATCGGTGAGCACACGTTCGTAGTTGCTCAATCCGACGTTCAGAACCGGCGCATTCGGGCGGTTCGCACGATAGTTCGTAAACGACAGATAGATCGCCCAGATGAGCGGGAAGATGTTGATGGCGAGAAGCAGGATGATGGTAGGGGCGATAAACACCCAGGCGATTGCCCGGTCGGACAGACCGCGGACCCGACGAGCGACCGATACTGGTGTTGCTCTTGCAGTCGCATCTGCTGCCTGCTCGACCATAGAGGAAGATGAGATGTTCAAGGTGTCACCTGGTCTTTGCGTATGTGAGACACGTGGCGGCCCGGCAGTCTTGGCGATCCGGGCCGCCATTCTGGCAAGAATATTGTGTGTCCAGCCGGACACTAGATCTTGCCGTCGTCCTTGAAGACTTCGGTCCAGTCCTTCACGAGACCGTCGAGCGCTTCCTTGGCCGTGCCGTTGCCGGCCACGACATAGTTATGAACGCGCTTCTGCATGTCCTGCAGGAGGGTTGCGTAGCTCGGCTCAGCCCAGAAATCCTTGACGATCGCCATCGAGTCCAGGAACGCCTGGGCATAGGGCTGGCTGGATGCAAAGTCCGGGGCGTTCACGACCGACTTCAGGCACGAGTAGCCACCGAGTTGCCACCACTTGGCCTGCACTTCAGGCTGGGCGAACCACTTGATGTACTGCAGCGCGGCATCCTTCTTGTCGGAGTAGGAAACGACCGAAATCCCCTGTCCGCCAAGCTGGGCGAAATGTTTCTTTTCCGCCGGGTTGGGGAAGAAGCCGATCTTGTCGCCGCCGACCTTCTCGTCCTTGTAGAGGCCGGGCCACGTAAAGGCGAAGTTCATCTGCATCGCCACCTGGCCGGACTTGAAGGCGTCGGCGGACTCGACCATGTAAACGTTCGAGCTGCCGGGCGGCGTGCAGCAGTCATAAAGCGCTTTGTAGAACTCCAGTCCCTTGACCGCATCAGGCGAATTGACGAAGCCTTCCATTTCGTAGGGCTTGTCGGGATTGTCGTACTGGAAGCCCCAGTCATAAAGGACGTTGGTCACGCCCATCGTGATGCCTTCGGAGCCGCGCTCCGTATAGATCGAGGCGCCATAGACGGTCTTGCCGTCGATCTCGCGCTTCTGGAAGAACTCGGCGATCTGCTTCAGCTCGTCATAGGTCTTTGGCGCTACGAGATCGTGGCCATACTTTGCCTTGAATTCCTTCTGCAGCTCCGGCCGCTCGAACCAGTCCTTGCGGTAGGTCCAGCCGACGACGTCGCCCATGGCGGGCAGGGCCCAATAGTTCGGCGTATTCTTCGGCCATTCCGAATAACCGACGACCGTCGCCGGCACGAAGTCATCCATCTTGATGCCTTCCTTGTCGAAGAAGTCGTTGAGCTTGACGTAATGGCCGTTTTCAGCCGACCCGCCGATCCACTGGCTGTCGCCGATGATCAGGTCGCAGAGCTTGCCATGGGAGTTCAGTTCGTTGAGGAAGCGGTCCGCATAGCTCGTCCACGGCACGAACTCGAACTTCATGTCGGTGCCGGTCTTGGCGGTGAAATCCTTGGAGAGTTCGACCAGCGCATTCGCTGGGTCCCAGGCGGCCCAGCAGAGTGTCAGTTGGTCGGCCTTTGCGAGATTGGGCAGCGCCGACGAGATGATGAACGCCGAGGCCAGCCCGAGAAGGGCTTTCGATTTCTTCTGCATTAGTTCCTCCCAGAACCAAAGGCCGGCTCCCCGCCGACCGCGCAAGTTCACCCGTTTCAGAGAATGCCTACATGAACTCCTCAACTCTCATGTTTAGCAATATGTTTAGTGATAGTTATTTTTATAAACATTGCAAGCGGCAATCGTTGCTGCGCCGCAGCAATTGCGGGGCGGCTATGTCACAACACCATTCCTACGAGTCGAACCGTCTGCACACGCTATTGCGACGGATTGACAAACCACGCGTCTGCAATGGATTGTTGCCGAGATCGACCAGCCTATGTTTCGCGCTCTCTCGTCGATCGGTGCCGCCACATAGTTGCGCCAGCCGTCCGCTGCTTGCCGGCTAAAACTGCTCTTCCTACTTCGGCTGAATCCCATCGCCGACGCCCGCGCGCGCCAGGTCATGCAAACAGCGACTGACGCCTTCGGTTGGCGCAAGCGCCAAAAGAGAAGCCCCTTCCACGGCTTCGGCATGGCCTTTGCGCGATATAAGAATCTCGGCGCCTATTGTGCTGCCTGCATGGAGATCAGCGTCGACCAGAATACCGGACGGATCACCGTTCACCGCGTCCAGGCCGCCGCCGATTGCGGCGAGGTTGTCAGTCCGAATGGCGTTCAGAACCAGATCGAGGGTGCGATCATTCAGTCCCTCAGTTGGTGCACGCGCGAGGAGGTCACGAACGACCAGACAATCCGCACCAGCTTCGATTGGAGCGCGTATCCGATCCTGCATTTCCTCGATATTCCGGAAGAGATCGACGTGATCGTCGAGGAGCAGTCTGGCCAATCGTTTCTTGGCGTCGCCGAATGCGGGTAGGGCCCGACTTCGGCAACGCTTGCCAATGCATTGGCGGACGCGACCGGCATACGCTTTCGCTGCCGATGACCCCAGAACGGGTGAGGGCGGCCATTGTCACTCTGTAGTTCCCTTAATGCCGGCCTCCGCTAGCGCGGCGCGAAGTGCGGTGATGAAGACACGGACTTTGGGGAGCACCAGACGCGTGGTCGGATAGACGGCCCAGATGTTGATCGCTTCGGGTTCTGCACCCAGAAAATCGATCGGCACCAGGCGGCCAGCTGTGATGTCGTCGGCTACATACCAGGTCGACAACATGGCGATACCGCCTCCGCCAAGGCATGCCGTATAGCAGCCTGCGATACTACTGCAGGAAAAGCGTCCATTCAGTCTGGCATGCCGCTCATCGCCATGGTCGCGGAATGTCCAGTGGGTAGCGCCTGCGAGCGAAAGGCAGTCGTGATCGGCGAGTTCGTCGAGAGACGATGGCGTGCCGCGACGGGCGAGATACCGCGGACTGGCGACGACGACCCGCGGGTTGTCCGCGAGTTTGCGGGCGATAAGGCTGCTGTCCCTGAGCCGGGCGATACGGATAGCAAGATCCGTTCCGGTCGCCACGAGGTCAGGCAGGCTGTCGGTCATTTCGACCGAGATCCTTAGATCGGGATTGTCTTCCAGCAGCTTCGGCACCATCGGCATGATGAATTTCAGCGCGAACGATATCGGCACGGATATGCGCAGCAGGCCGGAGGCGGTTTCGGTGCCGGAATGCAAGAGCGCCATGGCAGCCGCTTCGTTATCGACGAGCGCTTGCGCGAAAGGCAGGAAGCTCTCGCCTTCCGGGGTGAGCGAAAGCGACCGCGTTGTGCGATGAAGCAGCCTTACGCCGACTGTGGCCTCAAGAGCGGCGAGCCTGCGCGTTGCGACCATGGGAGTGACGCCAAGACGCCGTGCGGCAGCGGAGAGGCTGCCGGCCGAAACCGCGGCGGTGAAGACCAACACATCATCCGTGTTCATTATATCGATATCCGTTATACAAGCCGATCGTCCAAGATGGCTAAAACGCTTTACGATAAAAAGCTAGATAACAGCACACCTCTTCAGCCAGAAAGGCAACGATCATGGACACGTTAAGTCAACACCGACCGGTGATGTCGAAAGAGCTTTCGAGGCCGGCATTATTTGCTATGGCGGTGGCCAGTGGCATCGCCGTGGCGAATATCTATTACAATCAGCCGATGCTCGGGATCATCGAGAATGAATTCCAGCACCAGCCGATCACGGGTTTTATTCCGACGGCCACGCAACTCGGCTATGCACTCGGCCTTTTCTTCCTGCTTCCGCTCGGGGACCTCGTTCATCGGCGCAAGCTGATCATCGGACAGTTTATCGTTCTCTCGGTCGCGCTTGCGCTCGCGGCAATATCGCCTACCGCCTGGTCGCTCGTGCTGGCTTCGCTCGTCGTCGGCGCCAGTTCCACCGTTGCGCAACAGATCGTTCCCTTTGCCGCTTCGCTCGCCTCTCCCGAGAAGCGCGGTTCGACAATCGGCACGGTCATGGCTGGCGTGCTGTCCGGGATCCTGTTTAGCAGAACATTGTCCGGGTTCGTCGGCCAGCATGCCGGATGGCGCGAGATGTTCTGGATCGGCGTGCCCCTAGCGCTCATCGCAGCGGCCTTGATGTATTTCGCACTACCTCATTATCGTCCGACCTCGCGCATGGCCTATCATAACGCCATCAAGTCGCTTGCCCACCTGTGGAAGCGGGAACGTGTGCTTCGGACGGCCGCACTGATGCAGGCATCGCTCTTCGGCTCCTTCACGGCTTTCTGGACGATCCTGGCGCTCTATCTGCAGACGCCGCGCTTCAGCCTCGGCGCCGACGTTGCCGGCCTCTTTGGGATCGTCGGCGCAGCCGGCATCTTTGCTGCTCCCCTTGCCGGCAAGATCGCCGACCGCCGCGGACCGCATTTCGTCGTCTGGACGGGCGCCTTGCTCACGCTGATCGCCTGGGTGATCTTCGGTCTCTGGGCCTCGCTCGCAGCTCTGGTGATCGGTGTCGTCATCCTTGATTTCGGCATCCAGAGTGCCCTCGTGTCGAACCAGCATATCGTCTACACGCTCGATGCCGATGCTCGCAGCCGGCTGAATACCGTCTTCATGACCGCCATGTTCCTCGGTGGCGCGATCGGTGCGGCGCTGGCGACTGCGGCCTGGGGTTGTGGCGGCTGGGTCGCCGTCAGTGTTCTCGGCGGCTTGCTTGCGGTGGTCGCCTTGGCCATTCGCGCGGCTGAAATCGCGCCCGCTCGACTGCGGCGGCCCGAGGTCGATAGGAGATCGCCATGAAGCGGCTGCGTATTCGGATCGTCGGAGGATCGCTTGCAGGCCTCTTTGCCGGCATTCTCCTCCTCTGCGAACGCTCTTCGTTCCGCCTGGCCGCACGGGGAGCAGGCCTTGTCGGACAGCCTGATCTCTTCAGGATCCCGCGCGCCATCGGCGCGAGTACGGCGCCCGCGTCGGTGTGGGAGACGACATTGCCGCAGGAAGCCGCGATTTTGGTGGACCGCTTCGCTTTTTACGTGACGAGCGGCATGCATGGTCACGGCTATCTCGTTCCGGGCCCGAAGGGTGAAACCGGTCCCGGCGAGCGCCGGTATAATTGGGTCTGGCACCGGCCGGTTGCGCCTGGCGAACTACAGACGCTGTTCAGAGCCGCCGATGGCCGGTCATTCGACTATTCTTTGCCGCGAGGCGCCTTGCCGGGGGAGCGGCTACAAATGCTCCGCGCGGATGCCGCCTCGATGTTGCCACCTCCATTCGTCAAGGCGATCGAAGCCGAGCCCCAACCTTCCATCCAGGGGATCTTCGATTTTGAAGCGGCAAAAATCGCATCCGCGCATACAGCCTTGATCGGCGATGCGGCCTCCGGCCGCACACGGCAATGGGGGTCTCGAAGGTTGCAGGCGACACGCTCGCGCTGAGAGAAGCGTTGCTGGCCTCTTGAGGACTTCTCCGAAGTGCTCGCCCCCGGCTCCCGGCACCGGGAGCATGTCGGGGAAGGCGATCATCTGGAGGTCGATGTCGCCAACGAGAAATGGCGGAGAGGAGGCCTCCACTCTCGCCGTATTGCATCGGAGCCAACCGCCTCAAATGCGGATTATCGACCGATCTCGTTGATCTGATGGCACCACGTGCCAGCTCCGAACCAATTGCAACGCTGCGCGACGCCGCACAGCGCAATGGATGTCCCCCTAAAAACAGGTGAAACTCATGAACTACAGAGTTCTGCTTGCCGGCTCTTATGGCCGGCCACGGAGGGCTGCGGGCCCGGCTTTGAACCTCGGGCTGTTCGTCCTTGCTCCATCCTCACCGTCACGTTGCTAAGCGGAAATCCGCGAGGTGAGCCTTTGGTGCATGTCAGTAACCGGTAGTTTCCACGACGAAAAAGGACCACGCTGACGTGGCCCGATCGTTGGATTTTATGGAAATTAGCATTGCTGTATTGCCGGGCAGGCAAGCAGCGAGAGGAAACCGGATAGATCGAGCAGGATGCCGGCATGCAGCCCTCGGCGATAACCATCTTGTTAAGGCCAAGATTGAGCAACATCCCGAGCGCGAGCGCGAGCCTGGCGAGGAAAGCGATCGATCCAAGAGGCGCCTTCTTCTAGGCAGATCACTGAGTGTGTAGATGTAGCACCGCGTCACACGCGCACGATCCCCAGCGCGGCAAGCGTCGCCGTCTTAACGAAGTGGCGCTAACATGTCTTGATGAAGGCATTGTCCGTTCGCCGGTGGCTTGCGACGTCATGACGACGTCGGCCGTCGTCGAGCTCGCCGATGCTATCCATGGGCGGCCAAAAGCGCAGTCCTTCCGTGCCACTGGATCTCTCAACGGGCCGTCCCTTCGGAGAGAGAGAGACAGCGATGTCGGCGATCGAGCGGAACAGAACCAAAGGATCGTCCCTGGAAGCCGTGAAACCTCTCCGCCTCCAGAATTCAGCGGCGCCCCCATCGACGGCGTTGACCATCAAGGCCCGCCCGCCGATCAGTGTGGCGGCCTGAACGCAGCGCTGGAGGGCGTGTTTCACTAGACCTGTTCCAATGCCGCGCCCAGCCCATTCCGTGTCGGTTGCGAGTTGACCGAGAAGCAGGCAGGGAACCGGATCGGGCGGCTGCCCCGTGCGGATCGATCGAGGCAAAATCGAGGGGATCACGGCCGTCGGCGCAAGACCATAATATCCAACCACCTGGCCGGCCTCGTGGACGACGAGAACGGCCGTGAAGCCCTTTTGCTGATTGGAGAGCGCGCGCGTCTTCAACCAATGATCGAGCGTGTATTTGCCGCAGGAGAAATCGGAAACGTCATGCGCGGAGGTGAGCGGTTCAGGAGCCGATAGTGACACGTCTTACCGCTTCTCCACGTAGCCGGGCTCCCAAGGCGCGGGCCGTTGGGCTAGTTCCACCATCTCGGGAACCGGAGCCGCCGGACGGGACAGCACGTCCATGAATGCGGCGAATCCTTCAGGACTCATACGGACCAGTCCCTGCTCCATGACGACTTCCTCGGCCGCACGCACTGCTGCATCGCGCACAAAGTCTGTGCGCGAGCGGCCGCGTAAGCTTGCCGCGCGATCGATCATTGCCACGTCCGCTGCGGGCAGACGCATTGCGATCGGGTATTCCTTGCGTTCGGTAGTGGCCATAGTTTATCTCCTTGCCTGGAAGATAATACCTTGTATTGCTAAATGCAATACTTGAATATCGATTCCGTTCGAAGGCTGCTCCCATCGAAAAATGCAATTCGGGAACTGCTGCCGTGAGTTGAGGCGCTCATGAAGTCGGTTTTCACTAGGCTTTCTTGATCATTTGGCTATGCCAGTGCACGCTATTCTTCGCTGATATGCTCGGCTGCGTGCATAGGTTCCTACTGATGCGGCCTAGTTTTCGAAGCAAGCGCAGCCCGCTGGCTGACGCCACTCGCAAGTCGATGGAAGAAAGTGGATTGATAGGAGTTGATCTGGGCAGCAGCGAGTAGGCGAGTTTCGCGCCCGCGCAGGGCCCACCAGATGGGCGATCGGCATCCACGAACGGGCCTGTCGTACCCGAGATTCCAATGAGGATCTTCCGAGGATCCGCGAGCTGGCGACACCCGCAATATCCCCATGTGATGCAGGACGAATTGGCCGCGATGCGGGAAGAAGGCGCGGGTCGGGGGGGGGGCGAGGCGGCGAGTTTCGGCTCGCTAAGCATCTGTTGTATTGGGACTTTTTTATGGTCGGCGAGGCGTCTGTTGGTCGTCGCTTTTCTGCAATTGACATATGCTCACTATGAGAATATCCATGGGCACCATAATATACTCAATTTGAGTATAAACAGGAGTCGGCCATGAATCACCGCGTTTCCGCGTCCTCCCTTTACGAGCGCGTTCGCCGCGTCATTCCTAAAGCAGAGTGGATGTCGTTCGAAGATGACGTCGAGGCGATCCTTAAGCTGAAGCGGCAGCGCAACGCCGTCATTCTTGCCCATAATTACCAGACGCCGGAGATCTTCCACGGGGTCGCCGATATCGTCGGGGACAGCCTGGCGCTGGCGCGCAAGGCTGTCGATGTCGAGGCTGACGTCATCGTGCTTGCCGGGGTGCATTTCATGGCCGAAACGGCCAAGCTGCTCAATCCCGGCAAGACCGTGCTCATCCCGGATATGGGCGCAGGCTGCTCGCTGGCGGATTCGATCACGCCTCAGGATGTGGCGCTGCTGCGCGAAACCCATCCAGGCCTGCCAATCATCACCTATGTGAATACGTCGGCGGCCGTGAAGGCGGCGTCGGATATTTGCTGCACGTCAGGAAACGCCAAACAGGTGGTCGAGTCGCTCGGTGTGCCGCGCGTGCTGATGATTCCGGACGAGTATCTTGCCCGCAATGTTGCGCGCGAAACGACGGTCGAAGTGCTTGCCTGGCATGGTCACTGCGAAGTCCACGAACTGTTTAGTGCCGACGACGTCAGGCAGTTACGCGAAAACTATCCCGGTGTAACGGTCCTGGCGCATCCAGAGTGTCCGCCGGACGTCGTCGCCGAGGCGGACTTTGCCGGATCGACCGCGGTGATGTCCGATTTCGTCGGGCAGCAGCGTCCGGCCCGCGTCGTTCTCTTGACCGAGTGCTCGATGAGCGACAACGTCGCTGTGCATCATCCCGAGGTCGAGTTCATTCGCCCCTGCAACCTTTGTCCGCACATGAAGCGGATCACGCTTGCCAATATCCGCACAGCCCTGGAAGAAAATCGCCACGAGGTCACGGTTGATCCTGACGTTGCCGTCGCCGCGCGCCGGGCCGTCGAACGAATGCTTGCGATATGAGCGAGCATCTCGACGCGTTTTGCGGGCAGATTATCGTCGTCGGGAGCGGGCTTGCCGGTCTGATGACGGCATTGACGCTAGCGCCGCAGCCCGTCGTGCTCATTACCCGCGGTGCCATCGGGACTGAGACGTCGAGCGCCTGGGCGCAAGGCGGAATCGCGGCATGCATCGGCGACGACGACAGCGTTCAGTTGCATCTTGCCGATACGCTTGCTGCCGGTGACGGCTTGTGCGATCTCCAGGCGGTATCCGAGATTGTCGCCGAGGGCCCGGCCGTCATCGCTGCCCTGGAGCGCGCCGGGGTCTCTTTCGACAGGGACAGCCAAGGAGGGCTCGTACTTGGTCTGGAGGCGGCGCATTCGCGTCGCCGTATCGTGCACGCGTCGGGGGATGGGTCTGGTGCTGCGGTCGTTTCCGCACTCGTGCGCGCGGTTGCAAACACGCCTTCGATCACGGTGCTCGATGCAACCGAGGTCCGCTCGCTTCTGACCCACGACGACTGCGTCAGCGGCCTCATCGTTTCCAGAGGAGCACAGCCTGCCGCCATCATGACCAACAGGGTGGTGTTGGCGACAGGCGGGATTGGCGGGCTCTACGACGCAACGACCAATCCGATGTCCAATTTCGGTCAGGGGCTCGCGCTGGCGGCGAGGGCGGGGGCTAAGCTTGCCGACATGGAATTCGTACAATTTCACCCGACCGGTCTCGATTCCGCGCGCCGGCCGCTGGCGCTCGTCAGCGAGGCGGTGCGCGGCGAGGGTGCCGTCCTCGTCAACGACAGGGGCGAACGGTTCATGTCGGGTATCGATGGAGAAGACCTAGCCCCGCGCGATGTTGTTGCGCGCGCCATCAGCGCCGAGCTTTCGCTCGGACGACGCGTCTTCCTGGATGCGCGTTGCGCGCTTGGCGATAGATTCGCACTTCGATTTCCGACGATCCAGGCGCTGTGCCACGAGGCCGGCATCGACCCCGCAAACGATCTCATCCCGGTGCGCCCTGCCGTTCACTATCACATGGGTGGTGTAGCGACTGGGCTGACGGGACGCAGCTCGGTCCCCGGCCTCTGGGTCATTGGCGAGGCAGCATCCAGCGGACTGCACGGAGCCAATCGTCTGGCCAGCAACTCGTTGCTTGAGGCGGCGGTCCTCGGCATGCGGGCGGCCCATGATATTGGCGCAACTGCGGCGGGCTCTCTTCGCCCGGTCCCCAGGATACCGTCTGTCTCCGCCCCTGATGCCTCGTTGGTGCGCGCGATCGTGTCGCGCCATCTTGGCGTACTGCGCAATGCCGGGGCTCTTAAGGGAGCGATTGCGACCCTGTTGCCGCTTGCGCAATCCGACGGACCTTGCGCCGATCCGGCCATTGTTGCTTTGGCAATTGCCGTCTTTGCAATGCTGCGCAAGGAAAGTCGCGGCGCCCATGCCCGCACCGATTTTCCATTGAAGCTGGCGGTTGCAGAACGCCGCTTCCTGACTCTCGCCGATGTTTTCGATATCGCGCGTGCCGACACCCCTCTTGCCCGGAGTGCCTGACATGTCCCTTTCCCCTTTGCCACGTCTTATCATCGAACCGCTGGTGCGTGCGGCTCTCTTTGAGGATCTCGGCCTTGCCGGTGACATCACCTCGGCCGCCGTCATCCCGGCTGATCATCACTCGTCCTTGATCATGGTCGCGCGGCAGTCCGGTGTTATTGCCGGCCTTGACGCCGCCGAGCTCGCTTTCCAGCTCGTCGAGCCAGCAATCGCGATGGCCCGTCACAGGCAGGACGGGTCGCGCGTCAAACCCGGTGACACCATCGCGACGATCACCGGGCCCTCGCGCGGCTTGCTGACAGGGGAGCGTACAGCGCTGAACTTTCTCGGACATCTGTCCGGCATTGCAACGGTGACAGCAAGCCTGGTCGAGGCGGTCCAGGGCACCAAGGCATCGATTGCCTGCACCCGCAAGACGACGCCCGGGTTACGGGCTCTGGAAAAATATGCCGTTCGCGCCGGCGGCGGCATGAACCATCGCTTCGCACTTCATGATGCGGTCCTGATCAAGGACAATCACGTGGCGATCGCCGGCGGCGTTGCCGAAGCGATCGCGCGCGCGCGTGCCGGTGTCGGGCATATGGTCAAGATAGAGGTCGAGGTAGATACACTCGAGCAGCTGCTCGAGGCGATGGAAGAAGGCGTCGATGCCGTCCTGCTCGACAATATGACGCCGGATCAATTGCGCGAGGCGGTCGCAATCGTCAATCGGCGCGCAATCACCGAGGCCTCGGGGCGGGTTACGCCGGCAACGGTCGCTGCAATCGCCGCCTCAGGTGTTGATCTCGTGTCGGTTGGCTGGTGCACGCACAGTGCTCCGACGCTGGATATCGGGCTCGACGTGCAAGGCTGACAGACATTGGCAATTCGTCGACGCTTAATTATGGTCGCGGCGCGTCAACGAAGGGTCTTGGAAAATGCGCCTTGCCAGCCTGTCGATGTATGTCGATCCTCAGCCGTTGATGGACGCAACCGCTGATTTGTGGCGCTATATCAGCGATTACCTGCGGGACGAGGCCGGGCTGTCCGGTGTGCCAGCGGAACTCGACCGTTCACTGACTTATCACGAGGCTTGGCTGCACCCGGATCTCATTCTTGCGCAGACCTGCGGTTATCCCTATGCAAAGCGGCTGCGCGGCTCGGTTCGCCTCGTGGCAACGCCAATCTACGACCTGCCTGGCTGCGACGGCCCGCTGATGCGCAGCTTCATCATCGTTCACGAAAGCGCATCCGTTCGATCGCTTGCCGATCTTTTCGGTTTGCGTGCCGCAGTCAACGACCATGAGAGCAACTCGGGCAGCAATTTCTTTCGCGCTGAAATAGCCCCGCTCGCTGAAGGTCGGCGCTTCTTCGGCGATGTGATCGAAACCGGCGGTCACGCCGCCAGCATCACCGCGCTCGCCGAAGGCAGGGCCGATGTTGCGGCAATCGATTGTGTGACCTTTGGCAACATACGCCGTTTTGCGCCGCAGAGGCTTGCCGGCCTGCGCATCCTTGCCGAGACGACCAGCGGCCCTGGGCTGCCCTTCATTACCTCCTCCGGCTCATCGGATGGAGAGGTTGCGCAACTGCGCAACGCGCTGCAGGCGGCGATCAACGACCCCTCCCTGGCGAGCGTTCGCGAAACGCTTGCGCTTTCAGGTTTTGTCACCCTTTCCGATGCCGAGTACGAGCCTCTTCTGGCACTCGAACGTCAGGCCGCTCTTCTTGGCTATCGCCGGATTGGCTAGGAAAGTGCGGAGTTGATGGCTATGTTCCATATACAACTTATCGCTAGTCCTCAAACAGCTTGCCGGTGCGAGCCTCGAGCCGGTAGCGGTTGCCGGGGTAAATCAGGCGGGCCGTCGAAACGACGTGGCGCCCCGACCAGGTCCGCCGACGGATCGAAAGGCACGGCTCATTCTTGAGGATGGTCAAGAGCTTGCATTCCCAGGACTGCGGCATGGCCGCCTCGACGATATGTTCGGATCCGCTGAGCGGGGCAGCAGCCGTCAGATAGGCATTCGGTGTCAGGGAGGCGAAATCCTGTGCCAGGTAGTCGGGAGCTGCGGCCGGATTGACGAAACGATCCTCGATCTGCACCGGTACGCCATTTTCACTGTGCACGATCAGGGAGTGAAAGACGGGTGCGCCGATATCGAGCTCGAGCGCGTCCGCCGTCTCGGGAGAGGCTGTTTCCTGAGCTAGAATGACCACCGAGGCCTCATGCGCGTGACCGCGCTCGGCAATCTCTTCGGCAATGTTGCGCACCTCGAACAGGGCTGAGTAACCCTTGCGCTCGGCGACAAAGGAGCCGACGCCCTGAATGCGCACGAGCTCGCCCTCGCTTGCCAGTTCCCTGAGCGCCCGATTGGCGGTCATCTTGCTGACCCCAAGCTCCGTGACCAGTTCGTTTTCGGAAGGCACGCGATGCTTCGGAGGCCACTCGCCGCTATGGATCCGGTCGAGTATCATCTGCTTGACACCAGCATAGAGCGGTGCGGTATCGTGGTCCCTCTTCATCTCGCTTGGACGCTTCATTGCCCATTCCCTTTGCAACGGCGGAATCCGCTCGATAAATCGACTTTCCTCTTGCATAACACAAAATATCTCATATGGTACCCTATACAACCTCTCGAAAGATCGACCAGCAAGGTCGGCATCGGGCAAGCCGGCGAAGACCGGTGTCGGACCGATAAGGTCAATCGTCACTTCAGAGGAGATTAAACAAATGAAATTCAGCGCGCTTCTTCTTTCCGGCGCCTTTGTACTGTCCGCCTTCGCTGCTCCTGTTGCGGCCAAGGACTGGAAGACTGCTACGATTACACTCGAGGGTGCCTATGCCCCCTGGAACATGACCAATGCCGACGGCACGCTTGGCGGCTTCGAACCAGAGCTTGCAAAGGTTCTGTGCGAGCGCGCCAAGATCGAATGCAAGCTCGTCGCTTCCGACTGGGACGGCATGATCCCGGCGCTCAATGCCGGCAAGTTCGATGTCATCATGGATGCCCTGTCGATCACCGACGACCGCAAGAAGGTCATCGGCTTCACGATCCCCTACGCTGCAACACCGGCAGCCTTTGCCACGGCCAAGGACAGCCCGCTTGCCAATGCCGCCGGCACCGGCGCAACGATCAAGATGACGCCAGGCCAGACCGGAGTGAAGGAAATCGATGCGCTGAAGGCGGCCTTCAAGGGCAAGACGATCGGCATTCAGGCCGCCACCGTCTATGCGAAATTCGTCTACGACAATTTCGGCGACATTGCAGAAATCCGTGAATACAAGACCGGCGCCGACCGCGATCTCGATCTTCAGAACGGCCGTATCGACCTCGGCTTCGACGATGCCGTCTACTTCGCCAATGCCTTCCAGTCCGCAAATGACACCTTGGCCTTCACTGGCCCTGAAATCGTAGGCTCGATCTGGGGCGAGGGTGAAGGTCTCGGTATCCGTCAGGCCGATACCGAGCTTCGCGACAAGTTCAACGAAGCGATCAAGTCCGCGCTCGCCGACGGCACCGTCAAGAACCTGTCGATGAAGTGGTTCAAGGTCGACGTCAGCCCGCAGAACTGACCTCCGGCGGAGGCCGGACGTCCGGTCTCCGGCCTTAATGCCGGGGACCGCATGCTTTTAGACATCGCCGGGCGCGGGGAACGTGATATGGCAACACTGGAACTGATCGGATTCGGCTCGACTGGATGGGGCGCGCTGCTTTTGCTCGCTGCGCTGATGACGCTTTGCGTGACCGCAACTGCACTTGCAATCGGCGCCGTGCTTGGAGCGATCATCTCTGCGGCCAAGCTCTCTGGCAAGGCGTCGCTCGTTGCACTCGGCAACGTCTACACGACCGTCTTTCGCGGTGTGCCGGAACTGCTGATCATCTACCTCATCTATTTCGGAGGCTCGTCTGCCGTCACCTCGATCGGCAAGGCGATGGGCTATGAGGGGTTCCTCGGCCTGCCCTCGTTTCTCGCAGGTGCGCTGGCTGTGGGTATCATCTCCGGCGCCTATCAGGCGGAAGTTTTCCGCGGAGCCTACCTTGCCATTTCCAAGGGTGAATTGGAGGCGGCGTCGGCGATCGGCATGCATCGTGGTCTGCGGTTTCGCCGGATCGTAATTCCCCAGGTGCTGCGTTTCGCGATCCCCGGACTTGGCAATGTCTGGCAGCTCAGCCTCAAGGATTCGGCGCTGATCTCGGTGACGGGTCTGGCGGAGCTGATGCGCACCAGTCAGGTCGCCGCCGGTTCCACGCGACAGTATTTCCTGTTCTTCATCGTCGGCGGCATCCTCTATCTGATCCTGACGAGCCTCTCTGACCGGATCTTCAACGGCGCCGAGCGGCGTGCCAATCGCAGCATGCCGACCGCGGCCATGGGAAAGGCGTGAGGTAGCAACGATGGATCTCGCTTTTCTCGTCCAAACGATGACGACACTGGTCAAGGCCGTCCCGATGACCCTGGCTCTGTTTTCTCTTTCCGTCTTCTTTGGTGGTCTTCTGGCGCTGCTGATCGTCTGGATGCGCGTCGGCGGCAATCCGGTGCTGTCGGCGATCGCCAAGGGATACATCTTCGTCTTTCGCGGCTCGCCGCTGCTGATCCAGATGTTCCTCGTCTTCTACGGCCTTGGCCAGTTCGGCTTCATCCGCTATTCCTTCCTCTGGCCGTTCCTGCGCGAGCCGTTCGTTTGCGCAGTGCTTTCGCTGGCGCTCTGCACCGCCGGCTATTCGGCGGAAATTTTCCGCGGCGGCATTCGCGCCGTGTCGCCACGCGAGATCGAGGCCGCTCGTTCGATCGGTATGTCCGGTGCGCTGCTCGTGCGTCGCATCCTGGCGCCAATCGCCTTTCGCCACGCGCTTCCGGCCTATTCCACCGAAATTGTCCTGATGATGAAATCAACCGCGCTCGCAAGCCTGGTCACCGTATGGGAAGTGACCGGCGTGGCGCAGCGGCTGATCTCGCAAACCTACCGCACGATGGAAGTGTTTCTCTGCGCTGCCATCATCTACCTCGTTCTCAACTTCGTCATTCTGCAGGCGATGTCCCTGCTCGAATATTCGCTCTCGCGACACCGCCGTGCGATCCCGCCGGCGCTCAAAGCTTAAGAGCTGAACGGACACGATTGGAGCTTTCATGCCAGGCGTTACCCGACTTTCCGTCCGCAACATCCGCAAGAGCTTCGGCACGCATGAGGTCCTGCGTGGTATCTCGCTCGATGCTGAAGATGGCGACGTCATCTCGCTGCTTGGGGCCTCCGGCTCCGGAAAATCCACCTTCCTGCGTTGTATCAACCTCCTGGAAACGGCAACCGACGGCGAGATCTGGGTGGATGGAGAACAGATCCGCATGATCCACAAGGGCGGGGTGAGCCGGCCTGCCAGCCAGAAGCAGGTCGACCACATCCGCTCGGAACTCGGCATGGTCTTCCAGTCCTTCAATCTCTGGTCACACATGACGATCCTGCAGAACGTGATCGAGGGACCGGTTCATGTCTTGAAGCGTCCGCGCGCCGAATGCATCGCCGAGGCCGAGGTGCTTTTGGAAAAGGTCGGCATCGCCGACAAGCGACATGCCTATCCGGCACACCTGTCGGGCGGCCAACAGCAACGTGCCGCAATCGCCCGCGCTCTTGCGATGAAGCCGAAGGTCATGCTTTTCGACGAACCGACTTCCGCGCTCGACCCCGAACTCGTCGGCGAGGTGTTGCGTGTCATGCGTGCGCTTGCCGAGGAGGGGACGACCATGCTGGTGGTCACGCACGAGATGAGCTTTGCCCGCAATGTCTCCAACCGGGTTGTCTTCATGAAGGAAGGCCTGGTCGAGAGCAGCGGTGCGCCGGACGAGATGTTCGGTGGCGGCGCCTCGCCCGCCTTTCGCCAGTTCATCGGCCATTTCGGAAGCACACAATGACGGTCACCATTGATGCGCGGATCGGCTGGCGCGAGGTGGCGCGCGTGGCAACCGGGGAGGCGCTCGCACTTTCTGACGAAGCATTTGCGCGCGTGGACAATGCAAGCCGTATCGTCGAACGGATCGTTGAAACTGGCGTGCGCGCCTACGGCATCAATACCGGCGTCGGCGCGCTTTCCGATACGGTGGTCGATCGCCCCTTGCAAAGCCGACTGTCGCGTAACATCGTCATGAGCCATGCCTGTGGTGTCGGCGCGCTGTTGGCGAGGCGCGAGGTGCGCGCGATCATCGCGGCGCAAATCGCCAATTTTGCGCACGGCCATTCCGGCGTGCGTGCGGACATTGTCCGCCATCTCACGACATTTCTTCAACGCGATTGCGTGCCGGATGTCCCATCAAAAGGCTCAGCCGGCTACCTGACGCACAATGCCCACACCGCGCTCGTCCTCATCGGCGAGGGAACCGCTTCAGTGGCTGGCAAGCGCATGAGTGGTCGCGAGGCGCTCAGTGCGATCGGTCTTCTTCCACTCGTGCTCGGCGCGAAAGAGGGATTGAGCCTTGTCAATGGTACGGCCTGTGCAACGGGTCTGGCCAGCGTCGCATTGGCGCGAGCCAACCACCTCCTCGACTGGGCTGATGCGGTCGCCGCCCTGACGCTGGAGGCGGCAGGATGCCAGATGGCGGCTTTCGACGAAGCCGTCTTGGCACAGCGTCCGTCGCGCGGCATTGCCGATGTCGGCGCTTCTTTGAGGCGGCGCCTGGCTGGCAGCGGCCTGATCGCGGCGGCGCTCGGAAAGCGCACACAGGATGCCTTAAGCCTGCGTTCGGTGCCGCATGCTCACGGGGCGGCTCGCGACGTCTTTGACAATGCCTGTGACGTTGTCGATCGCGAACTTGCCTCGGTAACCGACAACCCGGCGGTCTCAGGCACCCCCGAAAATCCGCTTGTCTCGTCGCAGGCTCATGCCGTGGCGCCGGCCCTGGCGCAAGCCTCAGACAGCCTGGCAATTGCCCTTGCGCAGATATCGGCGATCAGCGAGCGCCGCATGGACCGGCTCGTCAATCCTTTGGTCAGCGGCCTGCCGCCGTTTCTGGCGAGTGACGCCGGCAGCAATTCCGGCTTCATGATCGCGCAATACACGGCTGCGGCGCTCAGCAACGAGAACCGCAGGCTGGCTGCGCCGGCCTCCACCGATGGCGGCCTGACCTCCGGCCTGCAGGAGGACTTTCTTGCTCATCCGACGGCCGCGGCAAACAAGCTTTTGTCTGTGATCGACAACGCCGAATATATTCTCGCAATCGAGCTGATGGCCGCAGCCCAGGCGCACGACTTCCTTGCACCAACGGCTGGCCGCGCCAAGGGGACGGACGCAATCCACCGAGCCGTACGCAATGTCGTTGCCCACTATGGCGACGATCGACCTCTTGCCGGCGACATAGAGGCGCTTTTGACTTTCATCCGTCACCAAGCGCCGCCGGAACTGATGTGAGTATGAGACATGACAGCTGAATTCGACGTTGCCGTCATTGGGCTTGGCGCCATGGGCAGTGCGGCACTCTCCCATCTTTCGGCGCGCGGCGCCAGGACGATCGGGATCGATGCCTATTTTCCGGCCCACGCACTCAGTTCCTCGCATGGAGATAGCCGCCTCATTCGGCTCGGCTATTTCGAGGACCCTTCCTATGTACCGCTGCTGCAGCGTGCCTATCGCAACTGGCGCGCATTGGAGACCAGGCTTCGCGCAGACATATTGACGACCACCGGCGTCCTTCAAATTGGCGCTGAAGACAGCAAGGTCGTTGCGGGAACGCGCGCATCCTGCAAGATGCATCAATTGGCGCACGAAGTGCTTGACAAGGGCGAGATGGCACGTCGGTTTCCCGCCTTTCAGCTGGGCGATGACGACATCGCTGTCCTTGACCCTCAGGGCGGCTATCTCAGACCCGAGGCTGCCGTCATGGGTTATCTCAAACTTGCGGCCGGGGACGGCGCGGTCCTTCATTTCGGAGAGCCGGTCACCGCCATTGAGCCGGGTGACGGCGGCGTGACGATCCGCTCTGCGGTTGGCCAGTATCGCGCAAGCAAAGTCGTGGTCGCGACCGGCTCCTGGATTGGCGAGCTCGTTCCGCAATTGCAAGAGCATGCTGTCGCGATCCGCCAGGTCGTTGCCTGGTATCAGCCGCGCGACGGGTTTTCGACCGAACCGCAGCGTATGCCGTGCTTCCTGAGGGATGAAGGAGAAGAAGGGTCCTACTTCGGCTTCCCGGCGATCGGCGTCGATGGCGTGAAGGTCGGCCGGCACGCGCATTTCCGTGAGCCGATCGATCCCAGCAAACCCAATCCGCCGGTCAATGACGCGGACACGGCGCTGCTCGACGGCTTTATCGCCAAGCGCCTGCCGGCCGCCGCCGGGCTGCGCGTCAACGCGGTGACCTGCCGCTACACAATGCTGCCGAGCGAAGATTTCCTGCTCGATCTTGCGCCCGGCAATCCGAACGTGGTCGTCGCCTCGCCGTGCTCCGGGCATGGCTTCAAGTTCACAAGCGTCGTCGGCGAAATTCTCGCCGATCTGGCACTGGAGGGTGGAACGAGCTTGCCGATCGCCGCCTTCTCCTTCGATGCCATGAACCGCTTCGTCGCTGCCCGAAAAGCCGCCTGATCTCGCTGTTCCGGCGAGGGGCTGGAACGACGCTCAAGCGGTTGCCCTGCGACCATAGATATTCGCCGGTAAGCAGGATGTGCACCCTGCACAAGGGTGAGATGCGGGCCGGAAGCTCTGGTGGCACATCAAGACCTTCATTCCGCCGTTCGGCGACAGCTGGCCAAGATGGACAATGTCCCAGTCGATGATGATTGCCATCAGCAGGCGCAGCCTCCTGGGATGCTGCCCCTCGGTGCTTCGATCGCGAAATTTCGCCTTGACGGCCGATGTGCAGGGCACTCTTGAGCCCATAGTGGGCCTCGCCCCGTTGAGACCGATCTAGGCGCCGATAATGCAGAGCGCGGGTTCAACGCGGCTGACACGTTGAAGCGCATGCCTAGCGAGGGGGCGCGGTCCGGGCCCAGCGGCCTCGAAAACAATCATCGCGTCTATCTGCGCGGCCTCACGCCTTGACCTGATTTGGTGCTGACTGCGACTGAACTGCGCGACAAGCATTTAGGGAATGCCGCTTCCCACTCGCTTAGTAAAGCAATCGAGCTCGTATCGTTCCCGGAATCTGGCGAAGCTCGTCAAGTAGGTCATCGGCTGTCTGGCCAACGCCCTCCGCTTCAATGACCACGTAACCCGTTTCGCCGTACGTCTGCAGGAACTCGCCGACGATATTAAATCCGCGCGAGGAAAAAATCGTATTCAGATTGTTTAGAATGCCAGGGCGATTTTCATGAACATGGATGAAACGCGTGCCGTTTGGACGTGGCGGCAGTTGAACCTGGGGAAAGTTGACAGCACCGAGCGTCGATCCGACGTCGGAATACTCCACGAGTTTCCTGGAGACTTCTCTTCCAATACGCTCTTGGGCTTCTTCCGTCGACCCGCCAATATGCGGTGTCAGAATTACATTGTCCAAACCCTGCAGCGGTGTTTCAAAACGATCTTTATTTGATGCTGGCTCCTTCGGAAACACGTCCACGGCCGCGCCTGCGAGATGCCTTTCTTTCAAAACCTTCGCAAGCGCCTCAAGATCCACCACCGTTCCGCGGGCATTATTGATGAAAATGGCTCCCCTTTTCATTCTGCGCAGTTCAGTCTCAGTAATCATGTTTTGCGTCGAACTCGTTTCTGGAACATGCATCGTCACAAAATCCGAGATTTCGAGAAGCTCGCCGAGCGTTGCCATCGATTCTGAATTGCCGTGGCGAAGCTTGTCTGAAGGATCAAAATAGCGAACGTTCATACCCATGCCTTCGGCAAGAACGCTTAGCTGCGAACCGATATTGCCATAGCCCACGATGCCCAACGTTTTCCCGCGTACCTCACGACTACCTTCGGCGGATTTGTCCCATCCACCTTCATGAGCGGAAGCCGAACGCGGCAAAATCCGCCTGGTCAGCATTATGATCTCACCGATCACAAGCTCGGCGACCGAGCGAGTGTTCGAATAAGGAGCGTTGAACACGGGGATCCCGCGTCGACGGGCAGCATCCAGGTCGACCTGGTTTGTCCCCACAGAGAAACAACCGACGGCAATCAGCTTTTTGGCGGAACTGAAAATTTCTTCCGTGAGATGGGAGCGCGAACGAATTCCGACAATATGCGCATCGGCTATATGACTTTTGAGATCCTTGGCGTCCAGAGCCTTCGGCAAATGGGTCAGGTTGACGTAGCCGGATGACGAAAAGTAGTCCACAGCGCTCTGGCTGATGCCTTCAAGCAGAAGAACGGAAATCCGATCGCGCGGAAGAGAAAGACGTCGGGTCATTGAACTGCTTTCGATTTTCTAATTCGGTTGGGCCGAGGTCGCTTGTCGGTAAAAAGCTCACAGACATGGAAACATGGTTTAGCGACCATCCGGTGGACAGCGCAAGAATTAACTCCGCTCCAGTGGCACGCATGATGCCAATCCCATAGGCTGGCATTTCCGATACTGGGTATGCGGTGCGAGGACGCGTGGCGCCACCTATAGGCGCAATCCGCTCTTTGCATCGAAGAGGTGAATTGCCTCCCGGTCAAAAGAAAGCGTCAATGGCTGGCCAATCTCCAAAGCCGTGCGCGGTGGCAGGCAGGCCGTGATCCGTTGCATGCCGGCAAGGGCGGTAACGACAAGCTCAGGGCCGGTCAATTCGCCAACCTCGCAGCTGGCCGCAATCGTGAGCCCGGACGAGCCAAGTCGAAGTGCTTCCGGCCGTATGCCTGCGATCAGTTTTTGCCCATCCTCGGGTCGGGTTTCAAGTTCGTCTGGCAGCGGCAGCAGGGCGTCGCTGCCGTCAATCTGAAGTTCACTTGCGCGCACCGTCGCGTTCAAGAGGTTCATTGGCGGCGCACCGACGAAGGTGGCGACATAAAGGGTTGCCGGCCTGTCGTAAATCTCGGATGGCGTGCCAAGCTGTTCGATCCGCCCGTCACGCATGACCGCGATGCGGGTGGCAAGCGTCATGGCCTCGATCTGGTCATGCGTGACGTAGACGACGGTTGTCTTCAACATCTGATGCAGCCGCTTCAGTTCGGTGCGCATCTCCATGCGCAGCTTCGCATCGAGATTGGAAAGCGGTTCGTCGAAGAGGAAGACCTGCGGCTTGCGCACAAGCGCGCGACCGATTGCAACGCGCTGGCGCTGGCCACCCGACAACTGGCTCGGTTTGCGCTCGAGCAGGCTTTCGATCTGCAACAGTTTGGCTGCGTCGCGCACAGCCCGGTCGCGCTCGGCGGCCGGAACTTTGCGCATCTCCAGACCAAAACCGATATTGCGGTGGACCGTCAGGTTCGGATAGAGCGCATAGGACTGGAAGACCATGGCGATGTCGCGATCCTTCGGGTGCACGCCAAGGACGGAGCGTCCGCCGATGAGAACATCGCCGCTTGTTGCCGCGGCCAGTCCTGCGATGATGTTGAGCAGGGTCGACTTCCCGCAGCCCGACGAGCCGAGGAGTACGAGAAATTCGCCGCTTTCGAGCGCGATGTCGATGCCCTTCAACGTTTCGACATCGCCATATGTCTTGCGGATATTGTCGATTTCAAGCGCACTCATTGAGCCGTTTCCTTGGATGCGGATGAGCCGTAGCTGCGGGGAAGGGTGGAAATCGCCCGCGAGGCGACTTTAGTGCCCGCCTTCAGGCAGGCGGCGAGCGGCTCTTCTTTTGCCAATGCAGCCAGAAAGCCGGCATTGAAGACGTCGCCGGCGCCGATCGTGTCGACAACCTTGACCGAGGGGGCCGTAGCCTGGATGCATTGACCGTCAGCGCCGATCGCAAGCGCCCCCTCAGGGCCGCGTTTGACAACGACGATTGCGCCATCAGGCATGTGCGATCGGATCTTGACTGCTGCTTCGGCAGGGTCGTCGAGGCCGGCAAGCGTCGTGGTTTCCACTTCGTTGAGAAGTGCGATTGCGCAGCGAGACAGCCAGCGTCGCGTGGCATCGCAATTTGCGGTCGTCCAGCCGTCGAGCGGCCAGCCTGTATCGAGCGCAATCGCAATGTCGTGCTGGTCCGCCCAGTCGAAGAAAGCATCGTATTGCCCTGTCAGATCGTCTGTCAGGAACGAGCCGCAGAGCAACACATAGCCGCCTGACAGCTTCGCGCCGTTAAGAACGGCCAAGACATCGCCCAGGCTGAAGCGCGGCAGGTGCCCGCGGGTGGTAAAGAAGGTACGCTCTCCGTCCGGATGCGTTATGCCGACGGACAGTGTCGTTTGCTCCGGGCGCACCGGCCAGTTCGCGGCACGCTCGGCGAAAGCCTCGCGCAGCCACTGGCCGAACTGGTCGTTGCCGACATTGGCTGCAATCTCGAACGCGACGCCGAGGCCATTCCAGGCGAGCGCGCTATTGCCAGCCGCTCCACCCACGCGCAGTTCGTCATGATCGACGATGATCTCGGTGCCAGCCTTCGGCCAGGGCGCCGCAGGACCGAGGATGAGGTCGACATTGACGTTTCCGATGACGGCAAGCGGACGCATCATTCACTCCGGGTTATCTTTGTCGAGCGCAGGGGTGTGCCGGCGTTTTCGACCCGCGCATCGGCAAAGGCAATCATCAGGCGCTGTGCCACAGGCAGCATTGCGAAAATCGCGGCAAGGCCGGAGGCCTGATTGAAGCCGATGGTAACTGCGCCGGCGACAGGCTCTTCGCCCGATGCATCGAAGATGACGACCGGAGCACCGGTTGCGACGGCCGATACCGCCATGGCGGTGACCAGGCCCGCCGTGCCGTCCCGCCCTTTGAACAGAATGACACCGATCGCCGGGCCGAGCATCTCCATCGGTCCATGTCGCAACTGGCCGCCCTCCAGCGAGAAGCAAGGGCGACGGGAGAGCTCGGTCAGGCCAAGCGCCAGCGCCTCGGCCAAGCCTTGCAGGCGCCTGCCTGAGGTAACGACGCTCGCCACCCCGTCCAGAGCGGCAAGAGCGGCATCGATGCTTGGTGTTTCGGGGGAAGCAAGAGCAGCGAGCGAGGCTGCGGGATCCTCGCCAAGGGCTGCCAGCACGGCCAGGTGCAGGGCAAAGGAGACAGTGAGGCTGCGGGTAGCCGCAAATGCCAGCTCGGTTCCGCCAGCTCCTATCAGTGAAGGGGCCGCGCGCGCGAGAAACGATCCTGCCTCCAGCGTCAGCCCGAAGGTGTCAAGGCCGCGCCGGGTCTCATTGAACCAGCGCACCACCTCAGCACTTTCGCCGGATTGCGACGTCATCAGAACGGTTCGTCCTTCGAGTGAAAGTGGCTGCCCCAATTGTTCGGAAAGAGGCAGTGCGATCGCATCGATGCCGCGGGCGCGGTAGAGCGGTTCGACCGCGCGACCGACGGCATGAGATCCGCCCATGCCGAGAAGGAGGACGCGACCATTCTTCTTCAGCGATGCCGCGATGGCCTCAGCGGTCTTCTTTGCGCTGTCGTAAGATGCCAGGGCATCGGCATGCTGACGCGCCATTTCCCGGTCGATGGCAATCAGGCCGGCTGGTCTTGTGGTTTCCATGGTGCTTGTCATCCCTTGACGCCGCCACTTGTCAGCCCTGAAATCAGGGCCCGTTGCATGACGAGACCGACCAGCACCGGGGGCAGGGCGGCAAGCACGCCGGCGGTTGCGATCAATCCGTAATCGGAGACACGGCCACCGGCGAGATCGGCAATGGCAACCGTGAGTGTCTTGGCGCGCTGGTCGGAGGTGAAGAGCAGCGCATAGAAGAATTCATCCCAGCCGAGCAGGAAGGCAAACAGCGCCGAGGTTGCGACGACAGGCATGGCGAGCGGCAGGGTGATGATTTTCCAGGTCTGGAACAGGCCCGCGCCGTCGATCGTTGCCGCGGCTTCGATTTCCCTCGGGATGGAGTCGAAGCCGGATTTCATCAGCCATGTCGTGAAGGGCGCAAGGATCGTCAGATAGACGAGGGCAAGGCCGAAGACGTTGTTCAGCATGCCGAGATAGGCCAGGCCCATGTAGAGCGGCACGGCAAGTGCTACCGGCGGCAGCATATAGGTGGCAATGACCATTGACAGCGACCAGCCGACGGACGGGGTCCGCGACACGGCCCAACCGGCTGGAATGGCCAGCGCGATGGCGGCAATCGTCGCCATGCCGGCAACCTCGATGCTGTTCCTGAGCGACGAGGTGAAGGCCGCGCCTGCGCTGTTTTCAATAGTTGAAAGCAGCGTGGCATAGCGCGAAAAATCAGCCGACTGTGGCCACCAGCGCAGCGGCCTGGCGGCAAGATCGGCCGCCGGCGAGATGCTCATGATGAAGAGCCACAGAATGGGCGCGAGAATGACGGCGGCAAGCAGCAACGCGCAAGCATAAATGAAGACCGAAAATATCGGGCTCTTCCGTTCCATCAGGCAGCACTCCCCGCGCTCTTGCGCACCAAAGCGGCATAGGCGACGGCAAGCAGCGTCACCAGCAACGTGACGATCAACGCCAAGGAGGCGCCGGAACCGGCGCGCTGGAAGGAAAACGCTTCCTGATAGACCAGGATCGACAGCGTCCTCGTGCTGTTGGCAGGGCCGCCACGGGTCATGACCCAGATGATGTCGAACACCTTGAAGGCCTCGATGGTGCGCAGGACCAGCGCCACCATCAGCGGGCCGGCGAGATAGGGCAGGATGACGAAGCGAAAGCGGGCGAAGGGACCGGCGCCGTCGACCAGTGAGGCGGCAGTGACGTCACGGGGTACCGCCTGCAGGGCAGCAAGGGCAATGAGCGCCACCAGGGGGAAGTTCTTCCAGCAATCGGCAACGATCAGAGCGCCAAGCGCCGTCCCCGGTTCACCGAGCCACGAGCGATAGGCATCGATCAGGCCGATTTGCATCAGCGCTGCGTTGAGCGCGCCGTATTCCGGATTGTAGATCAGCCGCCACAGCGTGGCGTTCACCACTGTTGGCAGCGCCCAGGGGAGGATCATCAACGCGCGCAAGACCGCTCGACCACGAAAATCCTGGTTGAGGAGAAGTGCCGCAAGCACACCGATCACCATTTCGGCGGCGACCGAAATGATCGCGAACCAGGCGTTGGTGATCAGCGTTCGCTGGAAATTCGAACCGGAGACCATCTTTGCGTAGTTGTCGATGCCGACGAAATTGCCGGCGGTACCCACAAGCTTGGCGTCTGTGAAAGACAGGCCAACGGTGTCGACCAGCGGCCACCCGATGACGGCAATCATCACGACAAGCAGCGGCAACATCAAAAGCCACGCGCGGGTTGTCATCCAGGTGCCGGACATGAGGCGCCCTCTCAATTCATCGCATTGTCGAAGTGGGGGCCAGGCGGCAGGCGCCGCCTGGCGGCTCTATCGCCTAGAGGCCGCTGTTGTCGGCAGCCGTCTTCAGGGCGTCTTGCGGCGAGGCCTGGCCAAGCAGGGATTCCTGGATCGCCTGCTGCAGAGCCGTCGAAAGCTCCTGATACTTCGGCGTCGTCGGACGCGGATACATGGCTGCGAGGCCGACCTTGGCCGCAGCGATCAGTTCTTCCTGGCCCTTGGTCACGGCTGGATCATCATAGGATGAGGCCCAGATCGGCAGGCTGAGCTTGGCATACTGGTTCTGCGTCGCCTGCGAGGTCATGAAGGCGATATATTTCCAGGCCTCTTCCGGATGCTTGCTGGCGGTCGTGACGCCAAGGCCCATCGAGCCGTTGACGGCCGACGCCTCGCTCTTGCCTGAAACGCCCGGAGCCGGGACGACGCCGACCTTGCCTGCGACCTTGCTGTCCTTCGGATCGTTGGCCATGTTGTACATGTAGGTCCAGTTCAGGGCAAAAGCGGCATCGCCGTTTTCGAAGACCTTGCGCACATCCTCTTCCAGGAATTCCTTGGAGTTCGGGTTGGTCAGGCCGGACTTGTAGCTGGACACCATGTAGTTCAGCGCGTCGAGACCACCGCCATTCTGGAAGGCGGGCTTGCCGTCCTTCAAGAAATCGCCCTTGTAGGCGCTAACGAGTGTCGTGTAGTCGCAAATGGCGGCTTCGGCCTGTGACCAGCTCCAGGCGATCGGCGTTGCAAGGAGGCCCTTGTCCTTGATCGTTTTTGCCTGCTCGCTCAGCTCGTCCCAGGTCTTCGGCGGCGCCTTGATGCCGGCTTTCTCAAGGATTTCCTTGTTATAGAACAGATATTTGGTGTCCAGGATCCACGGCATGCCGTAATATTTTCCGTCGTACTGGACCGTGGTCCAGGCGCCAGGCAGGACACCCTTCTTCATATCATCGGTAATGCGTGAGGAGACGTCGACCAGGACCTTGTTGGTCGCGTATTCGGCCGGCCAGATGACGTCGAAGAGGACGACGTCATAGCCGCCGCCGGAACCCTGCGCAAGCACCGTCTTGTCGTGCAAGCCCTCATAAGGGACGAATTCCAGATTGACCTTGACGTCAGGGTTCGCCTTTGAGAAGGCATCGGTCATGGCGCGGACGTCGGCTTCGCTATAAGCGGCCTGCGCCATGAACAGCGCATTGATCGCGGTCTCGGCAAAGGCGTGCGGCGCAAAGGATGCACCGATCAATGCCGCGCCAAGAAGCATCTTGTTTAGGGATTTCAACATTCCAGCCTCCAGTTTTTTGACATTCACCCGTTTTCCAAGGGCGGCTGTCGCCGCCATCGGTTGTCGAAAAGGCGCCGGTGGGCCAGCTGCCAGTCTCGGAGCGTCCTCGGAGCTTTTTTGGGCTCTCTTCGTTCCCTGGAACTCTCGGTTCCTTATTAAGTCAATTGTCTTGACTTATTTCTTCTTCAATATTCTACTGCTGTCAAGAGGAATTCGGAATGAACGACACGCGCCCGATACGGGCAAAGAGCGGCACCAATCATGAAGGCACCAGCGCCCACAACAGGCGGGTAATGATGGATGCCCTGAGGATGAACGGAGCGCTTTCGAGAGCAGACCTTGCGCGCGCCACGAAGCTCACCAAGCAGACCGTGTCGAACATCATCGACGAACTCGAACAAGAGGGGCTGGTCACCGCGCAGGAGGCTGTTCGCAAGGGCAGGGGGCAGCCGTCGACACCCTATCGGCTGGTGCCGGAAGGAGCGTTTGCGATCGGTTTGCAGATCGACCGTCACGTAACCCGGGCGATCGCCGTCGATCTTGTCGGCAATGTGCTGACCCGGGCCGAGGCGAACCTGCCTGTCGACGGGCCGTCACGCGGTGCAGCGGTTATTTTGGAGCTGATCGAGACGGTTCGTCAGAATCTTGCAGGGCTTGTCGCTCAATCGGAGCGTCGGCTGGTTGGTCTGGGTGTTGCAATGCCTGGCCCGTTCGGGATCGAGACCTCCGGTGACGATCCCTGGATGATGGCTGCATGGCAGACGTTTCCGCTGCAGGAAACCCTCGCGGCAGGCACCGGGCTTGGCGTTCGCCTGCAAAACGACGCGGCCGCATGTGCCACGGCAGAGCGCATGGTCGGTGCTGCCCACGGGCTTGACCACGCCGTCTGCCTCTATCTCGGTTACGGCATCGGTGCCGGTCTGATCCTCGGTGGGGAACTTTACAGCGGTGCCAATGGCAATGCCGGCGAAATCGGTATGGCCCTGCTTTCGGCAAGCGGCAGCCCGACGCCGCTCGAACATCGCGCCTCACTTGCTTCGCTCTACCAGCATCTGGCGATCGATCCGTCAGATCCCGACCTCTACCAGATGGTCAATGAACTGGCGCTGAAGGATGATGCGAGAATAAAGAGCTGGATCGAGGAGGCGGTCATGGATCTGCGCTGGAGCGTGCATCTCATCGAATCGATCTTTGATCCCCAGACCGTGATACTGTGCGGTGGCGCGCCGGAAGCCCTGGCGCGACGTCTGGTCGAGGCGATGCACCCTTTGCCACCATCGATCGCCGATCGCAAAGACCGGGTCATTCCCCGCTTTCAGCTTGGAATGACCGATCCCTGGGCCGTCGCCCTCGGGGCCGCCGCCGATCCGATCAGCCGCGCCTTCGATCCGAGCTTTGCTGCCATTCTCAAGGGTTCGCTCTAAGGGCGCTCAGGATCGATGGATCGGGTCGATCCATGCAACGTCTTCCGGTTGTTCAACCGGTTCGATATTAAGATTGACGACCACCGGCTCCTGGCCGGATCGTATGACGACGCATTCAAGCGTCTCGTCGCGGCTGGCATTGATTTCCTGATGTGGGACGTAGGGCGGCACATAGATGAAATCCCCGGGGCCGGCTTCCGCCGTAAATTCGAGATGGTCGCCCCAGCGCATGCGTGCCTTCCCCGCCACCACATAGATGATGCTTTCGAGATCGCCATGGTGATGGGCGCCGGTCTTTGCATTCGCGTGGATGGTCACGGTACCCGCCCATATCTTCTCGGCTCCCGCGCGTGCATGGTTGATCGCCGTCGCCCGGTTCATGCCGGGTGTCTGCGCGGTATTGGGGTCGAGCGAATTGCCCGGGATGACCTTTACGCCATGCTCGCGCCAGTCCATCTGATGGTGGTCATGATCTTGCTGTTTTTCGGTCATGTTCATCTCCGTCAGGCAATCGGGTCGCTGCGATGATGCTTGGCAGCCATTGGCTAGAGGCCGTGAATGCCACAGAGCTCATCGAGCTTGCCGCGCAGCCTGCGCTTCACCTCCTCATCCTGCTCCTCCATGGCGGCGAGCATTTCCCGAAGCGTACCACGCAGCCCGTGAATCTGATCGATCAAATCCATGATGAGGTCGACGCCGGCGTCGTTGACGCCCATGTTCCGCGTCAGGTCGAGGATGAGCTGCGCGCGGGCCACATCCGTATCACGAAAATCACGAGCGCCGTCACGCGTCTGCGGCAATAGCCACCCCTGTTCGACCCAGACGTCAAGCGCCCTCACGTCGATCTTCAGAAAACGGCGGAATTCAAGATCATCCATGGCTATTCTCCCATGCTCTTTCTCGGATCCTGCTGTTCGCCTGCTGTCCAGCCGGTCATGAACTCGCTCAGGTGCAGATCGGGCGCGTCCGGCAGCACGATTTTCAGCGAGATGTAGATATCTCCAGCGCCGCCGCCTTTCTTCGCAACGCCCTTGCCCTTCAGGCGCAGAACCTTCCCGGTGTTTGAGTGCGGGGGCAATGTGAGGTTGACGGGACCGGACGGTGTTGGCGCTCGCACCTTGCCGCCGAGCACGGCCTCGCGCAGCGTGATCGGCAGATCGAAGCGTATGTCGTCGCCATCACGAACATAGAAGCGATGCGCACGCACGCGAATTTCAACAAGCGCATCTCCGGATCGACCACCGCCGATACCGGGCTCGCCTTTGCCTCGAAGTCTGAGTGTCTGGCCGTCACGCGTTCCCGGTGGGACCTGCAGGTCGAGCGCCGGCCCATCCGGCAGCCGGATCTGCGTCTTCGTGCCGTTGACGGCGTCAAGGAAATCCACCTCCATCGAGTAGTGGCGGTCCTGGCCTTGTGCGCGAAATTCGCCTCCCCGTGCCCGTCGCGAAAAGAAGCTCGAGAAGATGTCGTCGCTGTCGCCAAAATCTGCAAAACCCGCACTGTTGTGGTAAGGATTGCCCGCGTTGGCGGCAGACGCGTAGTCGCGATAGTAGTGGCGCTGCGCCTGCTCGGCGCCGCTCATGTCGATCTCGCCGCGATCGAAGCGCCCGCGTTTTTCCTGGTCGCTCAAAAGCTCGTAGGCGGCGGAAATCTCTTTAAATCGCTCTTCTGTCTTCTTGTCGCCAGGGTTGAGATCAGGATGAAGTTTCTTGGCGAGCTTGCGAAATGCGCTTTGAATCTCTTTCGGCGTGGCGTCTTTCTTCACGCCGAGAAGCTCGTATGGATCGCGGCTCATGCATGTCTCCGGTTCAGCCGGGGGAAATCGCCGGCATTTTGTCATCTATATAGGTTTGCACTCCGGCTGGGACGAGAGGTTGTATTGGCGGCTTGCCGATGGGGTCAAATTCAACGCGCAAGGAACGAAGGACCGATGCCTGATAGCGACAAGCGCTCGTTGAAGGCCACACCCTGTCCGTGATCCCTTGAAGGGGTGGGCGATCTTGAGCCTGGTCGATGCCCTTTGTCTTCGGGTTGACGATCGACTTGATGTTCGTCCGCCTTCTCCAAGCTGGCGCCGCCACATATGCTTGCGTTCGACAAGTGGGGAGCGACTGTCTTTGGCGGCGAGACGCACCCTAGTCACGCTGCAGGTTGATCTCGCTGGTCACAACTTGCTGGCCGGATGCCGGGTCCTCGTCGACGGTGCGGATCCGGATCGCATTGGCATCGACACGTTGGATGGTCATGTTGGCGCTTCGGTCGCCGTTTATAACCTTTGACCAGCGTACCGCGAGATTGATGGCGTCGCCGCGTCGGCTTCCGTGAAGGCCAGATACGCCCCCTGACGGACCGACGTAGCTGCCGGCATATTGCGTACCGCTAACCTTTATATTGGCCGACACCGGTCTTGTTATGACGATCATCCCGCGGCACGTCCCCTTCATCGAAAGCGCCTCGCCATTCGCCTGCGTCTTGAAACTGCAACTGAGGTTGATCGGGGACGAGGCGATCGTGCGCTTCATCATGCCTCCGCCCGTCCAATCGCCGGCAAGCGACTGGAGGAACGGAGCCTCATCGGCATATGCGGCTGCGCTGACAAGATACAAAAGCGCGGTCACTCCCGCTCGTTGGCAGCACTTCATGACGTCCTCCCCTGGAGATGATCAAGAATGCCTCAGAATGCCTCAAAGTTCCTCTCGGGTGTACGAGATCGACCAAAATGTCCTGAAGCGATGCCGCAGCGCAAGTGATTTTCGTCAATTGAGATAAAACTTAAACGAGCGGACGCTCATCGGTTCACGCCGTCAGCTATGCCGAGACGTCCGGGCAACCGTTGGATACACTCGTGTTCCGGACCGTATCCACAGGCCGGATCGGGCGCCTCCATCGCCTCGGACCTGCTGCCAATTTCGCAGCGACCGGCGCGCTTTGCTTAGGGCTCACGCGAGAGTATCATCAGGCGCTAAAACAACAGGCTTATGAGCAGGATATAGGAGAAACCGCATAGGGCTGAGGCCCGTGCCTTTGGGAGGAAAAGATGAGACCGACATCCCAAGTCAAGGCAAAGACGTCGCGCCGCAAATTCTTAAGCGGCGCAGTCATGGCAGGGGGGGCGATGGTCGCAGCTCCCAGCGTGGTCGCCGCGCAGGGGCCAATCAACATGCGTTGGCAAAGCACCTGGCCGTCGAAGGACATCTTTCACGAGTTCGCGCTTGATTTCGCAAAGAAGATCACTGACATGACCGGCGGCGATCTCAAAATAGAAGTGCTGCCGGCAGGTGCGGTGGTGCCGGCCTTCGGTCTGCTCGACGCTGTCTCCAAAGGAACGCTCGACGGCGGGCATGGTGTGGTTTCCTACCATTATGGCAAGCAGGCGGCCTTGGCGCTGTGGGGATCGGGACCGGGCTTTGCCATGGATGCCAACATGCTGCTTTCCTGGCACAAATATGGCGGTGGCAAGCAGATCCTCGAAAAGCTTTATCAATCGATCGGGGCGAATGTCGTTTCGTTCCTCTACGGCCCGATGCCGACACAGCCGCTCGGTTGGTTTAAAAAGCCAGTGGCCCAGATCGAGGATTTTCAGGGACTGAAATTTCGCACTGTCGGCATTTCCATCGATGTCTTCACTGGTCTCGGTGCCGCGGTCAACGCCCTGCCGGGTGGCGAGATCGTAGCGGCATTGGACCGCGGGCTTCTGGACGCAGCCGAATTCAACAATGCGTCGTCGGACCGGGCCCTCGGATTTCCCGATGTCTCCAAGATCTGCATGTTGTAGAGCTTTCACCAGAATGCCGAGCAGTTCGAAGTGCTGTTCAACAAGACGAAATACGATGCATTGCCCGATCAGATGAAGTCGATCGTCTCCAACGCCGCGGAGGCAGCCTCCCAGGACATGCACTGGAAGGCGATCGACCGCTATTCGAAAGACTATTTGGAGATGCAGACGGTCGACAAGGTGAAGTTCTACAAGACCCCGGAGGCGATCCTCAAACGGCAACTGGAAATCTACGACGACGTCGTGAAGAAGAAGGCGGCGGAAAACCCGCTGTTCAAGGAGGTTATCGAGTCCCAGATAGCCTTTGCCGAGCGGGCGACTCGTTGGGAGCAGGACACACTTGTCAATCGCCGGATAGCCTTCGACCACTACTTCGGCCGCAACGGAGTTGCCAAGCAACTATGATCTCATCGCCAGTCAGCAATGATGCTTTCTGACGAAGATGGTCGCCTATCTGGGGGGCAGCCGTGCGGGTTCAGCAGTTTCTCATAAGGGTTGATGCGATCAGTGTGTGGGTCGGCAAAGCTATGGCCTGGCTGATCATCGCGTTGATGATGCTCGTGTGCATCGAAGTCTTCAAGCGCTACATCATGAACATGCCGACGGCGTGGATCTTTGATGCCACCAACATGTTGTACGGCACCCTGTTCATGCTGGCGGGAGCCTATGCGCTGGCACAAAACGCTCATGTTCGGGGCGACTTTCTCTACAGCTCGTTGCGGCCCCGAATACAGGCGAGCCTCGATCTCATTCTTTATATCCTGTTTTTCCTGCCAGGCGTCGCCGCGCTCATCTATGCCGGCTATGACTATGCGGCGCTATCCTGGCGGATCGGCGAGCATTCGACGGTGACAGCCGAAGGCCCACCAATCTATTATTTCAAGACCGTCATCCCGATCGCGGGCGCGCTCGTCATGTTTCAGGGGCTGGCCGAGATCACCCGCTGCATCGTCTGCTTGAGAACCGGCCAATGGCCGGCCCGGATAAAGGATGTGGAAGAGATCGACGTCGTCGCCGAGCAGCTTGCCCATAGCGAGCACATAGATGCGCAGACACGCGAGGCGGCGATCGGGCGTGCTCAGGATATCGACAGGGCGGCCCGGCAACGGGCTCGGGATGGAGACATCGAGAGGTGAGCGATCCGTTCCTTGGATTGACGATGCTGGTTCTCATCGTGGTCGTTATCGTGATGGGGTTTCCGACAGCCTTCACGCTGATGGGGCTTGGCATGCTCTTCGGCTTTTATGCATTCTACAATCCGGCCGAGCATTGGATCGACAATCGCGTCTTTGACCTGATGGTCCAGCGCACCTATGGGGCGATGACCAATGACGTCCTCGTCTCGATCCCGCTTTTCGTGCTGATGGGCTACGTGATGGAGCGCGGTGCGTTGGTCGACAAGATGTTTTACAGCATCCAGCTTTCTTTCCGGCGGGTGCCGGCCTCCCTCGCCGTAGCGACTTTGATCATATGCACCTTCTGGGGCATCGCCAGTGGTCTCGTGGGCGCTGTCGTCGTATTGATGGGCGTCATCGCGATGAGCCCGATGCTGCGCGCCGGCTATGACGTCAAGCTTGCCTCCGGGGTGATCACGGCCGGGGGAACACTGGGGATTTTGATCCCGCCATCGGTGATGATTATCGTCTACGCCGCCGTCGCAGGACAGTCGGTCGTCAAGCTCTATGCCGCCACGATGTTTCCCGGCTTCTTCCTGGCGTTTCTCTATCTCGTCTACGTTCTCGCCTGGGCCATGATCAGTCCGAAGATCGCGCCCGCCTTGCCCGAGGAACAGACGAGGGTTCCGGTGGCCGCCTGGATGAAACCCTTTCAGGGACTCTATTCGAACAATATGCTCGTCGGGCTTTTCGCAGCATTGGTCTCGCCGTCAAAGGCGATGGCGATCGAGACGGACGAGGGGCGGCTTACCTATTGGAAGCTGGTCAAGAATGCCTGTGCCGCACTGGTACCTTTCTCGCTAATGGCATTCACCCTGGCTCTCGTTTGGTGGTATGTCGTCATCCACCCAAGGGAATCGGGGCAGACGCAAGCGCCGGAAGGGCTGGAAGAGCTCGGCGCTCCTGCAGCAGACGCCGGCCCGGTGGTGGTAAACGGGCCGTCCACAAGCTTCTACCTGGCGTTCGGGATCATTGCTCTCATCGTGGCGGCGGTACTCGTGCGCTACTACAGGAATATGAGTGCCGAGCGGCTGCAGGTCGTAAAGCTGCTGGCTTCGTCTGTCATGCCACTTGCGATCCTGACTATCGTCGTGCTCGCCGTCATCTTGTTCGGTATCACGACGGCCACGGAGTCCGCTGCGGTCGGCGCCGCCGGGGCCTTTCTGTTGGCGTTTCAGGCCCGCACGCTCAACTGGAAGCGCACACAAGAGGCGGTGTTCCTGACCGCGAAGACCACCGCCATGGTCTGCTGGCTCTTCGTCGGCTCGGCACTCTTTTCCGCCGTCTTCGCAATTCTCGGCGGCCAGGCGCTTATCGAGCAGTGGGTGCTGGCTCTCGATATGACGCCCGTGCAGTTCATGATCTTGTCGCAGGCAATCATCTTCATTCTCGGCTGGCCGCTCGAGTGGACGGAAATCATTATCATTTTCGTGCCGATCTTCTTGCCAATGCTCAGGCACTTCGGCATCGATCCGATCCTTTGGGGCGTACTCGTCTTCGTCAATTTGCAGGCGGCGTTCCTGTCGCCGCCCGTTGCGATGTCGGCTTATTACCTTAAGGGCGTTTCGCCCCCGCATGTCACCTTGAACCAGATCTTTGCGGGGATGATGCCATACATGCTGATCGTCATTCTTTGCATGGTTATCATGTATTTCTGGCCGGGTCTGACGCTATGGCTTCCACGCTACCTGTACGAATAGAAACGTCTCGTTTTCGCATCATGACGAAGCCACGGAGGGCTTGCCGTGTTGGCGTGGGTCCTGCGGTCTCGCTGTCCTATCTTTGATCCGGTTCGCACCAACGATCGCCGTTCACTTGCCGTAAGCACGACCGCAGCCATCACGCATTTGCCGGTCCATCCGAGTACATGCCCCGATTGGGGAGCTTCCTCGGTTCATCATCACCATGACGGTCCAAGCCACCGAACGACGGCGTAGGCAGGCATTGGCCGGTGAAGTCCCTTCAGGGCCAAATCGCCGACGGGAACAGCCTCGATCAACGATTCGACGGCTGCAAAGACGCGTTGACTGACGAGTATCTGACGGGACTTGGCTTCCTCGCACAATCGAGCCGCGTGGTTCGTCACCGTGCCGATGACAGCGTAGTCCGAGCGCTGGTCGAAGCCGATCCGACCGATGGTCGCGTGGCCTCGCGCAATGCCGATACCGAAACCAAGCACATAGTCCCGTTTGCGCCACCGCTCTGAATGCTCATCAATGGCATCACGCATCGCTGTGGCCATCGAGACTGCCCGCTCAGTGTGGTCGGCACAGGGCAGCGGATCGTTGAAGAAAACAACGACGCCGTCGCCGACAAAGCGCTCCAAAGTTCCCTCGTGCCGGACGATTTGGTTGCCAAGACATGCATGATACTCTCGAAGGACCGTCATGACCTCTTCCGGCTCTGCGGTCTCGGAGAAGGCCGTGAAGCCGCGCAGATCACAGAAAACCACCGTCACCTCGCGGCGGTGGCTTTGGAGAAGCGTGTCGCCATTCTCGGCTGAAACAATGAGATCGGCGACCTGAGCGGGCAAAAACCGTCGCAGCCGAGCCATCCGCTCGATCGCGCTGACCTGCTCCGCCACTTTCTGTTCGAGGGATTGATTCCATGCTGCCAACCGTGCAGCCTGGTCATGAAGGCTCCGCGTTTGCTCTTCGATGGTGTCGTGAAGGGTCTTCTGCCGCAGCATCGATCGGACGCGCGCCAGCAGCGCCTGGTGCTCGAAGGGCTTGGTCAGATAGTCATCGCCTCCAGCGTCCAATCCCTCGACGACATCGCGCGTGTCGGCTTTTGCCGTTACGAGGATGACCGGAATCGATCGCAGCGAAACGTCCTGCTTGAGCATGCGCACGAGGCTGATACCGTCGAGCTTCGGCATCATGACGTCAAGAAGGATGAGATCAGGCTTGATGTCGTGCGCTTTGGCGAGGCCCTCTTCGCCGTCTGCGGCGGTCGCCACTTCATAGCCACACGCCTCGAGGCGCATCTGCAGGATTTCGAGATTTTCCGGCGTGTCGTCGACGGCGAGAATGAGGGGTGGATCGTGCATTGTGTGGCTTCCCTCAGGATAGGAACTCCCGGATCTTTGCCAGGAGCTGGCGCGGGCTAAACGGCTTGGCGAAGTAACCGTCACATCCCGCAGCCAGTGCTTTCGCCTCATCACCCGACAATGCGTAGGAAGTGACGGCGATGATCGGTATGTGCCGGAGTGCCGGGTTGGACTTGATGTGGCGAGTCGCTTCGTATCCGTCCATCACCGGCAGCTGGATGTCCATAAGGATCAAGTCCGGCTTCTGCGCCGCCGCCGCCGTCACGCCGGCGGCGCCATCGGCCGCCTCGATCAATTCGTATTCAGTGGTAGCGATGAGGTCTCGCACGATCTGCCTGTTGTCTTCGGTGTCTTCCACCATCAGAATTCTTTTCTTCATGCCGCTTCAAAGCGCTCCTCTGCATCGATTGGTATCGTCATGCGGAACGTCGCACCGGCACCGGGCACTGACTCCACGGTTATTGTTCCGCCGTGCATTTCGACAAATCGTTTCGAGATTGCCAGACCGAGACCCGTGCCGCCCTTCTGCCTGGTGCTGCTGTTGTCGACCTGCTGGAATTCCTCAAAGATGAGAGTTTGGTCTTCAGGCGCGATACCTGGGCCAGTGTCCCGCACGGCGATCTCGAAGTGGCCATCCGTTGTTGCCCTGGCCAGAATGTCGACCGAGCCCGCTTCAGTGAACTTGATAGCATTGCCGGCAATATTGAGCAGGACCTGGGTCAGACGGCGTTCGTCGCCGCGGCCTGTCGGCAGATTCTCGGCGACTGACGTGGTGAACGCGAGGCCTTTTTCCCGCGCCAGTGGTTCGACAGCGGCGGCTGCGGTTCGAACGATCTGCCCAAGGGAATAGTCGTCCAGCGCCAGTGCCAGCTGCCCGGCCTCGATCTTCGAAAGATCGAGCACGTCGTTAATCAGGCCCAGTAGGTGCCGGCCGTTGGCCTGCACCCGCGCCACTGTCGCCCTTGCCCTGTCCGGAAGCTCTCCGTAAATGCCGTCAACCAGCAACTCCGTGAAGCCCAGAACCGAATTAAGCGGTGTCCTCAGTTCGTGGCTCATATTCGCGAGGAACTGAGACTTATGGCGGCTCGCCGCCTCTAGCTCCCGGCCTTTATCCTCTATCTCGCGGAACAGCTTGGCGTTCTGAATGGCCAGGACCGACTGTGCGGCAAAGGTTTCCATCAGGTGGACAACCTGTTCGTCGAATTTTCCGGGTTCACGGCGCCTGACGACGAGAGCGCCAACAATCTTGTTCGGCCTGAGCAATGGCACAATCAGCACGCCGCGATATCCGGCTTCGCGGATGATTTTCTGAGTGGGGGTTTCTTCGCCGAGTTCGGGCACCTGCACAGGTTCGCGGCGCCGTGCGGCGTCACCGATCCCTGGATCATTCAATCCAATGGGCTGCGCAGAGATGGCGGCAACCAGCTCGTCGCTCATCCCATAAGTCGCACGCGGGCGGAATTGTTGCCTGCTGCTGCTGAACACATAGATAGTGCCTGCATCCGTATCGGATAGGTGCACGGCTTTTGCTACGATTGTCCGCAGCACGGTGTCGAGATCAAGCGTCGAATTGACCGCCTTGGTGACTTCTCCGAGCGCCTCCAACTCGGCGACAGAGCGGGCAAGTTCGGCTGTGCGCGCTTGGACCTCCTGGAACAGACGCACGTTCTCAATCGCGATCACCGCCTGGTCGGCGAAGGTGGTGAGCAGTTCAATCTGCTTGCGGTTGAAGGGCCGGACCTCGATCCGGCGGATCGTCAGAGTTCCGATGGCTTCTTCTTCCCGCAGGAGCGGGGCGGCGAGGGTGGTCCGATGGCCAAGCCGCATCGCCATTTCTCGGCCCGCAGGGAAATCATCACCCATGGCGGTGAGGTCGCTTACATGCACGGCCTGCCCGTCGACAAAGGCACGACCGGAAACCCAGTCGCGACCGATCGGCCATTTGACGAAGTCAATCGGGATTGGACCATAATGCGCTCTCCATGCCAGTGACTCACCGTCCTTAAGAAGTATGGCCGCGTCGTGGGCGTCGCACAGCTTTGCCGCGCTCTCGGCAACGGCATTCAGAACGGGCTGAATGTCGGTCGGGGAGGCAGCGATGGTGCGCAGGATTGCGCCAGTTGCCATCTGCTGCTCAAGCGATTCCGTCAGCTCTCGGTTGCGGGTTTCAATCTCCTGGTACAGCCGCCCGAGCTGGGCAGAGGTCTGGTTGACATTGTCGGCGAGCACTCCAAGCTCGTCCCGATTGCCGATCGCCACCTGCTGGGCAAAGTCGCCAGCGGCTATCTGACGCAGACGCGTCTCGATCTTCTTGACGGGCTCTATCAACGACCAGGAGATGACGTAGCCAAGACCCAGTGCCAACAGGATACTGCCCACAACAAAGGACACCACAACCAGCCGCGAGGTTTGGAAGGCTCCTTCCGTCACCTCGATGGACGTCACCATGTCGGCCTCGGCCAGGTTGACCAGCTCGTTCGTCAGCCGCTCGAGCCGATCGGCCGACGGCATGATCTGATCCACTTGAACTTTGCGTGCGTCCTCGGTACGGCCGGAGCGGATGAGCTCCGCGACACGCGTTACGCCAGCCGTAAACCGGTCATATTCCAGCCGGACCTGACCGAGCACATCTGCTTCGCTTTCGGCGACGAACGCCATGCGGTCGAGGTCATATCCGAACTGGCTGAGCTGGCGCAGCGCTGCATCCAGCATCCTTTTGTCTTGCAGCAAAAGTGCAGTCGAGATGCTGTAGAGCTGGTTCGTCGTGTCGTGCTGGACTTGGCGATAGGCAGCAATCCTGCGCTGCAACTTGATCAGCTCGGTTGTCTGGTCGTTGACCCCGCTCAACACTTGCAATTCGACTGCCCCGAGCACGATCAGCAGTCCGACGATCGACAGGAATGCGACCAAAAGCTTGGTTTGGACGCGCGCCGGCAGCCACGCCACGCAGCCGACGAGCCAGCTCGCGACGTTACCGGGATTCGTCCAGGAGGCTGAGAAGATCACTTCGGAACTCCTCCAGATCAAAGCTGGCGCCGATATACTGCACGCGCAAGCTGCCATTCGTGTCCACGAGCGACGTCAGCAGTGTATGCTCGACGTCGCCGTTCACTGTCTTCATCGCAATGACGCCGTACTTCCGTCCGATCTCATGGACGATTGCCGGATCGCCGGTAAGAAACACCCAGCCCTTCACATCGGCGTGGAAATTCTGCGCGTATTGCTTCAGCACCTTCGGCGTATCCCGCTCCGGGTCTACGGTGATCGAAACGAAATTGATCTTTGACCCGAACACGGGACCCAGTGCCTCCTTCACACGCGCCATGTTGTCGGTCAGCATCGGGCAGATATCGGTACAGGAAGCAAAGATGAACGCAATGGCGACCGCTTTGCCGCGAAAATCGCGGAGTGACACCGGTACACCGTCCTGTGACGTCAGCGTAAAGTCTGGCGCCGCTCCGATAGTCGGCAAGCGCTGATCGTGCGATGCATCATGCGCCTGCCCTGGCCCGGCCAGGAGCACCAAGATCACAATCTGCGCCGGCCATCTTTTCATGTCTTCAGCTCGCGTTTCACCTCGCTGAGGAAGTGCCAATCGGTACCGTTGGCGATGATTTCGTGCGGGCTCGACTTGATCATGCCGGACTCATGCAGCCGCAGGGCGTAAAACCGAATCGTGTCCTCGGGATCGTATTCGCGCCATTTTCCGTAAGGCACCTCGCTCATCGTCTGCAGGGCATAATCATAGTTGGCGGTAAACCCGCCATCGACGATCTGTCGCGCGATGCGCCATGGCTCGGCGACGCATAGGTCTGCTGCCTTGAGAATGGCGCGCAACACGCGTTTGGTGGCGACAGGGTTGTTCCGAACGAAATCCGCATTGCCCGCCAGCATGCAGCAGAAGTACTGCGACCAGGGACGATCGATGGCACTATTTACGACTACGTGGCCGATGTTGCGGGCGTGCAGTTCCTGGGGCTCGGGTGGAAAGCCGAGGAACGCATCGACTTTTCCTTTGATAAAAAGCTCCATCGGCCTGACGGCTGGATTGGTCACCCAGCGGATGTCCCTTTGTGGGTCGAGGCCGACATAGGCAGCCATGCTGGTCACAAACACGTGCGGCGTTGAACCCAGGCCTTGTACGCCTACCGTTTTGCCTTTCAGATCTGTGATACCGTGAATGCTGTCATTTCCGAACAGTTCGAAGCACCCAGGATGCACGCCTGCCAGCACCATGATCGGATCACCCGCATCGATCGCAACCGCAAGGGGCGCAGCGAAATTCAAACTGAAATCGACCTCACCGCGCGCGATCATCTCAGACGTGCCGTAGCCTGGTTCAGTCATGACATAGCGGACGTCGGTAAATCCCTCCAAACGCAGCAGATCCTCGGCGGCGTATTGTGGGGCAATGCAAATGCCACTGATCTTTGTGAAGCGGATGGCGGTGGTTTCCGGCAGGGGCTCGGTCCAAGCCCGTGTCGTGGTGCCTAGAACGCCAGCGACGCCAGCTGCCGCTACACTGGCCAGGAAAGAGCGGCGGTTCTGGATGATGTGCATCGGAACGCTCCCTCTCTACTAAGACGGATAAATACCCGTCAGAATCGCGCGGAAGACTATTTCAACAAGAAACACACGCCTGTGAACGGCCCAACCAAATAGGAATGCAGCGCATGCCTCGCCTAAAGTCAAAGATCTTTAACGCTTGATTTTATAGTCCTGCAACGGTCAATAAATATACGCCTAGTCTGCATCGGTAGCGAGGGAAAAGCTTGACCTTTACTGCGAAGGCTTAGCGGCAAACACGCTGTTTGCAGGGCGTGGCACCGCCCCTTGCTCCGGACCCAATGGTGAATTCCGCCGGCGATTGGCGGGCGTGTCCCGACAGGTTTGTAGGCGGCGATCGCGAAGCCCGTGGTTCGAGCGATCGCGCCACCGCTCGCGAGCGGAGATAGCGTTGCTTTGCTTCCGTGCACCGAGCAACCGGCCTCAACCTCGCGCGCCAATCCGCCGCACCATGTGTTATCATTCGCCATCCGGTCAAATCGTATGGGCAACCTGTTCATGCGAGGCCGGAAGCGTCCAGGCACGTTCTCGGTGTCACACTGGACTTGGAAGGGAGGGACCCATGCATACCCTATCCCCTGGATGGTTCAGCCGACGGAACTTCTTGAGTGGGATAACCCTGGCGGGGACTGCGGGGCTCCTGGGCTGGCACCCCAGGCGAGCCGCTGCGGAGCCACCACCCGAGACGACACGCATCCGGCTCGTCAGGATTCCCAGCATCTGTCAGGCCCCCCAGTATTTAGCCGAAGAACTGCTGCGTAGCGAAGGGTTTACCGAGGTGCAGTACCTGCAAAAACAGGGGACCGCAGACATCGAGCCGGCCCTCGCCTCCGGTGAGGCCGACCTCAATGGGCATTTCGCCGCCCCGCTCCTTCTCCGCCTGGAGGCGGGGGACCCCATCGTTATCCTGGCTGGACTCCACGTCGGCTGTTTTGAGCTGTTCGGGACCGATCGCGTCCAAACGATCCGCGACCTAAAGGGCAAGACCGTGGCCGTGCCGACGCTAGATTCCAGCCGGTTCGTCTTTCTCGCCACGATGGCGGCTTATGTGGGCCTGGACCTGCGTAGTGACATACACATCGTCACGCATCCGGGACCCGAGTCCATCCGGCTCCTGGGGGAGGGGAAGATCGATGCCTACCTGGGTTTCCCCCCGGAACCGCAGGAGATGCGGGAGCAACAGATCGGCCACGTGGTGATAAGCAGCACCGTGGACCGGCCGTGGTCGCAATACTTTTGCTGCATGCTGGCTGGGAACCGGGAGTTCGTCCGCACCAATCCGGTGGCCACCAAACGGGCCCTCCGCGCCATCTTGAAAGCGGCGGATTTCTGCGCCAGCGAGCCCGAGCAATCCGCACAATTCATGGTGGACCGAGGCTATACCGAGCGCTATGACCATGCCCTCCAGGTCATGAAGGCGCTCCCCTATCAGTGGCGTGAGTATAGCGCTGAGGATACCTTGCGCTTTTACGCCCTGCGCCTCCACGAAGTCGGGATGCTAAAGAGCACACCCCATGAGCTCCTGGCCCAGGGCACCGACTGGCGTTTCTTAAACGAACTGAAGAAGGAGTTGAAGGGATAGCAGCTGGAGAGGATAAGGGAAGGCAGGGCAGACGAAGGAGCTGCGCGGGAAAGAGGGGGCGAACCTCCCGCATAGCTGACGGCGAAGCTTGTCGGCTGCAGGCAACGTAAGTTTGGATGCCGCTTTGGACCGCTTCCAGAACATTCGGCTGCGTCGCAGCCAACGACCGAGACGGGTCGGATCGTGACCTTTGTAGCAGGCTTCGCATTTGGCGCATAATGCGGCAAATTCTCCATACCAAATGGTCAAGGTGCGAGCGGCACGCCGCTCTGGTGTCCGTTGACCTGTTCTGATCGCCTCCGCCTCCCTTGCAATAGCCCATCTGAAGCCGGCCAGTTCACGGGCAATTGCCGTGCAAATCACGGTCATACTTTCCCCCGCGCGGCCAGCAAGCGATATCGTAGCAGTCAGCCTGCTCTGCGCTTTCCATGCGATCTCTGACTGCCGGCGAAGCTGCTTGCAGGCGGTATAGCTTCCTTGCACCGAGCTTCGGTGGATGCCGATAGGTCCAAGCACGCTCTGCGAGCATGTGTCGAACCAACCATTCCCGGCCTTTGTTACGGCACCTCGTCTTACGCTCTCGTCCGTGGATCGCCAGGAACGAGACCGAGATAGCCCGTTTACTTCGCCGGTGTTGTGGAGCTTGCCTGCTGCGTGCGGATCGCCTGGGCGGCGGCGGCGCCTCCATCCTTGTCGTCCCCTCCGACCTGCACCGTCGGTTGGGCGAAAGCGATGCCGTTTGCCAGGAACACCTCGCGAATCTTGGCATAGGCCTTGCGGCGGATGTAGGTCTGCATGCCTGGAACCGTGGTCATGGCGAAGCTCAATACGATCCCGTAGTCGCCGAACTCCTCGACACCCTTCATCTTCAAGGGCTCGATGAAGAGCTTTCCGAGTTCCGGATCGTCGTTCAGGTCTGCGCCGACCTTCTTGGTCAGCTTGCGTGCCTTATCAATATCGGTGTTGAAGCCGACCGTGATCCGGAACTTGTCGATCACCCAGTCGCGGCTCATGTTCTCGACCGCTCCCAGTTCGCCGAACGGTACGGTGAACACCGGGCCACGGTGGTGACGCAATCGAACCGAACGCAGGCTGAAGCCTTCAACAGTTCCTTTATAGTCCTTGGCCTGGATGTATTCCCCAACGCGGAAGGCGTCATCGAGCATGTAGAACACACCGCTGATCACATCCTTGACGAGCGTCTGCGAACCGAAACCGATGGCCACGCCGAAGATGCCCGCTCCCGCGATCAAAGGTCCGATCTGAACGCCCATCTGCGCCAGCACGATCAGCCCTGCCATGACCGCCACAACGACGGCCAACGCATTGCGAAAGATCGGAAGAAGCGTGCGGAAGCGTGCGCGTCGGGCCGCGTCGGCCGGCGCGAGCGCCGTGGTGTCGGTCGCCCCCCGCAACGTTCGGTCGATCCAGCCTCTGGCCAGTTGCCAAAGCAAGTCCGCAACGACCAGGATCAGAACGCTTTTCAGGCCGCCATAGAACAAGTTGACGACGATCGGATCGCGCTGACCCAATGTGTCCGGATTGAGATGCCAGACAAGCGCCAGCCACCCGACCGCCAGGGCGATAACCGCAGCGCGTGCACCCCGCACGATCAAGACACCACGCAGGCTACCCGGATCACTGGTGAACGACGCTGCCATGCGTCCAACGGTGTTGAGTATCGCCGGCAGCACGAGCACATAGATGCCGATCCAGAAAAGGCCTCTCATGTCGAGACACCAGATGACCCACAACACGACGAGGAAGGCCGCCACGGTTGCCTTCCACGGTCGAGGTCGCTGTGATGTAGCCCATACGGCCTCGATCGCGAGAAGCAGTCCGACGAGCGAGAAACAGTAGCTGATTGCGGCGCTGACGAGGGGAGGAACACCAAGCGGTTCCCCGACGGCAGCCGTGGCAACAGCCAGGCAAATAATCCCTATGAGAATCGTCAACCGTGCGCGCAACGACACCTTGATATCGGCGACCGACAAAAATGCGATCGCCAGACGGAACACGATGAATGCGCAGAGGTAGGCAAGCAAGGTGACACGGGCGAGAGGAGGCCATTCTACCGCAAAGAATACGATCGCCATAGCGCCTGCAAAGATGCCAACCGGGGCCAGGCGGCCAAGGAGCTTCTCGCGAGGCGCGGCCAGTCTGCGATACAGCCCCTCGGCAAGCAGGCCGAGCGCGACCAGCCCGGCGAATATTATGAACACGGGTGCGTAGCCCCTGCTTGTGGCATCCTGCCGTGTTCTCGAAGCAGCCGCTGCCACTTGCGTGGGAATTGAAGGTATCGCTGCCAGAATTTCGCTGACGCGCGCCCGCGCGGCAGTTTCCCACTTGGCCAAATTCGAGGTCCCCGTCGATGCAGAAGGGCTCGCCCCAGATGCACCGGTTTCTTTTCGGCTGTTGAGCCATGCCTGCACATCTGGGTCCTGCAGGAGGCGCACGAGTTCGTCGATCTTTGCCGGCGGGGTCGTGGCCGCCGGCGCCTGCGCGAAGACATTGAAGGCGAAGAGAAGTCCGGCGACGAGAGACAGAAACCACTTCATGCTGAATCTCCTACTGCGTCAGTTGCTGCGGTTTTAGATCACCGCCGAGTGTTTCGTCGGCTGGCCGTGGTCTTTTTCGCTGTGCGATTGGCTGTTCGATGATCATGGCCGGAGCCGCAATGGCGGTCGCGGCAACCGTGCCGATATTCGTCACGGTCCCTCCAACCACGGCAGTGATGCCCTGGCCAAGCGTGACCTTCGAATCGGTCAGCGTCTGGCCGGTCATAAGGCGCTGACCGATGAGTTGGACGATCTCCGGGCTTTCGGCGAACTTGCCGTGATTAAGCCCGTCCTCGGTCTTGACCTTCGTCAGATCGATCGCGGTGATGCCCGCTTTTTCCAGCTTCGAGCGATAGGGCTCTTCGGCCGGATTAATCGCGCCAAGGCGCGAGACCCGACCGGTAATGAAGCTCGAAACCGCGAGCGCCTTGTCGTCCTGGGACACGAAGATCGTGAACCTCGGACGTGGCTCGCCCATCTCCACGTACTGCTTGGCAAAGACCTGGATATCGATATCAGGAGAAGCGAGGATCACATTGTGAATCTTCGGATTCACATGGCCATCGCGTATCCCCATTTGTCGGAGCGATTCCATCACAAGCCAGGTTCCCATCGAGTGGGCCATGATGGTGATATCCTTAACATTGGGGTCGCCGGCCAGTGTGCGGAGAGTCTGCTCCAGGCCGGTGCGCGAATAATTGGTGCTTTCCTTGTCGTACTGGTAGGCTGTGATCTCAGCTCTCGACGGCCATGTGAAGAGGACTGGGGTTGCCTGCATCTTACTGTCGTGCGCGATCTGTGCCAGTCGGAAAACCGAATCCTCGTAGGTGTTGTTGAAGCCGTGAATGAACACCAGCGCATGTCCGCCATTGACATGCTGCCTGAACCAGGCTTGCCCCTGCGCCACGGTGTCCATCTGTTGAACATTCGTCACCGCGAAATCCGTTGCCGGGTCGGGCGGCAGGTGCTTAGGCCACTGTAGCGTGCCCATCTCGCGCTTCGGCGGAATTGAAACCGTGATCTGTGTCAAATGCGGCTTTGAACTTCGTTCGCCATTAAAGAGCGTGGCCGGGTCTCCAGAGGGCTCGCGGGTGGTCGCAACCAGCATCCCGACCTTGGACGTCGAGGGGACGGAAGCTGACATCGCAACCGGCGTCATCACGCCGTTCGGGTGCCCGCAACTTGTCAGGAGAAGGAGAAAGAGAGGGACACCACGCTTTAGCATGTAGGCACATTCCGGCTATCGCTTAAGACAGAGAAGGCTCTTCAAACTGGACGCTAGCAGGTGAAGTGTGGCGAGGCCTGTAGCATCACGTAATATCTGTGCGCATGCATGCCGCCGCGATGCGGAATTGTCACGCCGATGGGCGTGTTCGGGGTGAGGAAGACATTGCTGCGGACGGTCTTCCTCTTGCGGCTTCGCCGTCAGTCTGCGCGATGATCCGGCCCCTCATCATGAGATCCCATGCGGCACGTCTAGTCCCACCTTTATGCGCTCCATGGCAACGAACGTCCGGAATCGCTTTACATTGTTGTTTCCGAAGAACAGCCGTTTTGTCAGCGCTTCGTACGCGGCCATGTTCGCCACCACGATCAAAAGCACAAAGTCCGCTTCCCCAGTGACATAATAGCATTGCTGGATTTCGGGTGTCGCCGCGAATTCGCGCTTAGCGTTGTCGATCTGATCCGCCGTCTCGCTAATGACCTCGACTTCGACGAAGATCGTAATTGGGTGTCCGAGCGCGGCAGGATCGACGACAGCCACGTTCGCCTGAATGACGCCCGCCTCGGTCATCTTCTTGATCCGGCGTTGGACGGCTGGAGCCGACAGGTTGACCGCTTCGCCGATCGCCCTTTGAGGTGTCAGATTGTCCTTCTGAAGGATCGCCAGAATCTTCCGGTCGAAGTCGTCGAGCGCAATGCGCGTCAAAGTTTTATTCATCGGAGGTCCTGCACGCGAAACAAAATTGCAAACGGGCCGATTATATTCAGCGCAAATTTCGTCTTGCTTGCAATATGTTTTCTGGCAACCGCAAACGAGGTGCCAATGTTCCTGATCAACACCAATTGCGCATACAAGTCCGCTCTCGATCAGCGCGATGCCGAGACGCTTGGCCTCGCCGCCGCCAAGGACGTCGAGCGCTTCCTTTCGTACCGGAAGGACAACGCTGAGACACCGCTCGTCGCCTTGCCCAACCTCGCGCGCGAAATCGGTGTCGCGAGCATCCACCTCAAGGACGAAGGCTACCGCCTTGGGCTGGGCAGCTTCAAGGCGCTTGGAGGTTCCTACGCAGTGATCCGGCTTGCGCTCGAAGAGGCCGAAAGGAGGCTCGGCAGGCCAGTCGACGTGTCCGAACTTCCCACAGCCGAGGTCGCCGCCGTGGCCAGGACGATGACGGTCGCATGCGCGACCGACGGCAATCATGGCCGCTCCGTCGCCCAGGGCGCCCAGTTGGTCGGTGCCCGTGCCGCAATTTTCGTGCACTCCGGTGTCAGCGACGAGCGGATAGCCGCCATCGCACGGTTCGGCGCTGACGTGATCCGTGTCGACGGCACGTACGACGATTCCGTCCAGGAGGCTTCGAGGGTCGCCGCCGAGCGTGGCTGGACGATCGTCTCGGACACATCGTGGCCCGGTTATGAACGTATTCCCGGCCTTGTGATGCAGGGCTACACGCCGATCGTCCGTGAAGCGTTGCGCAAGCTGCCCGAGCCGCCCACCCATGTTTTCGTCCAATCGGGGGTGGGAGGTGTTGCGGCTGCCGTGGCGGGACACCTCGCAGTGGTTCTCGGCGAGGGACGGCCTATCTTCACGGTCGTTGATCCTGAGCGGGCGGCCTGCATCGTCGAATCCGCGAAGGCGGGCCACCCGGTGCGCATTCAACATGGCGAGCCGACGGTCATGGCGATGCTCGAATGCTACCAACCCTCGCTTGTCGCCTGGCGCATCCTGGCGCGTGTGGCTGACGCCTTCATGACCGTCGACGAGGAGGAGGCGATCTCCGTCATGACGCGTTTGGCGTGGCCGGTGTCGGGCGACCCGGCAATCGTCGCAGGTGAAAGCGGGGGAGTTGGCCTTGCAGGACTGATCAAGGCTGTGTCCGAAGCGGACGTCAAAGCGGCCCTCGGCATCTCTCCTTCCTCCCGGGTACTCGTGATAAATACGGAAGGCGCGACGGACCCGGCCAGATATGAGGAAATCGTCGGCATGTCGCCCGCACAGGTCGTCGCCAGGAACCTGGAAAAAGCGCAATGAGCGGCTCGTCGATCAATTCGGAACGGCTGCTGGGACATCTGCGCGAGTTGGGCGATATCGGCCGCGACGCCGATGGCCGTCTTGTCAGGCTGGCTGCTTCCGACAACGAAAAGCTGGGACGTGATCGCGTTTCGTCCTGGATGCGGGATGCGGGGCTCGAGGTCGCGGTAGACCGCATCGGTAACATCCTTGGCATATGGAAACCTGCGCATGGCACGGTAGTCGCGGATACGCCGTTGATGCTCGGCTCCCATATCGACACGGTCATCAACGCCGGCATCTACGACGGCTGCTACGGCGTCCTTTCCGGCCTCGAAGTCATCGAGACGCTGAATTCGGAGGGATTCGTGCCCGTCCGTCCGATTGTCGTCTGCGCCTTTACCAACGAGGAAGGCGTGCGCTACGCACCAGACATGATGGGATCGCTGGTCTACGCCGGCGGTCTCGATGTCGACGAAGCGCTGGCGACGGTCGGCACCGACGGCACGGTGCTTGGCCAGGAGCTTGTCAGGATCGGCTATGCCGGTCGCCACGAGCCGGGCTTCCTGAAGCCTCACGCCTACATCGAACTCCATATCGAACAGGGCCCCGTTCTCGAGCGCGAGGGCATCCCGGTTGGCGCCGTCGAGAACCTGCAAGGCATCTCATGGCAGCGTGTGACCATCGAAGGCGACGCCAATCATGCCGGCACAACGCCGATCTCGATGCGGCGCGACGCCGGGCTGGCGGCGGCCCGCGTCATTACCTTCCTGCGCGCCAGGGCGGAAGCCTCCAACACCGCGATGGTGGCAACGGTCGGTTGCATGACATTCGAGCCGAATGCCATCAATGTCATTCCATCCAAGGCAACGTTCACCGTCGACCTGCGTGATCCGGATGATGACCGTCTCCAGGCCGAAGAGGCCGCACTCGCAAGGTTCCTTAAGACGGTCGCAACCCAAGAGCAGGTCCTAATAACGTCCGAACGTCTTGCACGCTTTCAGCCAGTGACCTTCGACAGAGACATTGTCGCGCTTGTCGAGCGGGCCGCCGCAGCACGTAACCTCAAATCGCGGCGCATGACATCAGGTGCCGGTCATGATGCCCAGATGATCGCGACAATCGCGCCGTCGGCGATGATTTTCGTGCCAAGCATCGGCGGCATCAGCCATAATCCGAAGGAATTCACGCGGGACGCCGATCTCGTCGCCGGAGCAAACATCCTGCTCGACGTGGTACGCGAACTTACCTCATCGAAGCAATAGCCATGATCGGCATTCAAAAGCTTCATGCTGAGATGACCGATTGCCGGCGGCACATCCATGCGAAGCCGGAATTCGGCTTCGAAGAGAAGGCGACATCTGAAATCGTGGCGGCCGAGCTCTGGAAAACCCGAGGGCGTTTCATTTGGCTGCGTTGCGATCACCGCCTCGGAAAGCTCATTTAGCGGTCATGGCGCCGAGTTGATGTCTCAATCCTGATAGCCTGGAGCCGGTGACACCTCTATTTGATTGTAAGTTGATCCACACGGTTCATAGTGGGCCACCCGGACGATCGGGAAGGTCTGTCATGGAAGGAGGGACGGGCATGCCTGCAAACTTCGATGAGATCCGCGACCAGCAGCGCGATACATGGGATCGCTTTTCCACCGGCTGGCAAAAATGGGACGAGCTGGTCCTCGGCTGGCTTGCCCCGTTTGGGGATGCGATGCTCAGGCTCTCGAACTTGCGGGAGGACATGCATGTTCTTGACGTTGCCGCTGGCACCGGCGAACCCGGGCTCACTGCCGCCGCGTTGGTGCCGCTTGGAGACGTGACGGTAACGGATCTCTCCGAACGCATGCTGGCGGTAGCCGCTGAGAACGCGGCTCGCCGTGGCCTGACGAATTTTAAGACCAAAGTCTGTGATGCCGGCGCGCTGCCTTTTCTCAACGCGGGTTTCGACAGCGTTCTGTGCCGCTTCGGCTTCATGTTCTTTCCCGATATCGCACTCGCCGCTCGGGAGTTTGCACGGGTGGCAAAGCCCGGTGCGCGTGTCTGCGCTGCCGTCTGGAGTGGGCCGGACAAGAACCCCTGGGCAACGACGATCATGTCCACGATTGCTCGGCATGTGGAGATACCTGCGCCGCCCGCTGGATCGCCCGGGCTTTTTCGTTGCGCCCCGTCGGGATTGATGCGCACGGCCTTTGAAGAGGCCGGTCTGACGGATATAAGCGAGGAGGAAGTTTCATCGATCATGACCCACCAGTCACCGGAGAGATACTGGGATTTCATGACAGACATTGCAGCACCCGTCGTGGCAGGCCTTGCAAAAGCCGACACGGCGACGCAAGCGCAAATCCGCAACGAGGTTCTTTCACTGGCGCGACAGTCCATTCACGACGGCAAGGTGCGACTTTCTTCGACCGCGACTGTCATTGTTGGTACGCGGTAATTGTCGCTCGATAAAATGTCAGAGAACGCCCAAGGTCGCCTACCTTGGTTCGGTGTGGCCGTGCTGCTGGCCGGGGAGATCGGAGGGCGGAATGACCGGGGTAGTGCCGGTCTCCGGAGCTCGGTGCTCGATTTTCTCATCGCCAGATGCCGGCGGCATTATCACGCCGCCACATTTGGAAAAGTCCCTGTCACCTCCGCCGTTGCGTCTCGGAGCGTTCGGTGATTGCTGCTGTGCTGGAGCCTGACAATTGTCGCGACCGGACTGCATCTGACTTTCGCCAAAAGCGCCCGTGGCGCCTGGCAGTGCAATCATCAACACCAAGCCGACAGTGATTGCGCGCCTATGGGTCATGACGCTTCCTCTGCAGCTTTGTTTGCCGATCAACGATGCCCTGAAGACAAAGTTCCAATCGCCCTTTTCGCACCTGCATTTGCCAGGTCGGACTGCATCCCGATCGAATGATCTGTGTCGGAGGAGGCAGGAAGAAGTCGTGTTGATCTCCGCGAGGAAGTGCTGCGGTCCGGCGGAACCTCGACCGCAGAAGTTCCATCAACAGGAATTTTGGTGCTCCTTATAGTGCCGCCGTGAACCGTTGGCTCCTCGCGCCTGGAAGGGCGGTCTAAGGTTCAGATTCGGTGGGCACGTTGAATATGCGAGTAACACTTCCCGTCGCGAGCGGGCGCATCTACTGGATCGTCTTCGAACCCTGGGCGTTCATCGTCACCGGCCACGGCCCAATGTAGTTTTCGATCAGCATCGTGGCGATGCCTTCCACAGATCGATGGCCTTGGTCGAAAAGTGCAACGGCTGCGCGATTAAGCAGGGTCGATGCCTGGTCGTCCGGATCTATGTCGTAGTACAGGTACCACTGCTGAACGGCTCTGGAGAGAATGAGAAGATCGGTGTCTTGCATGGCCGCCTCCTTCGAGAAGAAGGCAAGTAGCGGAGCGCTCGCCGTCTTCAATAGTCAGGGCCGCGCGAAGTGGCGCTGGGCTGTCATCCGCCGCAATCTAGACGAACCAGAAAGCGTCAAGGCAGTCCACCCAGCGAAAACCCGCGAGGTCGGAACGCGCCGGTCTGCAATACTGATCCGCGACTGCATACGATCGGGACGCTATGCTCAGGCGATCGAGGTAGATCGGGGAGGCAAAAAGCCTCCAGGCGTCGGGATTTCTATCAGGACGTTCCGTGGTATAATTCCGGGATTGGCGTCATCCGCCATGTGTTACTTGCACAGAGGCCTGTCCAATGAGCGAAGTGGACCTGCTTTTTACCACCCTGCGACAGGCGGCTGACCCGCAGACGGTTGACTGCATCGAGAACGTCGTCATGCGTGGGTCGGATGGCGACCTCAACCGCATCAATGCGTTGGCTTTCGCGGATGCGCATCATCTTGATGAAGAGAAAGTGATTGCAGCGCTGCTACATGCAGCCCGCATAGGGGCCTTCGAGATGACCTGGAATGTCCTTTGTCCAGGATGCGGCGGCGTCCTTGATACCGGCACAACGCTCAAGGCCGTGGACAGGGAGACTTACCATTGCGCGCTATGCGCAGCCGGATACGAGCCAACCCTCGATGAAATGGTCGAGGTAACGTTCACGGTCAGTCCGAGGGTGCGCAGGATTGCTGGCCACGAGCCCGATCGTCTACCTCCGCTGGAGTACTACCGCCAAATCTTCTTCAGCTCCGGTGTCGATCTGCCAGAGAACTTCGAAGAGCGGTTTGGCCGCATCGTGTTGGAGATGATCGAGCTGGATCCAGGGGAGAAGGCTTTCGTGTCACTGCAACTGCCAGCGCAATTCGTGATCATCTTCGATGCGGTGACACACCTGGCGCAATTCATCGACGTGAATGGAGAGCCCACCGGCGAACGTCAAAACCTCTCAATGGGCATCAGTTACGGGCATGGGTCGAGCGAAACGCTTAGCCTTCGCCCGGGCGTACTGCGCCTTACCCTCGAGAACCACACCGATCGCAGAGTGCTACCGAATGTCTGCGTCGCAGGAGACGAGTTGCACGACCTATTGGGCCGCAGGCGGCCTTTTCTGACAGCCAAGCGCTTACTGACAAACCAGAGCTTTCGTGACATCTACCGGACCGACACACTTGACGTCGACCAGCGTCTGAAGATCACAAGCCTGACTTTCCTCTTCACTGACCTGAGAGGTTCGACTGCTCTTTATGAGCGGGTCGGAGATCTTGCTGCTTTCGATCTGGTTCGAGCGCATTTCAGGGTTCTTCACGAGATTGTCGCTACAGAGGCGGGAGCCGTCGTCAAGACCATAGGCGACGCCGTGATGGCGACGTTTCCAACCCCTGACCGCGCGGTGGCCGCCGCGCTTCGGATGCGCGATGCGATGCAGCGGTTAAATGCCGAACATGGCAGCGACGATCTTCTGCTGAAGATCGGCATCCATGAAGGACCGTGTCTCGCAGTCAATCTGAACGACCGGCAGGACTACTTCGGCCAGACTGTCAACATCGCTTCTCGTGTGCAGGGTCTTGCAGATCCCAATGTGATCCTGACGACGGAGGCGGTTGTCGGGGATGCGCAAGTTTCGGAGATCCTGCGAGACAGCGGCATCGCATCAGTCTCCAGAATGGAGGAGCTTCACGGCATCGGCAGGGAGGTCAGAATTTTCGCCCTATCGTGAGCTTCGTCCATACGCACTTCCTCTGCTGATCGTGCCGTAGCTCCGATAAAGAAGCGCCGACGGCACGGTGCATCTGACCACCGACCCACGGTCTTCTGATCGCCAACGCCCGCATCTATCATGTCCTCTTGAAAATGCGATCTTGTCGCGGACGCGAAGAGTGCCGTTGTTCAAGCGTGACGCTTGAAATACTGCACCTCGCGCTCGTGCTTTTCGGCCTCCTCGCGGGAGTTGAATGTGCCGAGATTTCTGCGCTTGTGAGTCTTTGGATCGATCTTGCGCGAATAGAGCCGATACTCACCCGATTTCAGCTTGCGGATCATGACATCCTCCTTCGTGTGCTAGTCCGTAAATTCCAAACAAGCCACGAAGGTTCCCGCTTCCCAAGGCGGGGTTCTCGAGTGCACGTGAAGGCGCGAGGCTCGGGACAGCCCAATCGATCTGCCCCCCGCGCCGCTTGGGGATAGCCCATTGGCCAAGGGACGCTCCTCGGCATGCACAGAACATCTGGTATCCGTACTCCGACGCTGCCATAAATGAGCTTCAGCGAGGAGGCCATCATGATGCAGAAGAATGCGCCGGACTTCAGCCTTGAAGGCAAGGTGACTTTGGTGACGGGAGCAAGCCGTGGCATCGGTCGAGCTTGTGCGCTTGCCTGTGCTGCAGCGGGCTCCGATATTGTTTTGGGGGTCCGCGATGTCGCAGCCTCGACGGACCTGGTTGCCGAACTCGAGGGTGCTGGACGAAAAGTTCTCCCGGTCAAACTGGAGATTCCCAATAAGGCCCATATCGCACAAGCCGTCGACGCGGCGCTTACGGCTTTTGGTCGGATAGACGTCCTCGTGAACAACGTCGGCGTGGCGCCGGGCAATCTCGCCGAACTCGTTGAGGAAGAGGACCTTGACGAGATACTCGATGTCAACGTCAAGGGCACCTTTCTGATGACCCAGGCCGTCGGTCGTCACATGATCAAGCTCAATGGGGGCCGCATCATCAACATCAGCTCACAGGCCGGTACCGTGGCGCTGCGTGGTGAGGCAATCTATTGTATGAGCAAGGCGGCGATCAATCACCTCACGCGCTGTCTTGCAGCGGAATGGGCGCGCTATAACATCACCGTCAATACCGTATCGCCGACGTTCATCCACACGGATGGTACAGCACCGTTTCTGTCCGACGCCGACAATCGCAAAGCGACGCTCGGTCACATTCCACTCGGCCGGATCGGTGAAACCGATGATGTGGTGGGTGCCGTAGTCTTCCTTGCATCGCCGGCTGCGAGCCTAATCACCGGCGCGAACTTGCTGGTGGATGGTGGGTGGTCGGTTGCCTGAGGCCAGGACGCTCCTGCAGCGGCGAAAGTCGGCTAGCTGGTCGATGTCCGGTGTCGACCCCTTGCTATCCTCGACGACAAGCACAACGAACGGCCCGATTAATGCCCAAAGCGGCCACTGCCTTGGCAAGGGCAATTTACCAGCCAAAAGGAAGGTTGCCGACGATCTGAAAAGCGATCGCTGGAGCGTCCGGGCATGTCGGTGCAGGCCGCCTGCAGCCATTTACAACGTCGCCGGCCAAACCGCGGCGTCGCAAAGGCCCTGGAGAACGCCGGCAAGGCGGACGAGTCAGTCTTCGTGGGGCACAAGCTGACGAACCATTCCCATGGCCTGCTCGAATAGAGGGTTTGCGAGCGAACTCGCATCGGCCGGGCCAGATGGATAAAGGACAACCTCAACGCCGTCATCACTGAGCCTCTCCCTCTCAGATACTCGTGCAGACACGGCAGAACTGCGGTCTAATGATCTGTCTCATGCACGCCGCCTAGGCGCGCGGCTGCTGTGCTGCCAGGAAGTCGATGAGTGCCCGTGCCGCCATGGGAAGATGCCTGCGGGAGACATAGAGAGCATGGATACCGAGCGTGATCGGCTTCCACTCCGGAAGGACGACCACCAGCTTGCCTGCCTGGACCTCCTGATCGGCGGCGAAGCACGGCAGCATTGCAATACCGAGACCGGACACCGTGGCACGCCTCAGAGCAAGAGCGTCGTTCGTCTGGAATCCTCCCCCCACGGGCACCACGACTTGCGCCTCGCCCTTCTTCAAAATCCATTCCGCGCCGCCAAGATGCGTGTAGGTCAGGCACTTTTGGTCCTTCAGATCCTCTGGCGCGTTCGGCGTCCCTTCCTTTTCCAGATACTGCGGCGACGCGTAGAGCCGCGACGGGCACCGTCCCAGCCGTTTGGCGATCAAGGAGGAATCAAGCTGGTTGGCGATCCGGATCGCCACATCGATACGGTCCTGCACGAGATCGACCGGCCTGTCCGAAATCTGTAGATCGATCTTGATGCGAGGATAGTTATCCGCAAACTCCGAGAGCAAGGGGATTAACTGCGTCTCTGCGAGAATGCCGGGCGCGGTCACCCTGAGGAGGCCGTGCGGCGCATTGGCATGGCCCGCCACTTCGGTTACGGCATCGGCGACGCGGACCATCTCTCTGCAGAGTTCGATCACGCGTTCGCCCGCCGATGTCAGGCTCAGCTGCCGCGTCGTCCGGTGGAGAAGCCGTGTTCCTGACCAGTCTTCCATGGACGCGATGTAACGTGATGCCATCGCTCGGGACATGCCCAATTCTTCGGCTGCACCAGAGGCGCTGCCGCGCTCCACGGTCTTCAGCAGAACTTTTGCTGCGATTATCCGGTCCATCTATTCGCTCGATCCATGCAACATTCTTTGGACCATAGTGGCGTTTATCTTTGATATCCGCAACATTACATTTCTCCTCAACACTAGGAGATCGCAGTGACCACGGACATCGAACTTCACTATTTCTTCGACCCCTTCTGCGGCTGGTGCTACGCAAGCGCGCCCGCGCTCGCTGGCCTCGCCGACAAGTTCGGAAACAAGCTCAAGATGCGCCCGTCCGGCTTGTTCGTCGGAGGACGGCCGATTTCGTCGATCGCCGACCACGCCTGGCGCAACGACCAGCGGATCCAGAGCCTCACCGGGCAGCAATTTTCTGAAGCGTATCGCCAGAACGTCCTGATGGCTCCGAACGGCATCTTTGACTCCGGGCCCGCAACACGTTCGCTGACCGCTCTCGGCGAACAGGATTCAACGCTCGAACCTTCTTTCCTGCATGCCGTCCAAATCGCTCGCTATGTCGAGGGGCGCGACACTTCCGACATCCACGAGGTGGCGAAGGTCGCCGTTCAGGTAGCTGCCGACCACGGCGTCGAACTGACTGCTGCAACGTTCGCGAAGAGGCTCCGGAACGACACTGATCTGAGCGAGCGTACGCTGGAACGGATGGAAGATACGCAGCGTCAGATGAACACCCTCGGCATTCGCGGAATCCCGCAGCTCGTCGCCGTCGTCAACGGCGAGGCCCACATCCTTAGCGGCGAGGCCCTGTATCAGGGTCCGGCCCGTCTCGTCGCAGCGCTCGACACGCTCTGCGCAGACGCATGAATCATCAACCCACCAGGAGTATCATTATGAAAATCGCTCTTATCGGAGCTTCCGGTCAGGCCGGCTCCCGCATCCTCACAGAATTGTCCGCTCGCGGCCACGTTGTCACCGCGATCGCCCGAGATCCGTCCAAGGTCGCCTCTCTGCCGAACGTCACCGCCGCGTCGGGTGACATCGAGGCACCTGAAGCTCTCGCAGGGGTTCTGGAAGGCCATGATGCAGTCATCAGCTCGGTGCATTTCTCCGCCAGCGATCCCGACAAGCTAATCGGCGCGGTCAAGGCCTCCGGCGTTCGCCGCTACCATGTGGTGGGTGGGGCAGGCAGCCTTGAAGTCGCTCCGGGTGTCCTCCTCGTCAACACGCCCGCGTTCCCGGCGATCTACAAATCTGAAGCGCAGGGCGGCGTCGACTACCTGAACAAGCTCAAGGGCGAAAACGACCTCGACTGGACCTTCCTGTCCCCTTCGGCCGCATTCGTCCCTGGCGAGCGGACCGGCACCTTCCGCCTCGGCAAGGACGAGCTCCTGACCAACGAAAACGGCAGCAGCATTTCCTTCGAGGACTTCGCCGTTGCGCTCGTCGACGAGATCGAAGCTCCGACCCATGTCAGGCAGCGGTTCACCGTCGGCTATTGATTCGAACTCCCAAAACTCAATCCTTCATTGCAGTGCGGCCGACACCCTTCGGATGTGTCGGCTGCGTGCCCGACCTTTCAGCCTCAAAGGCAGGGTCGTTCTCACCTACAAACCTCGGAAATTTACGATGATCAACAGACGCACGACCCTCAAGACGATCGCCGCCGCCGCCGCTATCATCATCCCCCTGGCCACATCCGGTCTCGCGCAGGAGAAGTCGGCCCTGTCATGGACGGCATTCAAGAGCACCGAAGCGGGCTTCCTGCGCGCTCCGGTTCTTATTACTGGGACGACGGAAGCGGTACTCATTGATTCAAGCTTCAGCTATTCGGACGGCAAGGTCGTCGCCGATGCCATCAAGGCCAGCGGCAAGCACCTGACCACGATCTACATCACGACAAACGATCCCGACTACTATTTCGGTCTTGCACCTATCCATCAGGCCTTTCCCGATGCTCGCATCCTCGCCGCTCACGACACCGTCGCACTGATGCGGAAGAAGGCCGAAGGCAAGATCAAGGCCTGGTCGCCTGTCTTGGGTGACAACGGTCCGAAATCGGTCTCCGATCTCGTTTTCCCGGAAGCGAGCGACATCAACACGCTGTCCGTCGATGGCGAGAAGCTCGAAATTGTGACTGCGCCGGGTCTCAAGGATCGCGGTCGCTATATCTGGGTTCCGTCGCTGAAAGCCGTCTTCGGCGGTGTCCCAGTCTTCGGTGGCATGTATCCCTGGGTCGCCGATCTTCCGACTGTCGAGGAGCGAAAGGCTTGGCGCGCGGCACTTGACGACATCCTCGCCCGTAAGCCCAAGATCGTTGTCCCCGGTCACACCACCGCCACATGGCCGACGGATGCTTCCAGCGTCGACTACACGCGCGATTACCTGGTCGCATTTGACGCCGAGGCCGCCAAGGCCGCAGACTCCAAGGCGTTGATCACAGCCATGAAGAAAATCTATCCCGACGCTGCCATGCCGATTTCGCTGGAACTGGGTGCGAAAGTCGCCAAGGGCGAAATGACCTGGGGTCAGTAAGAAAAGCGGCAAACTCGCGGGCCAGGGCGGCGCTTCGAAGCCAAACGTCGCCCGCTGGCCTGCTGAGGCGAAGACCGACCCGTTGCGGGCATTGTCGTGCGGCCCCATGAATGGCACGGTTGTGGCGATTGCAGACGGTCGGTGGGACGGAACGAGAGTCCGCTTCGGCCTGGAAGGCTTCAAATGGCCTTGGCATGCGCGCCACAAGCGGACATGTGCGGCGTTCTCTAGGCGCCTGCCCGTATCTCATCGGCGATCCAGTTCCGGAATGCTCTAACCTTGGGATGGTCTCCATTTCCCGTTCGGTAAACGAGGTCATAGCCCCACTCGACGTCCAGCCTGGCTTTCGGGAACAGGGCAACGAGACGCCCTTGAGCAAGATCCTCAGCTACCAGCACACTGCGTCCCAGTGCGACGCCTTCGCCTCGGATAGCCGCTTCGATGGACATGCTGCCATGGCTGTATCCCGGGCCGCGTGTTTTCGAATAGGGCAGCCCGACCGACGCGAACCACCGCTCCCAGGTCGCGGTCATGCCGATCTCATGGATGAATTGGCACTTATCCAGATCAGCGGGGTTGGAGAGCCCGCCAACACGCTCAAGATAGGACGGAGCACATACCGGCGACACTGTTTCGTTCATGATGCGCTCGGCCGTCGCTGCTGGATAAAGGCCCGCTCCATAGCGAAGAGCAACATCGACCTGGCTCTTCGTGAAGTCCACCCAAGTATCCGTGACTTCCAGATGCACATCCAAATCCGGGTATCGCGCCATAAGCCTGTGAAGACGGGGTGTAAGCCATTTGCTGGCGAAGGAGACACCGGAGCTGACCACGAGGCGCGTTGTATCGCTGCGGCTACGGATGGAATCCGCCTCACGGGCAAGCTCGGACAGAAGCCTTGTCACGGTGCCGAAGAAGGACGCCCCTTCTTCCGTCAATTCGATCTTTCGCGTTAGCCGACGGAAGAGTGGAATCCCCAGATGGACCTCCAGCGTCTTGATCTGTCGACTTACGGCCCCGTGCGTCAAATGCAGTTCTTCGGCTGCTCCTGTCATGGATAAACGTCGCGCAGTCGCCTCGAAGGCGCGAAGGGTTTGCAGCGGAGGAAGTTGGTCGGGCATGGCACCTACGCGTGAATAGAAATCACGCATCCTGTGAGGAACAATCGTTTGTCAGCAGAACACGAGCAGAGCATATGGATGACAGCTTTGCACGTATCTTCCAACGATTGAACCACCTGCATGACCCAAGCCGCCGCCATTCCCTTTAAAACATTTGCCTCCACGCGAAGCTTTGCAGCGATGTTTTTGCTTGCCGTTATGTGGGGGCTCTCAATCCCGATAACGAAGCTCGGCCTGGAAACAGTCCCGCCGCTGATGTTCACCGCGATGCGCTTCCTTGTCGCAGTCCCCTTGCTGCTCATCCTCGCAGCCGGTCGCCTTCGGGTGCCGCTCCGGGCCGCGCCGAGCATTATCGCGCTCGGGGTAATGGGCATCACGCTCGGTAATGTCGCCCAGTCATTCGGGGTGCAAGGTACATCGGCATCCGTCGGCACCATCGTGTCGGCAACGATTCCCATCTTCATCGTGATCTTTGCCGCACTACGCCTCGGTCAATTTGTGGCTGGCAGGCATTGGGTAGGCCTCCTCGCTGCATTCGGGGGCATTGCTCTGGTGGCGGTCGCAAGCGGCTCGGGCGTCGACGATCTGTCGAAAACTACAGTGACAGGGGTCGCCTGGATGCTGGTTTCGGCGGTCGCAATCGCCTTCTACTACATATGGAGCGCAGAGCTGACGGAGAAATACGGCACATTGCCGGTGGTCGCTTGGAACGCGCTGGCAGGCCTCCTCGCAATCCTGCCTTTAGCGGCGACCGAGATGGCAAATGCGCCATACCTCGTCACCGTTCAGGCGTTCTGGACAGCGGCCTATCTTGGCGTAATGGTGACGGTTGCTGGCCTCTTGCTTTGGCTTTACATCCTGCGTTCTGTTCCGGCCCGCGTGGCTGCGAGCGTCCAATATCTCCAGCCGGTGTTCGGGATCACCGCGGCCTCGATCATGTTCGGTGATCGGCTTGGTGTCCTGTTCATTGCAGGCGTGATCGTGATTTTGGTTGGCTTGGCTCTCGCGGTCTCAAACAAGCGACCGGTACCGGAAGAGGTGGTCACTCACGAGTAACCCCAATTTCCCCCCGCTCTGTTATTCCAGGAGCGGATTGGCCTGCCCCTCGGGGCGGGCCTTTTTCGCGCAATGACCGCTTCTCTGACACTCGCCCTCTTCGAAGGTCTCAGACGACTTCAAAGAGGTCGGAGGCGTGCTCAGCCGACAACTTCCCTCGAACATCCCATGCGCGGTTTCGATCAGAGGGTTGAAAGCAGCTCTCGCAGTTGGTGGGGTCTACCGACGCCGACCTCAAACCACATCACCAGCTCGCGGGCCGCCGACTGAGCCTCCAAGTCCAAAACGCCGCAATGGCGGCTCTCGCACCATTCCTTGAGTAAGCCGTCGAGCATCTTCAGATCAGTTGAAGACAGCACGCGTTTTTGCGAGGCCACTATGTGTGACATTCGATTTCCTCCCAAAAATCATACATTTACCGGCTCCTGATCCGGCGAACATGACCTTAGCCTAATGTTTCTCTCTCGGAAATACACTTTGACATGCTTTAAGGTGCGGACCGTGTATCTGCTTATTCCGACGCGGAAATTTCTCTTGCGTCAGCGCCGACGGCTGCTTACCGGTGCGTTAAAGTCTGGCTACTGGTGACGATCATTCCCCTTGGTTTCGCATCTCTCATCATTTCAAGGAAATATAGCGAACTGCACCCGGCGACACGGTGACTGCGGACACACACCGGGGCAATGGTCTGCAGATACTGGAGAGAACTGACATGGGCGACGTTGCACGCAGTATCGATGAGGTTATCAAGCATGGATTTGCCGACCTGCTGAAAGCGCATGGTTTCAAAAAGTCGGGACGCAATTGGCACCGGGCCGACGGTGAAAACTGGCTGATCGTGAATGTCCAAGCGAGCAGCTCGAATTCGGGCGAAAATGGAAAGTTCGTGGTAAACCTTGGGGTCTATGCAGCGGCTGTTGCAGCTCTTGCAGGAGAGGTCGCAATCCTTGGAAAACCCAAAGAATATAACGCGACAATTCGGGAGCGGCTAGGGAGCCTCGCCTATGGCGAGGATCATTGGTGGGCGATCGAGTCCGACTCAAGCTTGGATTTGATATCCGCTGATCTCGTGGAAAAAATGTTGTCTGTCGGCCTCCCATGGCTCGACACTCATCGCGACATATCGCATCTTGCCGCCGCCCTCCAAAACAGCCCGTCTCTGTTGTCAGTCAGTGCGGCGTGGCTCATCGGGGATAAAGACGAGGCAAGTCGGCGATTGCGAGAGGCCATAGAGCGCAGGCCTGCCGCCAAAGAGCGTTTCAGTGCCTGGGCGATCAGCAATGGTGTTGCGATCTGAGGCGTCTGGACGCGATCTTTCCAGTCGGAATGGCCGCATTTGGGGCGGGAAGGGGCGACGACAGCCTTGGCTGCCACGCGTCGTCATAAGACGCCGAGGGTGCAGTGGCTGCTCATCAACCTTTTGGCGGGAGGTCGGGTTAAGTGCAGCTTCCCGGTTTTCAGGTATTCTGTAACCGCTGTTACCCGGCCGCCAAAGGGTGGCCAATCATGATAACCAAGGGCGCAAAGAGCGACACGCTCATGAGCGTGGGACGATAAGAATGCAGCCACTTATCATCGACGCAAAGCCACAAGCTATTTCAATTGATCCCGCTAACACGGCAGTTCTTGTCGTGGAGATGCAGAATGACTTCGGCGGAATGTTCGACTGAGCCGGGATCGGTTGCGCACCGATCCAGTCACCTTGCGCGGAATGACAACCACTTCGGCGTCCAGTGCGGCGCAAATAGACCGTAGGGTCGCGAGTTCGACGTTTGCAGTGCCGCTCTCGATCAGGGAGATTGTCGCTTGCTCGGTGCCTGCCAGATCGGCGAGGGCCGCTTGTGACAACTTCTTTGACTTGCGAAGATCCCTGACAGTTCGAGCTAAGGTCATAATAATGAAACCTTCAATACCTTTTACGGGATAAATCGCAATATATATACCTTAAAAGGTATTAGGGCTGATAATCCGTGCCGACGAGCCGCTAACATGGAACGGTCCTAATTATACAGGTTCCGTCGACGCCTCTTAGTCGCTCTCAGACCGCATCTTGGAAGGCACGCCGCTTAATAGGCAGTTTATCCACCCCACGGGCGGGCCTGTGTTCAAGGTTCCTGAATCTAGGGGTGAGATCCCAAATCCGCAGCTTTTTGGACACACGGATCAGATCAGGTCAGGCTCAGACGAGGATCAGGCGGAAAGAAGCAGTGTTGCCAAAAGCAATCTCAAGGTCCCCAGGGGTGATGAGTTCGATGGCGCCGCAGAGCGTGCCTGTCGTGATGAGGGCGCCGGCCTTGAGCGATGTGTTCGGCCGCAAACCATCATTGGCGTAGTCCAGAAGCCACGTCAGCACATCGCCCTTCGGGTGTTGAGCTGGCGCGTCAAAGATCGGCTGGCCGTTAAACGTCACCTTGAGCGGCGTGCCGCCTGCGCTATCCATGAGCGGCTTTTCCACCCGAGGACCGAGCACATATCCGCTGTTTCCAAGTCGATCGGCCAAAAACAGTAGGAACGAGATCCTGCCGCTCTCCTCGACCGCGCTCGCAAGAAGCTCGGCACCCAGATAAACGGCGTCGATCGCATCAACAATGTCTGCGCGGCTGTAGGCGCCGTCGCGGCGGATCGGCAGGTCGCGACCGAGGCGCACGGCAATTTCTGCCTCGAACCTGGTGCCCCGCTGCCAGGGAATCCGTGCCCCAGAGTCGGCCTCCACATAGGGATGAAGTGGTGCCGTGACAGCCTGCCCGTCGGGCGAGACGGTCACTTTCCAGGCGTTGCTTGCGATCGCCTCGTCGGCGACGAGAAAATTCTGTGCGTCCATTGCGTGCCTAAGATCGGCAGGCAGCGCAAATTCCGCCGTCGGCGCCTGGCTTCGTGAACGGCGAAGGCCGTGCAGCTTTGCTGCGAGCGCTCGCGGATCAAAGGGGGCGGCGGAAGCTGCCATGAGGTCTTCTCCATTTTGCTTTGAGTGGCGAGCCTATAGCTAACGCTAAGATTGGGCGAGGGGTCCCGATGGAAAGACTGTTATGCCACCGCTGCATGCCAGGCCTGGCGGTAGGTCTCGAGCCCGGGTATGGCGCTCGGGGGCACCCGACGCTCGGCGCTGGCAGGTGGCTTGATCCCGGTCAAAAGCGCAGCGCCCTGGCTCGTGCCGGTCGATCCGGGCATGGCGATGACATCGCGGCCGGTTAGCGCGGCCAGCAACATCAGGTAGGTATCATTGAGTGCAAATGGTCCTTCGACAATGATCGGGCCTTGTGCGCCGATCAGATCGAGGCAGGCCTGGTTCATCAATGCGAGATAGAGGCACAGTGCCGCATACCGCTCGGACCCAGTCGCGTCCTGTGCGTTGATCCAGCGCGCCCCTTGGCCCGGGAACGGTCCGGAGCCGGAGACAACATTTGGAAGCAGCATCATGCCTTTTTCGACGACTTGCTCGATTGCTGAGACAACCTCTTGCGTGTCAACGTCTCCGATCTCGCCCGCGATCGTTTCAAATTCGCGTCCACCCATGAAACGGGAAGAGGGAACAGCACGGCCATAGGCATCCACATTGGCAAGTGCGTCGCGCTTGGGATCAAGATGAGCGAGATCTCCGCCGACCCCGAAATTGACCACCCATGTGCCTGTCGAGACCACCGCGAACGGTGCTGCGCGATCGATCAGATGCGGCAGAAGTGATGCGTTGGAATCGTGAATCCCACAATAGACAGGGATCTCGTCGGTAAGGCCGAGCGCTTCGCCAATATGCGGCAGAACCGGCCCGAGCGGATCGAAGGCTGAGCGGATCGGCGCCATCAGTTCGCGAATGTCAAGCGTGTCGACAAGCGAGGAATAGCGGTTCTCACGCGGGTTCCAGAGGTCGGTGTGGCAGCCGAGAGAGGTGACTTCATTCGACGCGACACCGGTCAGCCGTGCCGTCCAGTATTGCGGATAGGTGACGATCGTTGCCACTTTGGCAAAGTCTTCGGGGAAGGCAGTCTTCTGATAGTGCAGCTGCGCCCCGATGTTCAGACCCATCATCTGATGCGGCGAAAAGGTTTCCTCGAAGGCAGGGCGCAGCCGCGCATAGGCCTCGCAAATATCGGCGGGATATTCGTGCTCGTAGTCGAGCACCGGCATGGCCAAACTGCCAGCCTTGTCGAGAAGTGCTGCCGAGGCTCCATGCGTTGTGATCGAGATGGCGTCAAAGCCCGGCTTCTTGGCGAAGGAGCGAAGGGCATCCAGCATGAAGGACCAGAGCCGGTCAATATCGTAGTGCGGATAGGGGCCGTCCTTGAGAACCGCATTCGGCGTTTTTGCCACAGCGATCTCCGTGCCGGTCGCGCCGTCCAGGACCACCACTTTGGCATTGGTCTTGCCGATATCGAGAACGGCGATGCGGCGCATGTTCGGCATCATGGCATATGGAAGACAGTGACGAGGTCGCTCTGGACGGGGGAATTGTCCGGGTTGGTCGCCATGATGTCGGCCATGTGCGCCCACCACTTCTTCATGACGGGATGATCGGGCAGGCTCGCCATCGTATGATCGCCGCGACGTGTCAGAACGCCAAACAGCGTGTTCGTATCGCGGTCGAGATGGATCGAGTAATCGCTGGCGCCGGACTGGTGCAGCAGTTCGACCAGTTCCGGCCAGATTTCGTCGTGCCGCTGTCTGTACTCGGCTTCCATGCCCGGATTGAGCGTCATCTTGAAGGCGTGTTTTTCCAGTGTCATTTGGAGCTCATGGCTTTGATGCGACGGGCGACGATCGGGATCGCGATGGTGATGATCAAGAGCAGGCCGATGAAGATCGACATGACGATGCCGGGCACATTCAACAGCCCGAGGCCAAAGGTGACAAGGCCCATGACGAAGGCGGCAATGACGACGCCACCGATCTTGCCCGAGCCGCCGAGGATCGAAACGCCCCCGAGCACGACCATGGTAACGACTTCAAGTTCCCAGCCCTGGGCAATCGAGGGACGGGTAGAGCCGAGCCGCGAGGTCAGGCAGACGGCGGCAACGCCGCTCATGACGCCGGTCAGTATGAAAAGAATGAATTTCACGCGCTCGACGGGGATGCCGGAGAAGCGGGCTGCGAAGTCGTTATTGCCGATCGTGTAGACCTGACGGCCAAAATTCGTGGCATGCAGCAGGATCGCAAAGGCGATCGCCAGCACGATGAAGAGCACGAATTCGAACGAGAAGACCCAGAAGACATAGCCCTGGCCGAAGAAGGCGAAATCCTCCGGATAGCCACCATAGGCCTGATCGCCGAGGACGATGTAGGAAATACCGCGGAACAGGCTCATCGTGCCAATCGTGACCACGATCGACGGCAGCTTCATGACGGAGACGAGGAAACCGTTGAACATGCCGCATACGAGCCCGACGCCGATGCCGATGCCGACGAGGCCGGGCGCCCCGACACCGACCTGCACGGCCGCCCCCATGGCCGTAGAGGCCAGCGCAATAATGGCGGCAACCGAAAGGTCGATTTCGCCGGCAATGACGAGCAGCGCCATGGCAAAGGCGATCATCGCCTTTTCCGTGAAGTTGAAGGTTGCGTCCGACAGGTTCCAGGCATCCAGAAAATAGGGAGAGGCCAGCGAATTGAAAATGAAGATCAGGACGGCGACACCGAAGAGCAGAACTTCCCAGCTCGACATGATGCGCTTGAACGGTGTGCCGAGGCGATCGGGGATGACGCGCTTTTCGCTCGGGGTGGAAACGACGGTGCTCATGCTGCCACCTCTGCTGGGATTTCTGCTGCGGCCTTGTCGCGCAGAATGATGCGGCCGCGATTGCGCTCGCGTCTTGCGTTGAAGACGACGGCAAGGATGATGACGGTGCCCGAAATCGCCATTTGCGTGAACGGCGAGATGCCGATGACGGGGAGTGCATTCTTGATGACGCCGAGGAACAGGGCACCAAGGACCGTGCCGACGACCGATCCGACACCACCGGCAATCGAGATGCCGCCGATGACGCAGGCCGCAACGCTGTCGAGTTCGAAGCCATTGGCGATATCGACATAGGCGACCGCATAGCGCGATACCCAGAGATAGCTAGCAAGGCCGGCGAGCGCACCCGACAGAACGAAGGCGAGGAACTTCGTCCAGCCGACATCGACGCCGGCATAGACGGCGGCTGTCGGGTTGCCGCCTGCCGCATAGGTCGAGCGGCCAAACTGGGTGTACTTCAATAGCATATAGATCAAGGCGACGATGATGATCGCAGCCCAGCTGAGAACCGGCATGCCAAGGATCACGGTACGCGGAACATTGAGGAAGGTCGGCGTCATCTGATGCGCGTTGACCCATTCGCCACCCGACAGCACAAAGGCCATGCCACGATAAATGGTGAGCGTACCGAGCGTGACGACGATCGGCGGAATCTCAAGCGCCCAGACGAGGAAGCCATTGATCGCACCGAGAAAGGCGCCGATCAGGATCGCCGCAAGGATGAGCACGATCAGTGGCAGGTCGGGATAGGCGGCATTCATCATCGCAATGGCCATGCCCGTAAAGGCAAGGTTTGCGGCAACCGACAGGTCGATCGACTTGGTGAGAATGACCGTCATCTGCGCCAGCGCAAGGATGATGAGGATCGACGTGTCGTTGAAGATCGCAGCGAGGTTGCCGGGCGTTGCGAAATCCTGGGCTCTTGTCGAGAAGATCGCGACCATGACCGCGATAATGACGAAGAGCAGCGTTTCGCGTTTTTTCACAAGTCTGGACATTCCGATTACCTCAAGCATTGCCGGTCGCAGCGCGAACCAGCGTTTCCGGCGTCAGATCCTTGCGTTCGAAGAGACCGGCCATCAGCCCCTCCTTCATCACCAGGACGCGATCGGACATTCCGATGATCTCCGGCAGTTCCGACGAGATCATGATGATCGACAGGCCCTCGGCGGCAAGCTCGCTGATAAAGCCGTGAACGGCAGCCTTCGAGCCGATGTCGATGCCCTTGGTCGGTTCATCGAGGATGATCACTTTGGGCAATGTTGCCAGCCATTTGCCGATCACGACCTTCTGCTGATTGCCGCCTGACAGCGTTCCGACGGGAACAGACAGTGCTGCGGCGCGAAGATCCAGGCGCTCGGCATATTTACGGGCGAGCGCAAATTCATTGGCCGCCTTCAAGAACCCCTTGCGCGAGGTGCGGGCGAGCGACGGCAGCGTCATGTTCTGGTAGATCGGCATGGGCAGCGCCAGGCCGTGGCGGCCGCGCTCTTCCGGCACATAGACGATGCCGGCGCGGATAGCGTCAAACGGCGAGTGGATGGCAAGCGACCGGCCCTCGAGCTTCAGCGTGCCGGAGGCAGGCCTGGTGATGCCGAACAGGGACTGGCAGAGTTCGGAGCGACCGGCGCCGATCAGCCCGTAGACACCAAGTATCTCGCCCTTGCGAAGCGTAAACGAGATGTCGCGAAACTCTGTCTGGTGACAGTATTTGTCGACTTCGAGCACCGGGCCGCCGATTGCCACGTCGATTTTCGGAAACGCATTCTCGACATCGCGGCCGACCATGAGGCGAACGATATCGTCTTGCGGCGTCTGCTTGAGTTGGCCGTGGCCAACAGCACGACCGTCGCGGAAAACCACGAAGTTATCGGCAATCTCATAGAGCTCGTCGAATTTGTGGCTGATGAAGAGGATCGCTTTGCCCTGTGCCTTCAGGCCCTCGACGATCCGGAAAAGGTCATCGATTTCCTTGCGTGAAAGCGCAGCTGTCGGTTCGTCCATGATGACGATGCGCGCTTCGATCGAGAGCGCTCGGGCAATGGCGACGAGATGGCGCTGAGCAATCGAGAGATCCTTCAGGCGGATCGTCGGATCGATGTTGCTTTCAAGCGAATGCAGCAATTCCTTCGAGCGACTGTTCATCAATTTCCAGTCGATCGTACGCAACGTCGTGCGCGGGGCGTGGCCGAGGAAAATGTTTTCTGCAACCGTCAGTTCGTCGAAGAGAACGGTTTCCTGATGGATGGCGGTAACGCCGACATCGATGGCGGCCTGCGCATTGGAAAAGGTCGTTGGTTTGCCGTCGACGATGATCTCGCCTTCGTTCGGCCGGTAGATTCCGGTCAGGATCTTGACGAGCGTCGATTTGCCGGCGCCGTTTTCACCGATAAGCGCGGTGACCTTGCCGGGATAGAGCGCAATGCTGACGTTATCGAGCGCCTTCACGCCGGGGAAAATCTGCGAAATGCCACGCATCTCGAGAATTGCAGGTGCGTCATCCGCCTTGGCGCCCGCCACGGGTTGTTGAAGGGCAGTGTTCATCAGCATCTACCAGTGTTCAATGGAAAGGTCCCGGCGGCATGAACCGCCGGGTTTTGCTTGCGTCAGCGAGGTCTTAGAAGACCTTCGAGAACTGGTCGATGTTCGACGCATTGTAGACGAAGGGATCGGCCATCGCAGCTTCGCCGTTTTCGCCAATCTTGATCTTGCCCATGCGCCCGGCTTCGATCTCGGTGCCCGGCTTGCCAGTCGCGTCACCCTTGACGAGGTGATAGGCGATCTGCGTTGCGGAGTAGCCAAGGTCGATCGGGTTCCAGATGGCGAATTCCTTCGTCGCACCCGACTTGATCGCACCAGCCATTTCCGACGGCAGCCCAAGGCCGGTCACATAGACCTTGCCGACGAGGCCCTTGTCCTCGACGACCTTGGAAGCGGCCAGAACGCCGACCGTCGTTGGAGCGACGATGACCTTGACGTTCGGGTTCGACTTCAAAAGGCCTTCGGCTTCACGGTAGGACTTGTCCGACAGATCGTCGCCGTAAACCGTGGTGACGAGTTTGAGGCCCGGGAAGTCCTTGAGTTGCTTCTTCATCTGGTCGATCCAGATATTCTGGTTCGTGGAGGTGGTCGTTGCCGACAGGATTGCGAAGTCGCCCTTGCCACCTTCGAGGTGGTCCTTGGCAAGCGTCAGGCACATCTTGCCGATCAGTTCGTTGGACGAGGGGTTAAGCTGCAGGATGCGGCCGTCCTTGTTGACGCCGGAATCCCAGGAGATGACCTTGATACCGCGCTGCTTGGCCTTCTTCAGGGCCGGCACAACTGCATCCGGATCGTTGGCGGAAATGGCGATTGCATCAACGCCCTGAGCGATCAGCGAGTTGATGACTTCGATCTGGCCTTCTGCCGTCGTCGACGTCGGACCGGTGTAGATGACTTCTACGCCGCCAAGCTCCTTTGCCGCTTCCTGCGCGCCCTTGTTGGCAGCTTCGAAGAAACCATTGCCGAGAGACTTCACGACCAGGCCAATCTTGACGTCCTTGGCGCTTGCGGCGCCTGCCATCAAGGCGACGGCAAAGGCGACGCCCACTGCCAGTGTCTTTACGAGTTTCATGCTTTCATCCTCCCACGTTGATTAGACTTGACTACATCCTGCCGGCGCCACTCAAGCGACCGACGAGGAATCCTCCTTCGCTTGCGAGACCGTGCTCGCAATAACGAGCTTGATGCCCGCATCTTCGATCATTCGCACCGAGTCCTCGGGAATACCGTCGTCCGTGATGATCGTCGAAACGCGGTCGAGCGGGCACAGAATGAGGCTCGACCGGCGGTGAAACTTGCTGGAATCGGCCATGACGACGAGTTCATCGGCCTGGTGCATCAGCTTCTGCTCGCTCTGAATGATCTGCGCATCGGCTTCCATGACGCCGAGCGGTGCAATGCCCTGTGCGCCGATAAAGAAGCGGCGTGCGTAAAAATTGCGGATCGCATCATTGTCGAATGGCGACAGGATGAGGCTCTGCTCACGATAAATGACGCCGCCAGGGACCGTCACCGTATTCTTGGAGTGCTTGACCAGGTGCTCGGCAATCGCAAACGAGTTGGTCATCACCTGCATGCGATGGGCGGCCATATAGTGCACCATCTGGAACGTCGTCGTCCCGCCATTGATGATGATGGCATCGCCAGGATCGCATAGATCAACGGCTGCTCGCGCAATTGAGCGCTTTTTATCGATATTGACAGATTCCGAAACCCGGAAGGGACGCCCGGCGAGATTTCCGAGTTGCGGCGGGTGCACGGCTTCGGCGCCACCGCGCACACGCCGGATCTTTCCCTGCACGTGAAGGGCCGCGATGTCGCGCCGGATCGTCGCCTCGGAAGCCTCGGTCAATTCGGAAATATCCTGAATCGTAACGACCGACTTTTCCTGAACGGCGCTCAGGATGATGCGATGGCGTTCGCGTTCGTGCATGGGGTTCCTCCTAGCTTGCTTATTTCGCAGTTATGAGAATGTGTCAATCAAAAACGATCATAAAATTTCATATTGCGCTGCAGCACAATCGAATTTGATCGTTTTCGATTGACAATGTCTATTTTGATGAGCGATACCGTCACCGCAAAGGGGCGCTGAGTTCGTTCGCGCTTCCAAGAAATTTTACATGGGAGGATGACATGGCGGCAACCGTCCGGCTTCTTGATAACCGTTGGGACGACGCATATGCGGCAGGCCTCGATGAGCCTGGCAAGCTTTTGTATCGCTCGAATCTGCTTGGAGCCGACAAGCGCATCACCAACTATGGCGGCGGCAATACCTCTGCCAAGGTGATGGAGACCGATCCGCTGACCGGCGAGAAGGTCGAGGTTCTTTGGGTCAAGGGTTCGGGTGGCGACGTCGGCACCATCAAGCTCGACGGGTTTGCGACCCTCTACCAGCACAAGCTGGTTTCGCTGAAAGGGATCTACAAGGGCGTCGAAGACGAGGACCGCATGGTCGGCTTCCTGCCGCACTGCACCTACAACCTTAACAGCCGTGCCGCTTCGATCGACACGCCGCTGCATGGTTTCGTTCCCTTCACCCATGTCGACCACATGCATCCGGACGCGATCATCGCAATTGCTGCCTCCAGGAACTCCAGGGAATTGACGAAGCAGATCTTTGGCGACGAGATCGGCTGGCTGCCGTGGCGTCGTCCTGGCTTCCAGCTCGGCCTCGACCTCGAAGCCTTCGTCAAGGCGAACCCGAATTCGAAGGGCGTTGTCCTCGAAAGCCACGGTCTCTTTACCTGGGCAAACGACGCCAAGGCCTGCTACGAGCTGACGCTTGCGATCATCAACAAGGCGATCGTCTGGTTTGCGCAAAACACCGAAGGCAAGACGATCTTCGGTGGCGCCGCTACCGACAGCCTGCCGGTTGAACAGCGCCGCGCCATTGCAGCCCGCCTGATGCCTGAAATTCGCGGCCGCATTGGCAAGGCGGAACGCAAGCTCGGTCACTTCGATGATCAGGACGCCGTGCTGGAGTTCGTCAATTCGAAGAACGTGCAGCCGCTTGGTGCGCTCGGCACCAGCTGCCCCGATCATTTCCTGCGCACCAAGATCCGCCCGCTGATCGTCGATTTCGATCCGGCAAAGCCTGACGTCGACGCAACCATCGCCGGTCTCGACAAGGCACTGGAAGACTATCGCGCCGACTACGCCCGCTACTACAACGACTGCAAGCACGACAATTCGCCCGCCATGCGTGACGCGAACCCGGTCATCTTCCTCGTTCCCGGCGTCGGCATGCTGTCGTTTGCCCGTGACAAGGCGACTGCCCGCATTGCCAGCGAGTTCTATGTCAACGCCATCAATGTCATGCGCGGTGCTTCGACCGTTTCCGAATATCAGGGCCTGCCCGAGCAGGAAGCCTTCGACATCGAATACTGGCTGCTTGAGGAAGCCAAGCTCCAGCGTATGCCGAAGCCGAAGAGCCTTGCCGGCAAAGTTGCCTTTGTCACCGGCGGTGCCGGCGGCATCGGCCGGGCAACGGCTGCCCGTCTGATCGGCGAGGGGGCCTGCGTGGTTTTAGCCGACATCGACCAGGACGCGCTTGATAGCACGAAGGCCGACTTTACCAAGCAGTTCGGCGCGGATGCGGTTTTCGCCGTGAAGCTCGACGTGACCAGGGAAGACGCGGTGATTTCGTCCTTCGCTGAGGCCTGCGTCGAATTCGGTGGTGTGGATATTCTCGTGTCGAACGCTGGTATCGCGTCGTCTGCTCCGATCGAAAGCACTGAGCTTTCTATGTGGAACAAGAACATCGACATCCTGGCGACCGGCTACTTCCTGGTATCGCGGGAGGCCTTCCGCCTGTTCCGCAAGCAGAATCTGGGTGGCAACGTCGTATTCGTTGCGTCCAAGAACGGTCTTGCCTCGTCGCCGAACGCCGCCGCCTATTGCACGGCCAAGGCCGCGGAAATCCATCTTGCCCGTTGCCTGGCGCTCGAAGGCGCAGAAGCTGGCATCCGCGTCAACACCGTCAATCCGGATGCCGTCCTTCGCGGTTCGAAGATCTGGAGCGGCGAGTGGCGCGAACAGCGCGCGGCATCGTCGAAGATCGAGATCAACGAACTGGAGGAGCACTACCGCAAGCGCTCCATGCTGAAGCTGAATGTCTTCCCGGAAGATATTGCCGAAGCAATCTACTTCCTGGCATCCGATCGTTCTGCCAAGTCCACCGGCAACATCATCAACGTCGATGCCGGCAACGCGCAGAGCTTCCCGCGCTAAATTGAGCTTGGCGGCGGGCGTGATGTCCGCCGCCACCCATTCCACTTTCTCGGGAGGAATTCATGGCCGAGTCCAGAATAGCGCAGGATGTCATTGCGCAGGAAAACGACAAGCGTGAAGGTGCGCTGAAGTTCGACTACGAAGCGCTTGGCGAAAATCTTGCTCGCCGCGGCATCGACATTGAAAACATCACGCGCCGGGTATCCGAGTTCTTCGTCGCCGTCCCCTCATGGGGCGTCGGTACGGGCGGTACCCGCTTTGCCCGCTTCCCCGGTGTCGGCGAACCACGCGGCATCTTCGACAAGCTGGACGACTGCTCCGTCATCAATGAACTGACGCGGGCAACGCCGACCGTTTCGCTGCACATTCCCTGGGACAAGGCCGATGCCAAGGAACTCAAGGGAAAGGGCGACGCGCTCGGCCTCGGCTTCGACGCCATGAACTCGAATACCTTCTCCGATGCGCCCGATCAGAAGTATTCCTACAAGTATGGTTCGCTCAGCCATACCGACGCTGCAACGCGTGCACAGGCGGTCGATCATAACATCGAATGTATCGAGATCGGCAAGGCGATCGGCTCCAAGGCGCTGACTGTCTGGGTTGGTGACGGCTCGAACTTCCCCGGCCAGAGCAACTTTACCAAGGCTTTCGAGCGCTATCTCGCCTCGATGGCCGACATTTACAAAGCGCTGCCGGATGACTGGAAGCTCTTTTCCGAGCATAAAATGTATGAACCGGCCTTCTATTCGACGGTCGTGCAGGACTGGGGTACCAACTTTCTGATCGCCCAGACGCTTGGTCCGAAGGCGCAGTGCCTGGTAGACCTCGGTCACCATGCGCCGAACACCAACATCGAAATGATCGTTGCCCGCCTGGTTCAGTTCGGCAAGCTCGGCGGCTTCCATTTCAACGACTCCAAGTACGGCGACGACGACCTCGATGCCGGTGCGATCGAGCCCTACCGCCTGTTTCTCGTCTTCAACGAGCTCGTCGATGCCGATGATCGCGGCGTCAACGACTTCAACCCGGCCCACATGATCGACCAGTCGCACAATGTGACCGATCCGATCGAAAGCCTGATCAACAGCGCCAACGAAATCCGCCGCGCCTATGCGCAGGCGCTGCTCATCGACCGCAAGGCGTTGGCCGGCTACCAGGATGACAACGACGCGCTGATGGCGAGCGAAACCCTGAAGCGCGCTTACCGCTCTGACGTCGAGCCGATTCTCGCGGAAGCGCGCCGCCGTGCTGGTGGCGCGATTGATCCGGTCGCGACCTACCGCGCCAGCGGCTACCGCAGGAAAGTTGCGGCCGAGCGGCCGGCTTCGGTTGCCGGTGGCGGCGGCATCATCTGACCCTCAAGCCTCCCACGGCCTTTCTGTCGGGCCGCCATCGATAAGATGGCGGCCCGATGCCGTCTTACGGCTTCCATTCGCCGGCGATCTGCCGGGTGGCGATATTCAGCCGGTTCCAGACATTGATGTTGGCGATGGCGATAACGAGGGCTGCCAGGCTCTTACCGTCGAAATGCCGCGTGGCTTCGTCCCAGATGTCGTCGGGCACGGGGTCGGCACGATCACTGATGCGGGTCACCGCCTCCGTCAGCGCAAGGGCTGCCCGTTCGGCCGGGGTGAAATAGGGAGTGTCGCGCCAGGCGCTGACTGCGAAGAGCCGCTCGTCGGTTTCACCAGCCCTCTTGGCGATGCGTGGATGCCCGTCGATGCAGACGCTGCAGCCATTAATCTGGCTGGCGCGCAGATTGACGAGTTCCAAAAGGATTGGTGACAGGCCAGATTTGGCCGGTATCGTCCCCAGGGCGTGGAGCGCCTGCATCGCTTCAGGAACGACGAGGGCTGGATTTCCCATTCTTGCTTGCATCACATGTCTCCTTGAGGTTCTTTCCAAAGTGACGCCGCCGGCCCTGCTTTGTCACATCGGCCGGGTTTCGTTCGTCATGAAGTTGACGCAACAGGCTGGAGGAATGTGACAATGGATGAGAAAAATTGGCTGGCGGGAGAATTCGAGGCGAACCGGGCGCATCTCGGCGCCGTCGCCTACCGCATGCTCGGCTCCCGCGCCGAGGCCGACGACGCGGTTCAGGAAGCCTGGCTGCGGCTCGGTCGCTCCGATGCCGACGCGATCGGCAATGTCGGCGGCTGGCTCACGACAGTCGTCGCCCGCATCTGCCTGGACATGCTGCGGCAGAGGAAGACGCGGCGGGAAGAGCCCCTTGATCTACCCGTTCATCAGCGCGTCGCCGACACGTCCAAGTTGGCCGATCCGGAGCGGGAAGTGGCCTTTGCCGACTCGGTCGGCATGGCGCTGCTGGTTATCCTGGAGACATTGGCGCCGGCTGAGCGCGTCGCCTTCGTGCTGCACGATATGTTCGATCTGCCCTTCGACGACATTGCGCCGATCATTAACCGCTCATCGGCGGCAACGCGCCAGCTCGCGAGTCGCGCCCGCCGTCGGGTCCAGGGAAAGACCGATGTGCCTGAGGCGGACGCCGTGCGCAAGAAGCAGATCGTCCTTGCGTTCCTTGCGGCTTCGCGCCTCGGCGACATCAAGGCGCTGCTCTCGGTCCTTGATCCGCAGGTCGTCTTCAGCCCTGATGCTACGGCGATGCAGTATAACCCTTCCGTTCGCGAGCTTTTCGGCGCAGATGCCGTCGCCGAGACCTTCAAGGGGCGCGCCCAGGCCGCCCAGCCCGCACTGGTCGATGGAGAGTTCGGCCTCGTGGTTGTCGTCGGGGGGCACTTGCGCGTTGTCCTGCTTCTGACTTTCGACGGGGAGAAGATCGCCGCGATCGATGCCGTCGCCGACCCCGACCATCTCGGCAACCTGAAATACGAGTTGCTCTGAGAATAGTGGCTCAAACAGAAAGAGCCGTCGCTTGGTCAGCGACGACTCTCACAGGGGGCAGGGAAGTGCCCGAAACGTCAGCAGTAGCTGCACATCGCAGCCGGATTGTTAGGGATCACGTTCAGAAATTTGCCCACTGGAGAGGCCCGCTGTTCGCGCTTCTTGGCGGCCGTCTCGAGGAGACGCTTGAAATCGTCAAGTTTCACACCGTCGGCGCGCAGCACCATGGCGATCAGGGGATCACGAAGGGCTTCGGTAATCGTCAGGTCTTCTCTGGTCTTGCTCATGGTTTGCCTCCTTTCGTGGGCAGCTGCCCGTGTTCCACTCAGGCCGCATCATTCAACCACGTTGACTTCCGCGACGAGTGGTGTTACCGGTAAGTAACAGTGCATTTGTTACCGATCGGTCACATGGATGTCAAGGACCTTGTCCGCAAAAAGATCAGAATCATTGAGCCTGCTGTCTCCCGCAAATACTGATGAGAAAGTCCCGCCACGGGAGCGCATCGTCTCGACCGCGGCGGAGCTCTTTCGTGAGCACGGTATCCGCGGTATCGGCGTGGATGCGATTGCAGATGCCGCGCTGACCAACAAGATGACGCTCTACCGCCATTTCGGCTCCAAGGACGAGCTGGTCTGCGAGACGTTGCGGCGTGCTTCGGAAAAGGCCGAGGCGATCTGGCGTGACCTCGAGACGGCCCATCCAGGCGACGCCAAGGGGCAGCTCAGAGCGTGGGTCGAAGCGCGAACGCAAAGCCTTTGTGGCGAACACGTTGGCTGTGATCTCGCCAACGCAGCCATCGAGCTGAAGGGTGAAGGGCATCCGGCCTATGGCGTGATCGAACGCCACAAGGCAGAGCAGCGCGACAGGCTAGAAGCGCTCTGTCTTGCGGCCGGTGCACGCGAACCGAAACTATTGGCCGACACGCTGACACTTCTTCTGGAAGGCGCTCGCGTCACGCGCCAAGCCATGGGCAACGACACATGTTGCAATCATTTCTCCAAGGCCTGCAACGCTGCCATCACAGCTTTTGCGTGATGGCAACCGCCGATTGGCGGGAATAATATGCCTTTGCACTCGTTTCAAAAGATCTTTGAAACAACGGCAAGGACTACGCCTACCTTCATCGTCTTTATGCAATGCGCGCCGAAATCGAGGCCAAGCTTGAGCTCTATGACGCGCGCAGTTGCTTCGGTGACGAAGACCGACGACGGCACATATCAGGAGTTGCAAGAGCGGGGCAATGAGATCTCAACCGAGATCGAAGCGCTGGAGCTCTCGAGCGCCGGCTAGTTGCTGGCATTGAGGAGCTGGATGGTACGGTCGTCGAACTCTCCCCGATAGAGCCGATCAATCACCTTGTGAAACGGCGATCCGTGTTCGCTGATCGCCGCAAAGAGCGTCATGGAAGAGCGCAGCTTGACATCATCAGGAGAGCCAAAGACCTCGTGCGCGGATCTGCCTTCGATAGCAAGGACGGCATCGACACAGCGCAACAGCCTGCTACCTAAAACGGGGTCTGCGAGATAGGCAGCCGCCTCTTGCGCAGAGCGGATGGCGTATTTCTCGGCCATCAACGATGAGCCGAGGCCGGCGATCTGAGGAAAAATGAACCACATCCAGTGGGAACGCTTGTGTCCCGCTCTCAACTCTGAGAGCGCCTGCTCATAGGCGCCATTCTGAGCATCTACGAAACGCTCCAGATTGTAGTTGATCTTATCGGGCATCGACGATCCTCCCCTTGCCCATAAACTATATCGCAGGGGAGGGTTGTCCATGCCCGGTGCGTGGCAGATCGTCAGCAGGATCTGTCAGGGTACGGGCTGTGCTCACGGCAATAGTCGACCGCGGGCAGCGATTCTGAGATCGAACCAACCATTGCCGTGTCGAGGCCCGATACCATCGGTGCTGTAAAATGGACCGTCAGCCCGGCAACGCCCAAAAGCGCAAAGGCTGCAAGAACGATGAAGCGCTCTGATATGGAAGGTTTGTGCGCATTCACATGCTCGGCGTATTCGCGTTCACCCATGCCGTTCAACTCGTTATCCGTTGCGTGGTGGTGCACCACGTCGCCGCGCGCCGTGTTCCAACTCTCGCCGTTTGTCATTTTGTTAACTCCTACACTGATGCGTGCACCGGCCCGTATCGTCCTCAAGCCGGCAAAAGGCACGCAAAGGCCATGTGTGTTTTCTCAGGCTCCGTTAGAAGACCGGATACACAAACGCAGTGTTCATAAAATCGAACCAATCGGTTTGATTTGACTTTAAGGGCTTGGCTCGCCGAGGAAATTCGGCTTAGTTCGGCGGGTCAGCCAGATTGTGGATACCCCAATGACGAAAACATTTGGCGCGATGTCGGTCGCGCAGCTTTCCGGTCTCATTCAAACGGCAGCTGTCGATCCCATCGAGGTCACGGAAGCGGTGATCGACGGCATCGAAGCATATGCCGATCGGGCGGTTTTCACGGGCATCCTCAAAGATCGCGCCAGAATAGAGGCGAAAGCCTCGTCGAAGCGACTGAAAGAGGGCCGCTCGCGTGGCATGCTGGATGGCGTGCCAATCGCCTGGAAGGACCTTTTCGATATCAAAGATCGAATTACGACGGCAGGCTCGACCGTTCTGGCAAAGGGTCCGGCAGCGCAGGCAGACGCGCCGGTCGTGGCAAGGCTGAAGCAGGCGGGTATGGTCTCGATCGGCTGTACCAATATGAGCGAGTTTGCCTTCTCCGGGCTCGGCATCAATCCGCACTATGCAACGCCACACAATCCGCTGAGCAGCGATGTTCCGCGAATACCCGGCGGCTCGTCTTCCGGCGCCGGCGTTGCGGTGGCAGCTGGCCTCGTACCGGTTGCAATGGGGACGGACACGGGAGGCTCGGTGCGCATCCCTGCCGCCTTCAATGGTATTGTCGGATACAAGGCAACCCGCGGCCGCTACCCGATGGCGGGCGTCTATCCACTGGCGAAAAGTCTGGATTCGCTCGGTCCGCTCTCAAGGACGGTTCAGGATGCGGTTTGGATCGACGCTGGAATGCGCGGCGCAGCCGTTGCCTCAATTGTCGCCTGCCCGCTCAAGGGGCTCGATATCGTAGTCCCTCAAAACGTCGTGTTTGATGGGGCAGAAGCCGGCGTTCTCGCAGCGTTCGAGACGGCGGTCGATTGGCTCGCAGCCGAGGGCGCATCGATCAGCCGGATCAAGATCCCGGCTTTCGATGACATCCTCGCGCTGATGGCGAAACATGGTGCCATGGTGACCGCAGAAGCATTCGCGCTTCACCGCGAACGGTTAGCCGGGCCGCAGGCCGCCGACATGGATCATCGCGTCGTGATGCGCATGAAGCTTGGCGAAAAGACAACGCTTTCAAATTATCTGGCGATCCTCGAGGCGCGTGAAGCCTTGATAGGTGACGTCGAGCGCCTTGTCGGCGAAAGCTTTGTTGCCTTTCCGACCGTTGTTCATGTGGCGCCGCCAATCGCGCCGCTTGAAGCCGACGACGACTTGTTTTTCGCAACCAACGGCAAGACGCTGCGCAATACGATGCTGGGCAATTTTCTCGATTGGTGCGGCGTATCGATCCCCTGTGGAACGGGAGATGCCAACATGCCGGCAGGCTTCCTGCTTTCGGCTGTGGGCAAGCGGGACGAGGCGCTCCTCAGTGCGGCGCTTTCGATCGAGGAGGTTCTCCGCGGAGAGTTCATTTGAGACGCTAGGTATTGCTCCTGGGAGGAAACATGACGGAAGGCAATATGGAGAATGGACGTTTTGCGGTCTCGACATGGTCGCTGCATCGGCTGCTAGGGGCCGTCTATCCCTACAGCCCGGATCCGGACAAGAGTGCAGCGCGCAAGGAACCATACGGGCCGGGGCGCTCCTCGCTGACCGAGATCCCCGCGCAACTTGCCAACCGGGGCATTGGGCGGCTGGAGATATGCTCGTTCCATCTGCCAAGCCTTGATCGCGCCTATCTCGCGGAGATGCGTGCCGCGCTCCAGGATGCTGATATTCTGGCGCAGACACTGCTCGTCGAAGATGGGGATCCAAGCCATCCAGATACCGGCCAGCGTGATATTCGGTGGATTGCCGGCTGGATTGAGATCGCGCAAGCGCTTGGCGCCAAGAACATGCGAGTGATTGCCGGCAAACAGGCACCGACGGCAGGCAACCTTGAGCGCGCAGCCGACCATCTTGGCTGGCTTGCGAAGCAGGCTGACAACAGCGGCGTTCGTGTCGTCACCGAAAACTGGTTCGAGCTTCTCGCCTCTCCAAAGCAGACGAACTGGCTGCTTGATGCTTTGCAAGACAAGGTCGGTCTGAATGGCGATCTCGGCAATTGGCCTGCTCCGGAAAAATATGCAGGGCTTTGCGACATCATGCGTCGCGCGGAGCTCTGCCACGCCAAGGCCGATTTCAATGGATCGGGGCTCAACAGCGTGGACTATCGCAAATGCCTCGAAGCGTGCCGGTCGGCAGGCTACAGCGGACCATACACCCTGATTTACGATTCGCCGTTTTTTGCCGACGAGTGGGATGGCATCTTGCTTGAAAAGGCATTCATCGAGGACTTTCATCAGGAAAAGCAGCGCGCGGCTGGCTGAACTGCAAAAGGAGATCCCATGGGTGACATGAGTGGCGCAACGACGATCGACGGCTTCTCAACGCGGATCCGAAGCGGAAAGGGTGGATTGATATCCGCATGGATCGGTATTCCCGATCCGCTTTTCGTCAATCATCTGGCGCAAGAGGCTTTTGATGCCATCGTGCTGGATATGCAGCACGGTGTCTGGGATATCGGATCAGCCACCATTGGCATCGGCCAGGGCAGGCTTGCCGGCAAGCCCGTGCTCGCCAGAATTCCGGTCGGCGATTTCGCATCCGCCTCGCGGCTTCTCGATGCAGGAGCGTCGGGCATCATTGCGCCGATGATCAACTCGGCGGCGGACGCCGCAGCCTTGGCGAAAGCCACCAAGTACCCGCCGGTCGGCGAGCGCAGCTGGGGGCCGACATTGGCGATGAATCACACTGGGCTTTGCGCGGCAGAATATCTCGCGAAAGCCAACGAGCAGACTGTGGCGATTGCCATGATCGAGACACGCGCCGCCCTTGACGCCGCGGATGAAATCATGCGGGTCGATGGCATCGACGGCATCTTTGTCGGGCCGTCCGATCTGTCCATTGCATTGTCGGATGGAGCGAAAGTGGCGCCTGACACGGCCGAGGTCGACGGTGTTCTCAAGCATCTGATCGCGCGTTGCCGGGCGCACAGCAAATTCGCCTGCGTTTTCGGCAGCAATGGCGAGCGGGCCGGTGAACTGTTGAGAATGGGTTTTGATTTCGTCATAGCCGGGGCCGACACGCAGCAGCTGCGGGCTGGTGCTGCCAGTGCGATTGCAGCTGCACGGCGGGTTCAGGCAGGCTGATCTATTTGACGGCCAGCCAGATGACATGACGCACGCCGCCGCGCTTGCCGTTGGCGCGCGTGTTGACGGCGTCGACGGCAAAGCCGCAGTCACGAAGCCGCCGGGTGAAGGAGGCGTCCGGTCCGGATGACCAGACGGCGAGAACGCCCCCGGGTCGCAGCGCATCGCGTGCGGCGCGCAGACCCGCGAAATCATAGAGACGATCGTTGGAGCGGCGGGTAAGTCCGTCCGGACCGTTGTCCACGTCGAGCAGGATGGCGTCGAACCGTGCAGTGCTACGCCGTACCAACTCGCCAACGTCGCCCTCATGGATGGCAACGCGGGGATCGTCGAGGCAGCCCTGGAATACCTCCGACATCGGCCCCCGGGCCCATTGCACGACGGCCGGCACCAGTTCGGCAACGATGATCGCAGCATCCTCTGGCAAAACGGCCAGGGCAGCGCGAAGTGTGAAGCCCATGCCGAGGCCACCGATCAGTATGTTGGGCCGCGCATGTGCCTTGATCTTTTCTCGCGAAAGCGTCGCAAGCGCTTCCTCCGAGCCACTCAGGCGGCTGTTCATAAGCTCGTTCGAGCCCAGCATGATCGAAAATTCACTGCCTCTCTGCTTGAGACGCAATTCACCATTTTCTCCGGGAATGGCGGCGGAAGCGAGTTGAATCCAGGGGAGCATGTCTGTTGTGCCTCGTGTTACACGTTCCCCCTAGCACATGCAAAGCACCCCGCGAACCGCCAATTCGCGCCGCGGGGTGACGTCACAGAAGTCTCGCTTAGTCGTTGCGGCACGCCTGATTTGTCAGCGTGTTGGTCCGGCCATGCGCTCGTCCGCGCTGGTCCTCGGGGCATCCTGTCCATTGGATCGAGCCGGAAGTCGAACTGGTGGCGCCAAAGTCGATCGGGATCGAGAGCCCTCCACCGCCGGTTCCCTCGCTGTCGGGCGAAGTACCAAGTGGCGGCGAGCCGTCAAAGCGGCCGCTACTGTCCATGCCCATACTTGCTTGCGCAAAGGCTGAACCGACGAAACTGACGAGGAGCACTGAAGTCACTGCGATAAGCCTGCGCATGATCGAGATCCCTTCAAGTTGAAGCACTTATCAATGTAGCGCAGCGTTTGATTCGGTAAAGCGGTTCGCGCATTTCTGGCGTCGAAATACCGATCCATGCTTAACGGGGGCGACATGCCGCCGCGTGAGCGACGCTTGAATTCTTTTCGGATGCGCCAGATTGCTGACAAGGCAGGCGTAAATGGAGGCTAGCATGGACGAGGATTCCAAGGCGGTACTGGTGCGGATATCCGGTCGGGTTCAGGGCGTCAGCTTTCGCGTCTGGACACGGGCGCGGGCCAGGGAGCTCGGGCTGGCGGGTTGGGTTCGCAATGAAGGCGATGGCTCTGTGAGCGCTCTCATCGCCGGTCCGGAAACGGCTGTTTCGGCAATGCTAAAGGAGTTCTGGAAAGGACCACCCGGCGCGTCTGTCGTTGCAGTGGAGGCGCAAACGGCATCCTTGGCGAAAGCACCCTCTGGATTCCAGATCACGGTATAGGTTGGCAGCGAGCCTGCGGGAACTGCCTGACGCAGATATCACGGCGAAGATAAGGCCGATTGATCGTGATCCCATCCACCAATAGGGGCGTTGACCACGCAGATCACGCCGGCCGGATCATAGGTGATTGTCACATCACCTTTCAATTCGGCCGCCAGCAGGCTTTCGATCAGACGCGAACCGAAACCTTTGCGCGAGGGTTGCACAACGCTTGGGCCTCCCGTTTCCCGCCACTGCAGCCTCAGCCTGGCAGGATCATCCCCCGGAAACGACCATTCGATCGAAACCCGGCCGTCTTTAACGGACAGGGCTCCATACTTGGCGGCATTCGTCGCCAGTTCATGCAGTGCCAGCGAAATCGATACGACGGCGCGCGGCGCGAGTTGAATGGGCGGGCCCGAGATCGAGATCCTGTCGGGTTGATAGGGCGACAGTGCTTGTCGCACGACCGTCTCCAGTTCTGCCTGCTCCCAGTTGCCGTGCGTCAAGAGATCGTGCGCTCTCGACATCAAGGCAAGACGAGCCTCGAATGCGTCCACTCCCGCCTGATTTGCTTCCTCTCGACCGAGCGTCTGTCGCGCGATGGCCATCACCGTTGCGAGCACGTTCTTCACGCGATGGTTGAGTTCGCCAACGAGAACGGTCTGGAGCCGCTCGGCCTCCTTTCGCGCGCTGATGTCGTGCGCTATTTTCGATGCCCCGACGATCCTGCCATAAGGGTCGAAGATAGGCGAAACGCTGAGCAGCACGTCGACCAGGCGACCATCCTTGCGCCGTCGCTTGGTCTCATAGGGATCAACCTTAAGACCGGCGCTGACCTGGCGGATGATTGCCGGCTCCTCTTCAATCCTGTCGTCGGGAACGAGCAGTACGACCGAGTGGCCGATCGCTTCCTCGGCCGAATAGCCGTAGAGCTTTTCGGCTCCGCTGTTCCAGCTGGTGATCCTCATGTTCAGATCTGTGCTGAGAATGGCGTCGTCGGACGAGGCAATGATCGCGGCAAGACGACGCTCAACCTCCTGAGCGCGCTTGCGTTCCGTGATATCGACCACAACGGTGGCAGCCTGGCGTATGTCGCCATTCGCGTCGCGCATTGGCGAGACCGAATTCGCTACCCAGACCAGGCTGCCATCCTTGCGAACGAAGCGCTTCTCGATTTCAAAGCTCTGTCCGGTTTGAAGCATTGTCCTGAAGGCGTGAACGTAGTCGTCGAGGTCCCTCGGAAACGTGATGTCCTGCACCCGCATCTTCAAAAGCTCAGCCTCAGAGTAGCCGATGATCTCGCAGAAGCGGCTGTTGACGAGCAGGAGCCTCCCGGCGAGATCCGACTGGCCGATGCCCGCTGCCGACTGCGAGAATATTGCGCGAAACCGCTCCTCGCTCTCCCGCAATGCCGTTTCGGACTTCACGCGTTCCGTCGTCTCGCTGACGATGCAAAAAACGCCACCAACCTTGCCAGCATCGTCCCTGATCGGTGAATAAGAAATGTCGAAGTGGACGGTCTCGGGATAGCCGTGCCGTTCGATATAAAACGGCCGGTCTTCTGCAACCACCGTTTCTCCATCGTCGAGGACACGCCGCAGCAGCGGTTCCAGGTCGCTCCACAATTCGCTCCAGTTCTCGCGGGCGGGGCGGCCGAGGGCCTGAGGATGCTTGCTACCGATGGTGGGCGCATAGGCATCATTATAAAAGGCAATGAAATCCGGGCCCCAGAAGATGACGATCTGAGCTTTGGCCGGCAGCATGATGTCGACGGCCGATTTCAGGCAGGGCGGCCACGAAGACGGCGGGCCAAGGCCGCTTGCTTCCCAGTCATCGCCATAAATGCGATCGGCCATCTCGCCTGACCCGGGATTTGTATCGCTGCTGCGCAGGAGTTTTGTCCTCTCTAGAACGGCCTTTGCCATTCAAAGGTTTGGCGCGCAAACGTCAAGAGGCAAATCAGGGAAGCGATCCGCTAGCGCTCGACATGGCACCAGGCAGCCAGAAGAGGTCGTGCGGTGCACCGCATCGCGACGTTGTGGCCCGCTTCATTGAAGAAGATGGAGCCGACGCAAGCGCGCTGCCATCCCTTGTCGTCACAGGAAAACTCGCAGTCGGACAGCGCAAGGAAAACACGGGAGCGATACTGAATGTGATCCGGGAAGCGGCTGTACGGCGCCATGATCGTCAGGCCGAGGGCGACGTCGTCTCGTTCCTCTACCCCCGATATGCCCGCCACCACCGCATGCGCATGCGTGTGCTCTATGTTGATGCTGGCAAATGGGCCGGTCTTGCTCGCAACCCATTCCAGGTTTTTGGCGACATCGCTGATGGCTGCCGCGACTTCGGCGAAGGGCTGGCCTTTCGAGCTCAAGTTGCGCAACGCAAACTGCAACTGCGGCCCCAACGGCACTGGCGTGGCCGGCTTGGTTGCGATCGCCCCCGGGTCCTGCAGCCGGTGAAACACCTTCCCGGCAACGAATTTTTCCATCAATGGAGCCGCATCGGACAGCATGATGTTGCCCAACGCACCGATCAGGCGCTGTACGGCGGCAGGTCTGCGCGCTCGGCTCACGGGATAGTCGCCGCTGGCAGCCCTGGTCCCACGATGCAGAAGGAGATCTGCTTCCCGTCTCAACCGGGGTTTCGACATCGATATGGAAAACTCCTTGGTCACACTCAGGGATCCTTATCCCGGTGGGATCAAAAAGCAAACTGTTCGAAGCGCCTTTTGCAAGGATGCTGACGCGATGCCAAGCGGCGGATGGCAGAATTCTTCATCGAACGAACGCGTTGCGCTTCTGTTTGGCTGTTCATCGCCAAACAGAAACGGTCCGGACATGCCAGCTAGGCTGCACGCTTCAAGGCATCCGCCAGGATGGCCACGATGCTTTCGATTTCGCCCGTCTCAATGATGAGTGGCGGCGAGAGCGCAATTATGTCGCCAGTCACACGAATGAGCAGCCCGTTGCGGAAGCAGTCCACGAAGACGTCATAGGCGCGTGTCCCCGGAGCGCCGTCGCGTGGCGCAAGCTCGACGGCACCGACGAGCCCAAGGTTACGGATGTCGGCGACATGCGGCAGCCCCTTCAGGGAGTGTAGGGCGTCCTGCCATGTGCCCGCCAGGGATGCCGCCCGCGTGAGCAGTCCTTCCTCCTCGTAGATTTCCAAAGTGGCGATGCCGGCGGCACTGGCGACCGGGTGACCGGAGTAGGTGTAGCCATGGAAGAGTTCGATCTGGTTTTCCGGCCCGACCATCAACGCGTCGTAGACGGATCGGCTCGCAAAGACCGCGCCCATCGGAATGGCGCCGTTCGTCAGGCCCTTGGCGGTGGTGACGAGATCGGGAACGACACCGAAATAGTCGGTGGCGAATGGCGTGCCCAGGCGGCCGAAGCCGGTAATCACCTCGTCGAAGATCAACAGAATGCCGTGCTTGTCGGCAATGGCGCGCAGGCGCTCCAGATATCCCTTTGGGGGCAGGATCACGCCTGCCGATCCGGACATCGGCTCGACAATGACGGCGGCGATCGTTTCTGCGCCGTGCAACGCGACGAGGCGCTCCAGATCGTCCGCAAGCTCGACGCCGTACTCGGGCAGGCCCTTCGAGAAGCCGTTACGTTCGATGTCGAGGGTATGGCGCATATGGTCTGCGGGAATCTGCGGAAAGACCCGACGGTTGTTGACAAGCCCGCCGACCGAAATGCCCCCGAAGCCAACGCCGTGATAACCCTTCTCGCGACCGATGATACGCGTGCGCGTGCCCTGGCCAATGGCGCGCTGATAGGCGATTGCAATCTTCAATGCCGTGTCGACGGATTCGGAGCCGGAGCCTGTGAAGAACACGCGATCGAGTTTTGCGGCCGGGCCGCCCGGCGCGATCTTTGCGAGCTTTTCGGCAAAGTCGAAGGCAACAGGATGGCCCATCTGAAACGTCGGAGCGAAGTCCAATGCCTGCAATTGGCGGGCAACGGCGTCGGCAACGCGCTTGCGCCCGTGGCCGGCATTGACGCACCAAAGGCCGGCGGTGCCGTCCAGCACCTTGTTGCCGTCGATATCGGTGTAATACATGCCTTCAGCCGAGGCGAGCAGCCGGGGCGTGGCCTTGAACTGGCGGTTTGCCGTAAACGGCATCCAGAAATTATCGAGGGAAGGCCGGTTGGAAATGCTGATCTGGTCCACCACTATCGTCTCCATTGTGCGTGGCTTCATGTTCAGTGATTTCCGTCACGGAACAAGTCCTTTTCTGCATGTGAGTAAACACTTGAATTTCATAGGTGTTGGGTGAATATGTTCGATATAATCAACAGATGAAACACGCCACATGTCAGTCGATATCGGCAACCGCCTTCGTCATCTGAGGATGACGCACAATCTCTCGCAACGTGAACTGGCAAAGCGCGCTGGTGTCACAAATTCGACGATCTCCTTGATCGAGTCGAATTCCTCCAACCCCTCCGTCGGCGCGTTGAAACGCATCCTCGACGGTATTCCCATCGGTCTCGCGGAATTCTTCGCCTTCGAACCGGAGCGGCCGAGAAAGGCATTCTACGCGGCCGAGGAACTCGTCGAGATCGGGAAGGGGGCAATCTCCTATCGGCAGGTAGGGGAAAGCCTGTTTGGCCGTAGCCTGCAGATTCTGAAGGAGTGCTATCAGCCAGGCTCCGACACCGGCAAGGTTGCGCTCGTCCACGAGGGAGAAGAGGGAGGAATTGTCCTTTCCGGGCGGCTCGAGGTGACGGTCGACGACGAACGCCGGATCCTGGGGCCGGGAGATGCCTATTACTTTGAAAGCCGGCGGCCGCACCGGTTCCGATGCGTTGGGCCGGTCGCGTGCGAGGTCATCAGTGCCTGCACGCCGCCGACCTTCTAGGCGCCCTTTATCCTTGCCAGAACGCGCTCAAGCGCCAGGATCAAGGCATCGCGTCCGCCGTTTTGATGAAAGTCGGACAAGACCTGCTCGTTCAGGCCGCCCTTTGTCGCAAACTCGCCGCTGAGCTCTTCGAGCGTAACAGTGTCGGAACGAAGCGCTGTCTGCGAAAGACTGGCAAACAGCGGTGCGATATAGGCGCGCCCCTTGCCTTTGGCGAGGCCGCGCTGCTCCAGCCACGCCGCCGAGACGTCCATGATCCCAAGGACGGTTGACATCAATGAACTCGCCGCCGCCAAGAGGTCATACTCATCCTCGCTCTCGCATTCGACAGCCGTGCCAAGAACCGAAAAGAGCGCCGCAACATGTGCGTCTGGCGGGAAAACGGCAGTCACTCCCTCGCGATCCGCGACGAAAGGCAATGGGATGGCCTGAACGAGGTGAACATCGGCCCCGATCCTTTCCAGAAGCGTCTTGCGGTTGGTCGCGGCAATGACGCTAACAACGAATTGGCCCTTTCTGAACGTCAGTCCGCTCAGAACGTCCTTGGCAATCTGCGGGCGCACGGCCAGGACAACCATGTCGCTCGCGTCGATGACAGCCTGGTTGTCGGCTGCAATCGAAACCTCGGCAAAGTCATCAGCCAGCGCCCGCGCGATCTTGGCGTTGCGGGGCGAAATCGTCACCAGCGAGACGGCAGCAGGATTGGTCAGCAGGCCCCTGACCATGGCGTCAGTGATGGTTCCAGTTCCAATGAAGCCGATCGTCCCTACGTCCACGACTGTTCCCCTGAGCGCTCGAGCACGATATAGGTCGCGCATTCCTGTGCAAGAGCGGGATATCGTGTCGCAAGCGGGCTTGCAAGGCTGCAGACAACCCTAGGGCTCGCCTGCGCGACATGACATCTTTTTCACCATGTACCGCGTGGAGTTCGATTTATGCCACGACTCCCGCGGGCTGGCATCGCCAGAGCAATTGATCGGGAATAGGCCTGGGCGACCGGCTGCCCGGCATGGTTTCATCGAGCAAGGGCCTCTCCAGGTCGCACGCGTCTGACCGCTCGCCTCGGTGTGTCGGGAGGGCGCCTTCGGCGGGCGTTGCCGCAAAACGCAATTCAGGGCAGATTGCGCAGCGTTGGGCCGCCGGAGGTTAGACATTGCTGGAGAGGCTGATTGGTGAATACGGCGTGCTGGCCGTCTTTCTCGGGGCTGCGGTGGAAGGCGAAACGGCCGCGTTTCTGGGTGGCGTTTTCGCCCATCGGCAGCTCATTCCATATTGGCAGGTCGCGTTGGCTGCATGTCTCGGATCGTTTGTCGCAGACCAGTTCTTCTTTCTATCCGGTCGCTACGCCACGAAGTGGTCCTATGTTCAAAGGCTGCTTGGATCGGAACCGATTGGGAGAGTGACGCGGTTCCTGGAAGCGTATCCGACAAGCTTCATTCTCGCCTTCCGCTTCATCTACGGCATCCGTACGATCAGTCCCGTTGCGATTGGCGTCTCCAGAATTTCGGCGCTGAGGTTCGTCACGCTCAACGCGATCGCCGCCCTGATTTGGGGCCTCCTGATGACGGGAATTGGGTTTCTCGCCGGACAGGCCGTAGAGGCCGTGCTCGGACGGCTGGAGCTGCACTTGCATTTGCTGATCGCGCTCGTCTGTGTCGCAATCCTTGTTCCGGTCAGTGCCTACGCTTTGCGGCGAGCAATGGCGAGACGCGCGGCGCGCCCGGGCGCTTGAGAAGAAGCGAGCAATCAACATCGGGTCACGGGCGAACGCGGCCGGCGTTGATCGAGCCGTGGGAGGCTCGAAAGATGTCAACGCAAAGTGATGGCGCTCCTGGCGCAATTGCAGCGATCCGATCTCGCTGCGATCAGCGAAAGAAACAATCACTGAGACGGCCTTGGCGCTGGTGTTCTGTGGGAGAATGCCTATGTTTCGCTTAGTTTCGAAACAACAGGGTTTTCATTTTTGCTTCTCGAAATTTCAATCGTTGCTGTACTCACCATCTTGAATGGCGTTCTTGCCATGTCCGAACTTGCGGTAGTTTCCTCACGGCCGGCTCGTCTCAAAGTCCTCGCCGATCAGGGAAGTCGCGGAGCTGCCATGGCCATCCGGCTGGCTGAGGAACCAGGACGGTTTTTATCGACCGTGCAGATCGGCATCACCCTCGTTGGCGTGCTGTCCGGTGCATTCTCGGGTGCAACGCTCGGTGCGCGCCTGGCCGACTGGCTCGGCACGCATGGCCTGTCACGGGCCGCAGCCGACGCGCTCGGGGTCGGCTCGGTCGTGGTCGCGATCACATACCTGTCGTTGATCGTTGGTGAATTGGTGCCAAAGCAGATCGCGCTTCGCGCGCCCGAGACGGTCGCAAGCAAGGTCGCTCCGGCGATGATGTTCCTGTCTCGCATGGCGGCCCCGCTCGTCTGGTTGCTGGACATCTCCGGGCGCACCATCCTTCGTCTGCTTGGCCAACAGGGTAAGTCCGGTGACGTCGTGACCGATGAAGAGATCAAGACCGTGCTTGCGGAGGCGCACAGCGCCGGCGTCATCGAGACGGAGGAATCGGCGATGATCTCAGGTGTCATGCGGTTGGCAGACCGAAATGCCAGGGCCTTGATGACACCGCGCCGCGATGTGGAGGTGATCGATGTCGAGGACGGTTTCAACGAGATCAGGGATCAACTCCGCCGGACCGTGCAGGCGCGATTGCCGGTGCGTAAGAACAGCTCCGACGAAATCATCGGCGTGCTTCTGGCGAAGGATTTTTATGACGCGCTTGCGTCGTCCGGCCATGTCGACATCACCACGATTGTGCAGGAGGTGCCAATCGTTTCTGATCTTTCAGGCGCTCTTGACGTCATTCAGGCCATTCGCCGCTCACGCTGCCACATGGTGTTGGTCTACGACGAATACGGCCACTTTGAAGGCGTCATCACCTCCGGCGACATCCTGGAGGCGATCCTTGGCGCAGTCCAGGAGGATTCGATTGGAGAAAAGGCCATCGTGCGACGTCACGATGGCAGCTATCTCGTATCCGGCTGGACACCGATCGACGAGTTTGCGGATTTCATGAACTTTCAGGTTGCCGACGACAGGGACTATCAGACGGTCGCCGGGCTCGTGCTGGAAGAGATGAAGCATCTGCCCGAGGTTGGTGAGAGTTTCGTCATGAACGGCTGGCGGTTCGAGGTCGTTGACCTTGATGGACGCAGGATCGACAAGCTTCTGTTGACTGCTGAACTGCCTCCCGGCGATGGAAGCCGAACCCTTCAGTAAGGTCGCCGCTCGACCCTCCTGCCATGTTCGTGAAGGAACCTTCATGTGAAAGGGGAGTTCCCTTTTCATATGGAGGCAGACATGAAAGCTCTTACAATAGCTACGGCTGCGGCAGCAGCATTTGCGTTTACCGGCACCGCTATGGCTCAGACAGCTGTTGTGACCGTGCCGGGCGAAGTGAGGACCTACATTACCGAACAGGACGTCCCTTCCACTGTCTATGATGGTGATGTCATTGTCGGAACAGAACTGCCGTCATCGATCGAAATACGCACCATCCCAAGCAATGATGCATACGGTTACACGGTCATCAACAAGCAACGTGTAATCGTCGATCCGCATACGCATCGCGTGATCGAAATCATCAGATAATCAATCGGTTTATGGTGATCGTTGATGTTATGCTTGCGCTCGGATGCATCCGCCTTGCGTTACGGAAGGTAACTCTGGCCGATGCGACCGAGCGCAGACGCTAACGACGCGCCCGGGCGCTTTCGCAATCCCTGGCGGACGCGCTAGGCACGCGGTTCCTTTCGACCAAGAAGCCACAGAAGATACGGTCCTCCAATCAGGGCGGCGAAAAGGCCGACCGGCACTTGGTAGGGATAGATGACGACGCGCGACAACCAGTCGGCCAGGACAAGCAGGCCGGCGCCGATCAGCATGGCAGCCCTCAGGCTATGGTGCACCCGGTGGAAGCCTGTCAGTTTCGACAGGTGGGGTGCGATCAAGCCGGTGAGGCTCAGCGGTCCAATGAGGAAGGAAGAGATCGCTGTGATCAGCGCGGCAAGGACGGCAAGCAGAAGGCGTGTCGATGTGACGCCAAGTCCGACACTGCGCGCCAACACCGTGCCAAGCGGCAGGATTGCGAACCAGCGCGTCATCAGGATGAGCGGCGCGGTCAAGACGATCAGCGAAATGATCGCTGTCCAGGCTTCAAGCGTCCCGGCCCGATTGGTCGAGCCCGAGATCCAGGTCATGAGAATGTAGCTTCGCATGTAGTGACGTGCTCAAATTCGTCTCCAATCGAGTGAAGAAGGCGCGGTGGCCTTCTTGCTATTCAAAATTAATATGTTACCAGACTTTGCTCAGTTTGAAGGTGAAGGTACGTGCGTCCCCGTAACCGCATGCGCCCACACCGCCGCAGCTTTCGACGTATACGTTGTCAAAGAGGTTTGTGACGTTGAGCGATGCAACCCAATCGTTCTTTTTGTAGCGAACCGCCGCGTCGACAAGGGCAGCGTCCGGAACCTTGAGCGTATTGGCCTCGTCGGCCCATGACTCGCCCTTGTATCGCACGCCTGCGCCGAGGCTCAGGCCCTCGAGTGTGCCTGTTGTCACGGTGTAGTCGAGCCACAGCGAGGCTGTCACGTCGGGCACGATATACGGTGTCTTGCCGACAAGCGATGGATTGGGATCGTTCCTGGTGATCTCGACATCATTATAGGTAAATGAGCTGAGAACCTTCCAGTTGTCGTTGAGGTTGACCTTGCCTTCCAGCTCAACGCCCAGGGATCTGACTTCACCCAATTGATCCTGCCACGGTGGCACTGCGATCGACACGACGTTGTTACGCTTGTTGATGTGGAAGACCGAGGCTGTGAAGGTCGCATCCATGAAGGTCGGTTCGTACTTCACACCGGCTTCAAATTGCTCGCCTTCCTCGGGTACCAGCGGGCCTTGCGCGCCAAGCCCAACCAACGGGTTGAAGAAGCTTGCGGCACTGATGTATGGCGTCACGCCATTGCCGAATTCATAAGCGAGCCCCGCACGACCGCTCCAAGCCCCTTCAGAGGTGTTAAAGTCGTCGTTTGCTGGAAGCCGGTCGTCCATGTCGGTCAGCACATAGTCGTAGCGGCCGTTAAGGGTGGCGATCCAGCCATCGCCGAAGCGGAGCTGGTCCTGGGCGTAGAGGCCGAGCTGGTTCATTGCCAGGACCTGGTTGTAAAGCGGGTTGTTCGGCGGCAGCGGTAGCCCGTAGATCGGGTTGACCGGGCTGATTGGCGTCGTGCCGAACAGCGAGTTTTGAACATTGTCGATGCGGTAGTATCGGTAGTCTATCCCTGCCATGACGGTATGGGTGGCACCACCAAGTTCAAAATCGTTCTCGACGCGGTTGTCGAACGCCAGGGTGTCGGCGCTGGTGTCGCCCTCGAAGCCGATGCGCAGCAGCTCGTAGTTCGGCGCAGTCGGTGTTGCGCCAACATAGCCGTAGGGGTAGGGCCCGAATTCATACTTGTTAAGATGCCCGTAGTGGAAGTTCGACGACAGTTTCCAGCCGTTGTCGAACGCGTGCTCCAGCTCATAGCCGACCATTTCCTGACTATAGCGGCCGCTGTCGCTGTCGGGTTCGCCCGGGAAGAAGTCGCGGCGTATCTTGCCGAACGGCGCGTCCACCACGGTGCCGACGTAAGGCAGGAACCCATTGCCGACATGCACCTGATCAAGGCCGCCGGCATAAGCCCATACTGTGAAATTGGTGGAGGCGTCAGGGGAAATTGTCAGCTGCGGCATGATGAAGCCGCGAAGGTCGTGCGAGAAATCGGAATAGTTGTCGCCGCCGGCGATCTTGCCTGTCAGGCGATAACTCATCGTGTCGCTGCTGCCGACCTTGTCCGAGAAGTCGAAACCGCCAAACCCGTTGCCGTTACTGTTGATGCCGGTCTCAGTGTAGTAATGGGGCTCGTCCGTCGGTCGCTTGCGCACCATGTTGACGATGCCACCCGGGTTGGAGCCGCCGTAAAGAGCCGAGGCGGGGCCTTTGAGGACCTCGACGCGCTCCAGCATGAACGGATCGATCTGGAACCCACCGAACCCATAGCTGAACAAGCTGAGGCCATCCAGGAAAACGCCGGTCTGGGTGGCGTTGAAGCCTCTGATATAGAACCAGTCGGTATCAGCGTCCGTGCCATAGGGCGCAGCCGTCACGCCAGGCGTATAGCGCAGCGCTTCATCGACTTTGCTGACGACCCCGCGGTCGTCCATTTCCTGCCTTCCGACAACCGAGACGGCCTGTGGGATCTCGTTGAGTGGCGTGTCTGTCTTGGATCCGGTCGTGGTCTCCTTGGCGACGTATCCGTTCACAGGACCGGTCGCGCTCTTATCGGCGCCCTTGCTTAGAACAATGATCGGCGCAAGTGCCGTATCGGCGGTCTGCGCCTGCGCTGTCCAGGACGCGCAAATACCGATCAGCGTGACGCTTGCACTGAGAGCCCGGCGCGAACCCTGGAAACCTTCTACCTTGTACATTCATTCTACCCCGCTTATTCGCCCGCCGGCCGCCCGCCAGGCACCAGCACGGATAAGGTGAGCGATTAACTCAAATTTAATAGTTGGGCTTGGCCGGATCGGCGGCGATTGAACGATTTTGGGCAATTCCAGAATTCGCGGGCAAATCTTTGCAAAAATGCATCACTCGCCCGGCTCGCCCTTTGATCGTTTCCAGCGCGCCGGTGTCGTGCCAACGTGCTTGCGAAACACACGGGTAAAATGCGCTTGGTCGGAAAAGCCGGTCTCGACGGCGATCGCGGTGAGACCCTGTTTGCTGGCGCACAACAGCTGTTTGGCAAGCTCAAGTCTTGCGTTCATTTGCCAATCGTGTGGTGTGAGGCCGGTGGAGGCCTTGAACGAGTGGCTGAAATGCGACTGCGACAATCCAGTCAGTTCCGCCAGTTCCTGCAGGCGGATGTTTCGACCGCAATTCTCCCGCATGAACTCGGTGGCGCGGCGCAATTGCCAGGATGCCAGTTCACCGCGCTTGCGCGCCGGCGTCTTGACCATCTTCAGGACGTCGATGACAAGTGAGAGCGCAAGGCCATCGCCATAAAGATCATGCAGCGGAGCGCGACTGGCGATCTCCGTGGCGATCAATTCGGCAAGCGCTATCGCCCTCTGGTCGAAGAAGAGCAGTTGCGGCTCTTTGAGCCTTTGCGGATCGATCTCTTCCATCAGCCGCTGACCGACAATATCGGCATCGAAATGGACGTCGAGATGACGCATCGAGTGCACGTCTGCGATATCCACCCACAACTCCATGTCTGCGGGAATGTAGGAAATTGGACTGTACAGGCGGTCCTGAGGCGCTCCGGCCGCCGTTGCTGAACGCCTGACCGAGGGGCGACCACGCCCAAGATGATCGAGAAGAATGAAGAGCCGCGGATCGCGTGCCACGTAGTGTCCGCCCGCATAGGCGCCGCATTCGACATCCCACAGGTCTGCTGTGATGCCGTTCCAGTTTCGACGCCTCAGCCCGCCAACGACCGAGAAACCCTCGATTGCGTTTTGCATGCGCGGCTGAAATGTCATGGGGATGTCCTGCAATGGTAAAACATGTGCGCAATTATCAAGTTTATTGCATCGCATCAATCGTGACGTGTCGGGTTTTTCAGTGGTTCTTCATCTGCGCGTCATGAAGACGGTCATAGGCGCCGTGTCTGGCAATAAGCTCGTGATGCGTGCCTGCTCGACGATGCCCTTGGCGTCGACGACGACAATCCGGCCCGCTGCCTGGATGGTCGCCAGCCGATGAGCGATAGCGAGTGCGTGTGCCCAGCCGACAGGCCGGCAAGCCAGCGCTGAACGGCTCCGTCTCGGCGTCGAGAGCCGACGTCGCTTCGTCGAGGATCAGGATTGGAGGGTTCTTCAGGAACATGCGAGCAATGGCGACACGCTTTCTTCTGGCCACGCCGCTTTAAAATCAGGGCCAAAGACGCGATATCTTTCTTCAACAGCGCCTAAGGGTTAGACTTGGCTGTTGGCCGCGGCGTTGCGATGAAGGACGTCTGGCGCAGGGCTGAAACGAGCTGATTGATGATCGAGTTTGGCAAAGGCGCGGTGGTGCGTGCCAAAAAGATGGTGACGCCTTCATTGACCGCTCTTGCGGCGGCCAGCTCATTTGGCGTCGAGGCGCGCGAACACAGCGCCCGCACACCTCTTTATGCGACCTTTTTGTCGCCCGGCGGTTTGTCCGGACGTGTCGTGCTTGGGCGGGCTCGGCCGGGCGAGATCAATCCGCCTCAAGTCGTTTCGGCCGAGGCAGTTGCCATGCCAGCACGTGATATTAGTTCCCGATCAAAGGCCCGGAAGCCACCGCTGAGGCGCGATGGGATATAGCAAACGTGCCGAGCAAGGAGGCGTGCTAGCCCGTTTGCATCGCGACTTCGCTGCCCGACGACAATGAGGCGCATGTGCGGAAAGGAGACAGTGTGAGTCTGAGGCCACCACGATCAATCTCCGGCCAGTCGAGTGCCTTGAATCCGCTTGAATATGAGCTTGCCTCAGTGAGAGCAGACGCATTGGGCCGTCAGGGCAGGAAAGCCGAAGCCGCGCTGGCGAAGCTTGCGGCATGGTCGCCAGGCAACCGAAGAATTGACCGACAAACTCTTGTCGACGAGGCCTCGGAAGCCGTTTGGGCGTTGTTTATCCAGCGCGAGATTTGCGGGCTCCACAATGGCAAGGATGTCATCAAGCTCTATGAGATCCCCGGCGAGGTTCTTGCAAGGCTCGGCGCCGCGCGCAAGTAATCCTCATTGAAGCCGTGCGATTGATCGCAGGTCATCTGCCGTTGTCGTTGGAAATCCGAAGAACTCCAGATAGGCCGGGATCTGCTCGAACAACATATCCGTGCCAACCTGGAATGGGCATCCGCGCTGGCGCGCCGCCGCAAGCAGTGGCGTGATCTCTTCCTTCATGACGACCTCGCCCACGAAGGTGGACGCAGACAGGCGAGAGACGTCCAGTGGCAACGGATCGCCTTTCCGCATTCCCAGAGGCGTCGCATTGACGACGATATCGAAGCCGGTCGGATCGTTCGAGCCGGCAGTCACGTCAGTATCCGGATAGTATGTAGCCAGGCGGCCTTTAAGCCCATTCAGCGTGACCATGTTGTCATCGTGCAGTGCAATTCGCCGCACCCCAGCACCTGCCAGTGACGCGGCGATCGCCGACCCGACGCCGCCGGCGCCGAGGATCAATACCTGCGCTCCCGCGATTGTCCGCCCCTTGCGCAAGAGGCCCCGCACGAAGCCTTCGCCGTCGAACATGTCGCCGATCAGCCGCCCGTCCGGCGCCAGCCTGACCGCATTGCAGGAGCCCGCAACCTTGGCGTTGGTGGAGACCTCGTCGATCAATCCCATCGTCGTAATCTTGTGAGGCATCGTGACGAGGGCGCCATGAATATTCGAAAGTCTGAAGACGAGCCTGAGGAACGACGGATAGTCTTCTGCCCTGCAACCCATTGGCACGACGACGGCGTCGATGCCGCTCCTCTCGAAATAGGGATTGTAGATCAGCGGAGCCTTGAAAGCTTCCGTCGGATAGCCGAGATGCGCAATAAGCCGCGTGGTTCCAGTTATCATTTCAGTGACCTCGTCGAAGCCGGGGTTTTATCCAGGTGGATCGTCTCGCCTGACTGCGCCGATGCCTTGATCGCTTCGATGACGCGCAGGGTGGCAAGCCCTTCCTTGCCGCTGACAAGAGGCTCTGCCTCGCCACTTATGACATCGCAGAAGTGCTGGAGCTGTATTGTCAGTGGATCGGCCGGAGTGAATGGTAAGTGCTCTTTGACAAGCGGTTGAAGCCAATCGGGATTCGACATGTTGGTCCAAAGTGCGAGCTGGGGAACGGCCAGCGATCCGCCGGTCCCGCCGATTTGATAGCAAAACTGATCCTGCTTTGGATAAGCCGGGTTCTCCCCGGTCGTCATTTCCCAGCTCCAGGGGGAGGCTACAGCATCGGAGGCACTCAAAGTCCCAAGCACACCGCTTGCGAACCGGAGCAGGACGACGGTGGTATCCTCGACAGGATACCCGCGCGCCAAATTCGATTCCATCGCATGGACGGCGTCGATCTCGCCGAAGAAATAGCGGAACAGATCAACGTCATGGATCAGGTTGATGAAGGTAGGGCCTGCACCTTGCTGTCGGCGCCAGTCGACATGGAAGTAGTCGTCCGGCTTTGCCACCCAGAATGTTCCCTGCACCGTCAGCGTCTTGCCGAGCCGACCACTTTCGAGAACGCGCTTTGCTTCCTGGATCATGGGGTTATGACGGCGATGGTGACCAATCAGGATTGGCACGCCTGCTCTTGCGCCGGCGGCGACAAGGACGGCTGCTGCTTCGGCACTGTCGGCGATCGGCTTCTCGACAAGGACCGGAATTCCGGCCGCGACGACCTCCAGGGCGTTGGCGACATGAACTTGGTTCGGAGTGGCAATGATCACTCCATCCGGGCGCTCCGTTGCGGTTGCTTCGGCAACAGTGGAGAACCATGGAACCGCCTTTGTTGCCGCAAAGTCCCGCCCGGCATCCGAGGGGTCGATCACGGCCGATAATGTCGTGCGCGGCTCGGCCAGAATGCCTTCGATATGGCGCCTTCCGATGAGGCCGGCGCCCATCACAGCAATCTTCAAGGGAGGCGTCTGCGAGGCGGCTGACATGAAATTTCCTTTGGAGGTCTCAGTTGCGCAGGATTTCGCCGAGGAATTTACGTGTGCGCTCGTGGCGGGGATTGGTGAAAAATTCACCGGGAGGCGCCTCTTCGACGATGGCGCCGTTCGACATGAAGATGATGCGGTTTGCCACCTGCCGGGCGAAGCCCATTTCATGGGTCACGCAGACCATCGTCATGCCTTCATCGGCAAGGCTGATCATGGTATCGAGCACTTCCTTGACCATTTCCGGATCGAGGGCGGAGGTCGGCTCGTCGAAGAGCATGATTTTTGGGCGCATGCAGAGCGCACGCGCAATGGCGACGCGCTGTTGCTGCCCACCGGAAAGCTGCAGCGGATACTTGTCGGCCTGTTCGAGAATCTTGACCCTCCCAAGCAGCGAGCGTGCGCGGTCTTCGGCCTCGGCCCTTCCCACGCCAAGCGCGCGCATCGGCGCCAGCATGCAGTTCTGCAACACGGTCAGATGCGGAAAGAGGTTGAACTGCTGGAAGACCATGCCGACTTCGCGGCGGATCGCGTCGATCGCCTTCGCCTGCTTTCCAAGCAGGATGCCACCAACCCGGATTTCGCCCTTCTGATAGGTCTCCAGATGATTGATGCAGCGAATGAGCGTCGACTTTCCGCTGCCGGATGGGCCACACAGCACGATCCTCTCGCCCTTTAGAACCGACAGGTTGATATCGTGCAGGGCCTGAAATGCGCCATACCACTTCTCCACATGGTTCATGGCGATAACGGTCTTTGCGGTCGATGCGCTCGAGGCAGTGTTCATGGTTTCATCTCTTTCGTGGTCGGCGCCGGAAATCACCGCGATGCGGCGGCAAACTTCCGTTCCAGGCGAGCACCGAAGATCGTCAGTGGGCAGCACATCAGAAAGTACAGGGCGCCGACGATCCCGAAGACCGTCAGCGGCTCGAAGATCTGGTTTGAGATGATGTTGCCGGCGCGGGTAAGCTCGGTGAAGCCGACGATAGAGGCGAGCGAGGTTCCCTTGATCAACTGCACCAGAAACCCGATTGTTGCCGGCAGGGAGATGCGTAGAGCTTGTGGAAGAATGACGTCCTTCATGCGGGAACCATATTTGAGGCTGAGCGCTCTTGCGGCTTCCGTCTGGCCGCGCGGCACCGCTTCGATCGAGCCGCGCCAGATCTCGCCCAGATAGGCGCTGGCATGTAGCGTCAGGCCGATCGCGACGGCCACCCAGGCATCGAGCCTGAAGCCGATCAGGGCAAGACCATAATAGACCACGAAGAGCTGCATCAGCAGCGGTGTTCCCTGGAATACTGCGATATAGCCCGCCATCACCCGCTCCAGCAGCGGAATTTCCGAGGTGCGCGCGAGCGCCACACCAAGCCCGGCAATGCATCCGCAGACAAAACCAACCGCGGACAAGATGACGGTCCATTTGAGACCGATCAGAAGGAAGACGAATTCTTCGCTGCCCATCGAATTGGCTCCTACTTGACCGGATAGGTGAAATAACGTGCCGAAAAGAACGCGAAGAGGCGCATCATCAGCCAGGACATGACGAGGTAGAAAACCGTCACCGTGAAATAGACTTCGAAGCTGCGAAAGCTTTCGGACTCGATGCGCTGCGAAACCGAGGTGAGCTCATAGGCGGAGATTGCCGAGGCGATGCTGGTCGAAAGCGTCAACAGCACAAACTGACTGGTCAGCGACGGATAGATCGCCCTGAGTGCCGGCTTGAGAATGATCAGGCGGAAAACCTGAGCCTTATGCAGCCCGAGCGCCAGGCCCGCCTCCATCTGCCCCTTGGAGATCGACTGGACGCCGCCGCGGATAATCTCGATGGCGTAGGCGCCGCCGTTGATCCCAAGCGCAATGATCGCCGTCGGCGTCGGATCCAGCCGGATGCCGGCCAGGGGGAGGGCGAAATAGAGGAAGAAGATCTGGACCAGGAATGGCGTGTTGCGGATGAGCTCGACAAAGCCGATCACCAGCCAGCGCAGCGGCTTGTGGTGAGAATCTCGCAACGCGACCCCGCCGATGCCGATGACGATTGCCAAAAGCATACCGCAGAGCGCAAGCAGTAGCGTGCCCAGGCAGCCGAGGAGCAGGTTTGGCAGGCCCTCGATGACGGGCGTGAAATCCAGCGTGTAGGTCATCATCCCTCCTCAGTCGCGTCCGACCATGCCGGCCATGGCCTGGATCGCCAATTCATACCCGGCTGCGCCAAGGCCGATGATGATCCCCGTTGCGACGCGAGAGATGAGGGACTTGTGATAGATGCTCTCACGGGCATGCACGTTGGAAATGTGCAACTCGATCTTTGGCGGATCGAAGGTTTTCAGCGCGTCGAGAAGCGCAATCGAGGTGAAGCTATAGGCGGCGGGGTTGATGATGATGCCGCAGGCCTCCTTGCGTGCCTGGTGCACGCTCTCTACCAGTTCACCTTCGAAATTCGTCTGGCGAAAGTCGACGTCGAATCTAAGCTCATTGGCCCTGGCGAGGCACCTTTTTCTGATGTCCGCAAGCGTTGTCGTGCCGTAGACGGAAGGCTCCCGCTCACCAAGAAGGTTCAAGTTTGGCCCGTTGAGCACGAATATCGTCTTGTTCATGATCGCTCCCAAAGACGCCCAAAGCCGTGTTTTCGGCATCGCGATATCACTGGCGGGCATCGCAACGCCCGCCAGACTGCTTTCTTGCAAAGCGATTGGCGGGCTCAGTTGGCGGTGAACGGAATGCCGTCGAGGCTCTCGGGGAATTCCGGAACCGGCACCTTCATCCACTTGTCGTAGATCTTCTTGAGTTCGCCATTGGCCTTGATCTTGTCGATGAAAGCGTTGATCGAGGCGTTGATTTCCTTCTCGCCAAGCCGCGTGCAAGCGCCGTTGTAGAGCTTCTGGAACTCCAGCTTGTTTTCGAATTCGCCCGGACGGGCCTTTTCGACGCGATCCATGTAAAAAATGTTGCCGCCGAGCGCCTGCACCTGGCCGGACACCAGCGCCTGGACGCTCGGTGCATCACCGTCGAAACGGCGGATCGTAGCACTTTGCGGCGCGTTCTTGGTGACCTGGGTATCTTGCGCCGCACCTTTCGCGACGCCGATCGAGAGATTGGCCATGTCGTCATTCGTCTTGACTGACATCGACTTTGGAGCAATCAGCACGATGGCGTTGGCAACATAGGGCTTGGAGAACTGAACGGCTTTGGCGCGTTCCGGCAGCATGGCCATCGTTGCGAAGAGAACGTCGACGCGGCCCGTGGTCAAAGCGGGAATACGGTTGTTGACTTCCAGCGGCACGAACTCGACTGAAACACCCAGTTCCTTTGCGTAAAGTGTTGCAATATCGGCATCAAGGCCGTCCTGCTTGCCACCGCTCGTCACAAAGCCCCATGGCGGGTTGTCGCCCTGGATACCAACGATGAGCTTTCCTCTGGCTTTGATTTCCTCCGGCGTGACGGCGGCAGCCGGATTTGCGAGCCCGACGGCAGCGACGAGACCAGCCGCATAAAGCATTGCATTTCTGCGCGTCAGCATCGATTTGAACATTGATTCCTCCTCCTTTTTTGGTGGTCGTGCGGACCCAACAGTCATCCTCTCCCGACTGCATGCCCAACTTTTTGCCAGAGGACTTGTCACAAATCAACAGAGTTTTTTAAAATCATATGAGACTTTCGATTTGACCAATTGATTTGAAATGCTCACGACATTCGGCATAATGCCATTATCGAGAGTTGGTCCGTGATGCAGATCGGCCGGTGGCGGCGCTCTCGTGGCGCCGATGGAAAGGGTTTTGAATTATGAAGACCTCGATTGCGACGGTGACGCTCAGCGGTGAACTGCCCGACAAGCTTGAAGCCATTGCGCAGGCGGGCTTCGATGGTGTCGAGATTTTCGAGAACGACTTCCTGGCTTTTGACGGGAGCCCCGCCGACGTCGGCAAGATGGTGAGCGATCTGGGGCTTGCGATAACGCTCTTCCAGCCGTTTCGCGATTTCGAAGGCATGCCGGATGCACTTCGAAGCCGGACCTTCGACCGGGCCGAGCGCAAGTTCGACGTCATGCAGGAGCTTGGAACCGAGATGGTGCTCGTCTGCTCGAACGTCTCGCAGGCCGCCCTTGGAGGCATCGATCGCGCGGCCGCCGACTTTCACGAACTGGGAGAACGTGCCGCCAAACGCGGCCTCAAGGTGGGTTATGAGGCACTTGCCTGGGGACGTTATGTCAATGACCACCGTGATGCCTGGGAGATCGTACGGCGTGCCGATCATCCAAGTGTCGGGCTCATCCTCGACAGCTTCCATTCGCTCTCGCGCAAGATCGACATCAACTCGATCCGCTCGATCCCAAAGGAGAAGATTTTTATTGTCCAGTTGGCCGATGCGCCGCTGATCGATATGGATCTGCTCTATTGGAGCCGTCATTTTCGCAACATGCCGGGCGAGGGTGATCTACCGGTAACTGCGTTTGCCGAAGCCGTGGCCTCGACCGGGTATGACGGCTACTTCTCGCTCGAGATTTTCAATGATCAGTTCCGTGGTGGCTCCGCGCGCGCAATCGCCGCGGATGGCCATCGCTCGCTGATCTATCTGGCGGATCAGGTTCGCAGCAAGGTCGAGACGCCGATTGGGGTGCCGATGCCCAAACGCGCTGTCGTCAAGGGCGTGGGCTTCGTCGAATTCGCCACGGACGAGGACGAGGCCGCTGAACTGATCGCCCTGCTGCGGGCCCTTGGCTTTCGCAAGGCGGCCGTTCATCGTTCGAAAAAGGTCTCTCTGTTCGAGCAGGGTAACATTCGTATCCTCGTCAATGTCGATCCTGCAGGCTTTGCCAGTGCCGCATATGCCGTTCACGGCACATCAGCCTACGCACTGGCACTCGTCGTTGACGATGCCGCCAAAGCCTATGGCCGCGCGCTCGCGCTCGATGCCGAGCCGTTTCGCCAGCCGGTGGCCGATGGTGAGCTGGAACTTCCGGCCATTCGAGGGGTCGGCGGGGGGCTCGTCTATCTCATCGATGACAAGAGCCCGCTTGGCCGTTTCTCGGAGATCGATTTCGAACAGGTGGCTGACGACAGCGATAGCGGCGGCGTCGGATTGCTGCGGTTCGATCATATCGCCCAGACGGTTGCCTATGATGAAATGCTGACCTGGCTGCTCTTCTACACCTCGATCTTCGAGACCAGGAAGACGCCGATCGTCGATATCATCGATCCGAGCGGCGTTGTGCGCAGTCAGGTCGTTGAAAATGAAACCGGCACGCTGCGCCTCACGATGAATGGCGCCGAAAACCGGCGCACGCTCGCCGGTCACTTTATCGCCGAGAAATTCGGTTCGGGCATCCAGCATCTGGCCTTTTCGACCAACGACATTTTCGCCACTTCGAAAATCCTTCGAAAGCAGGGCTTCAAACCGCTCCATATCTCGCAGAACTACTATGATGATGTCGAGGCCCGCTTTGGCCTTGACCCGGATCTGACCGAGCGATTGAAGGCAGAAAATATTCTCTACGACCGCGACGAGCATGGCGAATATTTCCAGCTCTACAGCGGCAACTACGGCGAGGGGTTCTTTTTCGAGATCGTCGAACGACGCGGCTATCGGGGTTACGGCGCGCCGAACGCCATTTTCCGCATTGCCGCACTCAAGAGGCAGATGCGGCCGGAAGGTGTGCCGAAGGATGCCGTCTGATCAGCTCGCTCAGTCGATGCGACCGCTCTTGAGTACGTGGGCCACGCCACTTTCGATATGGCGACAAATGACGGCTCGTGCTCCCTCGACGTCACGCTTCAGGGCGAGTTCGAACAGTCGCTTGTGGTCGTCGACCACGGCCTGCCCGCGAAAGCTCTGGGCAAGCATATGATAGCGTAAAAACCTGTCGAACACGGATGACAGCGCAGCCATCAGCGTGGCGGAATTGCAGGCAGACACGATCGCCTGATGAAATTCCCAATCGTAGCGAACCCAGTCGATCGTGCGCGATGTATCGCCCGCAAGCAGCTTCTTTTCCGCTGCCGCCAGCTTGTGGTGGGCCGCAACGATGCGTCCCTCCCATTCAAGATCCCCGGCCGAAAATGACAGGCCGATCGCATGGGTTTCGAGTACGGTGCGCAGATCGGCGAGTTCCTCGAGTTCCTTGCGCGATGCCGGGCTGACTTCGAAGCCACGCTGGCCTTCCGCCAGCACCAGGTTTTCCGTGGTGAGGCGACTGAGTATTTCGCGAAGCGACGATACGCTGATGGAATAGCGCTCCTTGGCCTGCTCAAGCTTGATTTTCGCCCCAGGCGCCAGGGCACCCGAAATAATGTCCTGACGGACCTGCCGAAAGACGACGTCGCTTACAGTTTCGGAAAGTTCACCGACAGTTTTGAGCATGAGATCCTCTGCTTCGCTGAAGCGCCAGGAGTGACGACGATCACGCTTGTGGCGGAACGGCTGATAGCAAGCCCTTCTTCAGCGCATGTTCGACGCCTTCTTGTATGTGACGCTGCAGGACCGTCTTTGCGGTCTTGCTGTCACGTTGCAAAGCGGCTTCCAAAAGCTGCTTGTGTTCTTGTTGGGCAACTTCACCGCGATAGGACAGCGCAACCATCTGATACCGCAAATATTTGTCGAAAACGGCCGAATGGGTTTCCATCAACAGACGCGATCCGCACGCTGAAATCAGCGCCTGGTGAAACTCCCAGTCATAGCGCTTCCAGTCTTCCGCCTTGCTGGTGTCGCCCGACGCCATCACCTGCTCCATCCGCGCAAGTTTATAATGCGCGGAAACCAGCCTTGCCTCCCACTCTACGTCGCCCTGTTCGAAAGATTGTTCGAGCGCATGTTCTTCGAGAAGCAGGCGCAGGGCTGCGATCTCCCTAAGATCCGCAATTGACACTCGTGCAACTTCAAAGCCCCGCTGGCCCTCCGCCACGACAAGCCCTTCGGACGTCAAACGGTTCAAAATCTCGCGAAGGGTGCTGACGCTGGTCTCGTAAGCGCCTTTCAAATTCTCCAGCTTGAGCTTCTGGCCGGGCGCCAGGCGTCCGAATATGATGTCCGCGCGTATTTGCCGATAGCCGCTTTCGGCGACAGTTTCTTCAACAATTTCCTGGCGCACGCTCTGTCTCCGAGATTTTGCTTTTCGTCCTATATATCTGAATAACTAGGTCGAATTCAATCTGATGTTTGCGTGTGGTTCATCGCTCGGCAATAAGCTGCCGCCGATTTTATCGCGCGGGTCCAAGGCCAGCGTCGCAATCTTGATCGAAAGCTTGCGGGAGAAAGTGAAGCGATCGCGTTACCGTTGCCCGCTCAAGCGGTTGTCTCGGGGGTCACCGCTTGGCTTTTCGATTTAACGATGCTCTCGTTGCAAAAGATCATGCCGATCTTCGCTGGAAAGAGGTCAACGCGTCGTAACAGGCCGTTCCGGGCCTATGCCGTTCAAGCCGACTTCGGCAATTTCGGGCTTTCTGAAAGAATGCGCGCCTGGGCAACAGAAACGCCGTAGGACGCCATCAGCCACAGGCTGAGGGCCACGGCACGCGGGACCGGCTGTTCACCCGACGCCCACCGACGGCTGGTGAGTTCATCGACGCCAAAAAGCTCTGCGGCGACGCTTGCCGTCAATCCAGTGACAGCGAGCGCCGCCCTGTATTCGGACGGGGTCATTTAATGCGTTCCCGGCGCGCTTCGCGCGCGTTTTATTTCGTTATGGTGTAGATTAGCTTTCATTTAATTACGCGACATAGTAATGGGCGACATTTTATATCTGCTTTGCGACATCCTCCCAGCGAGCGGAAAACGGAGGAATCGATTTGCTGCCTTGAGCAAATATGTGGATCACGGATTCACGGGCCTTGGGGCGCTGATCTTGGTCGACGCAGTTTCCTGTTGCTCAAGACGATGGTCGTCAAAGCGCGGGTGAGAGAAGCGCAGGGTTCTCGGCCATCGCGGCGTCGCGTTTGCGCTGCAGCAGCGCGCGGTAGAGCTTCACATGGTCGCCCGCGCAACCGAGGTGGTCGGCGGGTTGTCGCATGGACGCGCGTAGCCGATCCCAGGTTTGGTTATCACCCAATACCTCGACGATGCGGTCCGCGAGATCCTGGCTGCTTCCGGCGCGGAAGTGCAGGCCGTCCTGTCCTTCCCGTACCTTCTCGGCCATCCCGCCGATGTCGGAGCAGATCATCGGCCTGCGATGGAGCAGGGCCTCCTGGATCACGACAGGCGAATTTTCCCACCAGACGGACGGTAGAACCACCCAGTCGACCGAGCGCATCAGGCGCGGCACGTCCGCGTTCTGGTAAGCGCCATAGAATCGGACGCGCTGGCCGGCGTCTGCGATAAGCTTCTTCATTCGTTCCTGGAATTCGCTCGGCTGTCGCTCGAGGTTGCCGCCGAAGATCATCAAACAGGAGTCTTCGCCCCATGTCTCCTTCGGGATGCGCAAAACAGCGTCAATCAGCACGTCGACACCCTTGAACGGGGTCATCTGGCCGAAATAGGCGAAGCGGTTGCGACGCGGCTTGTGACCCTGCAAGTCGCGCGCGGGTGCAGCCGCTTCGAGGACGATCCCGTTTTCGATCACGCAGAGCTTGTCCTCTTCGATGCCCCATTTGATGTAGCGCTCCGCCAGAAACCGGCTGGGCGAGACGAAGGCGTCTGCAAGGCCAAGCATGCCGCGCGCAAACAGCTCCCGCTTCAAGAAGTGCGAGACGGGGATGTCGGGAAAGCAACCGTGGCAGGCGATCGGGGAGGCCGTTTCGCAGAGCTGACCGGAGGGACGTTTCACCATCTGCCCGTGATTGTGGCAGATCGAAAGGTATTCGTGGAACGTGACCAGTATGGCCGCATTGGGAAATGCCTCTCTAAGGGCGTAGAGCGCTTCGAGACCGATGCCGAGAACATGATGGAAATGCACGACATGGGGCCTGAGATCGCGCGCGAAGCGCAACAGGTCCCGGCTGATCGCCTGCGTGTCTCCATTCGACAACAAGAAGTGGTCGTAGTCGTCCGTGTGAAACAGCAACTCATCTTCGGCAAGGCGAAAGCTCATCAACGCAGACGCGGCATGCCGGGGTACCGGATGGCCGACCCGGGCGAGGTAAACCGATCTCACGTCCGGCAATGCGTTTAGGCCACGATGCAGGTTGTGCGATGCGATTTCTGCCCCGCCGAGCGACACTGTCGGGTGCGCATGCGAGACGACAAGGACACGAAGTTGCTCGTTCATGCGGGCCTCATTTCACGGTGTTTCTCGCCTGCGAGGACAGGCGACCATTGGCTCGTGAAGATCTTTCGATCGATGTCTTCCACCAGAGCCGCCATTGCCGGACTGTCCCCATCGCCTGCGTCGTCGCAGCCCCACATCTGCACCGATGGCAGCAAATAGGAGTCGATGCCGGACCGGCTGAGACGGAGGCCGAGATCCAGGCCTTTTTTCTGTACGCCGAGATAGCCGCCGGAAAAGCCGCCCGCACCCAGCAGGGCGTCGCGAGGCATGACACAGCACTCGAGCGAGGCCGCCGCGATGCGGCTCAGCTTCATGTCGGTAACTGCTTTGAGCGGATATCCGGCATATCGACCCACAACTGGCTGGTCGCCGTTGTCGTTATCGATCCAGTTTCCCGCCCAGCGAACGGAATGGTCCTCGTAAGCCAGGACGGGCGAGATGATACTTCCTTTCAGGGTCGCGGCCGTGGCCAGGAGCTTGCCGTACCAGCCTGTCGCGCGCGGGACCAGTGATGCAGAGAGCGACACGACTGTTTCACAGGAGAGTGCCTGCGTGCCGGCTTCAAGCATATCGTAGAAGTCGCCTGAACCCTTCGCCGATACCAACCTGGCCGAAAGGCGATAAAATCGCACGAGTTCTTTGAGGCGGGCTGCCTGCCTGCGAAAGCGCTCGGCAGGCATGGCGATCACGATCGGCGCGCGTCGGGTCTCCGGATCGAGCGCGAGCAAGGCCAGCAGCGGGGAAATATTCTCCTCTTTCTCCCCAACGCCGATGAGGATCGGCGGGCCGCTTTCCTGATCGAAACAGCCAGCGTCCAGGATTGTGTCGGTGACCGGCGCCGACTGTCTGGACTCGCTGAGGAACGGCACAATTTGTGTGTCGACGATCGCCGGCAACGCACAGTTCGCTGGATCGATGGAACCGATTTGGCGCAATGCCGCCAAGCGCGCCGAAACCCGCGTCGGTTTGACTGGCAAGAACGCACGGCGCGAATCGCGCAGCGTCAGTTCGAAGTAGCAAGGTGCACTGTGATCTTCACTCGGCAATTGGGCGTGGGCGATGAACCCGTGGGCACACTGTGCGCCGTGAATGCTCGGCGCGAAGTTCTGCTGGTCATTGAAACTGTCCGCGACATCGGGGCGATCAAGGCGCGTCCAGCGTTCGTCGAGGCGAGCCGCGCCATTGCATCTACGAAGTCTTACCGCCGCGACGTGGGCGTCGGGATCATAAAGCCAGCCGGAGGCGAGGAGTTTTCCTCCATCGGCCTCGAACATGTTGTCAATTCCCATCCGAACGGGAAACGGCAGGCTGGAGACGGTTTCTTCGCCATCAAAGCTGTTAGCGACTGCTCGCAGGGATAAGAGCACGTCCGGCGCGCCATGTGCGCGCGGCAGGATTGACCTGACGTGTTCGGGCGTTTCCAGCGGGCCGGCCATGCGCTTTCGGGGGTGGACCGCGGCATACCTCCAACCGGCGCGCCCCCGAAAGATGAGGCCTTCGATGTCGCGTGCGCGGGGAGCCTCGGTAGCCTCGAGAAGACCGACAAAACCCGGGGCGCCATCGGGCGCGTCCGGGCGGGAAAAGACGGCGATGCTGCACTGCGAGGCCATCGATGTCGGGCTGCCGACCACGGACACCCGGCAAGGCCCGGGCGCTATGCCGCGGCTCCAGCCCTGCAGGAACGTCGTGCCCTCATGACTTTCACCAATCAACTCGATGAAACCATCGTTTGCGTGGGCTGCCTGCAAAAGTGCGGTGATGGTTAGACGTCTGCGGAGGTCAAGGTTGCCGGCCATCAGAACGTCGATGAGCCCGTCGATGACGGCGGCTGACTGAGATCCCGCGGATTCGGCCACGATCGCGGCTGCTTCCTCGGCGGAGGCGAGTCGGGGCGCGAAGATGTAGCGTGCCCCCGTTTTCTCCTCGCCGAACCGCATTGCAGTGATGGCGCCGTCCGTGCCGTCTGTCGGCAGGAGCGCCGCGAAGCCGTGCTTAGCCCTTGGCGATTGAGCGGTGAGCCGCCATTCTAAGACAAACGCGCTTCGCGTGCCCGCTTGATCCCCGTCGACGTCGACCATCACGTCGCCGGCCACCACTTCTCCTGCCAAGACACGACCGAGACCGATGATCAACAAGGTGGTCTTGTCTACACGGCAGCCGATAACCCTTCCCGGGCGCATGGCCCTGCTGGCCAAAGGCTTAACCGCCGTGGGGTTCCTAACCGCGAGGGACTGTTCAGTAACCAACACGCCTTGACCTCCCCGCGTCAGATCCTGACAATCAGCGCGAGGCCAGCGCCCGCGGCAAATCCTACAAGTGCAAACAGCAGCAGCAGCAGGGGTTTCAACTCGCCGCTCTTACGCTTGTGTAACGCACTCAGGTTCTTCTCCATTGCTGCCACCACCCCATCCAGCCGCATCAGATGGACATCGAGATCGTTCAGCCGTTGGCCGATATCGACTCTGAGATTTTCGACGGCGTTGCTGACGTCGGTCAGGCCGACTGTCTCAATCTTGTCCACGTCGATTTCTGTTGTGCGCTGCAGCGAGCGCTGTGAGACCTGCAGTTGCCGCTGCGACGCCATCAGTAAGTCGAGCTTGTCGAGCACTCTCGCGAGCGGCGCGGCGATCAGAGCTTCGGCCGCCTGCTCGTCTGGCTGGGGGACGCGCAAGGCGTGTTCGGAACCACTTCCATTTCGCGCCACGACGACGACGTCGTTCGCGCGCGACTGGACGGGATCGGGCAGTGCGATTTCAAATGCGTGCTTGCCGTCGCCGATACCGTTGCGCCGCAGGTCGGGACGATTGCGATCGGCAACCGTTTCGGCAATCACCTTGCCATCGAGCAGGACACGGACGGTCAATCGTTGGCTTGGTGCCATCGGGTCGAATGCCCAGCCGAAGACCCGACCCTTGTCGATGGCATCTACCCGGCCGTTCATCGGCTTGGCGTCGTCCTGTTCGGATGCGGCGTCCGGTCGTTCAGCGGGACTGGCCATAAGTTCTCCTATGCCTGAAGCGGTGCCGCCTCGAACCGCTTGAGGTAGCGGCGGGCGGTCGTATCGATGTCGTCGGGCTTGCGAGCGTTTTCGCCGAACTGGCGCAGCAGGCTCGGCTGCTCCATGATGTTACGCATCGCTGCGGCGAGCGCTCGCGCATCGTTGGGTGGAACAGTCAGGCCGTTGACGCCGTGCTCGATCATTTCAGCCATGCCACCAATGTTGCTGGCGATGACGGGACGACCCTGAGCCTGGGCCTCCTGAATGACCAACGGGGCGTTCTCCCACCAGATGGAAGGAACAATGGTGCAATCGACCGCGGCCACCAGATCGCCAATGTCTTCGCGTCGATACGGCCCCCGGGGCTGCACGCAGTCTGCCGTTTCGGCGAAGCGGCGATCGACCTCGTCGACGAAGGTCTTGCTTTGGAACGGCGCGCCTCCATGCACTCGCAGCTCGAATTCGAGGCCATCGGCCAGAAGCTGGCGCGCGGCGTCGAGCAATACGGTCACCCCTTTCCAGGGATTGAGATTTCCGAAATAGCCGAAGACCGGCCGTCCGCCTGCGAGAAGCTCGCGCCGCGCGCTGGCGTTTCGGATGGGAATACCATTGGGAATGACGCTAATCGCATCTGCGTCCAGCCCCCATTGCACGAAGCGCTCCCTCAAAAAAGCGCTTGGCGATACGAAGTGGTCGACCGTGCTCAGCAGGGCCTTCAGGTGCCGCTCGCGCAGGACAAAGCGATCGAGGGGAATGTCCTTGAAGCAGCCATGGCAACGGTCCGGGCTGGCCTGATGGCAAAGCTCTTTGCTGCCGGTGCGCACCATCAGGCCGTCATGATGGCAAATGGGGTAGTAGTCATGGAGCGTCATGACGATCTGACAGTGGGGCAGCGTGCGGCGGATAATGTGAGGGAACTCGGCGCCAAGCAGCAACAGATGGTGGATGTGGACCACATCCGGATGGAACTCGCGCAGCAACTCCGTTATGTCAGGCACCACGCCATAGAGGTCGATCTGACTCATGAAGAAGTGGTCGAAGTGTCCGGACCACAGCAGGACTTCGTCTCCCGCCGGGCCGATGCCCTGAAAGCTCGTGCCTGGCCTCGCCTCGCGATGGATTTGGTTCGTGGCACCAAGAAACAGAGCCTCGTGCCCCGCGCGCTGGTAGGCGCGAAACAAGTCGTGGGCGAATATCTCCGTTCCACCTGGATGGAGGGACGGATGGTTGTGGGCGGCCACCAGAATGCGCTTGCTCATCGAGCATTTCCCCGGCGCTTCGCCACGACGAAGTCCTGATGGTGGCCAGCGTTCGTGCCGCGCCAATGACCCAGAGATTTCAGCGCGACGGAAAGGCCGGCCCGTTCGAGCGCCTTGTCGAGAAAACCTTCTTCGAAGCCGATCGCGGCAAGCGGCGGCTGGTTGGGTACGAACCAGCACGGCCCCTTGCCGTAGCGACGGAAAGCGAGACGCGGATCGCGCCGCCCGTTTTCGTTTGCCGCGGCGATGCCGTCGACCACGAACGCGGTTATGAAGAGGCGGCCGCCGGGTGACAGGACTCTGCGGACCTCGGAGAGGTAGACAAGCACCTCCCCGGGCGGCAAATGAGTGACCACGGACGTCATGATGACGAAGTCGAAATGATGATCGGGAAAGGGCAACGCCAGGGCCTTTCCGCTGATCTTGCCGCTCGGGTTGTAGAGCTCGTGCGCGATATCCAGTCGCTGAAAGGCGAAATTGGGGTAGGCGGGCGTGATCGTACGCTGGCACCAGATGATGCCGCCCTCGACCGGATCGATACCATCGTAGCGGCTCGTTTGTGGATCGAGATACTGGGTGAGCGGTACGGCCATCCGGCCGATACCGCAACCGATGTCGAGCACGCGGCTGTCTTCGCGCAAGCCGCCGATGCGAATAAAGTAACCGAGAAACTCCGCCCCTATCGCGCGAAAATCACCGTCTCCCACGAAGACGTTGGTTGGTTCCGGTCGCGGTAGAAAACGATTGGACCGAACGGATTCTATCAGCCAACGAACACGGTCTTCATCGATCAGCCGGGCCGGCGCGGGGGGATGCACGAGGGCCGCTTGTATCACGCCGCGTTCCTTTCCCGGGTTCTCCCACCCGCGGTGGCGGGGCGATCCCGGTCTTTGCCGAATTGATTTGCCATCAGTTCGGTGATGTCGTCGTCCCAACGCTGCGTGTGCAGCCATGAATTGTATTGGCTTGCAACGCCGCGCATGTAGTCCTGGCTACGGCGGATCGAGCGACGCTCGAAATGATACAGGCACGCTGCCGGTTCATAGACTATCTTTAGTCCGAGGCGACGGATCTTGAGGCACAGGTCGCTGTCCTCGTAGTCGCCGATCACATAGTCCTCGGTGTAACCGCCAACGCTTTCATAAGTATCCCTGCGGGTCACCAGGCAAGCGCCGGTGACGCCGGGAACCTCGCGGGCATGTAGCGCCGGCGCGTAGTCGCCCGGCATGCCCTTGTGGAAATGATGGTTCAGCCAGATCCCGCGCTGGTCGCGGCCGAAGTAGAGACCGGCATGCTGCAGCGATCCGTCCTCGAAAATCAGCTTCGGGCCGATGGCGCCCAGTGTTGGCCTTTCCAGCAACGGACGCGACAACACCTGGAGCCAGCCCGGCGCTGACGGCACGACATCCGAATTGAGCATCACCAGGATGGCGCCGCGTGCAAAGCGTGCGCCGGCATTGCAAGCGCGCGCGTAGCCTGCGTTGCGGTTCATCACAACAAACTTCATCGCCAGCCCGTGCAGAAGATGCAGGCCGCCCAAAAGGTGCTCCGTCTCGTCCTGAATTTCCGGGGAATCGAGGACATAGATGATCTCCGCGTTGTTGGCGAGCCACGGATCCGTCGCCATCCCGGACAATTGGAAACGCAGGAAGTCGAGAACCCGGTAAAGTGGGACGACAATGGAAACGAGGGGCGCATCTTTGGTAAGGCCGTAGTCCTTGGTGCGGTTGACCTCTATGGTCCTTCCCAGTCGTCGCTCGACGTCCTGCAAGGCGGGGGCGAGGATTGTACGGAAGGCGTTGTCGACCGCATGCTGCGGAGGCACGGCGCGCAGGACATGGTTTCGCTGCATTGCGGCCTCGAAAGCCTGTGGCTCCGGGACAAGAGGCATGGCCGCTCCCGAGGCAAGGCGCATCTGAAATCGTGGCTGCAGGAGCGGCCCGGGGGATTGCGCCAGAGGGACCCAGGCAACGAAACCGGTTACATCGGTCTTGCTCTTCTCATCCTTGCCTTGTGCCCATGCCGGAAATTCGTAGCTGTTGCCGTCGAGCGGCACGGCCGTGCCGTCCTCTTTGACGTAGTCGATGCCGGCGAACACGGTTGACGGCGCATGGAACCAGCCGCCGGCCAACAGACCGCCTTCGAGCGCCAGAGCGAGATCGACCTCTCCGGACGGATGCATCGACGACTTGGCGATCCGGATTGTCGCCAATGGTGCGCGAACTTGCAGGTCGATCGCCGTGGCGGCGCCGCTTTCCGGCAAGGTGGCGAGCCGACGCACAATCATCTCGCGCAACTCCACCGCCTCGCGGTGTTTAGCCCACCAACCCTGAAGGCTGGAATAGCGAGGCTTGCCGTCGGCGAGCTGGCGGATGGCGAGGCCATTCTTGCTCAGGAGGACGATGAGAAACGGAGGAGAGGGGGCAGGCGCCTCGGTGATGAAATGGCACGACCGCGCGCCGTGTTTCATGTTGCGTCCAAGGACAATCCTTGCGGCCATGCGCGTGATCGACGCCACGCCAACCGCATAGATCGCTGTGATGTCGCCCAGATCCGGATTGATGGTCGTCTCAACCAGATGGCGTCCTTGCGCAACCTGGCACACGATGCTGGCGCCCTGCGGTTCGGGTACGAGCGCGTGAAGGGCGTCTTCAACGACCATGCTGAACAGATCGTCGCTGGCAATGCGGAAGGCGCTTCGCCACACAGTCAGGAGGTTGTTGACGAACTTGATGCGAGCATCTGGCGCAAGACCGGTAAACAGGGCCTCAACATCGAGTGGCGCGAGCGCGCGCGCGGGCTGCATCACGATCGTATCAACGGTGGCGCCGTCTTCTGTGCAGATGTCCACGCTCTGCGGCTGGTTTCCGGGCCTCATCGCCCAGAACATGCGGTGCCGTCCGTTGCCAAGCGGGAGCGTCATGCTGACGAGCGGTACCGGCGACTGGTCCATGGACAACAGGCACCTTGTGGCGGTGGGAAGGGCTGGGGGGAGATCCAAGACAAGGACGGCCAGCTCGGCGCCGAGCCGAAAAATCTCTGCATTCCTGAAATCGCCCGTGGCGTCTATCGGTACGTCGAACGTCACACGCTATCCTCTGGATTGGAATAGCGCGCCCCGAGGGAGGAAGCAGGGCGCGCGGGGCCCACGCTTTAGTGAACCGTGAAGTAGTGGTCGGGATTGGCCTGGATGTCGTGGGCATCGACATTGACCAGGGTGAGGGTATCGCCATGTCCGAGATCCACGACGACATTGCCGCCGACCTGGGTGACGCGCGAGGCCAGGTCTTCGGCCGAAGACACGTCGAGGCCATTGATGCCCTTCGAGATCTGCAGCAGATCCTCGCCCGCAGTAAAGTCGAGAATGACGTCATTGCCGCCGCCGCCGTCGAAGACGAAGACGTCATGGCCAGCACCACCTGCCAACACATCGTTTCCGGCACCGCCGTCGAGGATGTCGTTGCCATCGCCACCATAGAGGATGTCGTTGCCCTTGCCGCCGGACAGAAGGTCGCTTCCTTGTCCGCCAAACAGGGTGTCGTTGCCCTTGTCGCCGTACAGAAGGTCATCACCCCAGCCGCCAACGAGGTTGTCGTGACCGTCTTCACCGTTCAGCAAGTCGCTGCCTTCGCCGCCAAACAGGGTATCGTTGCCCTTGCCGCCGAACAGCAGGTCGTCACCGTCATCACCGAAAATGATGTCGTGCCCGTTGCCACCGCTCACGAAATCATCGCCCCCATGGGCGCGAATGAAGTCGCTGAAACGGGAGCCGAACAGGGCGTCGTGGTATGCACCGCCTTCCAATGTGGCCATCTGCCTCTCCTTTCAGGTTTCTATGCACGCGTTGTTCGCACGGGGTGCGACGATTGCGCGCCCGAAATGTGCACTGCAAAAAAAATCTTCGCAAGCGTCCCGGGAAGAGAAAGCGTCCAGTTTTGAGAAATAAATTTCTTATTTTGAGTCTTATTGGCACATCATTTCGAAAATCGCGGCTTTTATGATGTAAAATTCCAGCAGTTTACTTTGAAATAACTTCAAAAATTGAAACAAATTACACGTGGTATGCCCCAATGTTGTTTCTGCGTCCTAGTCTTCTCTGAAGGCGCGATTGAAACTCTCGGCGACGGGAGAGGTAAGATATTCGATCGCAAGGCGTGACTTGTGGATGATCAGCACCTCCGCGGGCATACCGGGATAGAGGCGGACATCAGGGTTTGCCTTGAATGATGCCGGGTCGATTTTGGCGCGCGCGACGAAAAATGCGGAGTTTGACTTTTCATCTAGCGACTGGTCCGCGGCCACATATGTGATGGCGCCTTCCATGGGCAGGCGGGAACGCTGATTATAGGCCGTCAACCGGATTTGCGTTTTGGAGCCCACGGCGATGCTGTCGATGTCACGGGGATTGACGCGCATCTCGATCAGGAGAGGCTCATTTTCCGGCACGATCTCGATCAACGGCTGGCCGGGCGTGACCGCGCTGCCAGGGGTGCGCAGGAAGATGTTGCTGATGATCCCGTCCTGCGGAGAGCGGATTTGAAGACGCCGCAGGACGTCGTTCGAGGCGGTGATCTGTTCTTCGACGTCCGCGAGCTCGACGCGCGCCGTTGTGATTTCGCCGGCAATCGTCGACTGAAAATCGCTTTCGATGCCGGTTAATGCAAGCTGTGCGCCTGCTTCGGCCTTTTCGGCCCGGGCCTTGTCGCCGACGAGTTCGCCCCGCTCCCTCGCGAGCCCGCTGAGCTTGGAGTCGATCTCGATGAGTTGCATGCGCGGTACGGCGCCTTTTTTCACCAAGGTTTCTGTCGCAGTCCGGTGCTCTTTGATGAGGTCCATTTGCTGGTCGGTCGCCTGGATCTGGATGGCGAGTGATTTTGCTTGTTCGATGTACTCCTCAATGGTCTTTTCTTGGACGTCGATGCGCCCGTCCTTGGTCTCGCGCCGCTTTTTGAAAAATATCGTCTCCGCCCTGACGGCGTCATCGACCGTACCGTCCCGGGCGTCGCCGAAATCGCCAGGAAAGCTGATTTGCGCCATGTCACTCTGCTCGGCCTTCAATCGCGCCAGTTTCGCAATCAGGCCGATACGTCGGATCTGGAGCGACCGCAGGCTGGAACGGGCGCGCGTATCCTCCAATTCGATCAGGGACTGCCCGGCGGACACCTTGTCACCCTCCTGAACGAGCAGCCGGCTCATGACGCCGCCTTCGAAATGGCTGACGGTCTTTCGCTTCGAATCGACGATGACCGTGCCGCTGGCGACTGTCGCGCTGCTGAGTTCGGTCGAAAGCGCCCAGGCAAAAAATCCACCAAAGGACAAAAGGATCGTGGCCATCCCCGCGATGACAAGACGGCGGAGCGGCGAGCGGGTATCAAATTGGTCGAATTCAACGTCGGCAGGGTTGACACTCAGCGACACCGGCTGATGCGTCTGTAGACGCCGTTCGGAAAGGTCTGGGCGGGCTGCAAGAGGCTTCTTCTCGGTCATTTCGCAGCGACCTCGCGGCGTACTTCGCCCGGCATCGTAGCGGGAATCACGTCCGTTCGCGGCCCGAACTGTGTGACGCGGCCGGATTCAAGCACGAGCAGCTTGTCGGCGACCTGCATGATGGCCGGCCTGTGAGCGATTATGATGACGATGGCGCCGTCGTCGCGCGCATGCTGGATCGCGCGGATGAGGGCCCGCTCGCCAATCGCGTCCAGGTTTGCGTTCGGCTCGTCGAGCACGATGAGGCGGGGCCGGTTGTAGAGGCAACGTGCCAACGCTATGCGCTGCCGCTGTCCTCCTGAAAGGGTCAGGTGTCCGTCGCCGACGGGTGTGTCGTAGCCCAGTGGCAGGCGTCCGATCATGTCGTGGACGTCGGCCAATCGCGCCGCCTCCAGCACCTTGTATGGATCGCTGTCGGTCATCCGCCCAATGTTTTCTCGAATCGTGCCCTCCAAAAGGGAGACGGATTGCGGCAGATATCCGACCACTTGGCCGAACGAGCTACGCTCCCAGAGATAGGTGTTGTTGCCGTCGAGAAAGACACCGCCGGACGTCGGCCGCAAGGTTCCGACGAGCAGCCGGGCGAGGGTCGATTTACCAGCCGCGGAGGGACCGACCACACCCAGGACCTCGCCTGGAGAGAGGGAAAACGAAATGCCCTTGATGATTGGCACATCCAGCCCAGGGGCTGCGTAAACCAGTTTGTCGATGACGATGTCGCCCGACGAATGCGGCGTGGGCATCGTTTGGCGGATAGCAAGGTCCGCTTTGAGGGTCGCCTCAAGGCGACGCCAGCCTGCGATCGCCAGCACCCACTGCCGCCAATTGTCGATGACCGAATCGAAAGGTATCAGGAGGCGTCCGACAAGAATGCTCGATGCCATCATTGCGCCGGGCGTGATGGCCTGCTCCAGCACGAGGAACGCCCCGGCCGCCAGGGTGACGATCTGGATGGAATAGCGCAGGCTGCGGGTGATGGATGACATCGCCTTGCTCCTGCTGCCGCTCGCTTCAAAGGCGTCGAGGGCTTGCATTTGCTGGGCGCGCCAACGATTCGCCAGGGCCGGCAACATGCCCATCGCTTCGATAGCCTCGGCATGTCGCAGTGATGCGCCGATCTTTGAGATGGCTTCGACATTCGTCTGGTTCGCTTCCTTGGTGAGTTGGCGTGTCAGCATGTCCGTGATCAGGCCGCCGCAAAGGAGCAGCGCTGCGGAGACGGCCCCGATGAGGCCGAATAGCGGATGCAGAACGAAAAGGGCGCCGAGAAAGATCGGTGACCAGGCCGCGTCGAGGGGCGCGGTCACCGCTGACGAGGTCAGGAAGCTTCGCAATTCCGCGATGTCGCGAAGTGACTGGGTCGCGCGCGACAGGCCCTGGTCAACGGAGGCCTGAACGGCGGCAGCCAGGACTGGCGTGTTTAAACGGCGCACGAGTGCGCCAGCGATGGCTTGGAAAGACAGGGCGCGGATGAATTCCAGAACACCGAGCACCACAAGGGCGCCGATCGCCAAAATCATCAGCATGACCAGCGTCTCCATGCTCTGACTGTTGAGCACCCTGTCATGAACCTGCAGCATGAACAGAGGCATCGTGAGTTGTAGGAAATTCAGACACACGCTAAGCGCCGCCGCATATATCAACCCCGACAAGAACACGCGCTTCGCTTGCGCGATCAGCATCCCTGGGTTGTTTTTGTCGTTGCCTCCCAAAATTTGAGCCTTGCTTCTTGTCTCATTTTGAACAGTATCACGCATGGCAATTTGCCTTGAATTAACGTTATGGCCATCTGCTGGAGGACAGAATTGGTTATAACTGGGGGGATGTGTAGTATCGCTTTTACCAATCTGGCATAGAACGGGGGGCGCGTGCAAGATCAGGTTGATCATGGGTGGTAGGGATATTTGAAAATTACTTCAAGTTTTGAAGTATTTTTCCGAAATGGGGAATATAATGAACGAAAATGATGCGCTTAATCTATCCGAGTTGAGTGACGGTCTGAGAATTCAAAATAACGGTCAGGCTGCACAAGCAGTTTCCGGGTATGCTCAAGATGTCGAGTCTGGTGATCTCCGTCAGATTACGTATTTTGAGCTCGCTCGCCTTATGGAGCGGGCAAGTAGACGGTTTTCCGGACTGATACGCGCGGCGCTCACCAAGCTTCGTGTGGATGATATTGGGCCTGCACAGGCGATGATACTACTCGCAATCGGCGATTCGGAACTTTCGGTCGCCGAGCTTCTAGAACGTGGGCATTATGTTGGTTCCAATGTTTCCTACTATTTGAAGCAGCTTGCCGACGGCGACTACATTGATCGCGTAGCCTCCCAGCGCGACAAGCGGTCCGCACGCATCAAGCTGACGGCGAAGGGGCGGCAACTGAGGGCAAATCTCCGCGATGCGGCGATGGCCTACGAGCGTGCGGTGAAACGTGGCGACCAGGATCAGCGGATGCTTGAGACGGCCTTCCAGACACTGCACGAGCTTGAGCTGGCCTGGGCCAACGGTTCACGGTTCGGCGTCTAGGCGGTGCGTGGTGCCGCGGGCCCGGCAAGGGCGGACTAGACGCGATGCATGTGGCGTTTGTTCATCGTAGGGGCTTCGGTCAGTTCGCTGCCTTGGCCGCTCAACTCGCGCAGGCGGGCAATGAGGTCAGCCTTATCACCGAGACCATAGACAGGAAGATCCCATCCGTTCGAGTCGTTCGACATCGAACGGAAGCGGGCCCGCGCGCAAGTCCGCACATGGCCCGGCACATGGCCATTCCCGATCACCACGCGCGAATCGGCCATCGTGTTGCCGAAACGCTCGACGCCATGGTGCGGCAGGGGCTGGCGCCCGAGGTTGTCGTCGGCCATATCGGTTGGGGCAGTATGATGTTCTTGAAAGACGTGCTGCCACAGGTGCCCGCATTGGGATATTGCGAGTTCTTCTACCGGTCGGAAGGCGCGGACATCGGGTTCTCCCTCGACGATCAGCCGGATCTGGAGACGCGCAAGAGGCTGCGCCTGCGCAACATCGCGCAACTCTTGTCCCTCGAGGCCATTGAGGCGGGTATCAGCCCCACCCATTGGCAGAAAAGCCTTTATCCCGCCGATGCCCAGGGGCGCATTTCAGTGTGCCACGAGGGTATCGATACAGCGCGGTTTCGACCGGACCCGACAGCTTCGGTCACGCTTGCGGATGGGCGTATGCTCTCTGCTGGCGGGCCTCCCATTGTCACCTTTGTCGCACGTGACCTCGAGCCGTACCGCGGATTTCCACAGGTTCTGGAGGCTGCCGCCAAGGTTGCGCGGCAATGTCGCGATGCACTGTTCGTTTTCGTCGGCGGAAATGGCGTCAGCTATGGCGTGCCGCCGCCTGGCGGCGGCGCCTGGAAGGACCATCTCCTCGAGACGCTGGATATGCCGCGGGAGAATATCCTCTTCCCCGGCGTGGTGCCGCATTCGGTTTTGCGGCGACTTTACCAGATATCGTCCGCGCACCTCTACTTGACCTATCCGTTCGTTTTGTCCTGGTCGGTGCTGGAGGCAATGGCGTGCGGTGCCCTCGTCATCGGATCGGATACCGCCCCTGTCCAGGAAGTTATACGCGACGGCCGCAACGGCCTCTTGGTGCCATTCTTTGACACGGACGCACTCGCAAAGGCCATTGTCGGCGCCCTGAACGAACCCGAACGCTATTTCGGGATGCGCGCAGCGGCACGCCGGACGATCGAATCTCGTTTCCGACTGGCGGACTGTCTCGATCGTCAGCGGGATATCCTTGAAGGATTGGTCGGAAAATCGCTTCTCCGTCATGTATGAGCAAAAATAATAGATTATTACTTTGATTTTTAAAGTATATCTGAACTTCTTTTCTTATATGCTGTCGAATATTATTATTGTGCGCCGCAATCTTAGTTGTTAGATTCTTGCTGGTGACGCTGCGATGATTTGAGCAAGAAACTGATTGTCTGGTGTCTTTGGGTTCGTTCCGAAATAATTCTTCAGAGGCCGTAAGTGCGAGAGTTGATGTCCTCCGGCATTGGAAAACGACAGGCGACGAGAAAGCTGATAGCGGCATCGGATCGGGATCGGTCATGCTTCGAAGGGAGCGATATCGAGCATCTCATCGTTCACCTCGAGGGGAACGGCCGCCCTCCAGCGACATTGCAGAATGCATTTCCATTGATCGCCGTCGCCTTTTCCGACGAGGGTGAGGCGGATCTTGAGGAGCGCCTGGCGCTGCTTGGATCGCTGGGGACGGTCCCCGCGGTTCCCCTCCAGCGGCTTGATCCTGTCAACAAGTCGGACAGTTTCGCGCTTCTGCGGGCGCTGGCCGAAGGTGGCGTCGGCCGGCTCGCCCAGTACAGCGCCTCGATCACCTCGGAGCTTGCGATCTTGCGCCGGGAGCGCGAAACGCTGCTGGAAAACTACCGGGTCCTTGAAGATGCGTTTCAGGCGCGAAACTGGGAGCCGGTTTCCGAGATTTTCTCCCACGATCCCTATGCCGATCCCAAGGACGACGGGATCGGGCAGTTGCTTGCCACCGCCTTTGTCGAGCAACTGCTGCCGGTATCCAGCCTTGGCGTGGCCGGGTTCGCTCTTCACCTGCATTCGGTGCCCAGGGTCAGTGGAGAACTTGTCGTCGCACTGAGCTATCTCGAGAGCGGCGAAGGGGTGGCCGAGTGGACCGTACCCTATGCGCAACTCGTGCCGAACTGGAATTTTTTCTCGTTGCCGCGTGCCTGCGGTGGGGCGGCGCGCACGCTTCGGCTGCGCATCTCCGCAACCGGACCCGAGACCGCCGGCGTTTCGCTCGGCTATCCGATCGCCGGCGAGCGCTATTCGGCGCGCTCGGAACTTCCGCATCCGGATCTCGACCTGCGCCCGCTGGCGTTCAAGGTGTTCACGGGACTGCCCGGCGTCAAGCCCGCCAGCGCACCCAACATGATTGCGCCGAGCAACCTGCTCGAAGGCCAGTTCATCGTCGATTATCGTTTGGCGGTCGACACGTTGAGTCAGATCGCGGACGTTTCGGTCACCCCCATCGTCCCGGAATTCCAAACCGTGCGGTTTCTTCCGCATGAGCACGCCATCGTCTGCCACCCATTGCCGAGCGGTATAACCGCGGGCGCGGTCAGTCGCGCCGTCGAGCCGGGAACGATATCCTTCTCGGCAAGCGCCGTTATTGATCATCCGGAAGGTCAGCCTGCGGCGGTCAGCTTCCTGCTCGCTCCGGCGAATTCGAACGCGCGTTCCGAAGTGGCCGAGCTCGCGCGAAAGGGCACGGCCAGGCCATCTGCATTCTTCAGCGGATGGCGCGAAGTCACCTCTAATCAGGTCGTCAACATCAACATCCAGTTGGAGGAGCCGGTACGCGGCCCGATGGATCTGATGATTCTGAGCCGCGCAGTGACGGGTTCGGTCGATTTCTCCTGGCTCAAGGTGTCGGGCTTCAGGCTGGTCAAGCAATCGACGGAGGCCGCCGATGTCCGCGCATAGGGAACTCCCCGATCTGATCGCCGTGGCTATGCCCCTCTATGGTCACGCGGCACTCGCCCTGGAGGCGATCGAGTCCGTACTTGCCTCGCAGCTAAGTGGCTGCCAGGTCGTCATTGTCATCTCGGTCGATGGGGATCCGCGGCATGAGACGTTCGATCAACTGTTGCTCTACGCCGCGGCCCATCCTTCCGTCCATGTCGTGATGGGCCAGAACGCCGGGCCGGGCGGCGCACGCAATCGCGCAATCGAATACGTTCTCGAGTGTTTTCCCGAGACGAAGGCGGTCTATTTCCTGGATGCCGACAATCGTGTCCTTCCCGGCACCATCCAGACGCTTTACCGGCAGCTCCAATCCAGTGGTTGCGGGTGGGTCTACACCAATATCGACACGTTTTCGGTGAGCTGGCGTGCCCACTACGGCAACCGCTATTCGCGGCTCGTCCACTGCATTACCGACAATATCTGCGACACCGGATCGATGATCTCGATCGACGTTTTCCAGACGGGTGTGCGCTTCAGCGACGACAGGCAGAACGGCTTCGAGGATTGGGAGTTCTGGCTGTCCTGCATCGACCATGGCTTCGTCGGCACGCCCTGCCACGACACAGTCTTCGAATACAGGCTGCGGGCCGAGAGCCGCTTCAAGGAGGCGAACCGAGACCGCGCCACGTCGGTCAGCTTCCTGCGCAAGCGCCACAAAACATTGTTCCAGCGACCGATGCTGGTCGATTTCGAGCATGAGGAGTGCCCGCGCTACCTGTTTGCGCGAACCGAAGATACTGCGATCTCCTTCTTCACCGATCCGACCAAGCCACCGACGATGCTTCGTCTCGACGACATCATCCCGGCATTCTGGGCCAACACAGGCGAACCCGACAATGAACACTTCCCGCCGTTCATGGTCGCCGGAAGCGGCGCGGCGCTCGACCTCCTCCGGCGTTCGCGCATGCTGCCGAACGTGCTTGCCCACCTCGAACGCTTGAGCGAGAGCAGCAACGTCGTCTTCGTCCAGCTCGCCAACGATGCCGCTCAGCGCAAGATTGAGCCGATTGATCACGGACCCGGCGGAGAACGCATCGGCTCTGCCGATCTCATTTTCCTTTCGACCCGGCTCATCCAGGACGTGGTCCAGAACAATGCGGTGGACTGGTTCGCTTCGATCGGCAGCCAGCAAGTATGGCCGACATCGACTGTTTTGAAAGTGCGCTTTCCTTTTCCAAGAAGCCTTCCGCGCCGCTCTCTCATTACGCCTCAGCAGGTGATGATCAATTGCGTCAACGCGATTGCCGCAAGTCCGCTGCGCGAGACGGCGGGCAGGCGGTGGACCTGGCGTCCGGCACGGCTCGTGCCCTACGCCGATCTGCACAAGGCGCTGCGCAAGGAAGTCGGGGGGGGGCCCGTTCTGCCGCTCGGACACAGTGACGGCAAGCGGACCGTAGCACTACTCGTTCCGAACGCGTCGTTCGGGGGGGCCGAGAAAGTCGTCTACGCGGCCGCCCGGGAATTGAAGGCGGTGGGTTACGAAACCCATCTCTTCGTGCTCGGCTCGTCCCGGATGGACGTCATCGACGAATTCGATTCCAGCTTCGACTACATTCACTTCTGGGACGCGGGAATTCCGGCCTGGGGAGGGTCGGGTTCCTTCCTGGGGCAGGACTTTATCGCCGAGGGGCATTCGGTCGACTGGGAGGCGCTGAAGGGACAGCTTTCCGGCTTCGACCTCGTCATCAACAACCACGTGATGGCCGTCCATCCGATCATCGCGCGACTGCGCTCCGAAGGCACGCGCACCGCCTGCTATCTTCACGTGGTCGACAACACGGCGTTCAAGAGGCCCGCCGGGCAGCCCTTTGCAGCGGTTGCCCACGAGCATTGCTACGATGCCTTCCTGACCTGCTCCGAACAGCTCAAGATCTATCTGCACAGCTATGGCGTCCCGCACGAGAAAGTTTTCGCCGTTGCCAATGGTGCGAGTTTCACGGTGCCGCCCAAGGCCCTGGCGGAGGTTCTGACCGTCAGGCGGATCGAGCGCAAGGATGACCGCTTGCGGCTTCTCTACATGGGGCGGCTCGATCAGCAGAAGGGCATCGATCGACTGGCGGCGACGCTCGCGGAACTGCGGGCCTCCAACGTCTCCTTCGACGCCCGGGCCATTGGCGGGGAAATCCTCGCCGATTCCAGCTTGTCTTGGAGCGAACGATTGAAGGACCTTGGCGTCGACGTGCGTCCTCCCGTCTTCGCCAGCAAGGATCTGATCAAGGCGCTGGGCTGGGCCGACATTCTCGTCATGCCGTCGCGCTGGGAGGGCGCGCCGCTGATGATCGCCGAGGCGCAGCAGCTTGGCTGCGTGCCGATCGCGACTGCGGTCGGCGCCGTGGACGAACTGATTTCCGACGGTGAGGACGGCATCCTCGTCAACGCGGCGTCCGATCCTCAGGTGGTGAGGGAGATGGCGCGGATCATCGAAGAGGTCGCGCTCAATCGCGAGAGGCTCGCTCCGCTCATGGAGGGCTGCCTGCGCACTGCTGCGCGCCGCTCATGGGCCTCCTCCTTCTCGGACTTCATCGCGTGGAGCGATCGCTCCGTTAATAACTCATCACTGTCGCGCGCCGCAGTCTTTCGCGAGCCGCCAGTGACAAATCCCGTGGTCGCGGCGATCGGCTGATTGCCGGGCCGCTCCCTGAAACAGAAAGGTCTAGTCGAATGCGTCCACGAATTCTCGTGACGGGTATTCCTGGTCACTACACGCGCCTTGCCAATGGCGCCCATGGCTTGTCCGTCTCCTATGCAGAGCGGCAGAAGCAGCCGGAATCGAAAGAGGATTTCCTGCAGGAGCTCAGCAACATCAGCAACACCGGCAACTACCTCATCGGTGAGGGCGCCCTGCGCGCGCTTGCGCCGCATGCGAAGCAGGTTCCCTTCTGGCATCTCTACAATTTGAGCAAGAACGGCAGCAGCGGGTTCGACGAGTTCAACGCCAACTTCGACATCTGCGTCTTCACCTGCGCGAACCTGTTGCGCAAGGGGCTGTCCGCCGACGCCGAGGCTGAGGTCCTCAGCCGGCTCAACATGCCGATCGTCATGCTCGGCATCGGCCTGCAAAACCGCAAGGATCTGGAAAACAATCTTCCAGAGGGAACGAAGCGGCTCCTGGCCATCTTGAAGGAGCGTGAGCACTACTTCCTGACGCGCGGCCACGAGTCGGCCGGCTTCCTGAAGGACCAGGGCTTCTCCTTCGTGCGCCCGACCGGTTGCCCTTCCGTCTATTTCATGCCGGACAACATGCGCCGGTCGATGACGAAGCTGTCGAGCGTGGAAATCGGCAAGGCGCGGACGATCTTTTCAGGTTACCTTGGCGGCAATCAGGATGCGATCCTCGACGCCAATGCGCTTGCCCCAAACGACACCGTTCCGCAATACGTCGTGCAGGACGAGTTTCTCCACTTCGACATGAAGGTGGAGCCCAACAACGAGGGGCGCGTCTATGATTCCGCATCGGGCCTGATGATCGGCAATCTGGCCTATCCCGGCACGGAGCGGGAGAAGCAGCGGTTCGAGGTTCGCACTTTCTACGACACGAACCAGTGGCGCGCCTGGGCCTCGTCGATGGACTTCAATCTCGGTCGTCGTTTCCACGGATCGATCATCGCCATGCAGGCGGCGGTGCCGAGCCTGATGGTGGCGGTGGACGACCGCATGCGCGAGATGCTCGGCTTCACCGGCCTGCCCGCCGTCGACATCACCGAGATCGACAAGGCGGAAAACCGAGCCGAGTTCGTGGCCGATCATCTGGCAAAGCTCAACACGAGCGAACTTGTCGACCGGTATTCCGACCGCGAGCGCGCCTTCCGCACCACACTTCGTGAAATCGGCATCGGACACTAGCGGCCCCCGGGGTCATCTCTTTTCGGTTCAAAGGACAGTTATGCGTATCTTGCTTACGGGAATCCCATCCTATCTGCAGCGGACGATTGCGGACGTCTCCGGCACGACCGTCATCCACCGGCCCTATTTCGACGAGGCCAGGACCAGAAAAGACCTGATCTCGCAAGTCAGAAAGATCGCCAACACCGGCAACTACCTGATCGGTGAAGGCGCGGCCGAAAGCCTGCGCGGCCATGACGTCACCTATCTGCCGTTCTGGCATCTCGCCAACAATCGGGATTCGCACGAGCTATACGAACGCGTGAACCGCGAATTCGACTTGTGCGTCTTCGCCTCCGCCAATCTCCTGCGGCCCGGCTATTCGGCCGACCTTGAAGCGGAGATCTTCGCCAAGCTGAAGATGCCGGTTGTGGTGATGGGCATCGGCATCCAGCGCAAGGAGGGTCTCAAGGAGCAACTGCCGGCTGGCACGCTGAAATTCCTGGAAGTCTTGAGAAACAAGGAAAGCTTCTTCCTGACACGCGGCTATTTCACCGCCGAGTTCCTGAGGGAGCAGGGAATGAAGTTCGTCAAGCCAACGGGCTGCCCGTCGCTCTACTTCTCGCCGAACGACATGAGGCGCTCGCTTTCGGCGCTTGCCAATCCGGGACTGGCGGAAGCCCAGAAAATCGCCTTCGGCGGCTATCTCGGCAGCGTTGCCGACACGATCGTCGATGCCCACGCGCTGCTGAAGCCCGACAGCGTCGCAAGCTATGTCGTCCAGGACGAAGTGGTTGCCTACAACCTCTTTCTGACAGGCGACGACAACGACATCGTCTATGACCGGGCGAGCGGGCGTATCACCGGGGGGACCGAGTACAAGCATTCGGAGAAATGGCAGCGGACATATGAGCTGCTGGTCTATTTCGACACGAACCAGTGGCGCACCGCGATGTCGGCGCGCGATCTCTGCTTCGGTCGTCGCTTCCACGGCTGCATTATCGGCATGCAGGCCGGCACGCCCGCGCTCATGATCGCGGTCGACGACCGAATGCGGGAAATGCTGGAGTTCATCGGCTTCCCATATATCGAGGCGGCCACTTGGAACAGGGAGGCGGACAAGCGCGCCTATCTCGCCAATTTCTTAGGCAAGATCGACACGCAGGCCGTGATTGACCGCTATAGCGCCTGCGAGGCGAACTTCCGAAATGCTCTTGGGCAGATCGGACTTTGAGCGGATGACGGGGGGCCGAAAATGCGCGCGCTACTCGCTTGCGCGCTGACAACACTGTGGGCCTTGGCCCCGGCGCCGCCGGCGGACGCGGACGATGTGCTCCCCGATCGCATCGGCATCAACCGGGTAAACCTTGCATGGCTTTCGCGCGCCGATCAGGAGCGCGTGCTGAAGGAGATCGCGGCAAGCGGCATCACCCATGTCCGACTTTCACTGTCGAGGCCGGTGGACAAAAGCATCGAGGCGCTCGAAATTGCGGACCGGCTCGGGCTGAAGATCCTGCTCGAGATCCAGCTCGGGAACAAGGACTACTATCCGTCCGAGACGCGCCCTCGCACCGGTTTCGGCCGCGTCTGGGACGTTCAACGGCTTTCGGATATCAACCTTGATCTTTACCGTGAGCACCTGCGCGCGGCGCTTCGCCGTATCGACAAGATGGGCATCCGCATCGACGCCGTCGAGCCCGGAAACGAGATAAATTACAGCACCTACAATGGCGACCTCCTCGTCTACGAAAACCCTGGGCGGCGCACGCCGCGCAGGGTTTCGGAAGTCGCAAATCGCTCGGCGTTCGAGCGCGGCCTCGACGCCTATATCGGCACCATACGCGTCACCCGGGAAGAATTGCGGGCCACGGTGCACAGCGGCGACGCGCTTCTCATTTCAGCCGGGCTTTCCGATGCCGGCACTGCCGAGGCAGATCGCCGTGGCATGGAACGGCTCGATCCCTCGTCGCTTATTTCGCTTCTGCGGAGGCGGGGGATCGATGCGCTAATCGATGGCTACGGCATCCATGTCTACCCTGGGCGCAAAGGTGACACGGCGCTTGCGCGCTACGTGAAGACGCTCCTCGATTTTTGCCAGCCCGAAGGGCAGGGCAAGCCGTGCTGGGTGACCGAATGGGGTATTGCCAACACCGCGCTTTCTTGCCCGCTCGACGACCGTGAGCGGGAAAAGGCGGTCCGCGCCGTGCGCCGCGCCTTCTCGGAAATGATGGAGAAAGGGAGGCTGGACGCGGCCTTCTACTATGACTGGGATACGCAACCGGTCTACAGCGTCTGGCGCTGCGGCGTCTTAAGCGCAGCCGGAGTCGCGGCCACCGAAACGAATACTGGCGGTGGGGTGGCAAGAGGATCGCCGTAACCGGGAACCGGCGCCAAGTCGCCTGGCTTTGATGGAGCGGGCACGCGGATAGCCCCACCTTAAGCGTTTACCTTGAGACGCCGAGCCTGAGGTGGCCAGGCCGGAGACCTGCTGGCTGGCACCGGCGTCCTTGTACCCCCAGCTTGTCGTGTCCGCCGATACGGCCGTCTCTCATAGCCGGAACGTGTCTATGGGATCAGCCCCTTTTACGAAAACAATTCCCGGAAAAGCAGCGGGCCATCCTTTTCTTCCGCAAGGGCAGCGCTGTTGGCAGCCTGGCAGAGCGCCTGGAAGGCGGACTGGTCCCCGACCCTGGTGCCGCCAAACCGCACCGTCACGGATATCTGCCGCTCTTGTCCAGCTATGAAGGTGGTTTCGTATACCCGAGCGCGGATGCGCTCGCAGATGTCGCTGACATTTTCCGTTGTGGTGCTTGGCAGATAGATCCCGAGTTCGTCGGAGGCAAGGCGGGCGACGAGATCACCATGGCGCACGGAAGAATGCACGATCCGAGCAATCGATTGAAGCAGTGTATCGGCCCATTCCGGTCCATAGCGGCGACCGATCTCATCGAAATTGCCGACCCTGACAACGAGCATGACGCCATCCGGGCTTTCCGTGGTGCTCACGCGCCTGCGGTCTATCACATGCTCGACCGAGGTCGCAAATTCGTCGGCACGCAGTGTAACTATGACGGGATCATGATGGAGGGCGTGTTGAAGTTCTATCTGGAGATCACGAAGCGCTTTTTTGCGTCGGTGAAGCGCAAATTGCAGCGGAAATGTAATAGCCGCCGATATCAACGCCACAGCGACCAATTCTGCCCAAAACGGACGTTCGGGAACAAGCAGGCTTAACAAGAAGACGACCCCGGTCATCACACCCGCCCAGGTAAGGGCGCCGAGCGTTGCATTCTTGAGATGCGGGACTATTGCGGCTGGGCGAAATTTAAATTGCAGAGTCATCGGTTAAACGGAGCTATTGCAGTGGTCGCTATATTTGACAGATTCGGCGCAAATAGCAGGTGAATTAATCTGACGGCATTTTAGGTATAGCCACTCAGAATTTTAAGGCCTGCATGGCCAAGATCTATGCGCCTGTTTAAGAAACCCATTCGCATGTTCCGCGTCGGTGGCGTTCAGGCCAAAAGAGCAGCGGCTTGTTTATAAGGATGGGCATCCCGTCGAAATTGCGATGGCGCCGCGGTCTTTCCAAACAGCACCCCGACGCATTCTCATGTTCATGCGCGGGTGCGTGCAATATTCCAGGACGTTTACGATCTGCATACCGCCTGAAGTGCTTACTTCAGGCGGTTTACTGCGTCTGCTCGACGTCGGTCAGCAGCTGATGTCATGGACGGCAGGAGGAGGTGCCGTCATCCGCAAAGGACACTGTAGGTCCTAAGCGGTAGGGCGCAATCACGTCGGCTTCGCGCCCAGCGCGTAGAGTATGCCGCGAAGCTCCGCCAGGCCGCGCAAACGTCCGATCGCGGGATAGCCTGGCGTCACATTCTTGTTGAGATCATCGAGCATGCGATGGCCGTGGTCGGAGCGGAATACGATCGTCTCGTTTGCCCGACGTTGGCGGTCTTCGGCGACAAGCTCCTTGAGAACCGCAACCATGTCGACGTCGCCCTCAAGGTGCGCGCTTTCATGGAAGGTGCGGCCATCGCCCTCGCGCTTGGTCGCGCGCAGATGCGCAAAATGAATCCGCGACGCAAAGCGACGGGCGATTGCCGGCAGGTCGTTGTCGGCGCGCACACCAAGGCTGCCGGTGCAGTAGCACATGCCGTTTGCTTCTGAAGGGACTGCTTCGAAGAGTGCGGCATAGTCGTCGGCTGTCGAAGCGATACGTGGCAGACCGAAGAGGGAGCGCGGTGGATCGTCCGGATGCAATGTCAGTTTGACACCTCGGGCTGCGGCGGCCGGTGTCACGGCCTGCAGAAATTCGATGAGGTGTTGGCGCAGCTTGGCAGCGTCGATACCGGCGTAGGCGGCGAGCCTTTCACGAAACTGCGGGATCGTCAGCGGTTCGGTTGTCGAGCCGGGAAGGGCGGAGGTTATGATCCGCGTGATCTCCGCGACCTCGGCTTCGCTCATCGCATCGAACACGTCGCGCGCACGCTTCATGTCTTCGGGAGAATATTGCTGCTCGGCGCCGGCACGCTTCAATACGAAAAGATCGAAGGCCGCGAACTTCTCATGATCGAAACGCATGGCGGTCGCGCCGCTGTCGATCACATGGTCAAGTTCGGTGCGCGTCCAGTCGACCACGGGCATGAAGTTGTAGCAGACGATAGGTATCCCACAGGCTGCAACAGCCTCAAGGCTGGCGATCCAGGCCTCGATTTCCGCCTTGGCGCGTGCGCCATTGCGCTTGACCGCATCGGGGATCGGGATGCTTTCGACGACCGACCAGCTCAGGCGCGAACGCCCGGGCGGCGTCGTTTCGATCATCGCCTGACGCTCACGGACTTCGCCTTCAGTCCAGGCGCGGCCGATGGGGACCTGGTGTAGCGACGAAACGATATTGGTGGCTCCCGTCTGGCGCACTTCGTCAAGCGTTACGGGTGCTTCCGGCCCGAACCATCTCCAACCTTGGCGCATCTATTCCTCCTTGGGGTCGTTGTCGTTGTTTGCTGATCGGCTCAGCAGAAATAATCCGGATATTGGGTGCGAAGCTCGGCGACATCAGGGATGACGGCGCCCAGATGGTGGGTCATCGCCGTGCGCGCGCTCTCCGCGTCATGGGCGGCGATCGCGTCGCGAATGAGCTCGTGCTCGTGCACAACATTGTCCATGCGCCCAAGTGCTGGCAGCGTCAGACGTCGCGCCCTGTCGATCTGAACCTTGACGGTCTTGAGGATCGTCCAGATGCCGGGATACCCGGCAATGCCGGCAATGGCCTCGTGGAAGGCCTCATCCTCCTCGTGAAATGCCGAGGTGTCGCCAAGGGCTGCAAGCGATTTCTGTCGCGCAATGATGGAATCGAGGCGGCCGATATCGGCTGCCGTCGCAATCTCGGCAGCGCGCTCCACGGTCGTGCCCTCGAGCGACTTGCGAACGACCACTGCCTCGGGAATTGCCGAGACCGGCACCCGCGAAACGACGGTACCGGATTGCGGGTAGATATCGACAAGACCGCCTTCCGACAGTCGCAGCAACGCTTCGCGCACCGGTGTGCGGCTGACCGCAAACTCTTCGGCAATCCGCTTTTCCTGCAACTGCATTCCAGGTGGTATCCGCAAAGCAAGAATATCCGCGTAGAGCCGATCGAAGATCGCGTCGGCCGTCGTCACGCGGCGAAGCTTCGCTGGCCTTTCGGCTTCGGAAGGCATGGCCGCCGGAACGGGAACAACTGCTGCCTGCATAAGGTGCCCTGACGTTGACTTGTTTGTGCATACTAGTATATCAATTTATTGCGACTGCCAAGAAGCGCCGTGGAGGAATGGTGTTTTTGGCAATCATTTCAGGAGGTTTCACACAGTTTGAGACAAGGTTCCGGTCCCCTGCAGCGATCGGCCGAAGACGCAACCACACCGAATTGGCGGCGTCCGGCAACAAGAGGAGGAGAAACAGAATGAAAGTCACCCGCAGAACATTTGTCGGTACCGCGGCGGGCGCCGCTGTCGCAACCATGCTGCCCTTGAAGGTCTTTGCCCAGGCGAAGAAACCGGCAAGCCCGGTCACCATCACGATTGCCGACGTTGCCGGCAACCTGGCGCTGACGCAGAAAATGTTTGAAGCCTATGCGGCCGAAAAGGCCGACTGGGTCTCCAGCTTTGCCTTCACGAAGGCGCCGGCACCTGAGCTGCCTGGCAAGATCAAGGCGCAGCAGGCGGCCGGCAAAGTCGATATCGATCTCGTTCTGACCGGCACGGACGCACTGTCTGCGGGTCTTGATCAGGGCCTCTGGATCGATCTCTCAGCACATAAGTCGCAGCTTCCCAACCTCGAGCAGATCCTGCAGCCGCAGGCTTTCAAGATGCAGGCTCTTGCCAAGAATGAGGGCGTTGTCATCACCTATTACCCGTCCGGCCCGCTCATCGAATATATGCCCGACAAGGTGCCCACACCGCCAAAATCGGCGCAAGAACTGCTTGACTGGGCAAAGGCCAACAAGAACCGCTTCATCTATGCCCGGCCGGCCAATTCTGGCCCTGGCCGTACCTTCCTCATGGGACTGCCATATCTCCTTGGTGACAGCGACCCGCGCGATCCTGCCAAGGGCTGGGCCAGGACTTGGGACTATCTCGCAGCGCTTGGCGAACACATCGAGTACTATCCGACAGGAACCGGCCAGGTGATGAAGGAACTTGGCGAGGGGACGCGCGACATCGTGGTTTCGACGACAGGCTGGGACATCAATCCGCGCGCGCTCGGCATTGTTCCAGCCGAGGCGAAGGTGCAAAAGCTCGATGGCTTCCATTGGGTCACCGATGCCCACTATGCCGTGATCCCGAAGGGTGTCTCGGACGAAAAGACCGGCGTGCTGATCGACGTCCTCAACTATATCCTGCAGCCAAAGCAGCAGGCGATCGCCTACGACGCCGGCTATTTCTATCCGGGCCCGGCCGTCAAGGACGTCACCCTCGAGATGGCGCCGCAGGAAAGCCAGGACACGATCAAGGAGTTCGGCCGGCCGGAATATGCCGACTGGATCGCCAACAATCCCCTGGAGGTTCCGCTTCAACCGAAACAGCTCGTTGAAGCCTTCCGCATCTGGGACGAGAAGATCGGCGCCAAGAAGGGCTGATAAAAGGACATCGGCCGGCCCGGGATTGCGCCTCGGGCCGGCAACCTCATTTTGCAGATGGAGATTGGTTTGACCTCGGTTTCGAATGCCACCGCGCCGATGCGCAAGACCGCACGCCTGGAACTCGATGGGATGCGTCGCGCATTCGGAGCGTTCAATGCCCTGAACGGCATCGATCTTGCAATCGAGCCAGGAGAATTCGTGGCCCTGCTTGGCCCATCCGGCTGCGGCAAGTCGACGGCGCTCAACTGCATCGCCGGCTTGCTGGCCCTGACCGGCGGCGAAATTCGCCTTGGCGGCACACGCATCGACCAGCTCGAACCCGAGCGCCGTGGCTTTGGCATGGTCTTCCAGAGCTACGCACTGTTTCCGCATATGAGCGTGCGCAAGAACGTCGGATTCGGCCTTGCCATGCAGGGCATCAAGGGTCCGCAAGCCGATCAGCGCATCCGCGATGCCCTGGCGCTGGTGCGCCTTGAAAGTCAGGCCGAGAAGTTGCCGGGTCAGCTCTCCGGTGGCCAACAGCAGCGCGTGGCGATCGCCCGCGCCATCGTCATCCGTCCCCCGATCGTGCTGATGGACGAGCCGCTGTCGAACCTCGACGCGAAACTGCGGCTTGAGATGCGCGCCGAAATTCGCGGCATTCACGACCAGATCGGCTCCACGACCATCTATGTTACGCATGACCAGGACGAGGCGCTGTCGCTTGCCGATCGCATCGTCGTCATGAGCCAGGGCAATATCGAACAGATCGGCTCGCCGCAGGATCTCTACCAGCGCCCCGTCAATGTCGAGGTTGCGGATTTCATGGGCTTCAGGACGCGTGTTGCGGGCCGCATTACGCGCGTCTCAACCGAAGAGGCTGAGATCGAGGTCGCCGGCGCGAGGCTCGTCGGCACGATGCGCTCGCCGCTTAGCGTCGGCGACGCAGCCATCCTGTCCGTTCGCCCGGAGGATCTTGTCGCTTCAAGCGGCGAGGGGATCGTCGCCACCGTCAGCAGCATGGAGTATCGCGGGCGCGCTTTCTTCGGCATGGCGCGGGCCGCGGACGGTTCGGAACTCTATTTCCGCGCAGATGAGCCGTTGGCGCGCGGCGCGTCGACCAGGCTGCAACCGGCCGTCGGTCGGGCGCTCGTCTTTGCAGGGAGAGCGGGATGACCGGCCCATCGCTACAAACACGACTTGGAGCCCGAGGTCTCGATGGCACGACGCTCCTGCTCTTGCCAGGGCTGATCTTCATGCTCGCGCTCTTTGTCTACCCCTTTCTTTATGGGGTTGCCGTTTCCCTCATGCCGAGGGAGGGCGCGTGGTATGCCAACTACACGAAGTTCTTCAGCGATCCATTCCAGTACCGGACCATCGCCGCGACGCTGTGGCTGGCGCTGCCGGTCACCGTGATCAACCTCGCCTTTGCCGTGCCGGTGGCGCTGCGCGTGCGCCTGATGCGCAGGCAGCGGCTGCTTACCACCATCCTCGTCTTGCCCATCACGCTCGGCACGGTCTTCGTCGCCGACGGCCTGTTGACGTTTCTCGGTCCGCGCGGCTGGTTCAATCATACGCTCTTGATGCTCGGCATTCTCGACGCGCCGGTGAAGCTCACCAACAATTACTGGGGCGTCTTTGCCTCGCTTCTGATCACCGGCTTTCCCTTCGCCTTCCTGTTGACGCTGTCTTACGTCACCGGCATCGATCCGGCGATTGAGCAGGCCGCGGCGACGTTGGGTGCTGGACCGCGCCAACGCTTCTTCCGCGTCTTTCTGCCGCTTCTCGTCCCGGGGCTTGCCGTCACCTTCTGTCTCGCCTTTGTTCAGGCCTTCGCAGTCTTTCCTTCTGCTGTGCTCTTGGGAGCGCCCGCCGGCCCGACCCGTGTCATCTCGATTGCGGCCTATCAGGCAGCCTTCGAGCAATATGATCATTCGCTCGGTTCGGCGATTGCACTGATCATGGGCGGCGTGGAACTGGTCGTCGTGCTGGCGGTAATGGCCACACGTTCACTCTTTTACCGCGGCCCGGCCGGCGGAACGAAAGGCTAGTCATGATCCGAGATCAGGGCCTCACCTCGAAGATCTGGCGCTTTTCCATTTGGGCGCTGGCCATCCTCTTTGTCCTCAATCTGCTTGCAGTCATCGCCGCCGTCATCGTCAATTCCTTCGCGACGCGCTGGCTTGGCACATGGCTGCCTGCCGGCTGGACGACGCGCTGGTATTTCAGCGCCTGGAAGGAATTCCAACTATCGAGCGTCGTTCTCGTCACCTTCGAGATCGTCTTTACGGTCGTCTTCATCTCCGGAATTCTCGGCGTCACGACTGCTTATGCGCTGGCACGCCGCGATTTTCCCGGAAAGCGTCTGGTCGTTTTGCTGTTCCTGCTGCCGTTGCTCATTCCGCCGCTGACCTACGGCATCCCGCTCGCAACCCTCCTTTACCAGCTGGGGCTTGGCGGCACCTTCTGGGGCGTCGTGTTGATCAACATCGTGCCGTCGCTACCCTTTGTCGTTCTCGTCATGATCCCCTTCATCGAACAGATCGACCCGCGTATCGAAGCCGCCGCACGGGTGTTTGGTGCAGGCACGACGAGCCTTTTCGTCCGTATCCTGCTGCCGCTGCTTCTGCCGGGGATGCTGGCCGCACTGTTGCTTGTGCTGGTGCGCACGATCGCGATGTTCGAGTTGACCTTCCTGATTGCTGGGCCAACGACGCAAACGCTGGTGGTATCACTCTACTACGCTGTCTTTGCCTCCGGCGTTCGTGCCGGGCAGTCGATCGATGCAATGGCGGTGGTCTATATGGTCACGACATTGTTCTGGCTCATTCTCGCCTTGCAGTTCGTGAACCCGACGCAGATCGTTGCAAGGGCAAAACAGCAAAGCGCCCACTAGTTCGGGTCTTGTCAAATGCAGGCCGCCTCCTCCTTAGAAAGAGGCGGCCTTGCGGCGGCGCTATTAGCAGCGCGCCTCATACCTGCGGCCGTACCGATCACGGTAAACACAATAGCCGCGGCGCTCGGTCGAGCGTCCGATCAGAGCGCCTGCCACACCGCCTGCAACAGCGCCAATGGCTGCGCCGCCCCAGCTGTGGCTGACGGCACCGCCGATGATGGCGCCCGTGCCCGCTCCGATTGCCGTGCCCTTTTCGGTGGCCGTGCACGACGCCAATGCACCCATAAATGCGCCAACCAGAATAATTTTTCTCATCTGACACTCCTACCATTATGTCTTTGGTTTACCGGACCAGAACTAAGGCCGCAGTCTTTGCGTTCCATCGGACTTAAGTCCGACGCACCTTTCCTCTGCATCTCTTTACTTTAGTCTCCCCCGGCCGCGCGGCAAGAGAGCCATTTGTTGTCAAATGACCTCCTCGGCCCTGAAAACCTCTGTTCACAACGCATTCCCGAAGGCTATACCGGGGCGACGCCCAAACATCGAATGGACCTGCCATGACCGATACCGTCCTCGATCGCTTTCTTCGCTATGTCGTTATTGATACCCAATCGGATTCGGCATCGTCGACGCAGCCGTCGACCATGAAGCAGAAGGAGCTCGGTCGTTTGCTGGTCGACGAACTATTGGCAATGGGCCTATCCGATGCGCATCTGGACGAACACGGCTACGTCTATGCGACCGTTGCCTCAAACACCGACAAAGCGGTTCCGATCATATGCCTTTGCTCGCATATGGACACGGCACCCGACTTCACTGGAAGAAACGTGAAGCCCCAGATCGTGCACAATTATCAGGGCGGCGACATTCAGCTTTCCGGTGACAGGAAGCAGGTCATAAGGGTCAGCGACAACCCGGCGCTCAACGACCAGATTGGCAACGATATCGTGACGACCGACGGAACGACGCTGCTTGGCGCCGACGACAAGGCAGGCATTGCCGAGATCATGACGGCAGCGCAGATCCTCGTGAGTAATCCGGATATTAAGCACGGAACCATCAAGTTGCTTTTTACACCGGACGAGGAGATCGGCCGCGGCGTCGACAAGGTGGATCTGGCGAAACTTGGTGCCCAGTTTGCCTATACGATGGACGGCGAAACAGCCGGGTACGTCGAAGATGAGACGTTTTCGGCCGATGGCGTCGAGATTGTCATCGAGGGTGTTGCCATCCATCCGGGCTTTGCCAAGGGCAAAATGGAAAATGCGATCAAGATCGCAGCTGCGATCATCGACCGGTTGCCGAAGTATGCCGCACCCGAGACGACCGAAGGACGAGAAGGGTTCATTCATCCGACCAGCGTGACCGGCTCGATGGAAAAGGCGGCCATCAGCCTCATCGTCCGCGACTTCGAGGAGGCAGGTCTCCGCGACAAGGAGAAGCGTCTTGAAGCCTTGGTACAGGAGGTGATGGCCGCCTATCCCGGTTCTTCCTACACTTTCGTCGTCAAGCAGCAGTATCGCAATATGAAGGTCGTGCTCGATCGCCATCCTCAGATCGTCGAGAACGCTGTCGAAGCCATCCGGCGAGCCGGCATGTCGCCCATCCGTGGCAGCATCCGAGGTGGAACGGACGGGTCGCGTCTCTCCTTCATGGGATTGCCGTGCCCGAACATTTTCGCCGGAGGGCATGCCTTCCACTCGCCGCGCGAATGGATCAGCAGGCAGGACATGGAGAAGGCCGTCGCCACCCTCGTCGAACTTGCAAAGCTATGGGAAGAGCGAGCTTAGGCTGCGAAGAAGGTTGTCCACTTGTAACGACCGGGTCGCGTGTTCGTCTCGCGGGCTCCGTTGCATTCCTCTCAGGCGAAAGTCGCGCCTGGCTTCGATCGCCTGGTCACAACGTCACGTCCCTCCTGCGCCTGGGCCATCGCTTTGACCAAGGCGACAATCTTCTCGCGCAGCTGCGTATCGGTGATTTGCAGGAAGGCGCGGTTGAGGGCGAGGCCTTCTTTCGAATGCAGGAATTCGGCAACTGGGTCGGCCGCAACCGTCATCTCGGATCCGGCCAAGCTTTGTGGCTCGGAGTCGTCCTGTTGAAAGAAGAAGCTCGGGGACGTGCTCAGTACGTCGGCAATCCGTTGCAGTCGGCTGGCACCGATCCGGTTCAGGCCTTTCTCGTATTTCTGCACCTGCTGGAATGTAACACCTATCTGATCGGCTAATCTTTCTTGGCTAAGACCGAGCAGTTGTCTGCGCATCCTCACGCGAGAACCGACATAGATATCGATGGCATTCGGCGTCTTTGCATTCATCTTGATGTTTCCATGTGCCGGGCTGGCGTCGCGATCATCGCTCGACCTCCGGTATACAGCACTCCTATGAAATGTGTATTAGCCGTCGACTAAATTCAATTGTTAGTTCGTACGGCGCGGATAATATCATCCGAGAGAAGGTGACTAAGAAGCGCGGCGCTCAGCGGTTGAAGCGAATTGGCCGGATTTCCCTGTGCACGATCTTCAGCGACCGATCGGGTTGTATCATGTAGGTCTCATCGACCTGTCGGCCCCACTCGTCAATGAAGTTGTGCGGGAAGGTCGACCCGGGCGGGGATTTCGTCAGCTTGGTGCGCGGCTGGCCACCATAGGTGACGCTGCCGGGGATTGGATCGAGACCTGGCGAGGAAAAGTCCTTCATCGTGCACCCGACAAGCGCGAGCACACCGATCAACACAAGGGCCTTCTTCATGGCACACCCAAACAGTTCCGCTTCATTCCCAAAGGCATATATGCGATCAACTGCGCCGGAACAGATGCGGTGCGGCACAAGAATGCAGCAGGTCCGCCGCTTTGCTTGCCCCAACGTCTATAACAGGCCCCGCTTTGCAAGATTTGCCATCAGGGCAGTGATACCGAACGTCCAGGGAGGGCACTCGGTCGAAAGCCGTACGGTATTGACGAGCGCGCCGAGGCCGGCCGCCGAAATTTCGACGACATCGCCCACCTTGTGGGTGAAGCCCTGGTTCGGCGTGTCACGATCCTGTGTCGGGGCAAACAGCGTCCCTAGGAACAGCATGAAACCATCCGGGTACTGATGGTGAGGCCCGCAGGTCTGCTTGACGAGATCCGTCGGATCACGGCTGATCTTCGACATCGAACTCTTCCCGCGAAGAACGAACCCGTCTGTCCCTGTGACTTTCAGATCGAGTTCGGCGCTGCGCACGTGATCGAGGCCATAGCCTTCGTCAAAGAGGCGGATGAAAGGACCTATCGAGCAGGACGCATTGTTATCCTTTGCCTTGCCGAGCAAGAGTGCAGAGCGGCCTTCGACGTCGCGCAGATTGACGTCGTTGCCGAGTGTTGCGCCCTTGATTTCGCCACGGCTGTTGACGGCAAGCACGATCTCCGGCTCCGGGTTGTTCCAGGTCGAGATCGGGTGCAGGCCGACATCGGCACCCCAGCCGACGGACGATAGCACCGGCGACTTCGTGAACACCTCGGCGTCCGGGCCGATGCCGACCTCGAGATATTGGGACCACATGCCTTCTTCGATCAGCGCCTGCTTGACCTTCGAGGCTTCCGGCGAACCTGCCTTCAGATTGTTCAGGGTACCGCCAATTTCCGTGCTGATGCGCTCGCGGATCGCGGCGGCGCGATCGGGATTTCCTGCAGCCTTCTCTTCGATCACGCGTTCGATCATCGACTGGGCAAAGGTTACGCCACAGGCCTTGATTGTCTGAAGGTCGGCGGGAGCAAGCAGGTGGACGCGGGATGGGTCAGCCTTTCCCATGCCACTTGCCCCGACATCCTCCAGTGTGGCGAGCACAGGGCCATGCGCGGCGCCCACGAAGCCGGCGGGGTCGGCTTGCTCGAGGAGCGCGCTCAACGTCGGCACAGCTTTGGAGGTGATGTCGAGCAACTGACCGTCCCGAACCACCACGACGCTCGGGCCCTGGACAGCAGGGTTCCAGGCACGACCGACAAACAATCCGCCGGCGGCGGCAAAATCCAGAAGAGTGTAAGACATCGATATGTTCCGTCACGCGAGCGATGGAGGCGCTCAAAATCAAAACGAACCAGCCGCCCTCCAACCCAGCGGCACGGCAAAATCGACCACAATAGATGCGGGTCGGCAAGGTCAAAACCGGGCAATCTCGTCCTCGTTGTTAAAAACGAGAAAGGGCGCGATGCCGCAGATGGCATCGCGCCCTTGGTACTTAATCAGACTATCTTCACGAACGCTTGCTGCTGCAAGCGCGCCAATGGCTTAGTGGTTGTCGCGCGGAATGCCCTTGGTCTGGGCAATGCGCTGGTACTTGACGGCAGGCTCAAGCACGGCGCCGGTTTCCATCTGGCCGACATAGGTGCGCTGGATTTCCTGCCAGGGCGTCTGGCTCTCGGGATAGACATAACCGCCGGCAGCCTCGAGCGCCTTGCGTCGTTCCGCAAGCTCCTCGTCGCTGATAAGAATGTCGGCAGTGCCCTTCTTTAGGTCGATGCGAACCTGATCACCGGTCTTGAGCAATGCAAGCCCGCCGCCGGCTGCCGCTTCCGGCGAAGCGTTGAGGATCGAGGGGGAACCAGACGTGCCGGACTGGCGACCGTCACCGATGCAGGGCAGGGAGCTGATGCCCTGCTTCAACAGGTAGTCCGGCGCGCGCATGTTGACGACCTCGGCAGCACCCGGGTAGCCGATCGGGCCGGCTCCGCGCATGAACAGGACCGTCGAAGCGTCGATCGCCAGCGACGGATCGTCGATTCGATGATGGTAATCTTCCGGTCCGTCGAAGACGACCGCGCGGCCGACGAAGGCTTCCGGATCATTCGGGTTCGAAAGATAACGCTGACGGAACTCCGGCGAGATCACGCTGGTCTTCATGATCGCCGACGAGAACAGGTTGCCGCGCAGCACGCGGAACCCGGCGCGCTCCTTGAGCGGACGCTCGAACGGGCGAATGACCTTGTCGTCTTCGATCGTTGCCGTGGTGTAGTTCTCGCCGACGGTCTTGCCGTTAACGGTCATCGCACCTGTGTGGAGGAGGTCATGCTTGATCAGTTCGCCCATGACGGCGGGAACGCCACCGGCATGATAATAGTCCTCGCCGAGATATTCGCCGGCCGGCTGCAGGTTGACGAGCAGCGGGATTTCTTCACCGTAGGTCTGCCAGTCGTCAACCGTCAGCTCGACACCGACATGGCGCGCAAGCGCATTGAGATGGATCGGTGCATTGGTGGAACCGCCGATCGCAGAGTTGACCTTGATCGCGTTGATGAAGGCCTCCTTGGTCAGGATGTCGGAAGGCTTTAGGTCTTCGCGAACCATTTCGACGATGCGCAGGCCGGTTTCATAAGAAACTTCCTGACGGTCGCGGTAGGGCGCCGGAATTGCCGCGCCGCCCGGCAGTTGCATGCCAAGTGCTTCGGCAAGCGAGTTCATCGTGGTCGCAGTACCCATGGTATTGCAATAACCGGTCGAGGGGGCGGACGATGCGACGAGCTTGACGAAGCCCTGATAGTCGATTTCGCCGCGCGCCATCATCTCGCGAGCTTTCCAGACAATCGTGCCCGAGCCCGTGCGTTCGCCACGGAACCAGCCGTTCAGCATCGGGCCGACCGAAAGCGCGATGGCCGGAATGTTGACGGTCGCCGCGGCCATAAGACAGGCCGGTGTCGTCTTGTCGCAACCGATCGTCAGGACAACGCCATCCAGCGGATAGCCGTAGAGGACCTCGACAAGGCCGAGGTAGGAAAGGTTGCGGTCGAGACCCGCGGTCGGGCGCTTACCCGTTTCCTGGATCGGATGCACCGGAAATTCGATCGCGATACCACCAGCGTCACGAATACCTTCGCGGACGCGCTTGGCGAGTTCGATGTGGTGACGGTTGCACGGCGACAGATCCGAGCCGGTCTGTGCGATGCCGATGATCGGCCGTCCCGACTGCAGTTCTTCCTGGCTGAGACCGAAGTTCATGTAACGCTCGAGGTAGAGCGCGGTCATGTCAGGGTTTGCGAGATTGTCGAACCACGCCTTGGAGCGAAGCTGGCGCGATCCGTCCTGCGCTTGAACTGCATTCTGATTCGGGGAGGGGGTCTTCTCTACCACGATGAATTTCCTTGCGTTGACGCGGTTGTTGTCATGCACTTAGCTGATCGATACAGGAATGTATAATCAGTCTTTCGCATTTTGATATGCAAATTTCTTATATCGGGTGAGGCAATATGGGATTGGACGGTTTCAGACTGCGGCACTTGAAGATGCTCGTGGCGCTCAGCGAACACGGAAAGCTTGGCGTCGTTGCGGAAATGTTTGGCGTCTCCCAGCCGGCGCTATCCAGAACCTTGAACGAGTTGGAGCAGATGTCCGGCCACCAGCTCTTCGAGCGCCACAATCGTGGTCTCATACCCACCCCTGAGGGCGAGGTGATTGTTCGCCATGCGAAGATGCTGATTTCCGAAGCGCAGCGGGCGGAATACGAAATGGTGGTTGCCGCCGCCGGGCAGGGCGGCAGCGTTGCGTTCGGCACGATCATGACGCCGGCTGCCGATTACGTTGCCCCTGCGCTGAAACGGATCTTCGAAACCCACCCGACGATCGACATCAGCATTTCCGTTGGCAGCAGCGACGTGCTTCTGGAGGACGTCTTGAGCCGAAGGCTCGACTTTGCCGTGTGCCGCGTTCCGAGCGGCATGAACCCGCTCTGGTTCGATTATCTGCCGGTCGGCCAGGAGACGTTGCGCGTCATCGTGGCCGTGGACCATCCGCTATCGGCCAAGCCCGTGGTCACCGAGGATGATCTCAGGCACCAGAGCTGGGTGCTCCAGCCCCACGGTTCGTTCCTGCGCCAGGTCGTCGATGACTTCATACGCCGCCATGGCATCGTTCCGTCAAGCGTCGTTTCAACCTCCGATGCGCTGCTCACCATGCTGCTGATACTACAGAGCCAACGGCTTGGGATCTTCGCCGAGCCGGTGGCCGCACTTCTCGAACGGCACGGTCTCGTCAAGGCGTTGCAAATCGAGGGAGACATCTCGGTCCCGGGCTTTGGTCTCATCAAACTCAAGGACCGCGAGCTGTCGGCCTCCGCCGAGCTTCTCTACAATGTCTTCGCCACAACGCGAAACCCGTGAGGCCGTGCCGTTGCCAACCGCTTAAGGCGCATATTGCGTGACCATTCGTGCGTCACGGCGGAAATCGGAAGGCGACATGCCCGCGATATGACGAAACGACTTGTTGAAGGCGCTGATCGAGCCGAATCCGCTGTCCATGGCGACCTGCAACACATTTGCCTCATCGTTCATCAGCATGGCTTGCGCGCGCGATAGACGCAGCAGATTGACATATTTGTTGAGTGTCATGCCGGTCGTCTTCTTGAACAGGTTCATCGCATATTTCGGATGAAGGTCGGCGGCGCGCGCGATATCCACCGAATCAATCTCCTGCAGGAAGTTGACGGCAATGAAGTCGCACATGCGCGCAACGCTGCGCGACGATTGCGGATAGCACTGCTCGATATCGTCGGCGTCTGTCGGCCCGAGTGTCGGCAGCATCGAATAGGGTTCAAGCGCGATTCGCTCCACCCTCAACAGCATCTCGTCGACGGCGTGCTGTGCCTTGGCCGGATCACCGGATCTCGCATAGCGCACCCAGCGGGGAAAGTTCTCTCTGTCGGCAGCGTCCGTTGCCGAGGTGAACAGGATCTCGCCTTTCATCAGGCGGCTGGAGATATTGATCGGCAGGCGCATGCGGAAGAAGTAGACGAGCGGAAGGTGTCCGCCGGCATAGATCGCGTCCTCGGAACAATCGTCCATCTGGTGGGGTTGCCCGCCCCAAAACAGGCACATGTCGCCCGCCTTCATCGAGATCCTCTGGCCGTTCATGCGGTAGTGCACGCTGCCTTGCATGATATAATTGACTTCGACCTGCACATGCCAATGCGGCATCAGCATCACAGGTGGATGGTTGTGAAATATCTGAAGGGCCGTCGGCAACCCCTCGATACTGCTCGCTCCCGGCTGGTAGACAGCCCGCTTCACGATCTTACTTTCCGCCAAATCCATGTTCCCTTTTTAGGAGACAGCGGCTCCCTTCCAGATAGTCTAGCCGCGTTCGCTAAGGGACGGCAATTGAAAAGGGAGGATTTTCAATGCGCTTCAAACTTATCGGTGCGACCTGTGCCGTCGCACTGCTTGCTTCCGGTTCTGCATTCGCACAGCAGTCGGGCAATCTCACCATCTGGAGCTGGAACATCGCAGCATCGGCGCTGAAGTCCACGCTCGAGGGCTTCAACAAACAGCATCCGGATATCAAGGTCACGGTCGAGGATCTCGGCAACCAGCAGGTCTTTGACAAGATGCTGGCAGCATGCGCGGCCGGCGGCGAGGGCCTGCCTGACATCGTCAGCGTCGAGAATTTCGAGGCGGAAATCTTCTGGAGCCGCTTCCCGGACTGCTTCGCCAACCTGAAAGAGCTCGGCTACACGCCGGAAATCCAGGCAAAATTCCCGGACTTCAAGCGCACCGAGCTTGAGGTCGGCGACGTCGCCTATGCCATGCCCTGGGACTCCGGCCCGGTCGCCGTCTTCTATCGCCGCGACTTTTATGAAAAGGCCGGCGTTGATCCGTCGACGATCAAGACCTGGGACGACTTCATTGCGGCTGGCAAGAAGATCTCAGCGGCCAATCCGGGCGTCGTCATGGCGCAAGCCGACTTTAACGGCGACAGCGAATGGTTCCGCATGATTTCCAACGAGCAGGGCTGCGGCTACTTCTCGACAGACGGCCAGACGATCACCATCAATCAGCCGGCCTGCGTTGCGACGCTCGAAAAGGTCAAGCAGATGAAGGACGCCGGCACGCTGACGGCAGCCATCTGGGATGAGAAGATCCAGGCCAATACCGCAGGCAAGGCCGCCAGCCAGATGTATGGCGGCTGGTACGAAGGCACGATCAGATCCGGCTCGCCCGATCTTGCCGGCAAGTGGGGCGTCTATACGATGCCAAGCCTGACGACCGATGGCCCACATGCGGCAAACCTCGGCGGTTCGTCGCTCGCAATCGCGGCCAACTCGCAGAACAAGGAGGCCGCCTGGACCTACATCAACTATGCTCTTGGTACCAATGAGGGCCAGGTGACGATGCTGAAATCCTTTGGTCTCGTTCCCTCGCTTCTGACCGCCGTTCAGGATCCGTTCGTCAACGAGGCGCAACCTTTCTGGGGCGGCCAGAAGGTCTGGGTCGATATCCTTTCGACCCTGCCGAAGATCGTTCCAAGCCGCGGCACGGCGTTCCAGACGGACGCGGACTCGATCTACAGGGCAGCGCAGACCAAGTACTTTGCCGGCGGTTATCCCGACGCGAAGGCAGCGCTTGATGACGCCGCAAAGCAGATTGCCACGGCGACAGGCCTTCCGCTTGCGAAATGAGTAACGGTGCCGGGCGTCTTCTGATGCCCGGCCTCCATCCTGCGGGGTGGCTCGTCTCGTCTGTCAGGAGATTAGAATGCCGATCCGGAACCGGAACGCCTACGCATTTCTTGCGCCCTATCTTTTGGTCTTTGCCACCTTCTGGATATGGCCGATCATCAGTTCGTTTCTGACCTCGTTTCAGAACACCCGCGTCAATCCATGGAAATTCAGTCTTTCCGTCAACTGGGGCCGTCTTATCGGCGATCCGGCCTTCTACAACGCGCTCTACAACACGCTGATCATCCTGGTCATCCAGGTACCCGTCATGATCGCCATCGCCACCGTGATGGCCGTGCTCTTGAACTCTCCGCTTCTAAAGGTAAGGCCGCTGTTCCGCTTTGCCTTTTTCGCGCCTGTCGTCGTCGGTGAGGTGGCCTACTCTGCGGTTTTCCGCCTGATGTTCAGTTTCGATTTCGGGATCGTCAACAAGATGATCACCTTGGTCGGCCTTCCTGCCGTTTCCTGGTTCGACAATGCCAACGCTGCCATGACCCTGATCATCATCGCCGTGACATGGCGCTGGGCCGGCTACAACGCCATCATCATTCTCGCGGGCCTGCAATCCATTCCCGACGACGTCTACGAGGCGGCAACGCTCGATCGCGTCAGCAAGACGCAGCAATTCTTCCACATCACCCTGCCGCTCTTGAAGCCGATCATCCTGTTTTGCGTCATCCTGTCGGTCATCGGTACGATGCAGCTTTTTACCGAGCCGTTCCTGATTACCAATCGCGGTGGCCCGGGAGGTGGAACGGAAACACTTGGCCTCCTGCTTTACCGCGAAGGCTTCCGCTCACTCAATTTCGGCTACGCCTCTGCTGTAGCCTACACGATGGCGGCGCTCGCAGTCGCGATCTCGCTCTTCAATCTGTGGATCGGAAGGGAGCCCAAATGAGATCGAAGTCTCAATCGCTGCTGTTGCGGCAGATTGCCCTCCACGCCATCCTGACACCGCTCGCCGTCATCTGGCTGTTCCCGCTGTGGATGATGTTCGTCTTCTCGACGATGTCGGACTTCGGCATTTTCAGCCCCGAGATCGTCCTCTGGCCCTCGACCAACTTCGTCGAGAACTTCAAGAGCCTGCAGGCCGATACGGACTTCATCCGCGCGATGTTCATCTCTATTGGCGTGGCGGTGATCTATACGATCCTGTCGGTGCTTCTCACCTCGATGGCCGGCTGGGCGCTGGCCCGCTACCGCTTCGTCGGACGCTCGATCGTCATCGCCATCATCTTAGGCACGATCACGCTGCCCTTTGCCGTCGTCGTCATTCCGCAGTTCATCATGGTCGCCCGCGAGTTCAAGCTGGCAAACACCTGGATCGCCTTGATCGTTCCGCCGCTCTTCAATTCGCTTGGCGTGCTCTTCATGCGACAGGCCTTCTCGATGATGCCCGGGGAGCTTTTTGATGCGGCGCGCGTCGAAGGCGTCAAGGAATGGCAGATATTCCTTCGGATCGCCCTACCACTCGCAAGGCCCACAATGGCGGCGCTTGCCATCATCCTCTTCCTGCATTCCTGGAACAATTACCTTTGGCCGCTGCTCATCAACTCGAAGCCGGGGATGATGACGGCACCGGTGGCGCTTGGCACGCTGATCGGCCTCACCAAGGTTTCCTGGGGAGGGATCATGGCGGGTGCGATCATGCTGACGGCGCCGATCCTGGTTGTTTTCGTGTTCCTGCAGCGCCACTTCATCGCCGGCATTTCGGCCGGCGCCGTCAAATAATCGGGGAACGCCTGATGTCCGAACTTTCGTTGAAAAATGTCGTCAAGCGCTTCGGCGCGCTGGAAATCATCCATGGTGCCAATCTTGAGGTCAAGGACGGCGAGTTTGTCGTCTTCGTCGGTCCGTCCGGCTGCGGCAAGTCGACACTGCTTCGAATGATTGCCGGTCTTGAGGATATCTCGGGCGGCGAGATCAATATCGGCGGCAAGATCGTCAATGACGTCGAACCAGCCGACCGCGGTATTGCGATGGTCTTCCAGTCCTACGCGCTCTACCCGCACATGACGGTCGAGGAAAACCTGAGCTTCGGTCTGCGCATGAACGGCAATCCGAAACAGGACACCGAAAAGCGCGTCAAGCATGCGGCCAACATCCTGCAGATCAACGAGCTGATGCAGCGCCGTCCGAAACAGCTTTCGGGCGGCCAGCGTCAGCGGGTCGCCATCGGCCGCGCCATCGTGCGCGAGCCGCAAGTCTTCCTCTTCGATGAGCCATTGTCGAACCTCGATGCTGAACTGCGCGTACAGATGCGCGTCGAGATTTCGCGGCTGCACAAGCAGCTCGGCACGACGATGATCTATGTGACCCACGACCAGACCGAAGCGATGACGCTGGCCGACAAGATCGTCGTGCTGCGTGCCGGCAATATCGAGCAGGTCGGCGCACCGCTCGACCTTTATGACGATCCCGCCAACCAGTTCGTTGCCGGCTTCGTCGGCTCGCCGAAGATGAACTTCCTGAAGGCCGAGATCATCGAAAAGGATGGTGCGAGCGCAACCGTTGCACTTGCCGGCGACAGGAACGTCCGCCTGAGCATGCCGATCAGCGGCCCGATCGTACCGGGTGCTGAGGTCACGCTTGGCATCCGGCCGGAGCATTTTGTCGACGCCGGGCAGGGGCAGGCGGATCTCACCGTTACGATCGACGTCGCCGAGCACCTCGGCAATACGAGCTACATCTACGCGACAATGGCAGGCGGCGAGCCGCTCATTATCGAGCGGCCGGAATCGCGCGCTGCCGGTAATCGCGACACGCTGAGCGTCGGTCTGAGCGTCAGCCACATTTTTCTGTTCGACAGCGACGGCAAGCGCCTGCGCTGAATGCACCTTCATCCCAAGACCTATGCAATGAAGAGGAATTCCTATGAGCACAGATCAACCGATCCGTTGGGGCATCATCGGCCCTGGCACGATCGCCCGCACCTTTGCGGACGGCATCGCGCATTCGCGCACCGGAAAGCTCGTCGCCATTGCCACCCGCAACCCGCAAAAGCCGGGGCTCGGCGACAACTTTCCTGGCGCCCGCATCGTTAAAGGATATGACGCGCTGCTGGCGGATGCAGAGATTGATGCGATTTATATCGCAACCCCTCACACCGGTCATGCCGAATGGGCGATCAAGGCTATCCGCGCCGGCAAGCATGTTCTGGTCGAAAAGCCGATTGCGCTTTCCGCATTCGATGCTGATGCAATTTATTATGAAGCGAAGAAGGCCGGTGTGTTTGCCGGCGAGGCCTTCATGTATCGCCTTCACCCGCAAACGGCCAAGATCGTCGAACTGGTCAAAAGCGGCGTCATTGGCAGCGTGCGCATCATCCGTTCGAGCTTCGGCTTCAACATGGGTTCGTTCAAGCCGGAGCATCGGCTCTTTGCCAACGAGACGGCCGGCGGCGGCATCCTCGACGTCGGCGGTTATCCGGTCTCCATGGCTAGGTTGATCGCCGGGGTTGTCGAGGGCAAACCGTTCCTCGAACCGGAAAAGGTCTCCGGCGTCGGTCACCTCGGTCAATCCGGCGTCGACGAGTGGGCTTCTGCCGTCTTGAAATTTCCAAATGGCATCATCGCTGAAGTGTCATGCTCGATCATGGCGCAGCAGGACAATACGCTGCGCATCATCGGCTCGGAAGGACGTATCGAGGTCAAGGATTTCTGGTTTGCCTCTGGCCATAAGGGCGGTGTCGGCAAAATCGAGATCTTCAAGGGCAATGAGCAGCAGACAATCGAGGTCACGGAAGATCGCTGGCTCTACTCCTTCGAGGTCGATGCGGCCGGCGATGCAATCCGCGCCGGCGAAAACGAATTCCGCTCGCCCGGCATGAGCTGGACCGATTCGGTGGGAAACCTGCGCGTTCTCGATCAATGGCGTACCTCGATTGGTCTGGAATACGAGGTCGAGAAGGCGGGCAAGCGAACAGTGAACCTCGCAGGTGGTACGGTGCGCCGTGGCAACAGCATTCCGCAACGGCAGATTCCCGGCATTTCCAAGCCCGCCTCGGTCGTCACACTCGGCTTCGAATTCTTCCCGAGCTTTGCTGCCGCATCTCTGACCCTCGACGCATTCTACGAAGCTGGTGGCAATGTCTTCGACACGGCCTTCGTCTACGGCGGTGGCAAGACCGAGGGCATTTTTGGTGACTGGCACACCAGCCGAAAGGTGCCGCGCGAGGAAATCGTGCTGATCGGCAAGGGCGTCCATTCACCGCTTTGCTATCCCGATGTCATCGCCAAGCAGCTTGATCAGTCGCTAAACCGGCTAAAGACCGATTACGTCGACATCTACTTCATGCATCGCGACAACACCGATATTCCGGTCGGCGAGTTCGTCGATGCCATGGATGCAGAGGTCAGGCGTGGTCGAATCCGCGGCATTTTCGGCGGGTCGAACTGGACGCGCGAGCGCATCGATGAAGCCGCGGCCTACGCTGCCAGGAACGGCAAGACGGCACCGGCGGCCCTTTCCAACAATTTTTCGCTTGCCGAGATGCTGGATCCGATCTGGGCTGGATGTGTGGCGGCCTCCAACGATGACTGGAAGAATTGGCTGAATGCCAAGCAGATCCCGAACTTTGCATGGTCGAGCCAGGGACGCGGCTTCTTTACCAATCGTGCCGGACGCGACAAGCGTGATGACGAGGAAATCGTTCGTTGCTGGTATTCGGATCGCAACTTCGAGCGCCGGGACCGGGCAATCGAGCTGGCAAACAAGCTCGGCCGCAGCCCGATCCACGTTGCACTCGCCTATGTGATCGCTCAGCCGTTTCCCGTCATTCCGCTGATTGGACCGCGCACGATTGCAGAACTGGAAGACAGCCTTTCGGCGCTCGACATCCGGCTGACGCCGGAACAGGTGAAGTGGCTGGAAGCGTGACGCGATAGCGGCGATCGCCCGGGGCTGCGAAGCGCCAGTCCCGGGCACCTGACACGCCTTCGAGTGCCAGGGGCACTCAAGGCTGGAGCGCGACGCCTTCGGGGCGTATAGTTTAACGCTTTAGGTCGGACCATCGGCCTCACCCTTGGTGTGAATAGGGGAGCGAGAACCATGAAACGGCTGGTATTGACCACGGCGTCGATGACGCTCGTGGCCTTCTCTGTTTTGGCTCAAGAGCCTGTCGTCGGCACCTGGAAGACACAAGTCGGCACCACCGCCGCGATCGACGAATGCCCCCAAGGGTACTGCATCACGATGAAGACGGGCAACAGTGCGGGCAAACGCATCGGCTCGTTCCAGGGCAGCAACGGCAATTTCACCGGAACCATCGTTGAGCCGGAAAGCAAGAAGACTTTCACGGGCGTGCTCACCCTCAGCGGCGATACGGTGCACATGCGCGGCTGCACGATGAAGGTTATTTGCGTTTCGCTGATCTGGACCCGGTGGTGACGATCGTGCGGAACTGTGCCGGCTTTTGTGCGCTGCTAGTTCCTGCGCTTCAGCCCGTCGATGACCTGCCGGTATTCCTCGGCAATGGAGATTGCCGCTTTTGCAACCACAGGATTGACTGATTTGCGGTCAATGGCGTGCGAGCAGGCTTCGAATACGCCGCGCAGTTCACGCTCAATCGAGGAGAGTTCCGGGTATTGCTCTACCAGCACATGCGGAAGTAATTTTGCCTTCTCCTTCATAGACTTGGAGCAAACGAGGACGCTGGGATCTGCAGCGGTAACATCGAGAATGGCTGCTTCGAGCTGTCCAGTGGCGCTGACGATATCGGTAACCAAGGCCGTCATTCTTCCCTCCTGACAAAGGAACCCCTGGAAAATACCATGCATTCCTCGTGCCAAACTGGTGAGCGGTAACTTTGGTGACCGTCAAAGTTGATTGGTCGCAGAAAAGTTCTCCTGGCAGCAATCGATGACGAAGTATTGATGGCACGCGATATTTTCCCGGTCCCACCGCGAACTAGTTTCTGTCGCAGTGGCGATGTGGGAGGATGGCATGGAAACGCTTCGCAAGATGACGCGCCTTGGAATGGCCGTTGCACTCGCGGCTATCGCAACGGCGTGTTCGACAAACTCGGACGCTCCGCGAACAACGGGGTCAGTTGGATACGGCGCTCACAACGCCGACTTTGCACTGCGGCCGGCGTGCAGCGGTGGATTCGGCAACGATCGTCCCTGTAGCTATTAGATGTCAGGTGCGGCCTGGCTCAAGCACGCTCGGCTGCAAGCCTTCGAGAGCGGCGAGCCTTTTCCTTAGACCTGCCACAGCCGTGGTCATCGGCCTGCGCTATCTTCGCAAAGAGGAAGAGAGCGGCCGATGATCAAAGGGATGGTCCAGCGCTGTTGCTCCATATCTCTTAAATACCGTCACCACGATGAGCGGTGATCCTCCTACTAACGTGCCGGCTGCCACGAGCTTGTTCGTTCCCGATCCCGCAAGAAGGCCGCCTGCGCCATACCCAATGAAGGCCCCCACATCCGGTAGGCGGGCTTGCGTTAACGATTTGTTAACCATTGTGGCCGAGCCTCGTTGTTGAGGCACTGTTAACGATTCTCGCGTCTCGATGGATAGCAGAAGGCAGTCAGGGTCCGGCTTATTGCAGTAATCGCGAAGGCATTTCCCAAATGGCAGGTACCCCATCTCCTTCGGATAACAAGCGACCACCTTATGTTCCCCCCTACGATAGCGAAATGCACCAGCAGGTTGCCCGTATCCTCAGCTACTGGGAAAATATTGAGTACTACAGTCCACCTGTTCTCGAAAACGATGGCGATAAAAGCGCCTCTGTTTCAGTTACACACGTCGTCAACAAGAATGATCCGTGGCCGCAGACCGAGGACAACGGCAAAGCAGTTCGCCATTTTATCCGCTTTGGCGTGGCGGCTGTTCGGGAATGCGACGATCTCCTGATCCGCCGCTGGACGAATGGTACGAATGCCCCCGACGATAAGACTTGCGAGGAAACAAAGTTTACCTTTGCAGGCACATTCGCTGTGTCCGACAAAAGGGCCGCGGACCGTGGTTCGCTGGTCATCAACCGCTTTCTCTACGATCTTGCGGTAGCGATCGAGCGGACGCAGATGAGCTTCGCCGAGTACTCAGAGGCTTTGGCGAGGGAATTCAAAGCGCGAGTGACGGTACGTTCGAATCCTGTCGCCATTGCAGAAGCCCTGGCCGACTTGGCTTTTTCCACGCTTGGGCTGCCCGCCGAGGTTCAAGCCAGGGTGAAGTGCGTCGTCGTCACATCTTCCAAGCCGGTCATAGAGGGCAAGGCAAGCCGCAAGCCCAAAGATGCAAGGCCGTTCAACAACGTTTACCCAAGCCTGTTGCGTGAGTTGCGCGGCGACGTCGTCAATGGTGTGGTTATCGGAGCGGCCTGGGATCTACTGACGCAGTCCTCGGCAGAATCCGACTTCGATGCCACGAGTGACGCAGCCGTTTCGAATAGTCTCGAAACGGGCCGCTATCCCTCGACTAGGTGGCCGTCGGACTTCTCCTTATCCGCCCAACAGCAAGTCGCTGTGAACGAACTTTTCGCCAGATTGTCGAAGGAGGGGGTCTTTTCGATCAATGGACCGCCTGGAACCGGGAAAACGACCCTCCTGCTGGACGTTGTTGCGGGAATTCTTGGCCGTCGTGCAGACGTCTTGTTGAGCTATGACGATCCCCGGTCAGCTTTTACGCCAGTATATGATGAAGAAGGCGGTACGCATTTCAGGATCGACCGGGCGCTCAACGATTTCCTGGTGGCTGTCGCCAGCTCCAATAATGGCGCTGTGGCCAATCTGACGCTAGAGCTTCCGAAGCGATCTAAGATAGGAAAAGCATACTGCGATACGGTGGGTTTTCTCCCGAAGCTTGCTGAGCGCCTGATGGCCCAGCATCAGCTCACCTCCAAGACCTGGGGGGCGATATCGATCCCGTTGGGAAATCGACAAAATCGAGACCGCTGTGCAACGGCAATGGCGGAAGCGATTGACGATGAGACGCTGTTTGAAGGCGGGACCGATAATTGGGACGATGCCAGGACGGAATATAGAGCTGCGAAAGCGAAATTGGATGAGATAAGGGCGAAGCACCTAAGCCTGTACGAACTCGTGAACGCGGCAAGTAACCTCGAGGCTGCTCAGCGTTGTTCCAATCAGAAATGGACGTCGCCGGTGCGCTCTGCAATGGGTACGGCCGCGATTGCATTTGAACCGGGCCTTTCGGCAACGCATCCCGTCCTAATGCAGGCACGAGAGCAAATCGAGCAGCTTAGGGAAGAGCTTGGCAACGTCGTTCTTCCCGACGAGTTCACGCAAGCGGACCTCAAGGCCCAGGCTCAAATGCTTCCTGGTACATCAACAGCACTCGAACGCGCACGTTGCGAGATGTTCGTCGCAACGATGCGGTTGCACCAGTCATTTGTGGCTCATGCCTGGGCATCAATCAGGCCCAACCTCGCGGCGTGGATCGACCTCATGTCGGCAAAAGGGCGATCTTGGTCAGAGTCCGCCGCTCGCGATCTGTGGAGCACATTCAGCCTCCTCGTCCCGGTCGTATCGTCGACCTTCTGCTCCTTTTCAAATGCCTTCGGCAGCATGGGACGTGGCGCGATTCCGTGGCTGATTGTCGACGAGGCAGGACAGGCTTCCAGCCAGCACGCGATCGACGCTTTGTCACGAGCAAGGCGCGCGATCGTGGTCGGTGATCCATTTCAGCTCGAACCGATCTCCACAATCAGCGACGCTGTCGAAACTGCGCTCGCGACCAAATTTGGCATCGCGCCTCAATTCCGGACGAAATATACCTCCCTGCAGACACTTGCGGATCGGATCAACCCGTTTGGTGCAAAGCGAAAAGGGAAATGGGTCGGCGCCCCCTTGCGTGTCCATCGTCGTTGCGTCGAACCGATGTTTTCGATCTCGAACGGCCTTGCCTATGATCAATCGATGATCCTGGCAGACGAAATCGTTCGCAGTGATGCATTGGATAATGTTCGACGGCCGACATTTGGACCCAGTGCATGGATCAATGTCGTGGGCACGGCCGAGACCGCAAATGATTTCTACATTCCGGAAGAGGGTGCGTTAGCTGCGCACATAATGTCGCGATGCGTCGGACGGACGAGCCCGTCACAACCGGCGACCGAACTACCCGACATTCTTGTTATCTCTCCTTTCAGAAAGGTCGCCGAAGGCCTCAAGCAATACTTGCGCGATCATGCTCCTGCCGTGTTTGGAGAGACAGCCGCAGCGCGGGCGGAGGAATGGATCGAGAGATCCGTGGGAACGGTGCACAGCTTTCAGGGGAAGGAAGGTGACACGGTTCTTTTGATCCTGGGGGCGACGCGCTCCGACAGCATTGATTGGGTGCTTGCCAAACCGAACATCATGAACGTCGCCGTCACCCGCGCTCGCAGGCGCCTCTACATCATCGGCAATCGCAGCAATTGGTACCGCGATCCCATTCGCGATGCATGGATGGTCGGAACTGGGGGCGACTGGTTGATGCAGGAAGGCGAGGCGAGGCACATGTTCAACGCCAGCCCCATCCAAAAACCATTTCTTCGGGTCGTCAAATGACAGGCATCGGCAAACGTTAAACCCCTGCCCACCGGTCGGCGATGAAGGGCGGAGGCAACGTGAAATTTGCCCCGGGGATGATTGCTTCATCAGTATCTTACTACAAATGGCTCTGCTCACGTCTCGCGGCACCGGCAGCAATGGACTGCGAAGCGCTGCATGACCACCTCGCGCCAACATGACGTGCATATTCCCTGGGCAATCCAGCGCACCCCCGGAGAAGCCTATAGACGCTCCTCAGGCGAGGACATCAGTCCCGCCCTCGATATACCGGCAATGGGTGGAGGAGGACCTCATCGGCAAGCCTGGTGCCGTCGCAGACGTCGTATAGAGCGATGGCGTCGGTCATAAACACGCCCGTTTCCAATCGCACGTTTGCGTATCGGTCACGCGCATTCCATCCAGGCAGGCGTCATCGGGCCCTTCGCAACACCTTTGCCTCTCGCCTCTGGGCAAGCGCAGATCTTTTATCGTTCGGGAAGAAGCGGCAGTTCCTCCATCGCTATAGCGGCAAAGCACAAGGGCGTCATCGCGCACTGCGCCGGACTGCTATATGGTTAGCAGAATGACCTGATCTGAGAAAAGGTGGGGGAAATGTCCAACCAAGCACTGCTGATTGTGCGCGCCGATGTTCCCAATGAGCCCGACCGAGCGCCCTTCGACCAATGGTACGATCGCCACATGGCAGACGCAGTCCGCGTGTTTGGGGCACGCGGGGCATGGCGCGCCTGGAGCCGAACCGATCCCTCGAAACACACTGCCTTTTATGAGTTCGACAGTTTGGAGGCGGCAAACGCCGCCATTCAATCGCCGGGCACAGAATTTGATGCCGCCTGGGGCTCGCGGGCAACACGCACGCGTGACATTGTTGAAGTTGTTCAGCGACTGCCAATTTCAAACTGAGACGCTACGGAAAATGGCTTTTCTGCCCGTTCACGCTTGACGAGATGGAAATCGAACCTCCGCGAACCGAGTAGACCGCCTTACTTTACCGTGATGCTCATACCGCTGATATCGGCGTTGACTTGGAGGCCTACCTGCCTGCCTGAGAGCTCGAGTTGGGCGCCCTTGTCATTGGTCATGACAATTACTTGGGCTCCCTCGCCGACCGCGCCGCCGCCGCCTGCTGCAGCGTATACCCCCGTCACGTCTTGGGCGCGGCGTATGTGACGCACGGTCCCTTGGAAATAAGTCTTAGAGGCGCCGAAGGCGAGGCCACCCGAGATGCCGCCGACCGAGACGGGATATCGGCGACCGTGGAAGGTCAGCGTGCCATCGCCTCCGGCGCCACCGACGAAGAAGGCCGCCTTGTAGATGGCAAATCGGATCGTACCGCTGTCTGCATGCGCGGCGCTGGCAAAGCTAACTCCCGCGATGGTGATGGCGGCAACCACAATTGAACGAAATCTGGACGAAACTTTCATGATGAGAGACTCCTCAAGATCGCCGCTTGGCCCAGCCGGTCGGGCATGTCAGCGTCGAATCAAATCTATAGCTGAACAGTCTCGCGCGTCATTAGTTCCAAGGTACGCGCACTGAAACCAACGCAACCGACCACCACAAATTGACGCGGAAGGCTTGCCCGTCCGACGAGGCGCGGGTGAAGCGGGTTTTCCAGATAGCAGACCGCAAGGGATTTCCTCGGAAGTCGCCCAATTATCCCCTCTTTCGGCTCGCCCGGTTCACGTCGAGCATCGTGGCGTACCCGTCCTCGCCAGGATTGAGAATTTCAAGGAGCTTTTCGGATTTTCCGAAGATCCATTGCGCCACAGCATAGACACCGATTGACACCTTTGCGTCGCCGGCCTGCATCCTGCGCAGTGTAGGGATCGAAGTCCCCGTCCTCGCGCGTGCCAACGTCATGAAGTGCGAGACGTGTGGTGACTTTAGGTGGCAGAAAATCCAATAGATTCGTAGAATCTAGCCCCGCAGCGGTGTCCGTTAGCAACCAGACCTTCGAAAACCCGTCTTCTCGCGCACATTCTGGCAAGGGGCAGTCGCCAATTCTTGGCGTCGAGCCTGCTTCAAATCCACAGCCTTGGAACACCGGTTCTTCCCCATTCTCGCCGTTAACCATCCGTCTCCTTGCCTCTAGCGTAATTTTTCAACCCTGGGTAAGAAGGCGCGGAAAGAGGGGTCACATGAAGAAACTGATTTCGCTCGTCGCCGTCGCTGCGTTCATCGCCGCTCCCGCCTTTGCTCAGTCGAGCGTAAGGGCCAATCATACCAACCGAGTGATCGAAAGCTACCGGGCCTACAGTGGTGAGGCTGATCTCTTCAATTCGAATGGCGTCCGGCTCACGCAACCGTGGCAAATCATTCGTCAGGACCGAGCGAACTTTCACCAATATGGGATACGTGATCGAGACGATGGATCCGATTCCTTCTTTGCCGACCCCGCAAATCGGCAGGCACTCGAAGCAATGCTTCGTAATGGCACCATGACGCGAGACGCCGCAAATATGATCGTTCGAGGCAACGTCTGGATCGACGTAGACATCTACGGCAGTCAAGGGTCTGGACGATGGATTGACGTGACGGTCTCCGATTGACCGGCACGGCGCCCAAGTTCGAGGGTGCTCTTGTGCGGCCGGGTTCTCACTCGGCACGCTGACGTTCCAACGAACGTCTTGAATTCGTCCCCCACCGCGGAATCGTAACCTTTAGGTTGAACCACAACAGCAAAGCCCGGAGCCTAGCCCCGCAGCAATGCTGAAAGCGTTGGCTTTGGTGGCCCATTCAATAGATGGCAAAAGACAAATCCAAACATTGGAAAAAAGATCGGCATAGCAACATCCAGACGCCAGTAGTCCGCCTAACGAACCTGCCGGGAAAATGGTCTTCTAGCCCATCTCAGGAATCAATCATGCATTAAACGTCCGCTGGTGATGAAATATCGGGGGTTCTATTGCACGTCACGGTTGAATTACGGTTTGCAGCTTTATCGTGGGTGGGAATTCCCAGCAATGGGCGTGATAGGTTAGGCGCAACTGCGAATAAAGAACCGCGGCGGACGGAGTTCAATCAGTATCGCCACTCCGATCGTGCCGAGCCTATCCCTTCGGGCAACCGTTTCAATGCCGGCCTGGCGGCGGTTATGACGGGCAGGGCTCTCAAGCGTCATTGAGCAACGGTGTCGTGGGTTGGTTGACAGGCCGGAGCGGATATGGTCCTGCCTACTGGTTCAAGGCGCCGCCTCTGTGGCTCCCATAGCCTTTGCCACAGCAAAGAAAATCGCACCTTTGCGAACCAACCATCCCAATGGCACTGCCCTTGCTGCGCCGTAACGCTCTAATTTGGATACCGATCAATATGACCGCTGCCACTTGGCTGATTTCTAGCGCAACCGTGCTCGGCGTCGTGAGCCGACCTTTCGGCTGGCCTGAGGCGATCTGGGCTGGTGTCGGGGCCGTCTTGTTGGTGGCTCTGGGGTCTTTGGGTATTCAAGAGGCTTGGAACGGGGTTGCTAAAGGATTTGACGTCTATCTGTTCCTGATCGGAATAATGCTTCTGTCCGAAACGGCGCGTATAGAAGGACTGTTCGATTGGCTCGCCTCAATTGCCACCGGTCATGCGAGGGGATCGCCGAGACGCCTTTTCGTCCTGATTTATGTTGTCGGAATCCTTGTCACTGTCCTCCTCTCAAACGATACAACAGCAGTGGTCCTCACGCCCGCCGTTTATGCGGCATGTCGCACAGCGCGGGTCAAGGATCCGATGCCTTACCTGCTCATATGCGCCTTTATCGCAAATGCGGCGAGCTTCGTCCTGCCGATTTCCAACCCGGCCAACCTGGTAATCTTCGGTGGCGGCACCATGCCGGCGCTTTCGGACTGGCTGTCAGTCTTCGCTTTGCCATCGCTGATGGCGATCGTTGTGACATTCGTCGCTCTCTACGCGACCCAACGGAGTACCCTCGATACGGAAACCGTCGCGGTGAATGTGCCGACCGTCTCGCTCAGTGCAGGCGGGAAATTGGCAGGCGTTGGGCTTTGCGCAACTGCCCTCATGCTGGTGACGGCGTCAGCCTTCAATTTCGATCTGGGACTGCCGACATTTCTGGCCGGACTTTTCACGGCAGCAGTGGTTTTACTATCGACGGGAAAACAGGTCGCCCAGATCGCGCGGAGCGTCTCGTGGGAGGTGTTGCCTCTCGTGGCAGGTCTGTTCGTGGTGGTTGCAGCTCTCGATAAAACAGGACTGATAAATCACCTCGCCGCCACATTGGCAGGTTTGTCATCGCTCGGCGCAACCTCGGTAACAATGTACGCAGCCTCGGCCGTTGCTCTTGCGTCGAACCTTGCGAACAATCTTCCCGTCGGTTTGGTGGCTGGTAGCGCGGTCCAGGCTGCGGATGTGTCGCCGAAGATTTCCGCCGCTATCCTGATCGGTGTCGATCTAGGTCCAAACCTCTCCGTGACCGGATCATTGGCAACGATACTATGGCTGGCGGCCTTGCGCCGCGAGGGTCTGCATATGGACGCATGGGCCTTTGTGAAAATTGGCGTGATTGTTATGCTGCCGGCACTCGTTCTCGCGATCGCGTGCCTGTCGATTTAACCCCAATGGATTGGACGCTCGCCTCACGCCTACTCCAGTTGACGAGAGCGGCGTAGATTCGCCGTAAGGGAACCAAACGCAGCTTGTGGCATCTCGCGATTGAGACGCGGTGGCTCCAGTCATTTTCCATGTGTCCAACTGTCTGTTATCAGCAAGCGAAACGGAGACCCCCGAGCAATCCTTGAGCAGCCCATAAGCCTCAAGGCTCGGAAGCCGCAACACTTCTGCAGCGGCGCGTGTATTGCCGTCCAATTGACAATCTAGGTTGTATATCCTTATTCAGGCCGGGCAACTACGTTCTAATACGCCAGTTTGGCACCAGGGCCTTTCCGACTGGCACGACGCATCTGATGTTGGCGAACTGAAGGACGAAGGCGCTGAGAGTATTTCTGCTCCAGCCGCCTCAGGAGTGCCCCATGCTGAACGTCTGGATTATTCCGGCGCTGTAGTCGTGCTGCAGCCGGGGGACTTCAGATCTGCCCCATCCAGGATTCTTCCACCAACGTCGTACCGTCGGGACGACGGTAAATTGCTTCGGGCTGTTTTGGGGGGCTTCGTGTTCGCGGCCCTGATCGTCGCCAACACATGGATGTCAGAAGGGGCCGGCCGTTTTCCCGGTATCATTTTTTCATGGATCGGGGCCACACTCTTCGGGCTGCTCGCCGCCAGAGCTTTGTTGAATCTCCTCTCCAGAGATATCCCGTTGGCAATATCGACCGACGGTATCCTGTTGCCAAGTTTCAGCACGCGGCCCATTCCCTGGGCGGCCCTCAAAGGCCTCGAACGCTCGCGTAGCCGACATCTGTACGCCTTGAAGCTTCAGATCGACCCGGGGATTGCAAAAAGCATTCGTAGGCAGGGTCTCAGGGGCTTCGTTTGCATGGTGATGCATGCCTCGAAAAGCGAAGCCAGCTTCAATCTCAAGACGCTGCAGGGGGACCCAGATAGGATCTTCAATCGTTGCTTTGAAGCGTGGAAGCATGCACGCGAAACTATAGCAGAGGGCGGGCAGGCGATTGCGACCGCGCATCCCGCTGAGGCCGAAGTGCCGCTTGTTCGACAGGTCCTTACCTATCTTATCATTGGTCTGCTCGTCCTAATCTACATCGGCGAACTGATATTCGGTGTGGATCCTCCGGAAAAAGGATGGCCAAGCTCGCAAACCTTGTTTGTGCTCGGAGGAACCTACGGGAACGCGATCTTCGAAAATCACCAGTGGTGGCGGCTGTTCACCGCGCCATTGCTCCATGGCAGTCCGCTGCATCTGGTCTTCAATTGCCTTGCTCTGTGGTTCGCCGGCAGGCTACTTGAGCGCCTGACCGGTTGGCGCTGGTTTGGTGCAATTTTCGTCGCAAGCGCGTTGGGCGGGGCGATCGCCTCCGTCCTAATCAACGCACCGAATATTGTCGGCGTGGGGGCTTCCGGCGGCATCGTCGGGCTATTCGCGGCCACTATTGTGACCAGCTTCCGGCGTCCTTTCGCTCCGATCGCCCCGGCGCTAAGGCTTGGCGCAGCGCGACTACTGGCACCAGCGCTCATCCCGTTTCTTTCCGCTACCAAGGATGGACAGCAAGTGGACTACGCAGGGCATTTCGGCGGTGCAGTTGCAGGCGCTCTGGCCGGATGTCTTCTCATCATGGCATGGCCGCGCAAACGACGGCTACCCCGCTACGGGGGTGCTGCGGTTGCCTTCAGCAGCCTCTTTGCGGTCGTGGCCATTGTGTCTCTACTGCCTATTGCGCTGATACGCGGGGCAGTGCTGAGAGATCCGTTCCACGAGTTTTTCGCAGGACGCTACGACAAGGCCGCAGAGCAGTTTCTTGCCAAAGCCGAAACCGAAGGAGTCCCGGCTCCTTACTACCGCCTTTGGCGATACCTGGCACAGGAAAGAGGCGGCGACAGCGAAGCAGCCGCCAATCTGCAGAACGCTGCCGCGAAACTCAAACCGGCCCAGTGGCCGTACCCCATCTACGACCTCTTCCTCGGCAAACTCACCCCGGAGGAGCTCGCGATGGGGGCGGCAAACAACGATGAGCTGTGCGAGGCCATTTTCTATGCCGGCGAATGGTACCTGCAGCGCGACAAGATCGCGGAGGCTAATCGACGCTTTCAAGGTGCTTTGTTGTCCTGCCCGAAGAGCTTTTTGGAATATGACGGAGCGGCGGGCGAACTGAGACTGCTCGCCACGCGAGAGGTCGCGAACGCGAAGCAGTCGGCAACCAAGCCTATTCAGTCAGCCAGGCAAACAGTGCCAAAGGAGCAATCCTCGGCGAATGCCTTTACGGAACCAGGTTCCGTAGAGCGGCTGAAAGCTCCCAATGACGTGATTGAACACGCTGCCAACGGATCAACGATCCGAACCATGTTCGACTACCGAACCCGAAAGACTTTACAGACTGAGACCACGGTTGAAGGAAGCACAATCGATACAATTTTCGATGTGGCAACCGGAAGGCCGCGCAGCGTTGAACGCAAGGACAAGGGTGGCCGGAGGACAAGTATTACGCTCTATGATCCCCTCAATACTGAGAGCTGGACCAGGGTGGAACAAGATTTCGCCCCGAGCGGCACGCGAACATTTGAAATGCAGCACAGGGATGACGGTACCCGGGTTGGAGTGACTTTTGCGGCGTCCGGCGCGCAGAAAAAGCTGGAATACTACAGCAAGACGAGCAATTTGACGGACGTCGTCGATCTTGACTCAGACAATTCAGAACCATGGTCAAAGATTACGAGGCAACTGGGCGCAAAGGGGCTGGTGAGGGCGCAGGTCACCGTCCTGGACGATGGCTCCAGGAATCAAGTCAATTACGACGTCGACAACCAGGGCAAATGGATGCGCCACGAGCAGGCCTTTAGCACAACAGGCCAACTCACATCGATTGCCCAGGCGAATGACGACGGTACCAGAAACTACGTCACGTTTGACGTTTCAAACAGTCAGGATTGGTCCAAGTTTGAACAGTTCAGGGACAGCTCCGGCCGGCTACTCACTGAAACCAGATTTTTCGACACCGGCGCTAAAGTGGTGACCAGCTACGACACTGCCAACGCGGCAATCTGGTCTGCCTACCAGCAGCACTATGACGCTGCTGGGTCGCTCCGATATATCGACCAAACAAATCGCGATCACAGTCACTACTCGATCACTTACGACACCGACACCCGGCAGCCGTGGACACGTTACGAGCAGGTTAATAGCAGCGGCGGGCAGATTGTCTCCCAGACCAACTTCAATGACGACGGCTCGCGGGACTACGTCGTCTTCGATGTCAGCGGAGCCTATCCGTGGATATCGAAGTCCGACCGCTACGATCCGTCAGGCAAACTCGTTGCGATACGTTGGGTTGACGACAACGGAAGGCATCATGGTGATCTTGTGCCGATGAAATGATCCATGCTGGGCAAAATCCTCACCTTGACCGGTACGGGTCGGTTTTCGGTCGGCGCAAGGGCGCACATTCCCCGTCATTTCTTGCACTATGGAGTCTCCGAGAAAAAGACGCGGACCAGACTGCGGGGGCATAGAGGGTTTCGAGCAGCTTCGCGACCGATCGCGACTAGCGAGGAGCCTGCGGACCTCCGACGAATGGCATGCGCCTTCATATCAATGGAGAAGACGGTGATTGCCTAACGCAAGACCGTAGGGGGATTTCGGATCGGAGTGGAGAGACCCGCCTTCGTTAGTGCAAGGTCATGTCGGAAGAGGTGATCCACACCCGTCCATCATATGCCAGCTCGCCCTCAGAGAACTTGCGATCCGCAATATTCTCATAAACATGAAGATAACGAAGGATACCTTGGATCATGTCCCCTTCGCCAGCAGGCATTGCATCAACAGAGATGCAGACTGTCTGATGCAGACTTCCTTCCGTCATCACCAAAATAGCATAACTGCCATATAGCTTTATTTTGCCGGGCACGGTCGCGAGCGACATGGCGTCCTCCTCGAAATTCATCCGACTTTCGCTTTCGGGTAAGCTAAGGAGCCATGGTTAACGAAAGGTTAATATTCGGCAATCTGACAATTTGGAGGGATCACACCACAAAAAGACGCAGTGCGATGCGGTCAACAAGCTGACGTTGAACGAAATCTGGATCCTTCGCGGGCGACAGACGAGGGCTTTTCTTGCGGAGCCCTGTTGCTCGCGCTACTCGGCAGCCTGACGGATCGGATACGCTTCCGGTGGCTCGACAAGGGCGATGATCTCGAAGTCGGTGATCATGTGGTGCTGATCCGACCCCAATACCGCCAGAGTCCAGTAGTCCGGATCTTGGCCGAAGATCGTGGAAACCTGCACGATGGTCGTTCGCCCATCGGTATGCTTATCGGATGTCGCCCAATAAAAAGCGTCCGCAACCAAACTCGTCATAACGCCTACTCCCCACAAGGAGGCGAACGATATCACAAAATCAACAGATGACTATGCTTCGCGTTTAGTCACCCACAAGCGACCGATGTCCCTGGAGTCCGCTGGCGAAAATCTAGGGAAGTTGGCAGGAAGGAATGTCAATTGATCGCAAGATCAAAGATCGCGGTTTGCGTGTCGAAATGACGCCTTCCGCGCCGGTGTCTAGCTGTCCGGCGCAAAGACCGAGCGCGAGCCGCATGATTTTTTTTAGCGGTTGCTAACAAATGTGGTGAGCAGCCGAAATTTCGCCTTGGTGGTTGGGAACCTTCGTGCGCGGTCTGCGTTTGCAGTCCGTTAAAATGGAGGAGGAAGTCATGCCGGTAGCGAAGTGGCAATCGCCAATCACCATATCGACTGGAACCCGCAGCAGCGAGACGGTTGCCAGCCCGTTCGAGGCGGTCATCTATCTGACCGATAGTTGGGCGGACTGCAGCAGCGCACCCTTCGTCGAGGCACGGAACGCCTGCCGCGGTGCGCTGGCCGGTCGTATCGACGGTGAAGTCGCTCGCGCAAAATTCCTGGCGGCCGTCAAGGCAGCAAACATGAATGTGCATTAGTCGCGTTCACGGGCGGCCCCCACCGCCCGTCGTTCCATTGTGATCCCCTTTACCACCAAGCCTGTTTCACTCAAGATCACAGGAATCCGGCGGCGTACCAAACCACGCAGTGCCTCCTAAGGCGGCGTTCATGGAAAACATCCTTGTCGTGTTCTGATCGAAGCTCCGCCAGCCCGAAGCATTCCGCGACCACGTCCAGTCTGACCAGCCCCTCAGCGGTGCTGATGCTCTGGCCATCTCCCTAAGACGCGACAGGAAATCGTGGAGATCGGCTCGATCCACACATAAGTGTGCGGAGCGCCGGGATGCAAGTCGCCGAAACGGATCTTGCCCATGGGGTATTTTGACGAGAATTCATGGTCGGTCGATTTTTGCGACGAAAATCTTCGACCAATCGTGGAAAGATGGGTGAGAAGCCTCCCAAGCAAACATCGGCAAGCAACATCGGCAATTTTCTTGCGCCATGCAGCCTAAACTCTTACAGTCATTTGGATTTTGACCCGGCGAAGATCGGCGAATGATGGAAGAAGTCCCAACACCCATTGAGCCTACATTCTTTGAAGGGAGCATCCCACAGGTTCTATCTGACCTGGTTGTCGAACTTCGAGGTGCCGCCGCATCGCTCGGTCTTAGACGGCTGGATGGATGAGATCCGCGTTACCAAGAGCGTTGCGCGCTACGCCTCGGATTCAGGGTTCTCCGTTCCGACTGCGGCATATCCACGGAGTTGATTTCCCGCTGCACTGCCGGCGCGCTTGAACGGATACACGAGTTGCTGGTGGTAGAGCGGAGGTACAGGATCATCAACGCCATATGCCTTCGGCATCCGCTCCGGCATGTATAAGGTGCCTGCCAAAGCATCGATGAAGGGTAACTGAGCGGCGAAGTTTTTGTCGTAGGCCTGCCGCTCGTTAGCATGGTGCCAGTGATGGAACGCGGGTGAGGCAAGTACCCATTTGAAAGGTCCAAACTCGATACGCGTGTTCGAATGTATCAGAAGCGCCTGCCCATGATAAATTAAAGTATGGATTGCGATCGCTGTGCTGGAGAAACCAAGGGCATAAATCGGGAGCAGGGATACCGTCATGGTGACGATCTGGTCCACCGGATGAACACGATGAGCGGCCAGCCAGTCCATTTCCTCGATGCTGTGATGGATAGCATGGAACTTCCAGAGGAAAGGGATGGCGTGGAAGGCGCGGTGTGCAAGGTAAACGCCGGTATCGGCGACAAGAACGACCTCGATCGTCTGCAGCCATATCGGCTGAGCTCGCACAATGTTGCCCAGTCCTTCCGGAACCACGAAACGGCTGGCAACCAACAGTGAGCCAACGAGCAGCACAAAACCGATCCAGATCGGGATGCTGTTGAAAAAGAGATAGAACACATCGTTCAGCCAGCGCTTTCGCATTACTTTCTGACCGGCATAAAGCGGAACAACGCGCTCAAGCGGGATGAAGATCATGGCGACGATGAGTATCGTCTTCAGGTCAATGAAGGCTGAAATAGACTCTAGCATATCCGCTTAGTTCCCCAATCCCCTCAATGCAGGCTCGCACAGAGCACGCAGAAGTCAAGGACTTGGGCCTTCCCACAACCTCCTCACAATTCCGGAGCCTTCCATGCGTCTCGTCAGCAATCCCTGGCGCGTCCTCACGCGCTCGGCTTCCATGTGGTGCGTCTATCTAAGCCTGCTGTCGGAACTGGTCCCGTACATCGTTCCGTACCTGGACGATTACATCCCGTCGTGGCTTTCGGTCGCTCTCCTCCTGTTGTCCCCGCTCTTGCGCGTCAAAGACCAAGGAAACCTCCATGCCGATAAATAAGATCGTCGCATCCAAGCGCGGCAAGGCTGCGGCGGCGGCTGCCATCGTTGCTGCCGGCATCAGCGGATGGACAGCCTTTACCGGGGCAAAGCCGGCGCCAGCGCATCCAGAGATTACGCCGGCTATCATCCATGCCGCCGTGGCCAAGGGAATCACGCCGCCGGCCGTCGAACTGGCGATCAAGGAACTGATCAAGCCGTGGGAAGGCGTCAAACTGACGGCCTATATCGACATCGTCGGCGTGGTAACGGTGTGCTGGGGCGAAACGCTGATCGACGGCAAGTCGGTCAAACTTGGCACGACCTTCACGCTCGAACAGTGCGACGCCATGCTGATCCAACGGGTCATTCGTGACTACTTCCTCCCACTGGTCGACAAGGTCGATGGCTTCGCGCAGGCGCCTTACACGGTGCAAGCGTCGATGACGTCAGGGGCCTACAACTTCGGCACACCCGCGCAGATCCGATCGACGGCCGCAAAGAAGGTCGGCAAGAACGAATACAAGGATGCTTGCGAAGCCCAGACCGCCTTCAACAAGGCCGGCAAGATGATCGTCCGCGGCTTGGTGCTTCGTCGCGAGATGGGCGATGCCCAACGTATCGGTGAAGCCGAACTTTGCGTCTCGGGTCTATGACCATGTGGACGATCGCCTGGAACATCCTCGTCTCCCTCGCAAAGTCCAAGATCGGGCGCGTGCTCATCGGCCTGGCGATCATCGGTTTTTTCTATGCCGGGTTCCGGATCTGGTTGCCTATTCACGACGCGTCCGTGGCAAGAGAAGCAACCTCACAGATGGTCACCAAGTTCGAGCGCGACACTCTGGCCTCACAGTTGACCGAGGAACGCCGTCGAGCCCAACAGGCGGCACGGATCACCGACGAGTATCGGAAACGCACACATCCGGTGTACCGAAGAAGACCTTCTGACCTTTTACCATGGAAAACAGAACAAAGCGTTCGACACCCATGTTATTGACGACGCTTCGATGGATGATATCGATCCGGCTGCAATTTCTGCTTATCGTAAAGCTAGGCAGGAGAGCAATGCGGAGGCTGAGGAACTCAACTGGGGAGACGAGGAGCTGCTGCATGCCGTGGGAGCGCTGCGTAGACTTGACGGACGCCTCAGGGTGACCGCCGCGGGAATCTTAACCTTTGGCAGGGCGTCAGCAATCCGGCGATTGTTTCCAGTTCACCGCATCGACTACATCCGCGTCCCAGGGAGGACATGGATTTCTGATCCAGAAAATCGTTTTGAGTCGATTGATATGCGAGGGCCGATCATCCTTGTGATCTCCCGCATCATTGCCGCTATTACAGATGACTTGCCCAAAGCGTTTCATCTGGAGGACAACAGGTCTGGGCAGAGACTAGACCTGCCAATACTGCCAGTGCGGGTACTTCGTGAGGCGGTTGTGAATGCGCTGATGCATCGTAACTACCAGATTCATCAACCTATTCAGATAATCCGCTACGCGAACCGGCTCGTGATCAAAAAACCCGGTTATTCTTTGAAATCGGAAGACAAGTTCGATGACCCTGGGTCCGTCAGTAGAAACCCGCATTTAGCTGCGATACTCCACGATACCCGTTTCGCTGAAAATAAAGGAAGCGGCATTCGAGTAATGCGGGAGCAGCTCGAAGGAACAGGATTGTCCGCACCGTCACTAGATTCCGACAGAAACAACGACACCTTTACGGCCATTTTCCTATTCCATCATTTCTTGAATCGGTCAGATTGGGATTGGCTGAAACAGTTTTCTGATCTCGATCTATCTGAGGACCAGAAAAGGGCCCTGATTTTCGTTCGCGAGGTGGGCGCAATTGATAACTCCACCTTTCGCAGTTTCAGTAAGGTAGATACCTATTCAGCAAGTCGCAGTCTGAAAAAACTGCGCGATTTAGAGCTGTTGGTCCTGAAGGGGAGTAGCTCTAAAACCTACTATCAGGCGGGAGAGCGTCTGCTTGCCGCAAGTGATGAGACTGAAGCTACCTTGGAAGTTAGCTCCCAAGATAAGGGCGGCAGCTCCCAAGATACAGAAATCAGCATCCGCGATGTTCCCGCAAAATTACGCGTAGCTCTCCAGTCAGTGGCGCTGGGTAGAAGAGCCGCTCCCGAGAAGATGTCTGCAATAATTCAAGACCTTTGTTCGTGGAAGGCGTTATCGGCGGCAGACTTAGCGAAACTCATGGATCGGTCTTCTGTCTATATCGCTCAAAACTATTTGTACGGAATGGTTCGAGACGGAAGCTTGAGCTACCTCTTTCCGGAAATGAAGAACCATCCAAATCAGAAGTACGTTCACAAGAAAGCTACGGCTAAAGCAGCGCCCCCACCGGGCCAGCTTTGAGTTGCGCTAAAGAAAATCGCGGATCAGGAGGGCTCGCCGGCTGATCTCCTCGTCTTCCTCATCAAGACGCCCAGGGGCAACAGAGCCTATCGAGCGCGCCTCCGTGACTAGCCGACTTTCGGCCGGAAGTTGCTCTGCCGCTTACCTGGGCAATACTCTTTAATGATTTTCTGCATTTCCTCACATGCAAGCCGCTTTTGCCAGTCTGCCGGCGGCTTGGCCAATTGGCCGCCGATTTGTGATGGATATCCCGACGTGGCGCTTTTCAACATGTAAGTCACGTCAGGCCGGCCATGGCTCTTTTCTTCTTTGGCAATGAGATCGAGCAAGTCCTTCGCACCGCGCATGCGCCAGATTCCGACCTCGTCCCCGAATTTCTCATACGTGACAGGCTCGCCGCCCTCCGCCACGCGAACTAATGCATCTCTGATTTCATCTTTCCGATCGATGAATCTCACGGGCATGAGCGTACCTCTTCCCTCTTCTTGTGCTTACGGCTTTTGAGGCGCTGCTTGCGATCAGTCCCCAAGGCAGAAATCGCACAACGGGTTTTCGGGGTCTGTTGCCTGCCAAGAGTGCATCGGATTGTTACAGTGGAGGCATCTTGTATCCATCCGCTGCATGTCCGCGATGCGCCACGCTTCTCTGTCTCTCTCCGCGGCCTTGATGGAATTTCGAATGGCATCATCGCGGCGTTTCATCTCGGCCGCGCGCTCCTCGTCAGTAAAACCGCTCATTGGCGCCCCCGTTTTCACTTCCTTAACCGGGTGCAGCGTCGCAGAGCACGCGCTGGAATCAAATCTGTCTGAAGGGAGTAGGACCACGGTGCCGAGTCATCGAAGAGATTGAAGGGAAGCCTTCGGTGGGGCGTACCGCGCGGGTGGCGGCTTCCCTTCGTGTCCTGCCCAGCTCAGGACAACTCCAGATTACGCTGATCAGGGAAGCGCGCTAGTCGGACCAAGGTCCTAGCGCGAAAGGAGGGAGGTTAGCGTTCACTTGTATCGCCCAGATTCGGAGGCATGACTGCGCTCGCTGGATCATAGTTGTAAAGCTCCACCACTACCTGAAATGGGAACTCCCATGTGGGATCATCATATTGACGCAAGGTCTTCATCATTCGCCCATCCTTATCGGAGACCCAAATGCCTATGTTGGCGGAGAACGGGTCTTTATGCCACCTTGCTGTATAGTAAGTTGCCGGCTCTGAGCCGACGTTGGCAGTCTCCCCCAAGCTGCAATCCGAAAACTTAGGCCCATAGCGATCAACGGCAGACCAGTAATCGGGGTCGTAGGGCATCCACTCGGTTGAGCGTGGACGTCTCTCAAAATGCTTCGTCTTGGTAACCCTGATCTCTCGGAACGCGTCCAGAGAGCCGTTCTCTTTGACTCCGTAAATGACCTCGCTGTATTCCTTGCTTCGGCGGGTCTTTACGTACGCCGTGTTCACCGCATCGCAGGTGGCGTCGTTTTTCCATACATCACGGGTGACAATTGATGCGTCGTCAGGACGCTTCGCTTCCTGAGCATGATAGTCAAACGTCGAAATGACCGTTGAGAACGGAAACTCTTTCTTGTCGGGTGGATAGCGACGTATGACCTTCGAGAGTTTCTTCCTGTCGGGCGTCAACCAAATTTCGGCCGATGCACGGTACCCGGGCTTGTTCCAATTGGCATAGTAGTGAAAGCTATTATTTTCGATACCGACGGACGTACACGAGGTGTATCTTTGGTCGTACGGATCGACCTCGTGAAGGTCGAATTCTTGCCAGGTGGATCTGCCCGAATATCTTTCGAACGAGGCGGAAGCCCTGAAAATGATCTCGATATATTCTTTCGTTTTTCCATCTAGAAAGGGCTGATGGATCAATTCCCGGTAGTTGTAGCCCCTTCGTGTATTGACATCGGCTTCGTTGACGGCGGTACAAGTGCGGTCGAGCCGCTCATCGGGGCGCCGTGCGTCGGCGCCAAAGGCAAGTGATTGCGCAAAAAGAACCGTAGCGAACAAGGTCGCGCCCAGGCAGGCGGGTTGAAATTTCATGATTCCCTCGACTTTTGAGGGAAGATATCCCCGATGCCCTTGCAGCAGTCAATTAGCCAAGTGAGGACAATAATAATCGTTGGAAGCTTCTTCGGTTCTATGACAGTGGTGAGAGCCCAGCACCAATAGGTGGAACCGCGATGAGTATCTCTAAGGCTGCGAAGATGACGTCATATTTGCGTGGGCGGTTGCCTTGTCCGGTTTTGCAATGTTCCTCTTTTTTGGATTAGCTGGCTTTGTCGCCTGGAGCGACAGCTCTTTCCGCGGATGTCCCGACGCTGTCCAGTGCGAGGATAATGACGCAATCATTTCGATCGCGGCATGGCTGTCGCCGAGTAGTCTTTTTCTCGCGGTAGTGGCGGGCTGGGTAGCGGTTCGGATCTATCGTTTCTCAAAGCCGAATGACAACCGTGCCTAGCGCCTCTTCTTCGGCTTCTCCCGTCTTGGGGGAGGGCCCAAAATTGCTGGGCGCATCAATTGCTCAGGGGATCGTTGCTTGCAGCTTCCAATATCTGGCGCACCCACTTAGCCAACGCCGGATCTTTTGAAAGCTGGAACTGGAAATCTTTCTCGTCGAGCTTCCCCAATCGATAAGCGTCAACCAGCTCCCGCTGTTGTTTATTCAATCCTCGGTCGTTCGCGTGCCTCAGCCGGATTTTGAATGTCTTGGTATCGCTCGTCGACATCACCTACTCCGCTCGCCCTTCTGGCTCCAGCGCGTTGGCAAGCGCGATCGACAAGCTCTCACGAGTCGTGAAGCCGTCGTGCATCAGGTCAAGCGCCGTGGCGGTCACCGCTCGAGCGCACTCGCTTTCGGGATCTATTTGCTTTTCCTTGCACCATGTTTCGATGACGGAGGTGAGGACTTCAATCTCGCCGTTTTTGAGCGTGGGAAATGTGGGAAACATCATCGATACATCCCTCCCGATTTACGGCAGGGGCGCATAATCGACCCATGCCGTGCACTTGGACCGATGCAGACATTATAAGCCGTATCAGCCGAGTTTTCCACAGGATGGCCCAGGCCGAAGGGCTACCTGCTTCGAGGTCGTTCTTGGCCCAAAAGAAGCCCCGCATGGGCGCGCGGTCGAAGCAAATTCGCCATAGTCGCTCAACCGCACGCCCGGTTAATACACGGAAGGGCCGGGTTCGGCTTCGAGGTCAGCCCCTCAAACTAATGAACCTTCAGCTCCTCTTCTTCCGCTTCTCCCGCCGTGGCGGCGGCTCGGAATGTTCATGCGTTCGCGCCACGATAGCCAACTAGCGGCTGGCAAAAGGCCGCCTCAATTGGCTTCTGCCCGCGCGGGCTAGTGGATTTCACCCCTCGGCTTGTAAGAGATGTCGCCGCTGAGTTCGGCCACTTTCCCGTCCTCTGTCACGTGCCATCTTACCTCGGCGTCCATCGGGGTTAGACACCCTTTTTGGCAAACTGGGCCAGACGGACATTCGGATTGTACTTAGGACAAGGTGAAACAACCTTGAACCCCATCGATTGAAGGCCCGCTCTATACCAGCCGCATCACTGCCGGCGGGAAACAGTGCCTGCAAGCGCCTTGTAAACTCGGGTGTAAAGGCCTGTTTCTTCCCTTCGGGAGGTCCGCATCCGTCACTGAACATGTCCCCTTCGCGAAATTCCCTTGGAATGTGCGCGCTCATAGGAGCGATTAACGAAATCGCACGAAGGGTCTTCGCCGGGCAGCCGGTCGAGTAAGCCGGAAGACCTACGATCTTCTTGCGCGGAAGACGGCGATGCGATCGACAAACTCAGCGCGAAAATTAGAGGAAAGAAGCTAGCGATCGACCGTAGTTGCATCGTGAATTATCCTCGACTTTTGAGGGAGATATTCCCGATGCGCTTGCTGCAGTCAATTGGGCAAGCGCGGTCCTCCTTGAAGCACGTCAGAAATTTGTTTCAATTATTTCCGGGATCGCTAATGTGCCGGCATGGCAAACCGAACGGTGCGGCTTAAACAGGGCGCAACGGGGACCGAGCATCCTGTACAGGACGAAATCTCGAATGCCAGAGGGAGAGAAGCTTAGCTCTTCGGAGGCAACGCCTGAGTTTCTCTCCCGATCCTGAAGCCCGCTCGACGTGATTTTCGATTTTCACCGCGTCAGGTGCCTCACCATCAAACAGGCGCTCTCGGACGGGTAGCACTCGTGCTGGGTCTGGCTGCCGAGCCGACGACCTTCGGAACCTTCTGCGACAATTCCTCGAGCGTCGCCATGACGCGGTTCACCTGCGACAGCGCAGCAGTCATTTCAGGACCGTATCTTGTAATCAGGTACTCCCGCTTCGAGGTCAGGGTCTCCAGGTGCTCGGCCGTACGCTTGCGCAAGTTCAACCCGGCATCCGAAGCCATTCTTGATCGTTCGCCAATATTGTGCTGAAGGCCGCGAACGGATGCAGGGTCGAGAATTCCTTTGGCGAGCAGAAACACATTCAGGTAAAGCTCGATCGAGTGCAGAGCGAGAAACCGACGCGGAATGTGAGACAGTGGCTGGCCCCGTGGTGATCGTTCTCCGAGCAAGATAGCGGCCATTCGGTACTGCGATGCCAGACCGAGAATCTCGTGAATGCTTGCTGTATCGCCTGGGTACGCTGCATCCAAGGCGGAACCTCCCTTTACCCTCAGTGTCGGTGGCTAGCGTCGCAGAGCAGGCGGTTGGAGAAAATTTATCCGAAGGGAGTAGGCTGACTAGATGGCGTCAAGGCCGTGCCTAGCGCTTCTTCTTCGGCTTCTCCCGCCTTGGGGGAGGCTCAAACAGTTCCGGATTCCCGTTAACGTCGATGCCAGCATCTTCGGCTGCCATCATGAACGCGGCTCGGGCCGCCTCGGCGTTCGTCTGCGTTTCCAATGCTCTCAGACAAGCCTCTATGGCCCCCCGCCATGCATCGCCCTGCTGCTCCTCCGGCCATCGCTGCGTCTGGATCTCGGCCATGCCTTCAACTGCCCGTCAATCAAGATGAGACTCGGCGGCGGTGGGTGTGACGAAGGGAGGGCGTAGCCCGACCGGAGTTACACCCACCGCCGCGGCGCAAATTTCGACGTCTCATGATCGCGGTCGGCCCGATACGATGACGGTTTTCTGGAATGGAGAACCACCTTTGTGCCGGGTCGGCATGTAACCGATCATCAGATGAGATTATTCATGAAGTACCGACAAACACATTCTGTTGAGGTCGCCGGGTCGATTGCAGTACGAGGCGACTTACCGAAACCGCACGCTCACCGCTATCGTCAACGGCCACAGGCAGAACAAGATCGCTGAATGCTGCCGTGGAGCCATTCGAGGTAGATAGCGGATCATGACGTGTGGTAGTTGAAGGACATGATCGATAAAAGCCACCACCTTTGGCCCGGCGTCCCGCTCGCTTTGGGTTCCGCTGTTCTCTTCGGTGCCTCCGCGCCACTCTCGAAGCTCCTTATGGGATCAATCGATCCTTGGCTGTTGGCTGGAATTCTATACTTAGGGGCTGGATTTGGCCTCGTTATCGTCAGTTCGGGCCGCCGCCTGATCGGACTGCCAAATGTCGAGGCACCGCTCCAGGTGAGAGATACCCCCTGGTTGGTTCTGGTGGTCCTGTTCGGAGGCGTGCTCGGTCCGCTTCTCTTAATGCTGGGGCTTGCTCGCACGTCAGCATCATCGGGGTCGTTGCTGCTCAATCTTGAGGGATTGGCGACCATGTGCATTGCATGGTTGGTCTTTCGTGAGAACGTTGATCGCCGATTGCTACTGGGTGCGGCCGCCATTCTCGCGGGCGCGGCCCTGCTGTCATGGGACGGCGGGACGCTCAATCTCGATGTTGGTGGGCTGCTTATAGCGGCCGCATGCCTGTCATGGGGTATCGACAACAACCTTACACGAAAGCTGTCGTCTGCTGACCCGGTTCAAATTGCCATGATCAAGGGGCTTGTGGCCGGTGCGACCAATCTTGCATTAGCCATCTTATTCGGCGCTTCATTGCCGACCCCCGCTTTCGTCTTCGCCGGTTCTATTGTTGGTTTCCTCGGTGTGGGGATCAGCCTTGTGATGTTCATGCTCGGGCTTCGCCATCTTGGGGCAGCTCGCACCGGAGCCTACTTCTCTTTAGCTCCCTTCATCGGCGCAATGCTCGCTGTTGCTTTCTTGGGCGAGGCCATAACGGTTCAGCTTGTCGGAGCGGGAATCCTGATGGGCATTGGCTTGTGGCTCCATCTGGCTGAGCGCCACGACCACGAGCATTTCCACGACGTTTTGGAGCACGAACACTCGCATATCCATGACGAACATCACCAGCATGCCCACGAGGGACCGTTCACCGAACCCCATTCACACTGGCATAGACACGAACCGCTTAGGCACAAGCACGCACATTACCCTGATCTACACCACCGCCACTCGCATTAATAAAAAGACGCCGCCGCCCCAAGGTCCTGGCGACAAACTCAAGCGGGAGCAGCACACCGCTTTCGTTTCAGGGCGAGACTCGGACCGTAATAGTGGATGCTCAGCCGCTGGACGACCAGCCGAAGTAGATTGCGGTGGCAAAAGCGACTTCGGCCAGCCCGATCGCCATGCAGAGCAGAAAGGCCGAGACGAGGAGTCTTCTTCGAGTCGTCTTTCGCATAGAAGGCTTTTAGCCTCTGAACGATGAGACGATCAAGGTTGGAGCTCGCCGGCGACTACCTGTGGCCGGTATTATCTCCAAAATTTCTTGGCATCGATGACGTCGTCGAGCGCGGTCTGAGCGGACCTGATCATCGCGTCTTTGTCTCCATGGACGGTGAGTGCCTCCGCCTCCGGATGATCGCCAAGCCCAATGTCTGCAAGCACGATTGCGCCAGTAACGAGATCGTTCAAGGCACCGAGTTGATCCTGCAATTCCTCCATGGCATCGATGAAGCGCTTATGGCGCCGGGCACCTTTCTTGTCGTTGTAGAGAGAGGCGAAGAACTCTGCCGCGTAGCGAAGTTTTTTGCATCCTTGCGCGCCTGATGCCGCTGCTCGTCATCGACGTGGGCAAGCGCCTTGCCGTGTTTCCTCAATTTCTTTCTGGCTTGGTCGAGGGCGAATGCAGCGTAGTCGGCCGCAGGACGATCTCGCTCTTCGGCTGTCGTCGGTTTCGACAGATAGTCCCCACTGTGCAGCCACTCGTTCAGGTCCAGCATCAAGGCGCGGCCTCGAAAGCCATTCAGCGCATCTGACGCGTCCTCGTAGCGATCCTTCCGCACCTCCTCCAAGCGATCGCGGAGATCGCCTCGAGGTTTCCGGGACAACAGCACATCCACGTCGCGTGCCTTACCGAGCACGCCTGCCAGGTGCCTGAGTTCGCCGTTGAGGCGCGGGCTCTCTGCGTCTGAAACGACGTGCTTGAAAAGCGAGAACGCGGAACGCATGCGACGAAGCGCGACCCGCGCCTGGTGGAGGGCTTCCGGGTTTGCGTGACAGCGAAGGATTTCCTCGTTCAAACGGAATTGCCGGAAACAGGCGGAGGCGATTGCCTGAAAGGCCTCAATCGCTCGCATGCTCCGGTCAAGCTCGATCGGCTCCGCCTTCGACGCCAGTTGCCGAGGGGCGATCAAACGGTAGCCGCGCCCGGCTTTCGAGACGATGCCGAAACGCAGGGGGACCACCGCCTCGATCTTGCGCGCAATGCCGAACAGGGCATTTCGGTCGCCATCCTTCAGTTCGATCTCGATTTCGCAAATCCGCGTCTCCCGGTCTCCCGCTCTGACCAAGCCCTGATCCGCGACGACTTCGACGTCAGCACCGTTCTCCTTTGGTCGCCAAATCTGTCTTTCGACTTCAACGGTAAACTGCGGCTCGAGGTCCTGAAGTATGTCGCCGAACTCGCGTTGAAGGGGCGTCGTGTGATCAAAGACAGGTCTCTCATCTGTAAGGGGCTGCTCCCACACCGATCGCGCAAACAGCGATGCGACAGCGCCGGCTGCCTTGACGGCCTGCGTGTAGGTCTCGCCGATTCTCCGGATACGTAGTGTAAAGCCGGACTTGAAGAGGTCGTGATTGCATGTGTCGAAATAGATCGAGCGCTGCTGTACGGTCTCCTCCGGGTCTCCCAACAGTTCCGAAGAAATCAGCCGAGGACGGTCTTCCCGTGAGATGTCGAGCTTGATTTCAACTTCCGCGTTCAACTGAGGCTCCATGCTGAAAGTGGACTTTCCGGAAACGCCTCGTTCTCAAAATCGTTCGCCCGTTCTGACGCCACGGTGACGCCAATTTGAGAGTCTGCAGCGGCCGGCACAATCATTATAGCTCTTTGGCAGACCCGACGGCCATCAGGCAGTGAGGCATGGCCGAGCATCGTTTGCGGTCTGCGGGTCGCGCAAACGAATCCGTCGTGGAAGCCTGATACTCGATCTTTGATCGAAACGAATCCAACAAAGCGAGGCCGATCTGAGCGCCGTTAGCCGCGACATGATAGGAGCCCGAAACCACTCATCGTTTGGCTATCATCCGATGGTTGAGATTGAACGTGTACGTTCCTGTTTCCAGTCCATCTGCGATGCGTGCGAACATTTCGCCAATACTCTGCGCATCTCTTCTGCGGAAGGCCTCATCATGGTAGTAGATGACGATTTGCCCCAAATTCCCACCCGCCGTCGGGTCCATGTCGACGCATAGATAGTCGCCCCCGCCGTTTTCCATAAAAGGAATCCACTTGGGCCACCACCACACTGGCCGGACACCCACGTCGGCATCGATTGGCGCATGGTTTGGGTTCTCGAGATTCTTGCCGCCTGGAAACTCCTCGAGCAGGAATTTGTAAGCCGAGACCATCTCATCGAGTGTCATTAAGCCAAATGCGCCCGCTAGCGAGGGAGAGCTGCTGGTGGCACCGTTCGTGAAGCTCAATAGGGCGTGCAAATCGGGATGGAATTGCACCCCAATTTCCCGTTCGGCTTGGGTTATTTGCTCCAACGACGCCGGTTCGCGATAGATCGGAAGAAATCGAGGCGGTGCGTGCGCGGCGAGCCATGTGTCGATGCGCTTCATATCTGCGACCAGTTTCTCCGGCTGGATGGCAAGCGGATTGGACGACTCGGGAGCCGCCACGCTTCGACGTGGCATCGATAAGCCAGCGGCAAGCGCCCCGAATATGCGACGAGTAATGCGGATCAAGGATATGCCTCACGTTCGACTGACCCACGCAACGGGTGTTTTGCGGATAGCATCAAAATCCAATAATCTCCAGGAGGGGAGTGAAGCCATTGAAATCATGCGCACGTCGCGCCTGGAGTCGCGGCGTGCCTGCCGAAGCAGATCAGGCAGCTTTCTGGATTACGAAGGCGGCGGAGCAAAATCTACCGAACGCCCAACTCTTCCTGAGCGGAATGTATGAAGCCGGAATTGGCGTGCCTAAAGATCATGAAAAGGCAAAATACTGGAGCGGGAAGGCGGACAATGCCATCAAAGACGTCCTCCCTCTATTGATGCCCACACTATAGGTTCCAGCCGTAGAGGGTTTCGAAGGCATGTCGCCGCCGAGGAAGCAGCCCGACGGGTTCGAACCGGAATAGGTGCATCAGTAAAAAGTCTAGGGTTTTTCAAGAGGCGCGGGCTCATCAGCGACAACGCAGCAAACCTGGTACAAATCATCCAAACAAGCGTGCAGATGGAACATGCAAGCGAGCATTGGCAGATGCGAGTCTGTCAGAGGGCGAGCCAGATAAATAAATAACTATTTAGATACAAAAAATTGTTTTTAATTTCCGTGGGTTAATATGTTGTGTCTGGATTCTGGTCGCCGGTCCAACCTTGACAGTGCGCCGGTTTCGCTGTCAGCTTCAGGCTGAGGAGACCGCCCAGGATCTGAGTCACTGGGCTTCGTGAATTTCCCAGGAGGACATTGCTGTTATGTTGAGATTTGCCGTCGTCGGGATCGATCATGGGCACACGTTCGATCACGTGAGGGGCCTGCTTGCGGCGGGTGCCGAGTTCGTCGGATATTGCCCGCAGACCTCAGTGCCTGCGCTGCTGGAAACCTTCAAGAAAACCTATCCAAATGCCCCGCAGATCGATCGCGACACAATCTTCGCCGATCCGTCGATCGACGTCGTCTGCATCGCCGCGATCCCCAGTCACCGTGCAGGATTGGCCGTCCGCGCGATGCAGGCCGGCAAGGATGTCATGACCGACAAGCCCGGCGTGACGACATTTGCCCAACTCGAAGAGGTCAAACGCACGGTCGCCGAGACCGGCCGCATTTTTTCGATCTGCTTTTCCGAGCGCCATTGCGTTCGCTCTGCCGTCAAGGCGGGCAAGCTCGTCAAGGAAGGCGCGATCGGTACGGTGATCCAGACACTCGGCATCGGGCCGCACAGGCTGCAACTGCCGACACGGCCGAATTGGTTCTTCGATCCGGAGCAATTCGGTGGCATTATCGTCGATATCGCCTCGCACCAGGTCGATCAGTTCCTCTTCTATACAGGGTCGACCGGCGGTGAAGTCGTGGCAAGTTCGGTCGGCAATTTCGGCATGCCCGACAAGCCGGCATTTCAGGACTTCGGCGAGGTTCTGCTGCGCTCGGAGAAAGCCTCGGGCTATGTGCGTGTCGACTGGTTTACGCCGGAGGCTCTGCCGACCTGGGGCGATGGCCGCCTGACCATCCTTGGCACGGAGGGCTACATCGAACTGCGCAAATACATCGATATCGCCGGGCGCCCTGGCAAGGACCACCTCTTCCTCGTCAATGGCAAGGAGATGACGCATATCGATTGCAGCGGCGAGAAGCTTGACTACTTCGATGCCTTCGCTGCCGATGTGCGCGACCGGACCGAGACGGCGATGTCGCAGGCCCATGTCTACGAGGTCTGCCGCCTATCACTGGAAGCACAATCAAGGGCCGCGCGCCTGGGTCACCGCTAAGGGAAGCTATCATGTCCAAGAAGTTTCGCGTCGGCGTCATCGGAGCAGGCATCGCTTCGCGCCACCTGACGGGCTTTGCCTGGAACAAGGAGCTGTTTGACGTTGTGGTCCTTTGCTCGCTCGACGAGGACCGCGGCCGGGCGCTTTGCGAGGAATTCGGCATTCCCGAATATACCCAGGATGCAGAGACGATGATCGCTCGCTCCGATCTCGATATCATCGACATTTGCACCCCGCCGAGCTCTCATTTCGAGCTGTGCCGTCAGGCAATCGAAACCGGAAAGCACGTCATTTGCGAAAAGCCGCTGTTCGGCTCGATAGCTGAGGTCGACGAGATGGCCCGCATTGTTGCGCGCGCCGAGGGTCCGCAACTGATGCCGATCTTTCAGTATCGCTACGGCTCGGGACTTCAGAAACTCAAAATGCTGATCGATCTCGGGCTTACCGGCACTCCATTCCTGACCACAATCGAGACCCACTGGTGGCGGGGGCCGGACTATTATGCCGTGCCATGGCGCGGAAAATGGGTGACGGAGCTGGGTGGCGGCCTGCTTGGACACGCGATACACGCGCACGATATGCTGAATTATGTGCATGGCGCATGTGCCGAGATCTTCTCCTACGGGGCGACGCTGGTAAATCCGATCCAGGTCGAGGACACGGCAGCTCTGTCGGTGAAAATGAAAAACGGTTCGCTGGCGACGCTGTCGATGACGCTCGGTTCCCGTAAGGAAATCTCTCGTCTGCGCTTCTGCTTCTCAGATCTCGTCGCAGAAAGCATTCTCGAGCCCTACACAATGGGTCGAGATCCCTGGAGCTTCATTGCCGGGACGGAGGAGCACCAGAAGCGCGTGGATGAGGCGCTGGCCGATTATGTCGTCAAGGAAGACGGCTACACCAGACAGTTCGAACTCTTCCACCATGCGCTGACCACCGGCGGCGAGCTGCCGGTGACGTTGGAAGATGCCCGCAATTCGCTGGAGATTGTCACGGCCGCCTACCATTCGCAGCGCACGGGCAAGCCGACGCCACTGCCGATCCTCGCCGAGCATCCGCTCTATCATTCCTGGTTGCCGGAAGAAGAGAGACGTCTGGTCGTCGGAGCCTGAATCATGATCAAGAGCTTCGAGCATGTCGGCATGGTGACTGGTGATATGGACCGGTCGCTTGCCTTTTACCGCGACCTCCTGGGCCTGCGTCTTCATTTGCGCAAGACCATGGCCAACGGCACGGACGTGGCGTTCCTCGACACCGGCAACGGCATGCTTGAGATCTTCGCGCCCCTGGGCGGCGCCAGATCTGCATCGGATCTGCCGCCCGCCACATCGGGCGTTCTGCATATTACCTTTCTTGTCGACAACGTCGATGAAAGTTTCGCAAAGCTCCAAGCGGCAGGCGTGGCAATCAAGGAGAGGCCGCGTCCCGCCGTCAATTCTGAAGTGCTGGACCGCGTGGCCTTTCTTCGCGATCCCGACGGTATTGTCGTCGAGCTCGCGTAACGCCGTCGTGAACTGAAACGCGATTGATCCCAAAAACAAACAAGGCCGCCGCAGATTTTTTTGCACTGCGGTAACGACTCCGCAATGCCCATTTGGTAGCCTGACGATGACGATACATTCCTTCATGGCTGGGGGCTGGCATGTCACACAGCAAAGACGACTGGATCAATCAGCGCGCTTACGCACTCTGGGAAGCCGAAGGGCGACCGGAGGGTCGCAGTGGCGAACATTGGCAGCAGGCCGCCCTGGAATATCAACACCTCGAACTGACCCGCGCTTCCGTTGACGGCAGCGATCTTATCGCGCGCTTGCGGGCAATGGGCCGCCTGATGCGTGCCAGGGACGCTGAAAATGGCATCGACACCGGCGCACCGGAACAAAAAGCATCTGCATGATTGATATTGCCCGGCGCACGATGACCGTTGCTTCGGCGCAGACCGTCCCATTACTCCCGCAGGAGAATGTTGCCCGACTGCAGCCAGGACGGCGGCAGACAGTGCGGTGTCGACGAGAGCGGCGAAATGTTTTCTGAGAGGTCACGCACCAGGCCGCCCGAAACCCGGTAATGCGACAAGTGCGAGACTGATCGACATGAAGTTCCTCCAACCAGAGGAAAGTCAGACAAAGGGAAAAAGCATAAAATCCCTGTAAAGCGGCTCGCGAACCCTCGAGGAGCGAAAGATTACATAGCCGAAGCACGCGACGTTGCGTTATCACGCTCCAAAGGTGGAAAGCTCTCGATCATGAATCACGACAATAGCCGCGACGCTCCCCCCACGATTGCCGATGTTGCGCGCATGGCGGGTGTCTCGCGTGCGGTTGCAAGCCGAGCACTTTCCAACGAGCCGCGACCGGTATCGTCCGAGAAGCGAGAGCGCGTCATTGCCGCCGCTGCAAGCCTCGGCTACAAGCCGAACCTTTTGGCGCAGAGCCTGACGACCAAGACCGTCAATCTCGTCGCTGTCGTCGTCAATCACATCCATGATCTCTCCGACCTCGATCTCTTTGACCGGCTCATCGATCAGGTCCAAATGATCGGCAAACAGGTCATCCTGATCCGCATCGGATCTGTTGCGCGCGTCGAGGAATTCCTGCGCAATGGCGTCGCCTACCATGTCGACGCTGCGCTGGTGTTTTCCGATTTTGCCGACGCGCCGACCGTTCGTCGCATGTTCCGCTCCGACCATGTCGTCATGCTGAACGGTCTTCACGACGAGTTTTCTCCCGTGATTATCCCTGACGAGCACGCCGGCATTGCCGAAGCCGTTGCTGATGCAGCATCGAAAGATGTGCGCAGCGCCGTTCTGGTGACCGGACGGGCGTCTTCTCCTGTCGAGCAGGCGCGCATTCGCTCCTACCAGGACGCCCTTTCGCACTATGGGATCAATCTCCTTCGAACGGTCCAGGGCGACTACTCCTATGAAAGCGGACATGCGGCGGCGACGGAGATCAGGGGCGTTAATCCTCCCGACGCAGTATTTTGTACATCCGATGCAATGGCGATGGGCATCCTGGACGTCTGTCGGGCCGACTTTCCCGATGGTCGTCCCTCATGCTTCCGGCTTTACGGTTTCGACAATCTGTCGCTGACCGATTTCGACGCCTATCCGATCTCGTCGATCGGCTATGACAAGGCACTTTATGTCCGCCATATCGTCGATTCCGTCGCCAATCCCGGCAATTTCAAACCGGGCCAGCCGCCGGTCACAGTGCCGACCTGTTTCGTGCCACGCCTGACCGCCTAACGAGAAACGGACCGCCCGAAGACGGCCCGCAAACAGCTTACCACTGAGGGTTCAGGGCAGGGGGATTGGATTCCGGTCCCCACCACTTCTTGTAATTTGTCGCATAAGCGCCCGACTGGATGTAGTCGGAAACGAACATGTCGAGCCAGCGCACGAACTCCGGATCTCCCTTGGCGACGGCGATCCCGATCGGATCGTTGGAATAAAGGCCCGGCAATGTCACGAGAGACGGGTTCTTTGTCGCGAGGTAATCGAGCAGCGACGAATCCTCAATTGCCGCATCGGCTCGCTTCTGTTGCAGTTGAAGAACACCGTCAGGTGCAAACTGATCGACATAGACGAGCTGGGCCTCAGGAACGGCGGCCTTCAGGAAGCTCTCGCCCGTCGTACCGCGACCAACGACCACTTTCTTGCCGGCGAGGTCCTTCAATTCCTTGATGCCCGCGTCCTTCTGAACGATGACGCGCAAGCCAGCGCGATTGTAGGGGATCGTGAAGTTTACTGTCCTGGCGCGCTCGAGCGTTGCGGAGGTATTGGCAACGGCAAGGTCAATCTGGCCCGAAACGAGCATCGAGATACGAGCGTCGCCCGAGACGTCGACGAATTCCGCCGGCACGCCGAGCTTCTGGGCGAGCTGCGTTGCGACATCGACATCATAACCGACCGGGTTGTTTTGCGCATCACGGAAACCGATCGGCTCACCACCGAGCGACACACCGATGCGAACGGTGCCGCGCGAGCGGATGTCTTCGATCATTCCCGCAAGGGACGGAAGTGCCGAACCGGCCACGATGGCCATGGCGGCAAGAGCAGTCAGAATGCGTTTCATGGTTTCATTCCCTCGTTTGATTTATGCCAGTTTCGCTGCCCGCAGTTCCGGTTCGGGCATCTTATCCTCCCAGAGCCAGTAGCGAATCTCGCCCTCGCATCTGAAATTTACGACCTCGTGGTTCCCCTTGGCATCGACAGCGTGGATCACGACGCCGGCCAGGAAGCCGCACGAGAGCTCATTGAGCTCATCGACGGCGAGCTTCACGGCGTCTGAGAGCGAATAGCCGAGCTTCATCGCAAGAACGACCGTGCGCGCCGTCGAACAGCGCATCGTCATTTCGCCGGTATGCGTGCACGCGGCCGCGCCGTAGCGGCTGTCGGCGTAGAAGCCAGCGCCGGGGATGGGGCTGTCGCCAAGCCGACCGGGATATTTCCACGCCCAACCGGAGGTCGACGTCGCCGCGTGGATGCCGCGCTTGGGATCGGCGGCCAGGAAGACGGTCGTGTCGCGAACGCGCTCCGGATCGGTGATCGCACGACTGAGAGGGGCCAACGGAATGTCTGGAAACTTCGCCAGATCCTCAGGCGAGAGTTCCTTTTCCAGTCGCTCCCACCAGACCCGCTTGCTGTCCTCGAACAATACACTGTCTTCTGAGAAACCGATTTCACTGGCAAAGCGCCGCGCACCGTCGCCGGTCAGCATGACGTGCGGCAGGCGCTTCATGACCTCATGTGCAAGGCGTGCGACGGCAAGCGTATTTGGAACGGCGCCAACCGTGCCGACTTCGCGCGTGTTGCCGTCCATGACCGCGGCATCAAGCTCCATATTGCCAAGCATGTTGGGCCAGCCGCCGTAACCGACGCTGCGCACTTTGACGTCGCTTTCCACCTTGCTGATCCCGGCAACCATCGCGTCGAGGCTGACTGCACCGTCACGCAACATTTCGACGGATGTCGGAAAGCCCGGCCAGGCTTCTTTATTGGCCAAAAGGAGCATCTTGAACCTCTAATCTTTGCGCATCTTGGAAAGAAACTGGGCAACCCGCGGCTGCCCCATGCCGCCGTCGGCGGCGAAGAACGCCTTGGTCGGCAAGTCGACCAGCAACCTGCCTTTATCGAGAAAGACGATGCGATCTGAAATCTGCCTGGCGAACTCGACCTCGTGCGTGACGAACAGCATCGTCGTGCCATCCCGGGCGAGCCTGGCAAGAATTGTCAGCACCTCCCCCGTCATCTCCGGATCAAGCGCGCTGGTCACTTCATCCAGCAACAGGTAACGCGGCTGCATTGCGAGCGCGCGGCAGATGCCGACGCGCTGCCGTTGGCCCCCTGACAGCTGCGCCGGATAGGCGTCGGCCCTGCCACCGAGGCCGACCGATTCCAGCAAGCCGCGGGCCATCGCTTCCGCCTCGCTGCGAGGCCGCCTCAATACCTCGACCGGCGCGAGCGTGATGTTGCCGAGCACCGTCATGTGCGGATAGAGGTTGAAAAGCTGGAAGACCGTGCCGGAGCGCTTGCGTGCTTCGGCAAGCTCCTTCGGCTTGCTCACATCGAACTCGTCGACCATGATCCGGCCGCCGTTGAGCTTCTCCAAACCGTTGATGCAGCGGATCAACGTCGACTTGCCGGAGCCGGACGAGCCGAGGATCGAGACAACCTCGCCAGGCTCGATCGTCAGATCAACGCCATCAAGTACCGTCGTGTGGCCGAAGGCCTTCTTTACGTTTTCAACTCTTATCATTTCAGAGCCCTCTCCAGGCGCTATGGGCGCGAAGGCGTTTTTCAAAGCGCGACCCGAGCCATGCGACGAGCTTGGAGGCGAGGTAATAAAGCAGGCCAACGGCCGTCCAGACGATAAACGGCTTCAGGGTCCGCATGTTGAGGATGTTGCCAATCTTGGTCAGGTCGACGACGCCGATGACCGAGATCAGCGATGTCACCTGCAACTGGTTGACAAGCAATGCGACGAGCGGACCAACCGCAAACGCCGCCGCCTGCGGCAAAACGACGTGACGAAGCACTTGCCAGCGGCTCAAGCCAAAGACGCGCGCCGCTTCGATCTGGTCGCGGCCGATCGACTCAATCGCCGAGACCGCAATCACATAGGTGAATGCGGCCGTGTTGGCCGAAAGCGTGATTGCCGCTGCGGTGACCGGCGTGACACGGATGTGAAGAAGACCAGGTAGGCCGAAGAACACCAGAAACAATTGCACCAGCACCGGTGAATTCTTCAAGAGCTCGGAAACGAAGGCGATCAATTCGCTCAACACCGGTACGTGATAGTAGCGCACGATTGCCCAACCGATGCCAATCACCAGTCCGAGCAGTGAGGTCCCGAGGAAGAGGGCGACATTGACGCCGAGACCCTGTGCGAGAAGAACGAGGTCGAAGGGTGTGAAATCGGTGAAGCGCATCAGGCAACAGCCTCCCTCATGTCACGGTTGAGGCGACGGTGGAGGAGTGCGATTGCGAGCGAGACGAGGTAGGTCAAAATCGCATAGACGACGAGCAGCACGACATAGACTTCGAAGGGCCGGTATGTCTGCGAGACCACGATCTGTGCTGAACCGGTTAATTCGTTGAGCGTGATCGTTGAGAGGATCGACGAGGTGAGGATCATGTTGATGAGAACCGAGCCGAGTGGCCGCACCGAGGTTCTGAGCGCGATCGGCAAGACGATGCGCGTGAATATCACACGCCGCGACAGGCCACTGACCTCGGCTGCTTCGATGACGCCCTGGTCGATTGCCAGGATACCGGCTCGGATCACATCCGAGGCGTAGGCGCCACCGGCGATCGACAAGGCGATCACTCCGGTCGTGAACGCATCGATATAGATACCGATCTCCGGCAGGCCATAATAGAAGAAGAACAATTGCACGATGAAGGGCACGTTGCGGAAAATATCGACGTAGATGAACGACGTCCTTTGCAGACGTACCGACGAAGATGTTCGCGCAATCGCCACGAATGCGCCCATGATGACGCTGCCGACAAGCGCGAGCGCGCATGCTTGTGCCGTCAGGAAGGCGCCTTGCGCGAGAAAGCCGAGATGAGGCAATAGAACCGACAGGTCGAGCCGCACGATGCCTCCATGAGTAAAGTGAAACCGGTTTCATCGTGTATTGCAGATCAGATATTGTCAAGAATGCCGGGAAGGTTTCCTGGTGCGTCCCGTCATCCGTGAGCTAAGGGATTGGCGCCAGGCGGCCGATCTTGCGAAGATGCAATGAAAAGCCGTGTCAGTATGATGTCCTGTCTCGCAGACGCCGGACAGTTGCCCACATGGAACGAGGATCGCCATGAGCCATATCTCGCAGATCGATTACGCAACGGTTTCCGAAGAGATCAGGGCGGCACACGACGAGGAGGTGAGGGTGCGCGGCCGGATGACGAACATGAAGCGCACATTGTTGCATTCGCCGGTCGCCCATCGCGTTTACGCCGAATGGTTCACGCTTCGCGCCGAGCTCTCTTCAATTGCCGATAGACCTATTTGGGTCTTCTCGCACGCCATTTCGAAAGCCGCGAACTCGAAGATTGCCATCACTTTCTTTCGCCGGGCACTGATCAATGCGGGGTTCGATCCGGACGGCCTGATACTTTCTGAAGAAGAACGACTTCTAAACGCTTTCGGCAAGGCAATCGTTGCCGATTCCAACGCGATCCCCGCAGAGATCTGGACGAAGCTGAAGGATCGCTACGATGCCAAGACGCTCGTCGATCTGGTGGCTCTTGCTGGCATCATGCTTGCGACTGCGGTCTTCAACAATGTGGTCGAGGTTGACTTCGATCCAGAGCTCGAAGCCTTCGCGGAGACTGTAAAGTAGGCACGGTTGTTGCCTGCCCAAAAAGTTGGAAGACAACTGGGGATTGGCGCAACGAACCAAGAAACTTTTGGCATCCTTGGTTTTCTCGGCCAGGTTGACACCAGGCCGACATAGCATGGCGGTGGGCCAATACCGCAAGAAAACTGGCCTTTGAGCCAACAGGAGGAGGCGTCAGTCCCTCTTGAACTCGAACAGTTCGATAACGTTGCCTGACGGATCTTCGAGCAGGATGGCACGGCCAGCACCGCCGTCGCTTATCTCGCCGCGGAAACCTGCATTGGCTTGGCGCAGTCGCTCAATCAACGCATCGAGTTCGTTGGTGATGAGCATAAACCGGTTCCACCCGCCCGGCTTCGGGTTGCCGCCAGCCTGACCGCCGCTTCCTGCACCTGGGGCGCTCGAATAAAGCGTCAGCTCGTCGCGCACGAGCGCGGCGAATTTGCCCGGACTGTGCTTGTCGAGCCTGAAGTCGAGGTTGTTTCGGTAGAACGCGACCGCCTTGTCAACGTCGGCAACGATATATCGGACGGAGACCATTCAGGCTTCTCCTATCGTCTGATAGCGACACGGGTATAATCTAGACCAAAATCGCCAGGCAGACAGCTGGTTCCGTACCCTGCCTCGGTATCAATCGTTAGATTTCACTAGAATGTGGTTTCCTGTACCAGCCACCACACCGGAAGAAATGCCAGCGCGATAGCTGCCAACCAGACCGAGGCGAACTTGATCAGGTATTGCCGTCTCGCTTTGGCTTCGTTCCATTCGTAGTACATCGCCAACTCCCAACTTTAGGCTTCCCTACTGAAGCACCGCGTCGGCCGCGAGTCGAGTGCGCAACTGCAACACTAGCCATCGCTCGCTTCAACCATCCCTTTTTTCCTTTCACCAATCTGGAGCTTGCCATCGACGCTGGCGACCGCGTCGACCATTGCGTGACACTGGCGCTCGTGTTGTTGGGCTACGAGCCAAACGGTGCCGGGCGATTGTCGCAATCAAGAGCATCCGCGACGCGGTGGGGAACTGGGATATGGGCGGTTCCGTCGGTGAGGATATACGTCGAAATAAGGCGTTGATTTAGCCGTAGCTTGAGGAGAGCCTTTCGAGGGACGCCAGCCGGCGAAGTATATTTATGGAGAGTTTCATGAAGAAAATCGTGATCGTCAGTATGGTGATGCTTGCTTCCTGCACAGGGGTCTCTCAGCGAGAACAGGCCGTCCCCTACACCTTATCGCAGGACGAGCTTTCTGCGGTTCAGGACGGAACTCGCAAGTTCCTGAGAGATCCTGCCAGCGCGACGTTTGCAAGTATCAGAGCTTCACAGAAACCGTCCGGGATCTATGTTTGCGGCATTGTGAACTCCAAAAGCCAGTCGGGAAATTTTACAGGCGGTGAGCCTTTCGCAGGTGTCTTGAGAACCACGAATGTTGGGAGAAAAGCGACGTTGTCGTTCGCCCTGACCACTCAAGGCAATGTGCGAACAGACCTGGATTCCGTGTGCCGGCAGAACGGTATCGTCAGCTGAAGTTCACCCTCGCGCTGCGAAAAACATCTAGGAGAGACGCGGGCCAATCCAGTCAGTGCCCGATCGCGCTACAGTTGGCGTTCCTGCGGCGGTAGTTCGCATGCTCGATTGAAGGAAGCCCGGAACCAGGCGCTGCGGCTTGCCGGCCTCGTCATGGGTATTGATGAGAGATACGGAGTTCCGGTGAGTGAGCACATCGGCCGGTCGTGCTGGAAAGCACAAGGGCTTAGAGTGGCACCATGAATAGGAAGGCCCTCATACGGTGGCAATCAACATTCAGCCATCCCGTGCGCCAAATTCATGTCGTCTTGGCCGTATGTCCTGGTTCATCAGGGCAGCTTGAGCAATCGACCCGGTGAGCGGGCGCAGCATCTCGAACATCTCGTAGACGATTGGAGGGGAGGAGACCATCACGCTTTGAGGCCGCATCTTTTTCGCCATCGATACCGACTTGCGCGACGCGCTCCTGAGGCGATCAATGCCCTTGAGAATAGCCAGCATGTGTTTGGCTTCCACCGCATCCATGGATGAAAGTGGAACGCCGTCGAGCCGCGCCGGCTCTTGCGTTGCTTGATCGATGATGGACCAGAATTCCCCTTGCGAACAGAGGCGATATTCGCCGGCCATAGCTTTCCCTTTCTTGCAGATGAACCAAGCTTGGCAGACCGCGACAGTATCTGCCATTTGGCAAATATGTCGGTTTCCTCACTCAAACGTTGTATATTTTTGATTGCGATATCAATCGCTGCCATGGCGCCGCTGGGTGGCAGGTCTGTATGCGGCAATGCGCGTGGCGATGCCTTTGACGGACCGGAAGTCGGTCGTTGAAAGCTCCGGATTGTTCGGGAGGCGCGAGGTTGCTCGGCCGCGCTGACTAACGAGCTAATAAACGATCGTTGATATCGAGCCGCCGCACGAAGCGGAGAGGCGTCGCACATGGTTTGCGCGCCCTTGTCCCTTTTCGCTGGCTTTGCGGCCATCTTCTACAACGAAACGCCACCAGAATTTCCGGTTTGGCCGGAGGCGCTTCTCGCTGAGACAGGTCAGTCCTCCCATCCTGAGGCGATTGCCATGATAAAGGTGGCGGAGGAGTTGGAATGTCCGATCCGGCGCAAGGCTAAATGTCATTTTCGGCCGCCACACGGCATGAAGACCAGCCCCGATCTGACCGGCTGATAGCGGTTGCAAGATCAGATCGGGCGGCGGCGGCTCAGTCTACATAAACCCATAGCGCGCCACGTCCTTGGTGAAGCGGCTCTTGTCCAGCCAACGTGCCTCGGATTGCGGGTTCACCGAACCGACAGCAACTTGCGGACGCTCCTAAACGGCACGATGCGTGGCACGCTTGCGGCGTATCGATCGTATTCGAGGAAAGCACTCCGAAGTACGCGCTCCTCATTGACCATGCGCCTGAGCTGCAGCATCCAGTGTACAGCGCCAAGCAAGACCGTCCAAACGGATAGGTTGAGGATGATGAAACCAATCACCGCGACTTCTTCGGTGAGATAGAGAGGATTTCGCACGACAGAGTACGGCCCGGAGGTAATAAGGGTGCGTGCCTCTGGCATGACACTAAAGGCCCGCCCCAAATATAAGAGCACGTATGCCGAGGCCAGACATCCGATGATCGTTAAGCCAAGCCCGATCAGGCGAAACACCATTGGCATCTCTGTAGCGGGCGGAAGATAGCCGACTACCAAGACCATAAGGAATGTCCCCGACATCGCGGTAACGTAACCCTCGATGTTTTCGGCCGAGCGGATGGGCGGCAACCGCGTGATGGTAACGACGCTCATCATTCCAGCGAACACCACAGAAGAAAAATCAGCCGCCACTGTCACCATATCGAGGAACTTGAGATCGCCCCTCGCGAAAATGTGATGGATGGCAACCACCCTGCTGATCATCACCGGGATGAAATAGAGACAGATGCAGATCCTGCCAACGATGTCGGCAATAGCCAGGTATCGACTGCTCATTGGTTCCCCATCGGTTGTATGGAGGCAATCTGTGCATGGTTGCAGCAAATAGCAATCGCAACCATCGAATTTGTTTACCGATGGTTAACTACGCTGCTCGCGCATGGCCGTGATGATCTCGGCATGCGAGGATAGGCAGGCCAAAGAAACGAGACAGAACAACGCGGTCCCGAGCAGCGTCGCCGGCATCAGCACGGACCAGTCGCCATGACGCATCCGAGGGAGAATATAGACAATGAGACTGGCTTGAGCGCTACTTGTCCCGATGTTGGCAAGCACCAGAGCTATCAACGCAGTATGCGAATGGATGAACCGCGTTCGAAGAAACTGTTGCGGGTGGAAGGAAAGATACACGCCGATAACGGCGGCTGATGCCAGAATGGCGACCACGCCCGAAATCGGGACGTTCGGAATGCCCAACAACATGAACACCGGCAACCGCATCAAAGGCAGGATTGTCATATAAAGCGCCCAGACAAATGGGCTTGAAGGGAATAGGGCTAGCAAGAGCATGCTGGCAGCGAATGTCGCGCCCACTGCGTAAACCAAAGTGGGGCCGAGACGAATACACTTCATGGCCAAGTCGCGCATAACGTTGCCCTCACGGCGTGCATTGGTTTTGGAAAGCATTAGCCGATACATGCGCAAGACTTATCGGTCCAGAACAGAAATGGTTAATCCGTCACCCGTGTCAAGTATCGGCCCAATTTGCACTTGGCAAACACACATGAAACTGATTGCCAACTGGCGGCAGGGCCTCAAACACGGCTGATTGAGCGCGCATTACGGCCTAATGGGATGACGATCCAAGATTTCGCCCAAGTAACTGTCGTGCCGCGCCGTTGCAAAACCGGTGCGTTCCAAACCTTTTGACCCAGCCGCATTTTCGAACGGCCGCCACGAAAATCCTGGCGCAATAATCGGCCCGCAAACCGACGGCTTAATCCGGCTTAATTTCAGCGGGATTTCTCATTGTTTTACCTTTGCGGCCAACTTGCTGGCCACGAAGACCGCATGTTCGGTGATCTGCGGCAGCCCCATCAACTCTCCGAACGTGCCCCGAGCCAGAGGCCCGGAAATAAGCAAGCTCGGATCGGGGTCTCCATCGGCACCAACCGCCTCCGAGTTCTCGGAACAGGCAATCCCGAGGCCGGTCGGGTCGAGCTGCAAGTGTGATTGATCGCGAAGCCTCAAAAGCCAGTTCTGGCTTTCGAGAATGCCGCCATGCGCAGGGCCAGTTGTGACGACCACGGCATCATAACTCCTCTGCAGCGGCGGGCCATGCCGCTGCCTAAGCTCTACGTGGATGGTCTCGCCCTCGCGATGCACGCGACCGACGGAGGCGGCGAGTACCTCCATCCTGCCTTCCGCGATTGCGTGTTCCAGCACGTCTTCCACCTGCGGCGCGATCCGGAACCGATGGACGTCCCAATAGGGCCTCACATGGCGAACGATCCTGCGACGCTCTGAAATCGGCAGGTTCTGCCAGATTGTGTGGCCGTGTCCGCGTACCTGATCAATCACGGCGTGCCATGTCAGCCCGACAGCCTTTGCCTCATTGATGGTCTGCCGGATGCTGCGTAACAGTGCCGTCGCGCTTAGAGCCGGCGCCGCCTCGAAGTCGCCGAACGGCTCCTGCGGACAAAGTGCATGGCCCCTTGATCTCAGTCCCCGGCGCGAAATCGATGTGATCTGGCCACGATGGCCGGTCCGCGCTAGCGATGCGACGATGTCGGCGGCGGTAAGACCATTGCCAACGATCAGCAACCGGTCGTCCGAACGGATGGTCTCAAGTGCTCCGGCACAGGTGGAATCCGGTACAAACCGGTGGTGGCCTTCAAGCGCGCGTAAAACACCTGGCGTCGATGGCGACGGATGGCTGGTCGCGATCACCAGGAAATCGGCAAACAGCTGTCCGCCCTGGCTATCTGTTATATGCCAGAGCGCACCGTCCCGCCGCACCTCGGTAACGAGCGCGACGCGATGGCGCACCGCGCCGCTCTGCACGAAGGGAGCAAGCGCCGAAGCAATATAGGCGCCGAAGACATGGCGCCTGGGAAAGAGGTTGCCATCTGGCCGGTAAGCTTCGGGGTCGTCCGCGACAGCATCATTGCGCGCGATCCATTCGAGGAAATCCTCCGCATGATCAGGTAGCAGGCTCATGCGGGCGGCTGGAACATTGATGCGATGGGCCGGATCGGTCGTATCGTAGGCAAGCCCTCTGCCAAGCTCGCGCCGCGGCTCAAAGACGACGATTGCTGGCGCTCGGTCAGTCATGGAGCGCGCCAGGTGGTATGCGACGCCAGCTCCCGAAACCCCTCCGCCGATAATCGCCACCAGGGGGCGGCGCGTTCGGTCGCGGGGCGGCTGTTTTGATTTCGTGCTGTCTTGCATCTATGCCCGCTGTCCAGATCGTCTTGGTTTCAAGAGCGCAGGTTTGTTCTTCGCGCTCGGATGGTCTAATTTAGAGTCAGTCAGGCAGCCCGGCAACGGCAATATTCTACTAAATCAGTAGAATTTTTATCCCGCCATTACGTCCAGGCGCCGAAGAGTTTTTCCGTGCTGCAGCGCAATAGAGATCGGCTTGCTTGGTTTACCATGAGCGGTTTTGAAATTATCTGGCCGTTCGAGGCTCGCCTCATCAATTCAAGACGGGAAACACCACAATGAAGAAGACGTCCAAATCAAGCCTGACGCGTCGTGCAAGTCTTGCCGCAATCGCCGCCTCGACGGTTGCCCTGATTGCCGTTGCATCGCCTCTTGCTTCCTTTGCGCAAGACAAGTCGATCAAGGTCGGCATCATGAGCGGCGAGGATGAAGACGTCTGGCGCGTCGTAACCGCCGAAGCTGCCAAGAAGGGCCTGACGATCGAAACGGTCGTCTTCAACGATTACACACAGCCGAACGAGGCCCTGGAACGCGGCGAGATCGATGCCAATGCCTTCCAGCATAAGCCCTATCTCGACAATCAGGTCGCGCAGCACGGCTATCATATCGTGCCGGTCGGATACACGGCCGTCTGGCCGATCGGTCTTTACTCCAAGAAGCACAAGGCAGTCGCCGAGATCGCCGAAGGCGCGACAATCGGTGTGCCAAATGACCCGTCGAACGAGGGTCGCGCACTGCGCGTGCTGCAGAACGAAGGCGTCATCAAGCTCAAGGACGGAACGGGCATTCTGGCAACCGTCACCGACATCACCGAGAACCCGAAAAACGTCGAGATCAAGGAGCTTGATGCCGGCGTCGTCGGTCGCGCCATTGACGATCTCGATGCTGCAGTCGTCAACACCGACTGGGCATTGAAGGCAGGGCTGTCTGCGGCTGACCGCATTGCGCAGGAGCCGATCGCCGACAATCCGTACCGCAACTTCATCGCCGTCAAACAGGGCAGCGAGAACGAAGCCTGGGTCAAGACACTGGTGTCGTCCTACCAGAACGACGCCGTTAAGGCAGAGTTCGACAAGGTGTATAAGGGAACCGGCGTCAGCGCTTACTGATCTAACATTCGCGCCGAGCGGTAGGCGCGTTGAACAAGGCGGTCCGGGCGTTCCTTGCCCGGGCCGCCTTGGGCGTTTCCGAAGGGAAAGAACATGAACTCAATTGTATCGGCCTCTCTAGTCGGGGCAAAATCGCAGGCGGCGTCAAAAGAGGTGGTCCGCCTTGTCGATGTCCATCGGCACTTTGGTGCAACCGCTGCGCTGGACGGCATATCGCTCACTGTTCACAAGGGCGAAATCCTTGGCATCATCGGGCGAAGCGGTGCGGGCAAATCCACACTGATCCGCTGCCTCAATGGTCTGGAGCGTCCTGACAGCGGCGAGATCGAGATCGAGGGCGGTAGCATTGTCGGTCTCGATGAAAAGGATCTGCAGCCGCTTCGCCGCCGCGTTGGCATGATCTTTCAGCACTTCAACCTGCTGTCATCGAAAACAGTGGAGGAGAATGTGGCGCTGCCGCTGAAGATCGCCGGTGTCGGGAAGGCCGAGCGTCTGAAGCGGGCGCACGAACTGCTGGATATCGTTGGGCTCGCGGGCAAGGCTAAGGCCTATCCATCCTCGCTATCTGGCGGTCAGAAGCAGCGCGTCGGCATTGCCAGAGCGCTCGCCGCGCGTCCTGCTTTGCTGCTCTCGGACGAAGCGACATCGGCACTCGATCCGGAGACGACACGGCAGATCCTTACCCTTCTGAAGGATATCAACCGCAAGCTTGACCTGACGATCGTCCTCATCACGCATGAGATGGAAGTCGTGCGCAGTATTGCAGATCGCGTCGCCGTGATCGATGCCGGTCGCATCGTGGAAGAGGGACAGGTCTGGTCTGTTTTCGCCGATCCCAAGGCGCAGATCACCCAGAGCCTGCTGTCGGGCAGCCGTCCGCAGCTACCGGAGCACATAGCCGCCCGGCTGTCACAAACGTCTGGTGACGATGCAATCCTTAGTATCGACATGGCAGGGACTGCAGCGCAGGGTGCTGTTTTTGCCGATCTCTTTGAGGCACTGCCGCAATCTTTCCGGCTGATCCACGGCGGTATCGATCACATCCAGAACCAGCCGGTGGCGCGGTTCTTCATTGCTGTGCCGATGCGCGAGCCAGCCCTGAAGGACAAGGTTGTGCAGTTTCTAACGGCGCGCTGCGCGCGGGTGGAGGTTCTCGGCTATGACACCGATCATGTTTAATCTCCTGCTTCGTTCCCTCTGGGAAACGATCCTGATGACGGGTGCATCCGGGCTCATCTCGCTGGTCTTCGGCCTGCCGCTTGGTCTGGCGCTGGTTCTCACAAACAAAGGGGGAATTGCCGAGAACGCCTGGGTAAACGGCTTTCTTGGCGCCATCATCAATGGCTTCCGCTCCGTACCCTTCATCATTCTCCTGGTCGCGCTGATCCCACTGACGCGGCTGATCGTCGGTACCGCACTTGGCACCTTTGCGGCCATCGTGCCGCTCGCCATTGCCGCAACCCCGTATTATGCCCGCATCGCCGAAGTGTCGTTGCGCGAGGTCGACCGCGGTCTGATCGATGCCGTGCGCGCCATGGGCGGCAACCGTTGGACGATCATTTGCGAGGTGCTCGTTCCAGAAGCGCTGCCAGGCATCGTCGCAGGCTTCACGGTTACGCTGGTAACCTTGATCGGCGCATCCGCGATGGCCGGCGCGATCGGTGCGGGCGGGCTCGGTGATCTCGCCATCCGCTATGGCTACCAACGCTTCGAGACCGCCGTCATGGTCGCAGTTGTCGTCGTGCTGATCGTCCTTGTCTGCGGCATACAGTGGCTCGGCGATCGACTGGTCGCGAGGCTCGACCACAGGTAGTCAGCGGCGAAACGCAGCGGCAGGGTGCGAGGATGGCAACCTGCCCCCGCCGCCGAACAGTTTCTGCCTAAGGGGCCCCTCGGCGTAGTCCGCCTTGAACAGCCCGCGCTCCTGCAGCACCGGTACGACGAGATCGACAAAATCGCGCAGGCTTTCGGGTGCCACCGTGCGCGCCAGATTGAAGCCATCCACGTCGCCATCAAAAATCCACGCCGCCAGGTGATCTGCCACCTGCTCGGCCGAACCGACGATCGGCCGCATGCGGCTGCCAAGGACCATTTGGTCGATGATCTGGCGCAGCGTCGCCGGCGCCCTGGTGATAGCAGCAAGCGCAGACTGATTGGCGTTGGTCGACCTCTGTTCGATCGGATCGTCAAGGCCGTACTTCGATAAATCGACGCCTGTCGAAGCCGAGTAATGCGCGAGAGATGCTTCCACGCTCGCATGCCGGCGGTAGTCTTCGAGCCTGGAAAATGCTTCCTTTTCGGTGCGACCGACGACCACCGTGACGAGACCTAGAATGCGCAAGGCGTCCGCTCCACGCCCGAATGCCTCGGCCTTTTGCCGCAGGGCCGCCACGGTCGGCCGGGCAGCCTGCGGGGTCGGTGCGGCAATGAAGACGCATTCGGCGTGGCGGGCGGCGAAATCCTGTCCGCGCGCCGAGGCGCCTGCCTGGAAAAGCAGCGGCGTGCGCTGCGGCGAGGGCTGCGAAAGGTGAATGCCTTCCATCTTGTAATATTGGCCATCGTGCTTGACGGCGTGGACCTTTGAAGGCTCGGCGAAGATGGCCCGCGTCTTGTCACGAAGCACGGCATCGTCGTCCCAGCTTGCCTCCCAGAGCTTGTAGAGGACTTCGAGATATTCCTCGGCTGCGTCGTAGCGTGCGTCGTGTTCCGGCAATCTCTCCAAACCCATGGCGCGCGCAGCACTGTCGAGATAGCCGGTGACGATGTTCCATCCGATCCGACCTTTCGTCAGGTGATCGAGCGTCGACATGCGCCGCGCCAAAAGGTAGGGCGGCTCGTAGGTCGTGTTGACGGTTACCGCGAAGCCGAGATGGCTGGTGACGTAGGCCATGGCCGAGATCGGCATCAATGGGTCGTTGACCGGCATCTGCGCGCCGGTCGCGATGACCGATGCGGGACTGCCCTTGTAGACATCGTAGACACCGAGGATATCCGCCAGGAATATCCCGTCGAGCTTGCCCCGCTCGGCGGTGCGGGCAAAATCCACCCAGTAATCGAGATCCGTATATTGGCTGGACGTATCGCGTGGATGTGTCCACAAACCGTGGTTGATATGGCCGACGCAGTTCATGTCGAATGCGTAGATCTGCATCTGCTTCATATCGTCGTTCCCTGTGCCGGCAAGACCCGGCAGGTCGTAAGCGACAAGGGGTGGTCGTGAGCCCTTGTCAGCTCTTACCTTTCCACGGAACGATGGTGGCTTCCAAGAGCCGAACGGTGGCACTGAAGGCAAATGCACAGGCGGCGATAATGGCGATGCCGACGAAGACGACGTCGGTCGCCAGAAACTGGGAAGCCGACATGATCATGTAGCCGATGCCGCGGTTGGAGGCGATCAGTTCAGCCGCGACAAGCGTACCCCAGCCGACGCCAAGCGCAATGCGGATGCCCGTCAGGATCTCCGGCAGCGCCGATGGCAAGACGATGCTGACAAGAAGCTGCAAGGGCCGGGCACCAAGAGCGCGCGCCGCATTGACACGCTCGATCGGCAGCGAGCGAACACCGGCCTGTGCCGAAAGGCAGATCGGTGCGAACATCGCGAGCACCAGAAGCGTCACCTTCGACGTCTCACCGATCCCAAGCCAGATGATCATCAGCGGCAGATAGGAAAGCGGTGGCAGTGGCCAGTAAAATTCGATCGGCGTATCGAAGATACCCTTTGCCCAGCGATTGAGCCCCATCAGCAAGCCGATCGGGATGCCCGCCGCGATGGCGATGGCCGCCGCCGTCGCGATTCTGAAGAGACTTGCCGAAACATGTTCACCAAGCGAGGCTCCCGCATAGCCGTTGCGATAGACAGCGCCGATCTGCGTGACAACCTCCTGCGGTGTTGGCAGGAAGAGCCGCGGCACCAATCCAAGTTTCGCGACGCCCCACCAGGTGCCAGTCAAAACGACTGCCGTTGCAAGGCTGATCACGAACGTGCTGGTTTCGCCGGAGCCGAACCCCTTCATGTGAACGGGTTTCGCCTGCCTTGGCTCGGCCCGGACGACAACGCCTGTCGTTTCGATGACATTGCTCATTGCGCCGCACTCCTGATCTCGTCGGAGCCGTGGAGAATGGTCCGGATTTCTTCTCGCAAACCGGCAAACTCTGGCGCGGTCTTGATCGATCGGGCGTCGCCCGTTCGGGCAAACTCCCTGACGAAATCGAGATCAAAGCGCGCGACGATACGGCCTGGACGCGGCGACATCACCACGACCTGCGTGCCGAGGAAAAGAGCTTCCTCGATCGAGTGCGTAATGAAGAAGATGCGTTTTCCCGTGGCTTTCCAAATCGATACGAGCAGTTCTTGCATCTGTTCTCGAGTGAGACTGTCGAGCGCACCGAACGGCTCGTCCATCAGGAGGACTTCGGGATCGGCAGCAAGGGCGCGGGCAATGCCGACGCGCTGGCGCATGCCACCGGACAATTCGTAGGGAAAGGCGTTTGCAAAGTCTTTCAGACCGACCAGATCCAGAAGCTCTTTTGCGCGGGCGCGCCGCACAGCCCTTGGAACTTTCGCAAACTGCGGGCCAAGCGCGACATTGTCGGCGACCGACTTCCAAGGCAGCAGCGTGTCCTTCTGGAAGACGACGCCGCGCTCCGCGCCGGGATGCGTGACCGGTCGTCCGTCAAGAGTAATGGCGCCTGACGAAAGCGGTAGAAAGCCCGCAATCGCGTTGAGAAGTGTGGACTTGCCGCAACCCGAGGCACCGAGTGCCACGACGAAGCTGTTGTCCGAAATATCGAGACAAACGCGATCGAGGGCATGGACCGTGCTGCCATCCCGCGTCCTGAAATAGACGCTTGCGTGATCGACTTTGAGCATGTGCCGTCTCTTCATATTGGTGCGCTGGCGCGATATCGCGCCAGCGGGAAGGGGGGATTATATGTTATTTCAGTTACTTGCGTTGACGAGTGCATCCGGCGTGACAAAAGCCGCGTAGCTCGGCAGCACTTCGCTCACCTTGCCCTGATCCTTCAGGAAGGCGGCCGTATCCTTGAGGATCTTGGCAGCGCCCGATTTTTCGCCACCGCCGAGCCAGGCTTCGGATGCTTGCACCTCAGGCGTCAGAAGGGTCAGGTTCTTGAGTGCGGCAGCCTGCTGTTCGGGCGTTCCGCCAAGTGTCTTGGCGAGCAGCTTGGCGTTCTCGCTGTCGGCATCCCAAGCCTTCTTATCGGCTGCGAAGGAGGCGTAGTACTTGTTGATGACGCTGGCGAAGCTCTTCAGGAACGCCGGATTCTCATCTGCAAACTTCGATGCGGCAACCCAGGCGGAGAAGGTCGGAGCGCCCTTGTCGGCGACGTCCTTTGAGGTGACCAGCACCTTGCCGCTCTTTTTCAGCTCAGTCAGAGCCGGGTCCCAGACGAAGCCGCCATCGATGTCACCCCTGTTGTAGCTGGCGACGATTTCCGGCTGCGGAATTGCAAAGACCTGCACGTCCTTTTCGGTCAGCCCCAGCGACCTGATCAGGGCCAGGAGTTGATAATGGTCGGTGGAGACCGGCGCGGCAGCAAGCTTCTTGCCTTTCAGGTCAGACAGAGAGGATATGCCCGAGCCGTTGCGAACCACGAGCGCCTCGTCGATGCCCGAAATCGAGGAGAGGTAGAAGGCCTTGACCTCCAATCCGCGGGATATTGCAGCGGCAAACGGGCTCGAGCCGACATAGCCGACCGCAACATCGCCAGAGGCGATGGCCGCAAAGATTTCGGCCCCTGAGTTGAACTTGCGGAAATCGATCTCATAGCCGGTTGCCTTGGCGAGGTCGCCATTGGCAATTGCGACCGAGGACGGCAGTGCGTCGGTCTGATAGGCGACGACCACTTTCTTGTCGTTTGCCTGGGCAACAGACGCTGCCAGCAAGCTGGCGGAACCGAGAGTGATCGCCGCCAATAGTGTCCTGATTTTCATGTTTCGCCCCCTTGCAGCTGAGCGTCAGCTTCAGCGCTTGAACTTGTTTCGACGCTAAAACCGTAGGGCGGATGCTTCGGCGTAAATAGATAAAACTATCTATTTTATAGACTATACGGACAATAATGTTTTTTGATTGATTTGCGGGGCAAACATTCGAGCCTTGGCCAACCTAGGCCCGCCAAAGGCCGTCGTCCTTATCGAGGACGCCCGTCAGATCGGATCGATGGAAATCAGAAAGCAGCGCGCTTTACCGCTGATCACGACATCCTTGCCTTTGGCTTGCTCAAGCACGACTGCGTCCTTGGGGCCAAGATCGGCGTGTTCACCGCTGCAATCGACGGTGAGGGTTCCCTGGTGACACAGGACAAACAGTGTCGGCGCTGCCGGATGCACCGTCACCGTGGAATTGACGTCAGCCCTCTCGACCCGATGGCCAAAGCCGTTGCGCCGGGTCATGACGTTCAGGTCTAGGATCGGTCCATCGGCAAGCGTTGCCGAAACTGAGATGTCGGCGGGAAAGGCGAGGGGAGCACTGTCTTGTGTCAGCAGCACCCGAGCCTCACCTCCGATCGTCAGCGACATGCCATTCCCATCGAGGATTGAGAGCGTGCGGTCGATGCCGGCAAAGATCGAGAACGGCCCATCCGTCGCAACGGCGGCCATGCTGATACGCCAATCGAAATCAGACAGCGCCGCGCCGTCCGGCGAGACGGCAATTTCGACGGTCTCGCCGCCACCATTCTTCCATGGCATACGGCGATAGGTACTGGATCTGAGGACGGTGGCGCGGATCATTTGGGCTCCATGTCGCAAAGGGGGGTAGCGTAAACGAAGGTTAGTGGACCAGGTCTATCGAGCCATGCAGACGGTGAACATCCACCAAGCGAAGAGGCTCTGTGGCAGCTTGTCGATACGGCCGCGAAAGGTGAGCTATTCATCATAGTCAGAGCCGGCAAACCCTTGGTGAAAGTCGCCCCCTGGAGAAAGCCGATGCCCCGAAGACGCGGCGGATTGACTTCATGAAGGGCAGATCTCGGTACCCGATAATTTCGATAGCACGAAGGCGGATGAGATCGGGGAGAGTTCAGCGAGGGAAAACGGTGTCCCGAATGAGGCTGCTCCTTGATACTCACATACTAATCTTGGCGGCCGGCGACAGCGGGCCACAAGGACCCCTTCGACCGTATCCCAATTGCCCAGTCAAAGATCGAAGGCATTCCTTTGGTCACGGTCGATCGGGCCGTGCTGCAGTCCGGGCCCCATGGAATTTTGAGGCCCGGCGCAACAGATCAATTTCCGAGAATTGCCGGCAGGCGCAGGCCCTGCTCCCTGGCGCAATCAAGGGCGATCTCATAGCCCGCATCGGCATGACGCATGACGCCGGTCGCCGGGTCGTTCCAGAGCACGCGCTCCAGGCGCCGCGCCGCATCGTCCGTCCCGTCGGCGCAGATGACCATGCCGGAATGCTGCGAGAAGCCCATGCCGACGCCGCCACCATGATGGAGCGACACCCAGGTCGCGCCCGACGCCGTGTTGAGCAGGGCGTTGAGCAGCGGCCAATCAGAGACGGCATCCGAACCGTCCTTCATCGCTTCCGTCTCGCGGTTCGGCGAAGCGACCGAGCCTGAGTCGAGATGGTCGCGGCCGATCACGATCGGCGCCTTCAGTTCGCCATTCTTGACCATTTCGTTGAAGGCAAGACCGAGGCGATGACGATCGCCGAGACCTACCCAGCAGATGCGGGCCGGCAGTCCCTGGAACGAAATCCGCTCCCTGGCCATATCCAGCCAGTTGTGCAGGTGCTTGTTGTTGGGCAAAAGTTCCTTCACCTTCTGATCGGTCTTGTAGATATCCTCCGGATCGCCGGAAAGTGCGGCCCAACGGAATGGACCGATACCGCGGCAAAACAGCGGGCGAATATAGGCCGGCACGAAGCCGGGGAAGGCGAAGGCGTTCTCAAGACCTTCATCTTTAGCAACCTGGCGGATGTTGTTGCCATAGTCGAGTGTCGGGACGCCGGCATCCCAGAAGGCGACCATGGCTTCGACGTGCAGCTTCATGGAGGCGCGCGCTGCAGCTTCCACAGCCTTCGGATCGCTTTCGCGCTTGGCCTTGGCCTCCTCGACGGTCCAGCCGGCCGGTAGGTAGCCGTTGCGTGGATCGTGCGCGGAGGTCTGGTCAGTGACGATATCGGGGCGTGGGCCACCGGCCTTCATGCGACGAACGAGTTCCGGGAAGATCTCGGCGGCGTTGCCGAGCAGGCCGACGGACTTTGCCTCACCGGCCTTCGTCCATTTCTCGATCAGCGCCAGGGCTTCATCGAGCGTCTTTGCCTTTTCGTCGACGTAGCGGGTGCGGAGGCGAAAATCGATGCGCGTCTCGTCGCTCTCGACGGCCAGGCAGCAAGCACCTGCCATGACGGCTGCAAGTGGTTGTGCCCCGCCCATGCCGCCAAGACCGCCAGTCAGGATCCACTTGCCCTTGAGGTTGCCATTGTAGTGCTGGCGGCCGGCCTCGACGAAGGTCTCGTAAGTGCCCTGAACGATGCCCTGCGTGCCGATATAGATCCACGACCCGGCCGTCATCTGGCCATACATGGCAAGGCCCTTCTTGTCGAGTTCGTTGAAATGATCCCAGGTCGCCCAATGCGGCACGAGGTTGGAATTTGCGATCAGGACACGTGGGGCATCCTTATGGGTGCGGAAGACGGCGACCGGCTTGCCGGACTGCACGAGGAGCGTTTCATCCTCGTTCAGCGTCTTCAGGGTCGCTGCGATGCGATCGAAGTCATCCCAGGTGCGGGCCGCCCGGCCGATGCCGCCATAGACCACCAGTTCATTCGGGTTTTCTGCCACGTCAGGATCGAGGTTGTTCATCAGCATGCGAAGCGGTGCTTCAGTCATCCAGCTCTTGGCATTGAGCTCGTTGCCGCGCGGCGCGCGTATCTCGCGAATGTTGTGGCGTGGGTTTGAGGTCATGCGGGGTTCCCCCTGTGAGTGATCGTTATCGTTTCAGGCCCGGTGCAATCTGTTCGATGCGCACCAGAATGTCTTTGAGGTGAGTGCGAAGGCGCTTTGCCTTGGCAGTGTCGTAGGCAAATGGCGGCGCTTCAGTCTCAAGATGCGTCGATTGCGCAAGCTCCATCTGGATCGCGTGCACACCTGTGGCGGGGCGTCCGTAGTGGCGTGTCGTCCAGCCACCCTTGAAGCGGCCGTTGAGCACACTGTCGTAACCCTCGGCAGCCTCGACCACGGTGAGCGTTGCCAGCTCGATAGCACCGTCGCAGGTCTTGCCGATATCCGTGCCGATGTTGAAATCCGGCAGCTTGCCTTCGAAGAGGAAGGGAATATGCGAGCGGATCGAGTGGCAGTCGTAGAGGATTGCCACGCCATGCATTGCTCTGACGCGCTCGATCTCGGCGGCCAATGCCGCATGGTAGGGAGCGTGGAAGTCCCGCAGCCGCGCTGTAATGTCGGCCTCGCCCGGCGCCTGCCCATCCTTCCAGATCGCCTTGCCGTCAAAATCCGTTTCAGGAACCAGGCCCGTGGTGTTCTGGCCGGGATAGAGGCTGGCGCCTGCCGGATCGCGGTTTGCGTCGATCACGTAGCGGTGGAACGTTGCGCGCACGGTGGTCGCGTCTGGCAGCAAGCCATCATAAAGGTGATGGATATGCCAGTCGGTATCGGCAAGAATCCTGCCGTTTTCGTTCAGGCGCTCCCAGATGTCGGTCGGAACCTCGGTGCCCGTGTGGGGAAAACCGAGGATAACAGGAGATGAACCCTGTTTGACTTCGAATACGGCCATGTCAACTCTCCAGGACGGGCAGGATACCGGGCAAGACGGATGCATTGAGTGCTCCCGTCGCAATGAGGTCGCCTGCAGCCTGGAGGTCGTTTGCCATGTAGCGATCGAGCTCCAGTGTCGGCACTGCGCTGCGGATCGTCGAAATCGCCTTCTGCAGTTCACGGCTGGTTGTCAGGGGGGCACGGAACTCCACGCCCTGGGCCGCCGTCAGTGCTTCGATGCCGATAATGTTGAAGAGATTGTCGGTCATCGTCAGCAGGCGACGGGCGCCGTGGCAGGCCATGGAGACGTGGTCTTCCTGATTGGCCGACGTCGGCGTCGAATCGACCGAGGCCGGGTGCGACATCTGCTTGTTTTCTGACATCAGCGCCGCCGACGTTACCTCAGCGATCATCAGTCCGGAGTTCAGACCCGGCTTCTTTGCCAGGAATGCCGGCAAACCGTAGGACAGCACAGGGTCGACCAGAAGGGCGATGCGCCGCTGTGCGATGGCGCCGATCTCGCAGACGGCAAGCGCGATCTGGTCCGCCGCGAAAGCAACCGGCTCGGCATGGAAGTTGCCGCCAGAGACCACAGAATTGTCCGAAAGCACCAGCGGGTTGTCGGTGACGGCATTCGCTTCGATTTCCAATGTCCGCGCCACCGAGCGCAGCAGATCCAGGCAGGCGCCGTCAACCTGCGGCTGGCAGCGAATGCAATAGGGATCCTGAACGCGCTCGTCGCCTTCAATATGGCTCTGGCGGATGACCGAGCCTTCGAGAAGCATCCGTAGTGCTGAAGCCGTATCGATCTGGCCCTTATGGCCGCGCAGCGTGTGAATATCCGGATGGAAGGGCGCCGACGAGCCCATGGCTGCATCCGTCGACATGGCTCCGGTGATCAAGGCTGCCTGTGCTGCCCGATGAGCCCGGAAGAGACCGGCAAGCGCCAGTGCCGTTGACGTTTGCGTACCGTTGATCAGTGCGAGGCCTTCTTTTGCAGCGAGCACGACGGAGTTCAGCCCGGCCCTTTTAAGGGCCTCGCCGCCGGCAAGACGCTCGCCGGCAAAGAAGGCTTCGGCTTCGCCCATCATCACGGCGGCCATGTGGGCAAGGGGGGCAAGGTCGCCAGAGGCGCCAACCGAACCCTTTTCCGGGATGACCGGGATAACGCCCCTTTCCAGCATGCCTTCGATCAGCCGCACCAATTCAAGTCGCACGCCAGACGCGCCACGACCGAGCGAGACCAGCTTCAGGGCCATGATCAGGCGAACGACGTTTTCAGGCAGCGGCGCGCCGACGCCGCAGCAATGCGAGAGGATCAAGTTACGCTGAAGCGTCGCCACATCGGCGCTGTCGATCTTGATCGAGGCGAGCTTCCCGAAACCGGTATTGATGCCATAAACGGGGGCATTGCCGGCAGCAATCTCGGCGATGCGTGCGGCGGCCTTGACGATGCCGGCATCAAAGGATGCGTCGAGTTTTGCCGGCTCACCGGTCCAGTAGATCGTCTCCAGATCCTTGAGCGAAACGGAGCCGGGATGAAGGGTAATGGTCAACGGTCGATCCTTTCGCCCTTGAAGACATGTGCATGAAGCGGGTTGAAACCGATGCGGTAGACGAGCTCGGCAAGGCTCTCGATATCCCAGATCGCAAAGTCGGCGGACTTGGCCGGTTCGAGCGTGCCCGTTTCGTCCAAAAGCCCGAGGGCGCGTGCGCCTTCGCGGGTCGCGCCGGCGATGCATTCCTCGACAGTAAGGCCGAAGAGGGTCGCTGACATGTTCATCGTCAGGAGCAGCGAGGTCAGCGGCGAGGTCCCCGGATTGCAGTCAGTGGCAATGGCGATCCGGGTGCCGGCATCGCGCAACGCCTGAACCGGCGGTTTCTGCTTCTCGTTGATCGCATAAAAGGCGCCCGGCAGCAGGACAGCGACCGTACCAGCCGCTGCCATCGCGGCGGCGCCTTCCGCATCGAGATACTCGAGATGATCGGCAGACAGCGCATCATAGGACGCTGCGAGTTTCGCGCCCCCGAGGTTCGACAATTGCTCCGCATGCAGCTTGACCGGCAGGCCGAGCGTCTCGGCCTTGTCGAAGACCCGCGCTATCTCGGCCGTCGAAAAGGCTATCTTCTCGCAGAAGCCATCGACAGCGTCGACCAGGCCCTCGCCATGGGCATATTCGAGGGCCGGGATGACGACATCGGTTATGTAGTCGTTATTGCGGCCCTTGTATTCGACCGGCGTCGCATGAGCGCCGAGATAGGAGGTCACGACCCGGACCGGACGGAGGCGCTCGAGCTGGCGGGCAGCGCGCAGCATCTTCAATTCGCCGTCGACGTTCAACCCGTAGCCGGACTTGACCTCAATCGTCGTCAGACCTTCGGAAATAAGCGCATCCAGACGGGCAAGTGCCGCCTCGACGAGGCCTTCCACCGAAAGTGCATTTGTTGCCTTGACGGATGAGACGATGCCGCCGCCGGAGCGCGCAATCTCCTCATAGGTCGCGCCCTCCAGCCGCATTTCGAATTCGCGGGCGCGATTGCCGCCATAGACGATGTGTGTATGGCAGTCGACGAGGCCAGGTGTGACCCAGCGATCTTCAAGATCCGTGATCTGGGCTCGTTCTATTGCCGACACTGGCACGTCGGCCTCCGGTCCGACGAAACTTATGCGACCGCCCTCCGTAACGATGGCTCCTTTTTCGATGATGCCGAGACCCGGCTTTTGCCGGTCGAGCGTCGCCAGTCGCGCATTCCGCCACAGATGTGGGCGACCGGATGCCTCATCGCCTGAAAATTTGTTCCCATTCATCAGCTTTGCGCCTTCCTTTATGTGGAAACATGTATATACATAATAAACGGGTGACAAGTGAAATTTTGTGCGTCTCCATGGAAAAGAAAGATGCGCGGCGCCAAAGAGGAGAAAAAGCGTTATGGCTCAGACGGTAGCGACCAGACTTCACTCAAGCGCAGCACTTCTGCCGCACGGATGGCAAAAGGATGTGCGCCTGACGATCGCCGATGGCCGTATTGCCAGCGTCGAAACCGGCGTTGCAGCCGAGCCCGGCGATGAGCATCACGACACGCTTGTCCCTGCGATGGGCAACCTCCACAGCCACGCCTTCCAGCGCGCAATGGCTGGTCTTGCTGAAGTGCGCGGACCGGCCAACGACAGCTTCTGGAGCTGGCGCACGGTCATGTACAAATTCGCCCTCTCCATGACGCCTGAGCATGTCGAGGCGGTGGCCGCCCAACTCTATATGGAAATGCTGGAGGCCGGGTTTTCCCGCGTCGGTGAATTTCACTATCTGCACCACGACAAGGACGGCACGTCCTATGCCAATATTGCCGAGCTTGCCGAGCGCATCGGGGCCGCGGCGAGCATCAGCGGCATCGGCTTGACGCTGCTTCCGGTCTTTTATGCCCATTCAGGCTTTGGCGGGGCGGCACCGATTGACGGCCAGCGGCGCTTCGTCAATTCGCTGGACAGCTTTGCCGCATTGATGGACGGCTGCCGCAAAGTGACGGGCGCGCTTCCCGGTGCCGAGCTCGGGCTTGCCCCGCACAGCCTGCGCGCCGCAACGCCTGAGGAACTCATCAAGGTCGTGCCGCTGGCCGGTGACGGGCCGATCCATATCCACATCGCCGAGCAGGTCAAGGAAGTGGAAGATTGCATCGCCTGGTCGGGCGCACGGCCTGTTGAATGGTTGCTTGAAAACGCTCCCGTCGATGGCCGCTGGTGCCTGATTCACGCAACACACATGACCGATGACGAAACCCGCGGCATGGCGCGAAGCGGCGCGGTCGCCGGCCTTTGCCCAATTACCGAAGCCAATCTCGGAGACGGCACCTTCCAGGCGCCGCTCTTCATCGACGAAGGCGGCCGCCTTGGCGTCGGCTCGGATTCCAACGTCCAGATCTCGCTTCCAGGCGAACTGCGCCAGCTCGAATATTCCGAGCGTCTGGCGCTCAAGGCTCGCAATGTCGTCGCTGCACCAGGCGGTTCGACCGCTCGAAGCCTGTTTGACCATGCGATGACAGGTGGCGGTGTGGCACTGAAGGCACCGGGAGGGATCGCGGTCGGTCACAATGCCGATCTCATTTCGCTCGACAACAAAGCCGTGCCCTACCTTTCCGGCGACCAGCTGCTCGATCACTGGGTTTTTGCCGGTGGCGTGGCCGTCGATAGCGTCTGGGCGCTTGGCCGCAAGCAGGTGTCGGGCGGCCGTCATGTGGCGCGCGATCAAATCAACCGGCGTTTCCTGAAGGCGATGGGCGAGCTTCTGGCAGCATAGGGCTTTCCAGGTCGCCTCAGACAGATTAGAGCGGGAGGCACTAGACGGAGCGTGACGATGAACGAAAGCAAGGAGACAACCTTGCACCAGCGGATCGTGAGCGACATCGAAGGCCGCATCGTTTCTGGCGAGTGGCCGCCGGGTCACCGCATCCCGTTTGAGGTGGATCTCACCAAGGACTATGACTGTTCGCGCATGACCGTGAACAAGGCGCTCACCCAACTCGCCAAAGCCGGCCTCATCGAGCGTCGCAAGAAATCCGGCAGCTTCGTCACCCAGCCGCAGGCGCAATCGGCGGTCCTCGAGATCCACGACATCAGGGCTGAGGTCCAGTCGCTGAACCTTTCCTACGCCTTCACTGTCTCGAAGCGCGAGCAGCGCAAGGCGAAGGACGATGACGTTAAACGGCTTGACGTCGCACCAGGATCGTCCGTTGTCGATGTGGCCTGTATCCATCAGGCCGGCGGCCGACCGTTCTGCCTGGAAGAGCGACTGATCAGCCTGTCGACCGTGCCTGAAGCGGCCGACGCCGATTTTACCGAAATGGCCCCAGGCGCCTGGCTCATCAATCAGATCCCCTGGAGCAGCGCCGAGCACCGCATTCACGCCGTTTCGGCCGGGTCAGACGAGGCGGCAGCACTTGATATCCCGCGCAACACCGCCTGCCTGGTCGTCGAGCGCCGCACGTGGAGCAATGTCGGGCCAGTCACCCACGTACGCTTTACCTATCCCGGTGACCGGCATGCGCTGGTGGCGCGTTTCACACCGGCTTCGCAGTAGTATCCCCCGACGGCACCGTTGTCCGGCCGTTCGGCGGGCCGCCAGGTTCGACCCATTCAGGGCCGTGCGTTTGATGATCCTCAAGTGGGAGCAAATGCATGCCGACAAGACGCAGGTAAAAGGAAAAGTGCCAAGCGGCGACTGGGATAGCGGCGGGAATGACCAGTCGCGCTGAAACTGTGGCAGCGAAGAGCCGGAAATGCCGGCTTGCGCAACTGCCGGCCGCCCGATGGTGGGGCCGGTCACGATCAGAGCGACATGGGCTGGATCAATCCTTCGGCGTGCCGGCAAAGGCCGCCTGTCGCTTTTTTGCGACTATCCACCCAAATTCTTGAGTTGTTAGCTTTTTTTTACGATGATTTCTCGTGAACGCATCCGAATCGTTGCTAAGAATGTCTGACGGGGGGATCGAATTGCCAATGTTTGAGATCAAAGCTCGGACCAGATGCATTGCATTTTTGATGGTGAGTGGGGCCGTTTTGGCCGGGTGCCAGTCATCCAGTTTCGATGGCCTGGCTGCATTTGGCGATAGTGCGAAGACCCTTGAGGATGAGTCAGCCGTGGCTTTCTACAAGAACGACGAGTTGATCACCAACGGCAAACTGCAGTTTCAGGAAAAGAACTACGGAAAATCCTACGCCATTTACAAGCGAGCAGTCGACGTTTTTCCGGAAGATCCGGCCGCTTGGCTAGGTTTTGCAGCCTCCGCGGATATGGTTGCCCGCTTCGACACCTCCGACCGCGCTTACCAACGGCTGTCGCGAATGATCGGAAACACCCCGGTCTACTACAACAACATCGGATACTCTCACCTTTTACGCGGTGACTTGCCAGGCGCCAGACGGTATTTCCTGAAAGCCTATGAGCTTGATCCTGCAAACGAAGTCACCGCCCGCAATCTTGAATTGATGAGGAACAGCGTGAATTTCGCTCAGCGGGGATAGGCTCTTTACGATCGACAGGCCGCGTCGAGATGCCAACAGCTTAGCGTCCTTGCCGCATTGGTGTAGGCACTCCGCCGGCTGTCCAGCGATTGTTTGGTAACCTTCGTGAAGGCGCCCTTTACCGCGCCTTCCGGAGGATAAGCTGGCCTTCCGGTGAAAGCGTTCGTTCGTAACGCGGCAGGTCATTGACTGCGATGCCACTGGCAGCGATGGACGCAAGACTGCTATCTGGAGTTTGGGTTCCCGCTGTCAGGGTGCTGGGAGACGGTGCAAAAAACTGCGATGGCTCCTTGCCTGGCGCGCTCAGGACCAATGCTGAACCCATGCGTGTGCCGCTTGCCTCGTAGCGGCTCCGTTCGTTCATCGCCAAAATCGTCTTTTGCAGGTTATCCATCTCCTGGCGGATATTTGCGACGTCGTCGGCCTTGGCATTACCTGCGATGTTGCGCGACTGTTTTTCCATTTGTGCCCTCAGGCCATCGATGGACCGTTTAAGCGCGGCCATGGTCTCGCGGCTCTCGCGAACATCGGCCGAGTTTTTGGCCGTATAGATGAGAACCCCCGCGTTCACGGGCAAGAGCATCAGGACCATACCGATGAGTAGCGCATTTTTCGGTCTTCTCTGCTCTGTTGTACGCATACTGTGTGGCTTTGAGCCGTCCATGTCGACTTCGAGATCCGGGATGCTGGTCATTTGCTTTACTCCGCCGCGAGTCATTAGATCAGCGTTACAAAAATGTCCTAAGGAGACGCCATGATCGCCTCCCATTCGGCAATCATTCCAACGTAAATACCCCTTCCCACGCCCGTTCGAGCATATCGAGTGACGCGATTCGAGGCAGGCCATTGAATTCGCAATAAGAACTGACGAAATCCAGAAGGTATTTCGGATGATAGCAGGATGCTAGCACATCGCCCTTGTAGCTGCGATCATAGAAAAGGTTCAGGTCAGAATCAGAGACACCCAATCCGGTGCCGCTGGCGTACGACTTGAAAATCCGCAGATATTCGTCCCGGGACGGCGTGTTCACAAAGATCTTGTACTTCAGGCGTCGCAAGCCTGCCTCGTCAGAAAGATCCTTCGGCGCGATGTTCGTCGAAAAGACGACCAGTTCGTCAAACGGAACCTTGAACTTCTTGCCGGTGTGCAGCGTCAGGAAGTCGTATCCGCGCTCGAGCGGCACGATCCAGCGATTGATGAGCGCCTGCGGCGCCACTTGTTGCCGCCCAAAGTCATCGATGATGAAAACGCCGCCGGACGCCTTCAGGTGTATGGGCGCTTCATAGACATTCGGCCCTTCGTTGAAGGTGAGATCGAGGAGATCGAGGGTCAATTCCCCGCCCGTCTTGATCACAGGACGACGGCATTCGATCCATCGCTGATCAGCCTTCGGATAGGATCGTGCTTCAGCCCCGGCTACGGATTGATGCACAGCCTCGTCATAGAAGCTGATGACATGACCGCCGACCTCGATCGCGTAGGGCACCCAGATTGTTTGCCGAAACAGTTGCGACGTCCGTTCCGCAATGCTGGTCTTTCCGTTTCCGGGTGGTCCGTAAAGCAGGATGGAGCGACCGGAGTTCATGGCTGGGCCGAGCTTTTCAACCAACGAGGCTGAGAGCACCAGCCCGTCAAGGCTGTCGGTCAGCCGCTCTGGGGTCACACGCTCGTCATGGATGGACTGCAACCCTACTTGTCGGCAGAAGGCGTCCAGCGAAACCGGTGCCGGCCCGACATATTGGGATTGGCGCTGCGCCGCGTTTGCATATTCGAACCCCTTCATCGAAAGCGCGTAGCGAATATCGGATCTCACATCTTCACCCGCCAGGCCACGAGCCTCGAGGTAGGCAAGTTTCACGAGTTCCTTGATCAGAATATTGACGATCACTTTCGGCAATTTCATGCGGTCAGCCAGATGCGATGCCGTGATCGTATCCTGCTCGGCTGCACATTTTGACGCCAGCCGAAGCAGGAACGACGGGTCCAGGCCGGCTTCCTCGATGCTTGCCGGTGCCATCGGCATCCGCGGATCGAGGGAAATCATGGCATCAGTCTGATTCTGTTCGAGCGAATACTGCATACAACCTCGCTTGGCTCAACCGCCGGGTGTCATGCCGACAAGAAGACTGACGACACGGATAACGATAGGAACGAGAACGATGAAGAGGCTTACCGGGAAAAGGAACGCGCCGAGCGGCAGCAGCATCTTGACCGGCAGGGCGTTTGCCTTTTCCTCCGCGCGAACAATTCTGAGATCGCGCATTTCCTTGCTGTAGACGCGCAGCGTCTGCGTTACACTCGTGCCAAGCTCCTCCGATTGGCGGAATAGAACCGAAAGCGCCCGCGCCTCGTCAATCCTGAGGCGGGTGGCAAGATTGGCCAGCGCCTCCCGCAACCGCCGGCCACCTCGCACTTCCAGCATCATGATCGACAGATGCAGGCCGAAGTCCTGCTGTTTGTCGACGAATTCCCGGGCAACACGGTTGGCCGCTGCCTCGATACTCATCCCCGCATCGAGGCAGACGATCAGCATGTCCATGAAGTCGGGAAAAAGCCGGCGATACTCCCGCTCCTTGGCGCCGCCGCGACGGTCGATATAGATGTTGATGAGAACAAAGGTCGCCCCGGCTGCAAACATGGCGAGGAGCAGGGTAGCCAACCGCGACATGTCGGGTGCGAAGCGATTGAGGGCCCAGACCGCTGCAACGGCGACGCCGATACAGAGCAGGGCTCGAATCATTTGGAAGGTGGTTACCGCGCCGGCATGGAAATAGCCCGCGCGGATCAGCCGGTTCTGGGTGGAGTTCGCGTTCGTATCACGTCGGGTTATTTCGAAATAACGCCGGATAAGGCGGTTCTCCGCCTCGCCGAGATCGGCGATCGCCGTATCGCCAACGTTGAATTCCTCACCTCTTGCAGCCGTTGCTTCCGACAGCCGCACGCCAACCTCGCGCCGGCGGAAGAACAATTCCGATGCTGCCGCAGAAAAAATCAATACCGCAAAGAAGACGATGAGGTAGATACCATACTCACTCGACATGACGACCTCAGTACTCGAAATTGACCATCTTGTAGAGAATGACATTCCCGACGGCCATAATGGCCAGCAACACGCTCACCACGGTGGGTCCGTAGCCGCTATCCCATACGGGATCGAAGTATGTCGGCGACAACGCCTTGATCATCGCGTAAAGCAGAAATGGATAGATCGACATGAAGATCGCCGTGATGCGCCCTTCTGACGAGATCGCCTTCACCTTCGCCTTCAGCATGGTCCGGTCGCGCAACGTCTTCGAAAGGTTCTGCAGGATTTCGACAAGATTGCCGCCGGTTCCAGCTTGTACGCTCAGCGATATTGCAAGCAGGTTGAGATCCTCGACGCCAACCCGGTTGGACATGTTTACGAGGGCGTCGTCGAGCGTCACGCCGTAGGTGAGTTCGTCCGTCAGGAGGCCGAACTCGGTACCAATCGGATCGGGCATCTCGCGTGCGACAAGAGCAATCGCCGCCGGCAGCGGATGGCCGGCGGCCAGACTGCGGTTGGCGACATCAAGCGCCTCCGGAAGCTTCAGAGCAAATTTTCGCATGCGGCTTGCTCGGGCGCGCCAGACGACGAGCGCAGGGATCAGCAGGCAGATCACAAGAAAGGCCGGAACCCGAACCAGGTTATTCGGCACGAGAAACTGAACGACCAGCCATATCAAGACTGCGCCGGCAATCGCAAATAGCGCAAATCGTCCGAAATCGAGCTTGATACCGGACTGGGTGTAGAATTGCCGCAGGCGCTGCATCAGTGGGATTTGGCGCCAGCTTCCGTCGGCACCGCGCTCCTTCAGCATGTCGCGGTAAGTCTTGCGATGATCGTTGCTGACAGCAAGCAAGCTCAGCCGATGGTTTACTGCCCGGTGACGCTCGGACGTCCTGAAGTAGCCGCGCATGATTGCTTCGACGGCCACAAGGGTCGCAATGAATACGGTGGCGTAAAGCAGGGCAAGGGTCATGATTGAACAGGTCCGGTTTGCAGCGGTTTGCCGGGCTCGAATATTGTCGCCGGGATCACGATGCCGAGTTCGGCAAATTCCTCGATGAAACGCGGCCGGATGCCGGTGGCGCGGAATTCTCCGCGAAGCCGCCCGTTCTCATCGGTGCCTGTCTTCTTGAATTTCATAATCTCCTGCATTTGCACGACCTCACCTTCCATACCGGTGATCTCTGAAATCGAGACGACCTTGCGGCTGCCATCGCTCAGGCGCTGAACCTGCACGATGATCGTGATGGCGGAAGAGATCTGCGAGCGAATGCTGAGCTGCGACATTGGCATCCCCGCCATGCCGACCATTTGTTCAAGCCGGCCGACGGCGTCGCGGGGGGTATTGGCGTGAATGGTCGTCATCGACCCCTCGTGGCCGGTATTCATCGCCTGCAGCATGTCGAAGGCTTCATCGCCGCGCACTTCGCCGACGATGATGCGATCAGGGCGCATGCGCAACGCGTTTTTCAAAAGTTCGCGCTGACGGATCTCGTTGCGCCCATCGAGCGTCGGCGGCCGGGTTTCCAGCCGGCCGACATGCGGCTGCTGCAGTTGGAGTTCAGCCGCGTCCTCGATCGTGATCAGACGTTCCTTCGGAGAAATCTGAGACGAGAGCGCGTTGAGCAAGGTGGTCTTGCCCGATCCCGTGCCGCCGGAAATGACCATGGAGACCCTGCCTTTGACCGCAGCGCTGAGAAGAATGCGCATCGCATCGGCCATGGCGCCGTATTCCACGAGGCGCTCCATCGTCAGCGGCTTGCGGGTGAACTTGCGGATGGAAACGAGTGGCCCGTCGACCGAGATCGGTCTGATGGCGACGTTGACACGTGAGCCATCCTTGAGACGTGCGTCAACCATCGGCGTCGATTCATCGACGCGACGGCCAACCGCCGAGACGATCTTGTTGATCACCCGCAGCAGATGGTCCTCGTCCTTGAACCGCACGGCAGTCGGCTCGAGCCTGCCTGACCGTTCCACGTAGACGCTATTGTAGCCGTTGATGAGAATATCAGCGATCGTGTCGTCTGTGAGCAGCGGCTCGATCGGTCCGAGCCCCAACATCTCGTCGGTAATGTCGCGGATCAGATCATTGATTTCCTTGGCATTGAGCGGAAAGTTGTTGCGCCGGATATAGTCTTTGACCAGCGGCCGGATCTCAGTTGCAATCTCCTCGTTGTCGAGCGTGTCGAGGATGCCGAGATTGATACGATCGAGCAGATAGCGATGCAGATTGACCCTCTCGGATACCATGTCCGGTCCGAGCGAAGCCTCTTCCTCAATCGCTGGCGCTTTGCCGATCTCGGATGCCAAGGCGGGTGCGTTCTGGACTGGGCCGGCGAGAGACACTTCGGGTGCCTCCACACGCTCCTGGCTCTCCGGATCCCGCTGTTTGTAAAAACGCCCCATGATGCCGTTCGCCATGCCTTCCACCCCTGACTATTTTACAATGACCGTGGAACCGACCTTCACGCGCTCATAGAGATCGATCACATCGGCGTTGCTCATGCGGAAGCAGCCCGACGACGCGAAACCGCCAACCGTCGACTGCTCGTTGGTTCCATGAATGCGGTACAAGGTGTCGGCTTCACCCCGGTATAGATAGATTCCGCGCGCCCCCAGCGGATTGAACGGCCCGGGCGGAACCAGGTTCGGAAGTCCCGGCGAGCGCGCCTTCATCTCGGCCGGGGGCCGCCAGCCAGGCCATTCTTCCTTGCGTCCGACCCGAACAGTCCCGCTCCAGCGAAATCCGTCGCGACCAACACCGATTTTGTAACGGATCGCGCGACTTCCTGAGATGATGAGGTCGAGTGTCCGCTTATCGGTGACGATGACGATCGTCCCTGCCGGATAGCTCTGCTCGACAGTTACCATCGCCCTTGATGTTGGTCCGAGGCTGCGTGGCACGAGGCCGTTTGCATGCGCATCCGCAACCGCGGCCGCGATCGCGCAAACCGAAAGGCCGAGGTTCATGGCGGCGGACCGCATGCGACAACCGAGCGACTTCATCGCACCAGTGCTCCCAGTTTACCGACCGCGCTGCAGAAGCGGCCCCGGGAATTCACGTCAACCGGCAGCACCCCGCGGTTGACCGCCTCGCTGAGCGTATCCCAATCATCCCTGATGACATGAGTGGGAATATCCTTGAATATCTTTTCCGTTTGCTGCCGGCGCACACCCGGGCCGAAGAGCTTGGTTCGGTATTTGTTGATGACGACGAATATCTGCTCCGAACTGCCTCGCAACCGTACCAGATTGGCAAACAGATCCTTGGCCTGGGAAAGAGCCGGGATCGTCATTTCGGTGACGATGCAGATGCTGTTGACCGTACTGAGGACATCGTATTTCCACGGCGTGTCGTAATAGGGAATATCGATAACCGTATGGTCGCTCTCGAAGGCAGCCACATCGAGCATGCGCAGCACGAGTTCTGCACCCCTCGGCGTCAGAAGGACAGACGGCTGCTTGAAGGACAGCAGCGAAAAGCCGCCCGAATGACGCTTGCGGACCAGATCGATGAATTCCAGATCGACCCGGGAAGGATTGGCGATGACCGGCTTCAAGTCGTAGTCGTTGACAAGATTAAGATAGTAGCCGAGTGCGCCGGAAGAGAAATCCAGGTCGAACAGATCGACGCGCGGCGTGAAATTCTTGGTCGGCTGGGCAAGCACGTGCGCGAGCGACGAAGCGATCACGCTGGCGCCCGCACCGCCGACGGCCGAGACCACCGCATGCACCCGGCTGTCGCTGGCCCCGGCGCCAGGCGCATGGGTCGAGATCATGTCGATCAGCGCGCGCCGCTCGAGCGGTTTCTTCAGCCAGTCGTTTCCGTTCAGCCGAAAGAGCAGCCGCAGCATGTCGTCCGGCAGGTTTTCAGAAACGACAACCAGCGGAATGTCGCGATGGCTGGTGCGGAACGCGAACAGTTCCGGGCGGTGCAGTGCTTCGCCATCGTCAACGTCAAGAACGATAAGGTCGACTTGCGTTGGGTCGAACCGGCCCTTCTCGCCGAGGGCCTTCAATGCCAGATGGCTCACATCATATCGCGATAGCGCACCGAACGCGTCGAGCATGAAGCTTGCGGCCGCGGCGTCGTCGGACAGGATCAGTATCTTGGCGGATGCTGCAATGTTCATGTGAGCTGTCATTTCGCTTCCCCCACGCAATATTCAAGGAATCAGCAGGTCGAACACGTTTTGAGATCTTCCGTCGTTATCGTTACCGGATGCGCCGGAATGGTCACGTCATTGAGCCCAAGCAACCCACCGAGAACCGGCAGGTCGAAGGTGATGTCGCGCACCTCCAGCCGCATCGTCAGCACCGGCCCATCCGGTCGCCCCCAATAGCCAAGCCCCGAGCGTTGGTAGGTGACGACAACGTTGCTTGCGCCGATCCGCGGGTTGATGTGGCACATCCCGATCTGGGCAACAGATGCCAAACTCGGACAATCTTGCGCATCCTTTGACCCATAGACGATGCGCTTCAGTTCGGCGCTGCATCCAGAACCCGTGCAGGTCGCGGAGATACTCGCATCGTTCGGAGTGGCCTTGCCGTTGTTGAGTGGATCGCTCGCATCGGCCGGGAAGGCGGTGCTGAAGGCCGTAGCCGGCACCAGTGGATCGGACACTGCAGCAAGCCGCGCACCATATTGCAGTGCCTTCACCGTCTGGTTCCATTGCGACATCGCATAGCCGAACTCGATGAAGGCGGCAAACACCAGCATCACGATGGGAAAGGTCAGCAGCGCCTCGACGAGACTGACGCCACTATTGTCCCGACAGAAGTTGGCGAGTGTCCGCGAAGTCACCATCCGACATACCTCTCTTCATGGAAGGAGTTGATGGTGATGGCATCGACGCCAAGCCACCCGAATAGCGGCGAAGTCTGGTAGAGGTGGGCGGTGGAAACAGTGATGTTCCCGTCGGCATCCGGCCCTGCGAAGGTGATTTCGGCGGCGTTATTCCAGCCTGGCACCCGCGGTTTGGCATCGGCTGCAGGGTTTTGCGTTCCGTAAAAGGCGATTGTCGCCGCCGTTGCCTGATTGCATGTCGGCGCATAGGTTCCCGACGCTGGCCGACAGCGTGACATGTAACGTCCAGCATCGCGCAGGCCGGCGTCGATCTGCATGCGCTCCCAGAAAATGTTGCCGAACTCCAGGATCCCCGCGGCAAAAAGCGTCACGAAGGGGATCGCAAGCAGTGCTTCGGCAAGCACCGCGCCTTCCTCCTGCCGCCAGAAGCCGAGGCAAAGCCGATGCCGGATAAAATTGCGGAGCGACATCATCTGACCAGCTCCGCTTCTTCACGCAGGAATTCGTCCAGCGTACCGCGCCCGCCCTTGCCGGTGATGTCGATCATTTCCAGGGAAAGGTATCGCTCGGCTGAGTCCTTGATCGCCGGCTTGGTCAGGAACATGCGCGCGAAGGCAACGGCCCGAGTGGCCTTGTGGCCATTCAAATGACCAACTGAGGCCTCGTAGCCACAATTTACGATCGCCGAGAATATCTCACGGCGATCGCCGTATTCTGCTGCCGTATAATTCGAAAGGTCCGGACCGCCGTAGCACTGGCCGCCTGTCGCAGGCGTGCCGGTCTCGCCGTTCGCAGAGGCATGGCTGATGAGCGTGGGATTGGAAAGTTCGTAGCGGTAGACGTCATAGGCGGAGGGCTGCGACGGCGTACCGGCCGCTTGCGCCGGATAGCTGGAGTAGTTGCTGAGGATCGTGCTTGCCAAGGGAGCAGTCGTTCCCTGAGCAACATTCCAGTATGTCGCATATTGCCAGTTGTTCCCGCTGCTGATCTTGCCGCCGGCAAGGGATGTCATGGCTGCCCCGTAGCCCAAGGGGAGGGCCTTGCTTTGATCGCCGACAATGTTCCCGACCATCTCCGGATCGTATGTATCGCAGCTCTTGTTGCCGTTTCCTGTCGTCTTTTGGGCAGAACGGACGTCTTGCGCCGGCCGATAGTGATAATCATTCCTCACTTTATTGAACGACGAGGAGTAGTAGCCGAAGCGCGTGTTCACACCGTCTTCGACGGGCCCCGCCTTCGCACCGGTCTCGGTATCGAGGCTGTCTTGCGTATAGCAGGTACCGGGATTGCCAGTGGCAAGAGCCTCAGCCAGCACTGACGCGCCACTTCCCAACGGGGTCCGCAAGAATCCGAAATTGCCAGGGCCCGGATTGGAAACCGAGGTGCTGTGAAGTTCGATCTGCCGCCCATAGAGATTACCGGCCGCAAAATTGGTGTGCAGGGCCTCAGCGGCAGTCTCGGCTGCCGTTTCGTTCGTATTCCCAGGGGGCTCGAACGGATTGCAGATATAGATCGGCGTCACGTCACAGGCGCTGGCGTGATACACCGCCACGGCATCAGCCGAGATATTCACGGTGTCACGGTTAAACCCGACCGGTATCGGGAAGATGGTCTGCATCGCCTGAGGCTTGCTGGTCACCCAGGCATAGGATGCCTCGCTGGATTGCGTTGTTTCCATGGACGAGGGGATCGGCGTATCATCGTTGGCTGGGATGTCCTTTAAAAACACCACATTGACCGTGCTCCCGCTATCGTTTCCGGCATGATAGGCTACGGTGATATGTGAGCCGAGCGACATGCCGATGCCGCCGTCCTTGAAGGCTGCCGTATTCGCGATCTTCTCGATCGCCGCCTGTGCTCGCGCAATCGCATCGTCACGACCGTCGAGTTCGCGGGCTCCGGCAAGCGCCATCGCATCAACGGCGTTCTGGAGGTCCGTATGCAGGTTGCTGCTGCGGCCAACATCGATCACCAGCAGCGAAAAACCGAGAAGCATCGGCATGGCGATGAGCGTCAAGGCAATGACGTAACCGCGGTGATCGTTCCAAAATCGCCTGATAGCGCTATTCAGCATTTGCTACCCACCCCCTCGCGGCGCTTTCGCCGTGACCTCCCTGCTTCGTGCGTCTTTCCCTTCCGGCACTTGGGCCGTTCATGCTTTTTCGAGCGTTACTGACCGGTGGTGGCCCCACCGGTTGTTCCATTGACCGCCATACCTGGCGTCGGCTGGATGACCGCTCCGCCGGTCTGATACTCGGTGACCACTCTGCGGATCACCTTGCCGTCGCTCGCGATATGGGTCCGTTGGGCTTCCGGCGGGAACGGATCCTCGATGTGGATCGCCTTGTTGGCCTCGACGGCATTGCCGAGACCGAAGGTGATCGAATCGCGATGGTTCATGTAGTCGGCGCAACCGGCAAGCAGACTGGCGGCGAGGACGAGGAGCGTCCGCTTAACGCTTTGTGACGGCAAGTTGGCCTCCCTGGTCCAGGTCTAGACGATGGCCGTAGGGCCCAGTCACACCTTCGCCATAGCGAAAGCGTCGCAGCATGTCCTTGTCCACTTCCATGACGCCAAGCGCGAAAAGCTCGACGTCGTTTGACGAGCGCGTCTGGTCGAGCGGGCTATAGAGATCTTCGCCTGGCCGGGACGGTCGCACGATATGCGGCGTGACGACGATGACGAGGTCGGATTCCTTCTTCTGGAAACTCGTCGAGCGGAACAGCGCGCCAAGAACCGGCAGCTTCCCGAGGCCCGGCAACTGCTGGATGTCCTTGGAGTTGATCGACTGCAAAAGCCCCGCCAGGGCAAAGCTCTGCCCGTCACGCAGCTCCACCGTGGTACTGGCCGCCCGCGAGATGAAGCCCGGATTGCCGTTGACGTTGATCGACGTATCGAGCTCGGAGACCTCTGGGTCGATCTGCAGGTTGATGAGGCCGTCGTCGAGGACAACCGGCTTGAAGGTCAAGCGCACGCCGAAGGGACGATAGTCAGTCTCGGTGGCGACGGTCGTACCGTTGTTCGTGGTCTTCAGGATCGGTACTTCGCCACCGGCATGGAAGCTGGCGGTCGAGCCGCTCATTGCGATCAGGTTCGGCTGCGCCAGGCGACGCACCAGCCCTTTCTGCTCAAGCGCGTTAATGACTACGTCGATGCGGCCGCCGGAGATTTCCAGTACCTTGGCGATAAGCTGGCCGAAGGGCAACATCCCCGTTGCAGCACCTTTCGGGTCGAGAAGGCTGCGTGCCAGGTTGCCGTCATCGTCAACCGTGATGCCCTGGCTGGTCGTTGCCTTGCCAATGCCGTTGTTGCCGTGACCGGACCAGCCAATCCCGAGGTCGCGGCCCGTCTGCCGCGAGGCCTCGATGATACGAACCTCCAGCATGACCTGCTGGCTGTCGCTGACCCTGAGCTGGTTCAGCACCGGCTGGTTGGAATAGGACTGGGCGACTTCGACGACGCGCTGCAGTTCGGCGGCGTCACGCACAATTCCGGTCAGGCGGATGCGATCGTTGGAGTTGTACACCCTGACCCGGGCCGAGGGCGCGGCGGAGCGGATGGCGGAGGCCGCCTCGCTGAAATCACTGGAGATGCGCACGTCTATGACGCCGAGCAGCTTCTTGTTGTCGTCATAGACCGAAATGTTGGTGGCGCCGATCTGCTTGGCGCGGACGAACAGCGACCGGTCGGACAATGGCACCACGTCGATCATATCGGCGCTACCGATGACGAGATCGCCGAACGGGTGTCCGGTGTTAATCGTCAGCGTCTCGTTCGGAGGCAGCGTGATATGCTGGACCGATCCCCCGAGCGTCACGAACTTTTCCTGTGCCTCGGCGCGCCAACTAAAGCCTGGCCCCCAGTACGCGCAGGCCGAAAACATTGCAACCAACGCCGCAAGCCTCGACCTTGCGATTCTCTTGCTCCTCGACATGCCTGCTTTTACCCCCTTATGGCATTCAGACCATTCGGCCCCACCGCGGGCCGAATGGCTGCATTTCACCTCAATCTATGAGTCCCACCCTGAAATCTTCGCGCTTTGTCTTGTTCCAGACGCCGACCGTCGCCCATTTTGGCTGAGGTGGCAATACCGGTTCCACCTTGCGTTCGACAATCTGCACTTGTTTTTCGGGCTCCGGCGTCTTCGCCAGATCCTTGCCGAGTTCGGTCGCCGTCGGTCCGCCGCCGAGATCGGAGACGGTGATCGCCCGGGTCTCTTCGACCGAGGAGGAGGCAATATTGCGAAGCGCCAGCGACAGCGTACCGATGCTGGAGCCGAGCGTCAGGCGCTGGGCCTCGCCGGTCGTCACCTCGAAGGTCACGGTCTTCACAACCGAAGGCTCATCCTTGCGCTCGTCGGCCGTCTGGTCCACAGCCAGCACCTTGACCCCCTGCAATAGCACATCGACAAACGTCTGGTCGTTGCCAGCCTGCCCTCGCACGACCCGCGTCAGAAGCACGTCGACGCGATCTGAAGGCCGCACGAAGCCGGCGACGCCGAGCACATCGTTAACGCGAATCGAAACTGCTTTCATGCCCTGGTCGAGCGCCGCTGAAAGCGTGGCGCGCTCGCCAGCGCCGGTGATCTTGGAGGACAATACCGGTTCACCGGGATCGATCGCCTCCATGGCATAGCGCGGCTGGGCGTCATCGCCGACCACTGCTTCGATGCTCAGGAAAGAACCTGTGGGTGTTTCGTCCGAGGGCCATGGGATGGCCTTGAGATTTTCGGGGCGCACCCGGTCGCCGAAACGCATTGGCTTTGCGGCGACGACTAGCGTCTTTTCTGGCGTCTTGGTGCCGCCCAATGCCAGCAGGCGGGCCTGCTGCCCGGCGAGGTATTCTCGCATTCCGAAGACCGCCGCGGCTGCGAGTACGAAAGCAAAAAACAGACTGAAAATGGTGGAAGAACGCATCGCCGCTACTCGTTACACCGGACGGAAAATTTCCATCTTAGATTTCTAATTTAGGAGAGAGGGGTTAATAAACCCCACTCTCTTCTTCGGATTCCAAAGTCATGGGGTAGTGGTAGGAGCAGTCAGGTTGGTCGTAAACCACCCGGCCCATCCCTTCCAAACGGTAGCCAGATTGGTTCCTGCAAGGGTAACCGCGGCGATGACACCGCCGACCAGCAAGGCAAGCAAAATAAGATATTCAGTCAGTGCCACACCATCTTCTTCCCGCGCGAAAGCGCGTACGCAGTTTACAAGTGCTTTCATCGAGAACTACCTCCAGATTATCTTGCGCGCCGTCATTTTCCCCCGGCCTCGCCTTGTCGTCGAGACCGCCCCTCCGACTGGGAATATTAATAATATGTTAATTCTAATATAGTCAATTACTCATACATACTCCAATCGGGAAGTATACTTTATGGTTAAAGTTCGTTTCGATCCATATTTGTTAAAACCGCTCTATGGCGGCACTTATGGTGTTTCGAAACAGAAATTCCGTAGATTATCTCCACCAAAAGGTTGAGTTTCATGATGCCGATAGTTGCTTTCACCAATTGGATCTCAATATTGCTCTTCCTTTATGCTGCCTGGACCGATTTCCGCACATGGAAGATCCCCAACACGCTCGTGCTCGCGCTCGTAACACTTTATGCGCTGCGTGCGGTGGCGGTGATACTTGGCTCCGAGGATGTCGGCGCGTCGCTGTTTGCCTCTACCGGAATTGGCGGCGACGTCGGGGCCGGTCTTCTAATGTTTATGCTTGGGGTCGTGCTCTGGGGCTTCCGGCTGTTCGGCGCGGGAGACGCCAAACTATTCCTGCCAATCGGGCTCTTTGTCGGATGGCACGGAATGCTGCCGTTTTCGTTCTTGCTCCTCGTCCTCGGCGTCGTGACACTCCTGATACTGCGACTACCAGTGCCGCTGCCCGTCGCACATCTCGCCTTTTTCATGCGCATCGAGGAAATCCGGGCAAGCCGCAAGGTACCCTATGGGGTCGTCATGGTCTTCGCCGCGCTTATCACCCTCGCTGTTTTCAAATAGCAGCTTAGGCTTCCGCAACCTGGCATCGCAGAAAAGGTTTGATTGCAGTCGTCTGTAGGAAGAGGTTCAACAGCGGCCTCTCTGGCCGTTAAGGGCAGATATCTGGAGCAATGCTCGATATCTCGAAAACACGTCTTTTGTTCAAGGAAATTACGGGAATTAGGCAACATACGCCACGAGATTCCGGCCACGTCCTGCCGCAACGTTCGCTTCATGACGGCGAGATGGTAGGAGGGCTGCAGGTCACCCCCCCGCACCGGGGAATGCGGCGGCGTCGCCGACGTCTACTGTCATCTTGACTCGGAGAAAAAACCTGGAGTTCTCGGATGATCTTTCGTCCGCCGGGTCAGCCCGGGTGAGTTCCTGCCAAGGGAAGGAGCCAACGAACGATAGCTGCTTAACACAGCGCCATCTCCCATTAAACATCCCTTTGATGGTTAGATAAATCATAAAAATTCGGATATAGACCCCTCGAAGGGAGCTATAGATGCGTTTAAGCATCGAAACATTTTGGAATGGCGGGTGGCACGCCGCAGCCAGCGTCAGGATCGAGGATGAAGCACGACCTGACCAAGAACATTGCCGATACCTGTGACGACACTTGGTCGCTGGTGTCGCTCGTCTCGGCCGGGCTCGGCATATCTGTTCTCCTTCCGCCCAACAGGCAAAGCGGAGAATGCCCGCCGTTGTGCCGTGAACTTATTTCGTGGTGATCACGATGTCGTCGCGGATCAGATCCGTGAGCTCGTGTTCATCCGTGACGCCAAGTTCAATCCACTGAAGTAGGCTCTTTGCCTTTTGGCTTGCCTCCGCGCTTCCCTTTTGATGCCCGTTCTCATCGCACCAATTCCTAAGAATGCGATCGATCAACTCCGTGATCTTAGATACTAGCACCGGTCGTTGCCACGAAATCCATTGCATCGGCCCATCTCCCTTCGAAGCCAGAACTTAAGGGGTGCGACGTCAGGCAGGCAATGCCGCAATATGATAAAGTGCTCATATAGTCGCGCTAAAAGACGAAGCGTTGCAAAATGGCAATAGTCGCCGTGTGAGAGCCTCTCGGAAAGACTACGAGACCGCAGCGGTTCTCCCTTGCGAATGCCTGGCATCCGGTCCCTGCTTTGCGACGGGGCTGTCGTCTCAAATTTTGCTTTTTCGTCGGATGAGGTCCTCGGCCGCCTGTGCCCGAAATAGTCGCTGTCAAGGATGATTGTCCCCACGTTCCGGCGCAGTTCAATGCCCAAGGATGTTGGTGAATAGCCAAGAGCGCGAAATATGAGCACAGGAGTAGCCCAACAAAACAGCAGTGAGGTCGAACCCAGGGCCACAACGACTTGATGTGTTCGCCGCCGGTGGGGCGGCGGTTCCTTGAAATGGATCGACGCTAACCACGCCAGGCCTATCTGCCGCAATCGACGTCCCTGTAGAGCAGGTAGTCGGCTTCGCTGAACCGGATCCCAGTATTATCGAAGCAGAAGCGCGCCGGCACGATCCTGAATAGGTAGCGCTTTCCGCATGCCGCCGGAACGTCTACGTGATATAAGCGAGGTGTGTCGGACGGGGCGGGATCTGTCCATTTTTCGTGCCCGGCGAAGGAAACGTCTTTCAGGAGCGTCGCCGATCCCGAGCGGCCGACGCCATCTGCCGCCGCGACAAAGGAGATTCCCTTTGCTTCGTCAGCCGTTGGATACTCCGGCCGCGTCGGTGCTCCTTTGGCCAGCGGCACATCCACCGTCTTAAATGCCACGTTGAAGCGCACATCGTCTCGGGCCGGCACGTCGCCGTAGCCGTTCAGGTACTTCCAGGACAGGCGCAGGATCCTCTGCACGCCGGCCGAAATGCCCGGGTAGAAGTGTACCTCAGCGGAAAAATCCGTCGGAATGAAGGTGTCGCCGCCGCTGCCGGGGGGCGGGCACTGCGTAAACAGCGGTCTGTATCCACACTCGCTTGCGCCGAGGCCCCATGCGCATCGACTAAGACGCAGCCATTCGTCGTTGTTGAGGTCGCGCACGCCCTTCCATAAGCTGCCGCCATGCTCTGGTGTCATCCACGGACTGATCCTGCCCGCTCCTGAGGCGGAGGCCCATTCGGTCCTATGGTTCTGGACAAGTGCGAGAGCTCCCTTTTGCGCAAAGAGGGCGGCGTTCTGCATCACCGTCGCGTTCGGGAGGATGGGCGTTTTGCCAGTGGCATCGGCGGAAAAGCGGCGTCCCGATTCCAGCGTCGTCAGGCTGTGGCAACCCGAGCACGGATGACCTTCGATCAGGATGGATCTGGCCTCGAGTAGAGTGCTGGCATGGGCGGCCGCATATCCTGAACCGATGACGCGAAACGGCGCGTCCGGTCTTGCAATTCGGCCCGGAAGGAAGTTGCCCATCCCGAGCGCGGCGCGTCGATCATGCCGACCCGCGAAATAGCCGACCCTTGCCTGCTGCATGTGGGGATCAATGACGGTGGGCTTCTTGTTGTCGTGACACAGTACGCAATCGACCTTGGAGCCGCCGTCGTAAAGCTCGGCCGCAGCGCGTCGCCCGGCGGCATCGTCGTAGGACGCTCCGCCAGGCGGTGGGAAGGGTTCCGTCCAGTCGAAGACAAAGCGGTCCTTCCGGCCGTCGAGGAACGCGATTTCGCCGGTCACGTCGTTGAAACCGATGGCGCTGTACCGGGAAAACCGTGGATCCGTCGCTGTCCAGTAGGGTTCCATCTCCAGTTCCAGGCTCTCAGACGACTTCCGGCAAAGAAACAGCCACTGTACATGGTTGCGTGTGACCCGACCGATCCGCGAGTTCATCCCGCAAAAGGTTACGCCACCCGCGAGCGAAGGTTTGTCGCAGCGATCGACGGCGTTCGTCCACTTCACCAGGCGGCCGGCAATGTCACGGTGGGCAAATTCGAGTGGAGCGCCGGTCTTGGAGCGGTTTGGCTCCAGCGTTACGACGTTACCGTCGACCTCGAGGCCGACCTGCTGCGAGTTCGCTCCCGTGCAGGCACCGTCCGGCATGGGGCCGAACACCGATCTGGCCTCGTCGCCGAATTTCGTCACCGGATCGGCACTTGCCGTGGCCGGAGCCCACAACACGCCACCGTTCAATTCAATTAGAAGGTCGTATGGTGACCCAATCCCGGTACCCGCGGTTGCTGCGCCTGGCAAAGAAACTGGGATGGGTCCCGCTACCTCGCGGGGCCCTGCCAGCAGTTCCCTTGGAATGGGGGGTGCCTCCAAGCCATCGGAGAGACAAAAAGCAGCCGCAGTCGCTGCGGCGAGGTTGACAAGGCGTCTCATCAATCCGTCCCCCAATTCCCGTCCGCGTGCAGTCAGCGCGCGCTGGCCTGGATCCCGGATTGGGCAGGGGCGACCTTGAGGACAACGAACTTCAACAAGTCGCCGTCCTTCGTGATCGTGGCGTATATCTTGGCAGTATAGTCGAGATGGGCCGCGCTGACGCCGATTGTCTGAATGTTCACTTGAACCGAGAACGCAACCTCGAAGTTGCCGTCTTTCGTCTTCCCGATCAGGATGTTGCTGAGCAGCCGCGTCGCGCTGGAGTTCGTTGCAGCGAGGTTTGCAAACATCGTCTGGAACTGTTGGGCCAACGACCCTGCCGAAATGGCCAGCACGGCATTCGCATTGCCCGGATCGCAGTGGTAGTAGTGACCGTCGTCCACGAACAGGGAAGGCAGCCCGTTGAAGTCCCGGTTGTCCATCCTCCATGCGTATTGGGAGAGCAAGTCGATCACGGCGCCCCGTTCCTCCGGCGTGGGCGCTATCAATGGCCCGCCGCGGAACTCCCTCCAGCCCATGTCGTTTGCCCCGGGGCATTCGCTGGCGGCGAATGCGGGCAAGGCGGCAAGCCACGAAAAAAGGGCTACAGCCCCGAACATCTTGAATGCTTTCATGTTGACCCCTCCGTGCTGCCCGCCGAGGGTCCGGTCCGCCTTCTACGCCATTCACACCATGCATTACCAACGGACCGCACCAGACGCTCTCGCAGCACTGCAAATATACGCGGCCACACCATGCCGCCGCGTGAAGAATAGACTGAAGTTATTGAATGACCTCTGGTAGTATAGTAGCCTGAACTGAAGAAATGCGCAAGTTGAGGTGCGGATCGGTATTAAGCGGGCGGGTCCGGCGATGAGCGACGTGACGACATGGCTTGCCGAGATCGGGCTACAGCACTTGGCGAACAAATTCGCCGACGCGCAGATCGATTTCGATACGCTCGCGCTGCTATCCGATCACGATCTGCGCGAGCTGGGCGTGCCCTTGGGGCCCCGCCGCAAGCTGCTGGCCGCGATTGCGGCTCTTGGCAGGTCGCCGCCCCACGCAGGTGATCGCACACCGGTCGAACGCCGGCAGCTGACAATCCTGGTCGGCGACATGGTCGGTTCGACCGAGTATGCTTCCAGGCTCGACCCCGAGGACTTCAGCCAGCTGACGCAGTCATTCCTGTCGCGATGCAGCGCGCTTGCGAGGTCGCACGGGGGCTTCGTCGCCAACTATGTCGGCGACGCACTGCAGGTCCTGTTCGGATTTCCGGCGGCCGAGGAGAACGACGCGGAACGCGCGCTGCACCTTGCGCTCGACATCCTGGCAGCGGTCCCACAGATAGAGACGCCGGACAGTTCGCGCCTGGAGGTAAGGATGGGAGTGGCGAGCGGCCTGGTCGTCGTGGGCGACATCGAGGGCGCGCCCGCCGGGATTTCGACGGTGGCATTTGGCCATGTCCCAAATCTCGCCCACCGACTTCAGGCCATCGCGGACCCGAACAGTATCTACGTCGACGAGAGCACGTTCCAGGCGACATCGAGCGCCTTCGAGTACGCCGACATCGGCGCGAAGACGTTAAAGGGTTTCAGCAATCCGATACACATTCGGCGTGCCATCAAGCCGATTGCAAGACAATACCGCTTTGCCGGCGAAACCAGATCGACGCCCTTCGTGGGCAGAAGGAACGAGTTGCAGGCTATCGAAACTCTCTGGGACACCGTGCGAGCCAATCGCCATGGGCGTGTCGCATTGATAAGCGGTGAGCCCGGGATCGGGAAGTCGCGGCTGCTTTTCGAGATCGCAAGGAACTTTCCCGAGGCGAAGACATTGGTGGCGCAATGCGCCCCCACCTACACCAACAGCGCACTCTATCCGTTCCTGCGGCTGTTCAAGCAGCAAGCCGGCATTACCGAGGACACGTTGTTGCCGTCTGAAAGGCTGCGGGCCGCTTTGTCGGCCAGTGATGTCCCGTTGTCGGTCTCGTACCCGATCTTCACACGGCTTCTGGCCTTCGAACCGGACTTCGAACCGTCCAGTCTCGCTTCGTCCCAGCAGGAGGCCGCAATCACACACGTGTTTTCGGACTGGCTCCGGCAATTGGCAAACACCGGCCCCTTGATGCTTGTCGTGGAGGACGAGCAATGGATCGACCCGTCCTCCGGCAAGCTCCTCCAGACGCTCGCGAATGACGTGGCGCAGTTTCCGGTACTCCTGCTGGTGACCTCCCGCGAGAAGCAGACGAAGGCTACCTTCGACGACGCCCTCGCGGTGCATCTTGCCCTCGAACGCTTCTCAAGCGAGGAGGCCGGCGAGTTCCTCCAGAACGTTGTCGAAGGGGAGCATCTGTCTGCAGGTCTCGCCTCGACGCTTCTGAGCAAGGCCGAGGGCGTTCCGCTCTATCTTGAGGAACTCGCCCGATCGGCCCTCATGCTTGGTCCCGATGCGGCCGGTCAGTTGGGGGTGAAGGCAAGGAGCGACGTCGGCGTCCCGGTCTCCCTACAATCCGCCCTCATGTCCCGTCTCGACAAGCTTGGCGCCGTAAAGTCGGTCGCGCAGACGGCCGCTGTGATCGGTCGGGAGTTCGACCTGAAAACGCTCGCCCATGTCGTCGGTCTCTCGAGCGAGGCGCTGCGGCCGCAGATAGATCGGCTTGTCGCCGTCGGACTCGTCGCGCCGCAACCTTTCTCCAACTGGCCCCGCTACTCCTTCGCCCACAGTCTGCTGCAGGAGGCCGCTCGCGGAGCACTGCTTCGCGACCGGCGGCGGGAGCTTCATGCGCTCGTTGCCAAGGCGATCGAGGTGGTGCAGCCTGGGACGGTCGTGGAGCATCCCGAGGTGCTCGCCCAGCACTACGACGAGGCGACGCTGTTTGAGCGCGCGGCCGACTATTGGCTCAAGGCAGGCAGAAAACTTGGGGCGACGTGGGCGAAGGTGGAGGCTGCGAACATGTTCGCGAAAGGGATCGAATGCGTCCGCCGAATGCCGCCGTCGACGATGCGCGACAAGAGAGAGCTGACCCTCGAACTCGAAAGGGGCGATGTCCTCTACGCAGCGTACGGATATATGACCGGCGACGGCAGCGAGGCGTATCGCAACGTCATGCGCCTCAGTGAGGCGATCGGAGATCCGCAGGCAGCGATCCGGGCCTTGGACGGTCTGTTTGGAACTTCGTTCAACTCGGCCAGGTTCTCGGACGCCGAATGGGCGAGCAACCAGCTCAAGGCGATTGGCCGCCGGGATGGCAATATGAAAGCCCTGGTGCTCGGATTGCAGTTCGGCGGTATGTGCGCGTTTGCCCGCGGCAGGTTTGCGCAGGCGCGAGACCTGCTGCTGGAGGCGCTCGAGCATCGCGAGCATGCCGACGAGATCGGAAGCGATTTTCCCAGCATGTCGATGCTTTATCTCTCGTGGACGCTGCAAATAATTGGGGAGACCGGTGCGGCCATGGAGTTGTTTCACGCGGCTGGAATGGAGAGCCGCGGACTAACGGACTACCGCCTCGCCGCGTATCTGGGTAACGGCTGCATACTGATGGCGCTTCGCCAGGATGTAGCGATGCTCCAGAGCCTATTGGACGAACTCGTTCCGCTTGCGACACGCAATGGATTCCAGCTTTGGCTCAATCTCGCGTCTTTCTTTTCCGGGTGGGCCAAGGCTGCAAGCAGCCAGGACGCCACCGGCCTCGCACAGATGCTGCATATTTGCGACAACATGGGCGAGCAGGAGGTCGACAAGACCTGCTACCTGGGCATACTCACCGATGGCTACCTTCGAATGGGACGGCCCGACGAGGCAAAGGTCGTGCTCGACCAGGGGATCAAGCTTGCGCTGCGTACCGGTGAGCACTACTACATGCCTGAGCTGCTTCGTCTGAGGGGTGAATTGCTCCGGCGCACAAACCGGCTCGCTGACGCCAAAGCATCGTTCGAGGAGGCGATCTCTTTCGCACGCGGTCAAAAGGCAACAACCTGGGAGGCAAGAGCCAGGCAGTCGCTAGACTTTCTTTTGGCCGATCCGCCCCAGAAGTGAAGGATATGCGACCTTGCCACGTGGTCATACCGTCGCGAGTGCCGTCTGTTCTGAGGCTAGGTAACGAAAAGCCGTCAACCCGGCAGTGTTGCTGACAGACCGATCGCGGAGGGGACGGCCGGCGACCGTCGGACGCCCCGCCATGGACAGTGCTCGAGGCTTGTAACGTCATGGTGCACGGTCTGAGCTGTGGCCGCCGTTGGAGCCACTAGAACGCGTTGAATCGCATGCGCTTCACAATCGGGAGGCCTTCGCCGGTCCTGCCAATGATGATGTGGGTGGCGCGCGGCGGAAGCTTGCCGCTGCGCGTCGGCGCCACTGCTTCTCCGCGCTCAACAAGTCCCCTGACGAAGGCCTTGGACGGCTCATCGTTGGGCACGATGATGTCGGGATCCGGCGGGATTTCCTTTTGCGTCACGCTCGTTGTTTCCTTTCTAGTGGCTGACGCCGCGTGCACACAGGCCGCAGCTGAAAAGTCGGCGCTCAAGACGCGCGCCTCCTGGGGCCTTGACCAGCGCGTGGGTCTTCACCTTGCGGCCACGCACCAGCCGGCGTTTCGGATCGACAACCGTGCCATAGTCGACACAGCCACGCATGAAGAGGTCGTCAACAAAGGCCTTGGCGGCAGAAATTCCGCTCTGCGGGGCGAGCGGCTCACCGTTGCAGCCGGCGCTCGTCACGAGAAACTCGCTGGGTTGGGTCGGTGCCTCCACGAAGAGCAGGCCATCAATGCCGTAATGCGACGCCGGCAGCGCGATTGTGGGCAGCGGCTTCTCGGCGGCCCCGGCCGATTTCACCTCTGCAGCGAGCGACTTGAGTTGAGATATCATCGGGAGCGAGGACACAGATTGCAGGGAAAGGATGCTTCTAGCGACGAACACCCCCTTGACGATGGACAAGTAGGCCACGTCCGCCTGCGCCGCGATCACCATGTTCGCAGCGACGCTGGCGTACCAGTTGGCGACGATCGGGTACGACCACGTGATGCCTTGAACCAGAAATCCAGCCAGGTCGTCGGCGACGGCAAGCAACTCCGCCTCGGTTGGGGCCCCCGGTTGCACCGCCTTCGCTGCGAGCGAGGCCCCGAGGATCTCGAAAAAGGCGCCCGTGAAAACGCGCGAGAAGGAATGCGGTTCCGATGACAGAGACGACATGGGGGCCGTACTCGGGAGCAGGGTCGGATCCTGGTAGTTGAATGAGTTGAGCGCGCTACGCAAGCAGTCCGCCTCGGCCAGAGCCGGATCCTGGGCGCGCAGGGCACTACCGAGCTGCTCGGCGAGTGTCGAGAGCCGCGACTTGGTATGTAGGTTGCCCCCCGTGGCGTTCAGGATCGCGGTCCGCAGCGATGGGATCTGGATCGCCGACATCAAGGCGCTGATGTCTCCGAAAGACTCGTGAAAGGCGGCGATCTCCTGGCTGGCGGCGCCCCACAGTCCCGGCTTGAACGCGTCAAGCACTGCGTGTCCCAATTCGTGACAGCTCACGTCGGGGCTCTCGCAGGTAAACACCGTTCCCGTCACACCCGGACCATGGAAGAAGTTCAACGCAGTCCGGTCGTAGTTTGCGTCGAGGTCGAAGCCCTTGTCGAGTACGACCTTGAGGCTTGGTCCGCCGTACCACTGTGTCAAGGGCACGCGCGTCGCCCAATAATCGGCGCCGCGTCTCAATGCGGCCGCGGTGGCCCAGTAACGGAACTGGGGCGTGCCGTGCGGGTAGATGGCAGGCGCTGGGCCCGACGCTGGGAAGACGAAAGCGAGGGGAAGCTTGGCGACATCCGGAGTCGGCACGATCACGGCCACGGCCGAGTCAGGATCGTCCTCCCACGTTTCCACCGTTGCGGCGGACATGGCTAAAGATGCGTTCTTGTTTGTGGTCTTTGTTTTCGCAGCGGTTGCTGCCGACTTGGCCGGAGCTTTTTTGGATTTCACAAGTGCTTGAGACATGGCGGATATCCTCTCCCATGTGTTGCGCCGTTTCGCGTGAGCGACGCACAGCGTGTGCAACAATGATACTACCAGCCGCAAGCGCAATTACAACGGGAGAAGCGATTAAACGCGAGGTTGTTTTAGCAATAAGTAATGTAATGCTTCCTTCGCGGTTCAGGCACTATCCCAGGCTTTAGGACCTTCGGCTCGTTCTCCTCAGGGCAAAGTGCCTCTCTTGTGCGGATGAATGACGTCGCAACTACGCGCTGGCGGCCCGATGCTAAAGGGAATCTTGGGGACGGCGCTCGCCTCAATCTTTGCAATATCGGCACCAGGGAGATGGCGGATTTCCAAGAGCACTCGCCAAGCTCTGACAGGGAGACTCCTGCTCATGGTGCGACGCCAATATGGGATCCCCAAAGGCAAAGCGTTGGAGAATAGACGGCGTGTGAGAAGGACTGGAGGCGGTATAAATGGCGCATTCGAGCGTAACCCTTCGCATCGGTGGGGACTGACGCATCATCTCGAAAGTGACGCGCTCTGCCGAACGCAGGTTTGCCCTCCGATATACAATCGCGTCTCCGGATCAGGGCCGCATCTGTCGCGCGCGGGTCGTTTCAAAGCCGAAGCGTCATTGCAGATCGTATTATTGGTGCCCGGTTACGGCGATATCGATCGATTTCCTTGACAGAAATTCACCGACGTCTTCTTCGCGAAGCGGCGGCGAATAGACGTAGCCTTGCACCAGTGTACCTCCAAGACCTGCAAGAGCCGCAAGCTCTTCAGGCGTTTCAACCCCTTCAACCACGCATTCCAGCCCCATGTCACGGCTGAGAGTAAGAAGAGATTTCACGATTTTGTAGCTTGCAGGCCTTTCATGCAAACCTGTGACGAAGCTGCGGTCGACCTTGATCTTGGTCAGCGGCAAGGCGTGCAGCCGCGTCAGGCTGGAATAACCGGTGCCAAAATCGTCCAGTGAGATGCCGCAGCCGAGGCGTCGTAGCACTTCGACGGACTGCTTGACCTGCTCGAAATCGTGCGCAAAGGCGGTTTCGGTGATTTCAAGGTCAAGACGTCGTGCATCAAAGCCGCTGTTTTCGATGATTCCGATCAGTGACAATACCCCTTCGCAGGAGTTGAGGTCGTGCGCGGAGAGGTTGAACGAGAAACGCAGATGCTCTTCCCACTTCAATGCGCAGGCAAGTGCCTTCTTGAGAAGAGGTCGCGTCAGCGAACCGACGATACCGGCTCGTTCCGCAATGGAGAAGAACTGTGCCGGTGAGACGTGTCCGAGGGTCGGGTTAGACCAGCGGGCCAGCGCCTCGAAGCCAACAGTCTTTTGGCAGCAGACGTCGACAATCGGTTGAAAAACCACCGAAAGTTCGTTTTCCAGATCGGCTTGCTTCAGCAGATGTTCGATGCGGGCTTCGATGTTAATCTGCTTCTCGTGCTCCGCATCAAACAAGACAGCACCGCCACGCCGGGTTTTTTTGGCGTGGTAAAGGGCATAGTCGGCTCTGTCGAAAAGCTGTTCGAGAGTTGACGCAAGGTTTGGAAAGACTGCTATGCCCATGGATGCTGAGACGTGCACCGTCCCTTCCGGCATATGGTAAGGTGCCCTGAGCTGCTCGGAGATCGCATTTGCGTTTGCGACAAGCTGTTCATCTTCCGGCACAATCGGAGCGACGATCGCAAACTCGTCACCACCCAGTCGAAACGCCCGGCTGGCCTTCAATGCAGTCGCGAGGCGGCTGCTGACCTTAACTAGCAATCTATCTCCGACGGAGTGGCCGTAAAGGTCGTTGACCGGCTTGAAGCCGTCGAGATCAATGACGCCGAGGGCCAGTCGCGTACCTTCAACCTTGGCCTTTTCGAGTTCGGCTTCCAAATGCGCGAAAAACGCACGGCGATTGGGTAGGTCCGTCAGACTGTCGATATTGGCAAGCTGCAGGTTCTCATTGCTCAGTGCTTGCGTACGCTGTTGTGAGACCACCATGCGCTCGAAATTGCGGTAGTTGGTCATGAGGATGGACATCATGCCCGCACAGACCAGCAGTACGTTGATGGCGATCGCAATAAAGGTCGGTTGCTTCGACGCCACGAAGAAGACAACGAATGCTCCATTGACAATCAACGCGACGATAAATGCCGCCGAACGAACGTACATCAGACAGAAGATGCAGGAGATGACGGTGATCGCCATATAGAAGGCGACATGAGATTGAGTATACGCATTCCCGTAAGGTACGAGCAAAAAAGACCAGGCCGTGAATATAGTGGCAATGCCGATCGCTAGGCGATTGGCTCGAACGAGCGCTGCGTGGGCCACGTCTGGCTTCGGATCGATACCGCGCGTTCTCCACCAGAACATGACCCGAAGCATGCAGCCGGCTGTGAAAAGAGCAGGCATTGCGACGGTGAGCCAGAGTGGAGCAAATTGCATATGCGTGATCGCAAGCGCCCATGTACTTGAAAGCAGGATGAAGTACATCATTGGCATCTGACGTGTAAAAGCGCGGTATTGCGCTTTCAGGAGGTCCGAATTTTCGGACTGAACGGACATGAAATGCTGCAATTTCTGTCTGGCGCTTAATATTGTCATTGCACGGCTCATTAAGTACAGAGCGCCATTGATAGCGTGGCTCCCGTTACATCAGTGGAAATACAAACAGTTAACCGAAAGACAATTACATCAACCCCAACGTGCGGGCATTCTTGGGTGACCCGTTTCAAGGTACGCTGCCAAGACTTCAGACGGCTTTCTGCGTGATACTGCTGATGCCCAATGAGCCGCGACGTTTTGAAAATTGGAGCCGTTCGGCAAGTCTTCAAAATGCGCCCGACGTCTCCGTCCTCAAGGGCGGTGGGGCACAAGATTTACATGCCAAGGGAGAACGGGCTCCGGTTGCATCCCGTCGGGTCTCACAGCCTTCGCTTCGTAAAAAGACAGAGGTTGCGTTCGGCTGGTTGCCTTTCGCGGCAAGCCGTTCTTTCATACCGCTCAATTCAGCCCATGTCGGGGAGACGCATGGACGGCACCCACCTTTTCGAACTTGTCATCGCAATGTTCCTCGCCATCATTGCGCTTCACTACCTGGCCCACAGGCTAGGCCTTCCACCCTCCGTCGCGCTGCTCGCCGGTGGAGCGATGCTGGCGTTCGTGCCTGGCCTTCCAGCGATCACCGTTGACCCGGAGCTCGTGCTTGTCATCTTTCTGCCCCCGCTTCTGCTTGACGGTGCATGGTCCATCGCGGTGAGGCGGCTTCGCCGTCACATGTTCGGAATAGCATCGCTCGCGGTTGGCGCGGTCTTTTTCACATGCGCGGTCGTGGCAGTGGTCACTCACATGATGTTTCCGTCGCTACCCTTTGCAGCTTGCGCAGCACTTGGGGCGATCGTATCGCCGCCTGACGCCGTGTCGGCGCGAGCCGTTCTGGACAGGGTGAAGCTGCCTCGCAGGCTTCAGATCCTGCTCGAAGGAGAAAGCCTGTTGAACGACGCGAGCGGTCTCGTCCTGTTCCGGCTAACGGTCGCGGCAGCGGCAACTGGAAGCTTCAGCGCTCCGGCAGCCGTTGGAGGCTTTCTGGTTCTTGCGATCGGGGGCGCTGCGGTGGGGGCCGTCGTCGGCTATGCCTGGGTGAAGCTCGTGCGGCGTCTGGGTGACGAGTACTTGATCATTGCCTCGACGACATTGCTCGCCTGGATCTCCTATCTTTTGGGGGAAGCCCTGCACGTGTCCGGAGTGATTGCCACCGTCACCACAGGACTGATCGCGACCTGGCATCAGCACACGGTTCTGTCGGCCGCCACGCGTATGCGCGGGACGTCGTTCTGGACTGTCGTCATATTCCTGATGGAAGCTGCGGTGTTCATATTGATCGGTCTTTCGCTGCGTGACGTCGTCGAACGCGGCGGAGGGTTTGGCACGGTTGTCGCAACAATGGGCCTGCCCGCCGCCATTATCCTCGTAACACTTGCGATCGCGCGCCTGGCGTGGGTGTTCGGCTCCGAACAGGTGGTCAAGCTGTTCAACTCCCTAGGGCTTGCTCGAACGCGGCCGCTTGGTGTCGGCAGTTCGACAGTATTGAGCTGGGCAGGCATTCGCGGTGTCGTCACGCTTGCCCTTGCACTCAGTTTGCCGGAAGGCTTTCCCGCCCGTGACTTCATCCTCGTGACATCGTTTGCGGTGATACTCGGAACGGTGCTCTTGCAAGGCACGACGCTCGGACGCGTCATCGAATGGGCAAAGCTGACCGAGCAGGAATCAGACAAAGCGCCTTTGACGATGAGCCAGGCCGAGGCTGCGATGGCGCAGGCACAACTCGTCACGATCAAGGAACTCGCATACGATCGAGACGGTACCCTCATTCATCCGCAGCTGCTTGCGAGGTACGAGCGTCGCGCAACGGCAATCGTCGATTACGCTGCGCGGACGGAGGAATACATTCCGACCCTGCATGCTCACTTCGACGTCGTGCTGAGCGCGGTTGCGACGGGCCGCCGGGAGCTCATCCGCCTTCATCGGGCAGGCGAGATCGACGACGAAACCTTGCGAGAGCTGGAAAGGGACCTCGATTTGGAGGAACTGAGCGCCATCTCGGCGAAGGCGTAGCGCTCCTGGCGAAATCCCGGGGACCCACACGATCGCAAGCTGCTTGCGGGCAGGCGCGACAGCAGGCCGACAGGCTGGGGAGCGGTTACAGATACGCCGCCTGCGGTGTTTCATGGAGTAGCCATGGTATGCTTCTACCAAGGCCGTAGTGGTTTTTCGTACTGATCCACGAAACCGTTGCCATCGTGGCACTCGCTTCCAGCGTCTAGAATGCCCCGGCTTGCGAGGGGCAGTGCGGTGACCGAGACAACTGCAGAACAACTGATCTTCACCTTGAGCGTCGCGCAAGAGATTGCGTCGCTGGAAAGTCCGGACTACGACCTCGTTCTGCTTCTTATCCAAAAGGCCCTGCAGGTGGCCAAGGAGGAGGCGTCGCGCCGTGGGGCCATAGTCGACTTCGATGATGTCTCGCAGCGAGAGCATTAGGAGCGTACGGTCGAAGCCAATTCGCCTTGAGCCCCAACCGCACGCCCGTTGATCCTGGAGGGGCTGGGGTCCGGCTCCAAGATCAGCGCAAGGCAAGCTAAAGAGGCATGATTAATTAAGTGTATTCTTGACATCTAAAATACGCGCTCGCATAGGCCCCGCCAGCTGTGTTTGCTTTGCAGAGGCCGGAGGAAGGCCTCGCAAGCCGCTTGGCGTCAGTTTTCGCGAGCAGTCCAACCGCAGCTGATTTCTTTCACGAAATTGTCCAAGGCCGTCTGGCCTTGCCAAACCTTCATGGCGAAGCATCCTCCGGCTGGCAGTTCTCAGTCGTGATCTATCGCGCGCTTTGGCGTGATCGGTCCTATTCTCGAGACAGCGTCTCTTCGGCCTTTGAGCAAGGAAAATGTGCCGAGACCGCCGCCATTGCGGCGGTCTGGCCGTAGACAGAGGCTCAACAAGGCTCGATGGGGTTCTGATCGGCCTTGAACTAACCCTGCTCACAGAGGATCTGCGAGCCATTCCCAAAATAGCCTACTTGCGCAAAGGACAGGATGCCTTCGTTAGAAGAGGAGGGCTTAACCATTCGGTGGGGATCTGCAAAGGCGAGGCCCGCAGGGGTGGGCGCGGACCTCGGAGCACTGCAGGAAAAACGGCCACTCACATCTCTGGCCGCCCACATAAAAGCACAACCAACCGTCGCTCGCACGTACCTCAATGGTGGTAGTCGCACCTACCGTTGGTAGATAACATTTGAGAATTCCAAGAGATACATCGGCGTTACTGCGGGGAGGACATCTGTTGATCGTCCTGACGATCCCGCACGACCGAGCTTCAACGGCAATTCATGTCGCAACGGATGGTGCGATCGCGGAAAGTCCTCGTTAAAGCCGGCTGTCGGATAGACGCCCCAGACCCTATTGGTTTGTGACACCGGCATCTGAGCAAACGCCGCCATCGCCTTGATAGGACTTGGTTGTCTCGCCGTTGGGCCAGCCTGTTTGGCGCAATTTACGCTTTATCCCGAGATCCAAGCTCAGGAGAGACTTTCCCTGGCAAGTTTCGCCATGCCCGGTCACCTCGATGATCCTGGCGCCCGCAAACCGCTTTTTCTCGATACCGGTGTATTCAATCCTGACCAACTTTCCCGCGAGCGGCTTCAGGGGCATCGCTTTTCCGTCGGGCCCGACAGCATCGGACAAAATCAGGTGGTGGCCGCGCAGGACGACGTCGCTTGCATCGACGATCTTGATCCTGTTGCGATCGTCGCCTTCGAGGCGACCGATCACACAGCCTGCCACAAACGGACCACAGCTTAAGGGCTTACTATCTTTCTCGACTTTGCTCGCCGCCTCGGATCGGATTGCTGCAGCTGCCGATTGTCTCCGGTCTGCCGTTGCCTTCGGTCCGTCGCAGGGCCCGGTCGGATCAAGTGACTTGCCGATCGAGTTCGTGCCAACGGCCTTGTTGCTCTCAGAAATATTCTCGCAGATTTTTCCTTGAGGCGCCCGCTGCGCCCGGATCAACCTGACACCCACATTGCGAAAGGTGTTGCCGTAGACATCATTATTGATCCCATCCGTCGCCTCGTCCCCGCCAAGGCGCACGCCGGTTCCAACCACGTCATAGACAAGATTGTAGCGAAAGACATTATTGTTGCCGCGCGAGTCGAAGCCGCCCGAGCTGGGGTCTTTCTGTCCTGTGCAAATATTCTTTTCGACAATATTGCCGCTCGAGCCCTCCTTGATGTCGACGCATTCATTGCCTGCGGTGCTAATTACATTGTCATGGATGCGGTTGCGATCGGAATGGTCGATCGCCTTGTCAGGAGCGCCACGCCCACCCAATTGTTCTGGCGCTGTTCCGATATAAATCCCCTCGCCATTCTTTCCGCCGTCGTTAAACAAGAAGTCGAAGCGACCGCACGAACTTATTCTGGAATAAGCAATTTCATTCTGTCTGGCTTGATAGCGCAGGCGAACGCATTCGCCGCCTGCGTTGCGAATGTCCATCCCGAGCACGCGAAGTCCCGTCAATTCCTTGCCAGGCGCGTGTCCGATGACGTAGAGAAGCTTGTCTCGATAGCTTTTCTTCGTGTTCGATTTCTCAAATCGGCCATCGACGGTAAAATTCCTGAGTTCTATATAGCTGTGATTGATTTCGATCACCCTGGGCTGGCCGCCACCTTTAACGACAGATCCAAGTGTGCCCTCGATCGCAATCGGCTTTCCGAGTTCACCATCCCGCACCGACCGAAAATCCTGCATATAGGTTCCGGGCGCCAGCATGATCGTGTCACCCGGCTGTGCGATGGCGAGCGCATCCTGGATCGTCAGTCCTTCATCACGACCCCCGCTTTTCGGCGCAACGTTGATTGTCGCGCTATGTGCAATGCCGACAATGCCCAAGACCCCGTAAACACCCAGGATGATCACCATTAAGCGAGGAACCACGCATGCTTTCCAGATATCGTTGGTCATAGATACCTCCGGTAGCGGACGCGACTTGCAATAAAAGCATGCGCTAATGTTTAACTCAATTGCGCTCTCTGCTCCTTGCCCACCACAATCCTCGTTGCAGGCATCCCGCGCGCGTCTGAGGCCGCCGACGTTGCGCCGCGCCTTGCGTACCTTCATGATGGTCCAATCGATACGAATACACACGGCGACCAATGCGCATCTTTCTCGTCCGGCACGGCGAATCCCTCGGAAACGTCAACGAAAAGGCCTATGGGCAGTTTGGCGATCACAATGTCCCGCTGACACAATGGGGCTATCGACAAGCGCTCCTGGCTGGACGAGCGCTGGCGTCTTATCTTGCCGACTTGCCCGGGAGTGAAAATCAAAGACTGGATATATGGTACTCGCCCTACCTGCGGACGCGACAAAGCAAGGACGCGCTTTTGGAAACCCTGCCGCCGCAATGGGTGAGGGACGTACGGGAGGACTTTCTGTTGCGCGAGCAGGATTTTGGTCTCTTTACCGAAATCTACGACCATGCGCAGCGGCGACAGAAGTTTCCAGATGAGTTCGAGAAATGGGCCAGACTGCGAAACAACAGTGGAAAATTCTATGCAAGGCCACCAGATGGCGAGAGCAGGGCGGATGTGGCCCAGCGGCTTCGTCTTTTCCTGCAAACCGTGATCGATGGTATGTCCGATAAAGAAAACGACATCATCATCGTCGGCCACGGCGTCACAAATCGGGCATTCGAAATGAACTTTCTCCACCACGCCGTCGACTGGTTCGAGCGCTCCGACAATCCGGGAAATTCCGACGTCACATTGATCGAAGGAACGCGCCTTCAAGGTTACAGATCAATCCTCCTTCACAAGGCAAACGACCGCCAGCCTGGCGATGACGAGTTGCAGGAAGCGCATGGATCAGAGCTGAGAATCGCGCAAAAGGCGACGCCCTAGCGCTTCCTGCGTCAGCCGTGAAATGCACCCGCGCCGGCTATGCTGGACTTTATTGTTGAGCAGGCGCCAGGCCACACTCGGTGACCTCGGGCTCGTCCTTGACGCTTGCCTTGATCCGTAGCTCCCAATTCGACCCCAGCTGAAAGCCATGTGCACGCAGCATGTCGACAACCTTGGGGCAGTCTGCAGGGCTGTCATATTGTCCCGCCAGCGAAACCTCAATGAGCGTCTCCTTGGCATCGACGGCACAATCGCCATTCAGGCCGGTGTTTTCGAGAAACGAGCACACGGCCTCAGCGCGCTCAAGGCCCTTGCCGTCATCGGATGCAACAGGAGAACCGGCAGCGACAACGGCTGCCTCGATCAGGGAGATGAAGGATCTCATTGTTTTCCTCCATGGAGGGAGGCTTCGACACCGGTTGCCACGATGTTTTGAAGTCTCCCTCGTCCTTCCAGGAGATGAAGGATCAGGGGGACATAGGTCTTAAATCGGAACGGGGAAGGGGAAAAATCACTGAGACAGAAGAATATGCGCCGAGCTGCAACGGCGGATGGTATCGCAGTAAATTCAAGCGCCTAGAAAGTGCAGGCGGGTCGGTCCGGTAAAAAATCAGATCGTCTTGTCGATTTTTGCGGTCCTCAAACGTTTCTTGTCTGAACGGCGGACAGCGTCCGCGAAATCCGCCGCATGGTCCTGTAAACAGCTTGAAGGAGATTCACGTGATGGATGCGATTAATCTTGTTTCCGCAAGCGAGCTGGCAAGAAGAAACGGCCTCAGTTTTCCGAACGAAAGCCCCGAATATCGGCGCGCGCGCGATGAATTGCTCGCCGAAGAAATCGAGTTGCGCCGACATATCGAGCGAGTGGCCGAGCAACGCCGCGCGCTGCCGCCAGGCGGCCAGGTACGCAAAGACTACCGCTTCCAAGGTCCCGACGGCGAGGTGACGCTGCGCAATCTCTTCGAGGACAAGTCCACACTGGTCATCTACAGTTACATGTATGGGCCGCAGCGCGCACGGCCATGCCCGATGTGCACATCCATGCTGTCGGCGCTCGACGGGGAGGTCCCCGACATTCGCCAGCAGGTCGCCTTTGCCGTGGTTGCACGCTCGCCAATCGAGCGATTGCTTGCTTTCAAAAAGCAGCGCGGATGGCATCACTTGCCACTCTACTGCGACCCGACCGATGAATTCAGTCGCGACTATCACGCCATTGGCCCCGACGGCAGCGATGACGCTGCCTACAACGTTTTCACGCTCAAGGATGGTGTGATCCGCCACTTCTGGAATCCGGAAATGGGGCCGGCAACCGCAGACCCTGGCCAGGACCCACGCGGCGCGCCAGACTTCATGCCGCTTTGGACCGTGCTCGACACCACACCGGACGGGCGCCAGCCCAGCTGGTATCCGAAGCTCAATTATGACGCCGCACAATAGCACCGAGGCTCGATGCGGGCGTCAGCGAACTTTGCCGACGCTCGCATACATGCCAGTTGTACGGAACTCGGTCGGATTTGTTCCATAGACGCGCCGGAACACTTTGGAAAAATAATTGGCGTCCTCGAAGCCCGAGCGGATCGCCACTTCCTTGACCGGCATGTTGGCGGTCTTGGTCAACAGCTTCACCGCTCGCTTCAGCCGCTTCTGCAAAACGAATTCTGCCGGCGGCAGGCCTTCATTGGCCGCAAACATTCGGGAAAAATGTGCCCGGCTGAGACCGGCCACCCGCGCAAGATCCTCGACGGGCAGCGGATGCTCCAGGTTCGCCATGATGTAGTCGATGACGTGCTGCATCGTCCGGTATTCTTCACTGAAGACGGGATGTGAACCGAAGACGTCGTCGTAGAGCGCCATAGCGGCCTCATAAGCGATTGCGGAGGCAAGTCCCGGCGTTTCTGCATCATTGATCAGCCGCAGGCTGCAGTCGGCCAGATGCTCGATTGTCTGCGGTTGCAGCTTCAGGATCGGGCCGGTCACTGCAAGGATCGAGCGATGGATACGCAGCGCCTCTTCACCGTTCATTGAAATCCAGAAGAACTCCCAGCGGTCTCCATCCTCGAGCCAATAACGGTGATTGTGCGGAACGAGGACCAGCAGCGTCTCTCCCTCCTTCACCCGAAGCTGGCGATTCTCGTAGCGCAGGTTTCCCGCACCCCGGATCGTATGCTGCAGGACGGTGAACGGCGTTTGCCCTCGCTTTCGGCCATCCCAGTCATAGGTGGCGTTCTCGCGGATCTCGTAGCCGGTGCTGGTTGGCATCGTGTGCAGGCTCTGGCGGCCGCGCGGCAATGACACCGTCCGCATGACTGGACCGGTATCAATCAATTTCTGCAGCACAGAATTACCCATGAAAGCATAATCCTTCTCTGGCGGCCTCGCCGAATATGCGCATAATCGGCTCTCAAGAGAGAGAACACCGCCAGCAACGAGGAGTGGCGGGGAGGAGAATAAGCCGGATTTCTGGACTTTTTTGGCGCCAGGCGCAAGCCCGCGTCGAATTCTTCTTCTCATTCTTCAGCGCCGGCAATTTGATCGCATTGAGGCAAGGGTCATGAGTTTCAAAATCGCTATCATCGGCGCAGGCAGCGTCGGCTTCACGAAAAAACTGTTCACCGATATCCTCTGCGTGCCGGAGTTCCAGGACGTGGAGTTCGCGCTTACCGACATCAGCGAGCACAATCTGCTAATGATCAAGCAGATACTCGACACGATCGTTTCTTCCAACAAACTCCCGACCAAGGTGACGGCGACGACGAACCGGCGCGAGGCGCTGACGGGGGCGCGTTATATCATCAGCTGCGTGCGCGTCGGGGGTCTCGAGGCCTATGCTGACGACATCCGCATTCCTTTGAAATATGGCATCGACCAGTGCGTCGGCGATACGATCTGCGCCGGCGGCATTCTCTACGGCCAGCGCAATATTCCAGTCATTCTCGATTTTTGCAAAGACATCCGGGAAGTTGCCGAGCCGGGTGCGAAGTTCCTGAACTACGCCAATCCTATGGCCATGAACACCTGGGCCGCGATCGAATACGGAAAGGTCGACACGGTCGGGCTTTGCCACGGTGTTCAGCATGGTGCCGAACAGATCGCCGAGGTACTTGGCGCAAAATCGCCTGCCGAGCTCGACTATATCTGCTCGGGCATCAATCATCAGACCTGGTTTGTCGACCTGCGGCTGAACGGGCGTAAGATCGGCAAGGACGAGTTGATCTCGGCCTTCGAGGCGCATCCGGTCTTCTCCCAACAAGAAAAGCTGCGTATCGACGTCTTGAAGCGCTTCGGTGTCTACTCCACGGAAAGCAACGGCCACCTGTCGGAGTACCTTCCCTGGTATCGCAAGCGTCCGGACGAGATCACCAAGTGGATCGACATGTCCGACTGGATCCACGGCGAAACCGGCGGCTACCTCAGGCACTCCACCGAAACCCGCAACTGGTTCGAAACCGAATTCCCGCAATTCCTGGAATCGGCGTCCAAGCCGATCGATCCGGCAAAGCGTTCGAACGAGCATGCGAGCCATATACTCGAGGCGCTGGAAACCGGACGTGTCTATCGCGGTCATTTCAACGTCAAGAACAATGGGGTCATCACCAATCTGCCGTCGGATGCGATCATCGAGTCGCCTGGCTTCGTCGACCGCTTTGGCATAAACATGGTGGCCGGCATCACCATCCCGGAAGCATGTGCCGCCACCTGCACAGCCTCGATCAACGTCCAGCGCATGTCGGTTCATGCGGCCGTCAGCGGCGATATCGATCTATTGAAGCTTGCCGTCCTGCACGACCCGCTGGTCGGTGCGGTCGCCACGCCGGAAGAGGTCTGGCAGATGGTCGACGAGATGGTCGTCGCCCAGGCCAGATGGTTGCCGCAATATGCCAATGCCGTTCCGGCTGCCAAGGAGCGTCTGGCGAAATCGACTGTCAAGACCCGCGACTGGGCCGGTGCGGCGCGCCGCGACGTCCGCTCTATCGAGGAGTTGCGTGCCGAAAAGGCGGCACTCAAGCAGGCCGTATAGAATTGCCGGAGAACGGGTGGGCGATGGCTCCGGGAGGGAGCCCATCGCCCATAGCCCGTCGCCGGATCGTTTGAGGAGAAGCGGGGCAGCCAAAGGCGCCCCGAAACAAGAGGGAGAAACGATGAGAAATTTCCGCAACATTGGCATTATGGCCGGACTGGCGCTCAGCGTCTCCGTTTCGGCCCTGAGCGCCTACGCCTCGGAGCCGACCGCACCACCCGCGCCGCCGCCGTTCCCGGCGGAAGGCAAGATCAAGTATGTCTCGAGGGATTCCATCGAGGAATTCAAGGCATTGCCTGACTATCACGAGCCGGATTGGGTGACGAAGAACTTCGTTGCGACCGGCAAGCTGCCCCCGGTCAAGGACCGCCTTCCCAAGCAGCCGCTCGTCTTCAAGACGGAGAACATGGCCGACGGTGTCGGGGTCTACGGCGACACCATGCGCCACGTTATCGGTGGTCGTCCGGAAGGATGGAATTATGGCGCCGGCCAGACGCAGGGCTGGGGCGGCATCGATATCGGCCTGTCGGAATGCCTGACGCGCACCGCGCCTCTCTTCCAGGTGCAGGCAAAGGATACCGAACCGCTTCCGAACCTCGCCAGGAGCTGGGAGTGGTCAAAGGACGGCCACAAGCTGACCATGCACCTCGTCGAAGGTGCGAAATGGTCGGATGGCGCCCCCTTCAACGCCGACGACATCATGTTTTACTGGGACGACGAAGTCATCGACCCGAACGTTTCGCCGCTCGGCGGTGGTGCATCGCCGGAGGCCTTCGGCGAGGGAACGACGCTCAAGAAGATCGACGACTTTACCGTCGAGTGGACCTTCAAGGATGCCTTCCCGAAGCAGTATCTCTACACCATGGCCTATCCGAGCTTCTGCCCGGGTCCGTCGCATATCCTGAAGCCGCAGCATCCGAAGTATTCGAAGAACACCTACGACCAGTTCAAGAATGCCTTCCCGCCGGAATTCATGAACATGCCGGTCATGGGCGCCTGGGTGCCGGTGGAATATCGTCCCGACGACATCATCGTGATGCGTCGCAACCCCTATTACTGGAAGGTCGACGAGAAGGGCAATCAGCTTCCTTATCTCAACGAGCTGCACTACAAGCTGTCGACCTGGGCAGACCGTGACGTGCAGGCCGTTGCCGGTTCCGGCGATTTTTCCAACCTGGAGCAGCCGGAAAACTTCGTCGCTTCGCTGAAACGCGCTGCCGAAAAGTCGGCGCCGGCGCGTCTTGCCTTCGGCCCACGTCTGATCGGCTACAACCTGCGCATGAACCTCTCCGGAAACGGCTGGGGCGATCCTGATGCACGTGGCCAGGCCGTCCGCGAACTGAACCGCAATGAAGACTTCCGAAAGGCAGTCACCATGGGTCTCGATCGCAAGGCGATCGGTGACTCGCTGGTCAAGGGTCCGTTCACGGCGATCTATCCCGGCGGCATTTCGTCGGGCACGAGCTTCTACGATCGTAATTCCGTGGTTTACTACCCCTTTGATCTGAAGGGCGCCAAGGAATTGCTTGCCAAGGCAGGCCTGAAGGACAGCGATGGTGACGGCTTCGTCAACTTCCCGGCAGGCACCGAAGGCGGCAAGAACGTTGAGATCGTGCTTCTCGTCAACAACCAGTACGCGACCGACAAGAGCCTTGCCGAAGGCGTCATCGGGCAGATGGAAAAACTTGGCCTGAAGGTCATTCTCAATGCCTTGGACGGTACGAAGCGTGACGATGCCCACTACGCCGGCCGTTTCGACTGGCTGATCCAGCGCAGCTCGCCGGAACTTGCCTCGGTCGTGCAGAATACCGAGCAGCTTGCCCCCGTCGGTCCGCGTACAAGTTGGCAGCATCGCGCCGGCAAGGACGGCAAGGTTGACCTGATGCCCTACGAAGAAAAGCTGGTCGATATCGTCACCAAGTTCCAGGCCACCCAGGACAACAATGAGCGCGTCGAACTCATGAAGCAGTACCAGAAGGTCGCGACCGAGAATGTCGATACGGTCGGGCTGACGGAATATCCGGGTGCGCTGATCATCAACAAGCGCTTCTCGAATGTGCCCGAAGGTACCCCGATCTTCATGTTCAACTGGGCTGAAGACTCCGTCATCCGCGAACGTCTGTGGGTGGCCGCCAACAAGCAGGGCAAATACGAGCTGTTCCCAGAACAGTTGCCCGGCAAGCCCGGTGACAAGGGCCCGGTCAACTAGGAGTTCCCTCCCACCGAAAAAAGCCGGTCGCGCGTGAAGCGCGGCCGGGCAATATCAACAAGCCGGCCGCACCGACAGGCGCGATTGGCGGCAAGGAGAAGCGAACCGTCCGATGTTACGTTTCCTGCTCGTGCGCATAGCCTCTGCGATCCCCGTCCTCATCATTTTGAGCATCGTGACCTTCGCGATTATCCAGGCCCCGCCCGGTGACTATGCCGACTACATCCGTTCGCAGCTGATCAATCAGAGCGGCGCCTCCTTTGCTCAGGCAGACGAACAGGCTCAGGCCTATCGTATCGCCCATGGCCTCGATCAGCCGATGGTCGTCCAGTATTTCAACTGGATCAAAGGCATCGTGACCCAGGGCGATTTCGGCTACAGCATGTTCTACAACAAACCGGTCGCCGACGTGGTGGCCGAGCGACTGCCGCGCACACTGGCGCTGGCCTTGGTCTGCCACATCTTCGCTTCTGTGCTCGGCATCGGCTTCGGAATCTGGGCGGCCACCCGTCAGTATAGCTGGATCGACAGCCTGCTTTCGGGCGTCTCCTTCCTTGGCATGACGGTGCCGCGCTTCCTGATGGCCCTGATCATCGTCTATCTGCTTGTCTTCCAATTCAACGTCTCGGAAATCGGCAGTTTCTTCTCGCCCCAGTTTGGTGGAGCGCCGTGGTCATGGGCAAAATTCGTCGACCTCGTCAGCCATGTCTGGCCGGTCGTTGCCATCGCCACCTTCGGCGGCCTCGCCTACAACATGCGCGTCATGCGCGGCAATCTGCTCGATACGCTGAACGCGCAATATGTCGAAACGGCTCGCGCCAAGGGGCTGTCAGGCGCAGCGGTCGTCATGCGTCATGCCGTGCCGAACGCGCTGCACCCCCTGGTCATGTACCAGGGCGTCGTGCTTCCCTACATGCTGACGGGCGAAATCGAGACGGCGATCATCTTCTCATTGCCCACCGTCGGCCCGGCGATCGTCGGTTCCATGGCGATCGGCGATGTCTATGTCACGGCCACCTTCATGATGGTCCTTTCGGCAACGCTGATCGTCGGCAACATTATCGCCGATATGCTGCTTGCCATGCTGGACCCGCGTGTCCGCCAGTACGCAGGAGCCTGATATGCTCGCCTTCGATTCCGCGCCTCCGCCGCCGCACGAAGAATCTGTCAAGAACGCACCGCATGGCAATGAAAGCTATCTTGCCCTCGTCTGGCGCCGACTGAGGCGTTCGTGGACCGGCATGATGGGTCTTGTCCTCGTAGGTCTGCTGCTTCTCATGGCAGTTTTTGCGGATTTCTTCGCGCCGATGGACCCCAAGGCGACCGATGTCGGTTTCGCCCCGCCGCAGGTTATCAGCTTTCGCGACAAAGACGGGAACTTCGCCTATCCGCCGCGCGTCTACGCGTTGGGGGAATCCGCAGAACTCGATCCCGTGACCTTCCAGCCGATTGTCGGGCCGGACTATGACAACCCGCGCTATCTCGGCTTCTTCGTCAAGGGCGCAGAGTACAAACTGCTCGGCCTCGTTGCGGCCAATCGGCACTTCTTCGGGTCTGTCGACGGCCAGCCAGTCCATTTCCTCGGAACCGACAAATTTGGCCGTGACATCCTCTCGCGCGCCATTATCGGCTCCCGCATCTCGCTGATGATCGCACTGACGGTGGTCTTTATCGTTACGATGGTCGGCACGACGGTCGGCATGGTTTCCGGCTATTTCGGTGGAACGTTCGATGCCTGGGTTCAGCGCTTCGTGGAGATTGTCCTCGCCTTCCCGCAATTGCCGCTCTACCTGGCTTTGACGTCCCTGATCCCCGTTACCGCGCCGACGAACGTATTTTTGGCTTTCGTCATTGTCGTTATGTCAGCGCTCGGCTGGGCGCAGATGTCACGCGAGGTCCGCGGAAAGACATTGGCTCTCGCGCGTATCGACTATGTGCGTGCAGCCATGGCGGTTGGCGCAACTGACCGGCGCATCATCTTTCAGCACATCTTCCCGAACGTGATGAGCCACGTGATCGTGGCGGTCACCCTGCACATTCCGAGCGTCGTGCTTTTGGAATCGTTCCTCGGCTTCCTCGGCTTCGCCGTCAAGCCGCCGCTGATCTCCTGGGGCCTGATGCTGCAGGATACCGCCAATTACTCCGTCATCGGGACCTATCCCTGGATCCTTGCCCCCGTCGGCTTCGTGCTGGTCACCGTCTTCGCCTTCAATGCGCTGGGCGATGGTCTGCGCGATGCGGTAGATCCCTATTGAGGTGATGAAGATGGTACTCTCACTCGTCAATTCCTTCGCGCCGCCCCTTCGTCACGACCACGAGGCGCATTCGGACAAACCCGTTATCGACGCGCGCAATATCGGCGTCAAATTCAAGGTCGAGCACGGTATCGTCGATGCGGTAAAGGATATTTCCTTCCAGCTTTACCGTGGCGAAACAATTGCCATCGTTGGCGAATCCGGCTCCGGAAAATCCGTGACGGCCCGCACGGTCATGGGGCTTTTGTCGAAACGTGCCACCGTCTCCGACAAGTCGAGCGTCCAATATGACGGCAACAATATCCTGACATTTTCGGAGCGTCAGCGCCGCAAACTGCGGGGTGACCGGATCTCGATGATCTTCCAGGAGCCGATGAGCTCGCTCAATCCGATCTACACCATCGGCAGCCAGATCGTCGAGGCGATCCGCGTCCACCGCAAGATTAGCCGAAGCCAAGCCGAGGCGAGGGCCCTTGAGCTCTTGAAGCACGTTCAGATTCCCGATCCGGAAGCGCGCCTGATGCAGTATCCACATCAGCTGTCGGGCGGACAGCGCCAGCGTGTGATGATCGCCATGGCCCTTGCCAACGATCCCGACGTCTTGATTGCGGACGAGCCGACGACGGCGCTCGACGTGACCGTGCAGGCCCAGATCCTCAATCTCATTCGCAACCTCCAGACGCAACTGCGCATGGCGGTGATCCTCATCACCCACGATCTTACGGTCGTGCGCAAGTTTTCCGACTACGTCTATGTCATGCAGCATGGTGAAATGCGCGAGCACAACACCACCGAAAAGCTGTTTTCCAATCCACAGCACGCCTACACCAAGCATCTTCTCGGCTCGGAGCCGCGCGGCCAGGCCAACCCGTTGCCGGAAGGGTCCGATGTCATCCTCGATGCGCGCAACATACGTGTCTCGTTCATGATGCGGCACGGCAGCTTCTTTAGACCGCAACTGAAGGAACTGGTCGCTGTCGACAGCCTGAACCTGACGCTTCGCCGTCACGAAACGCTCGGGCTTGTCGGTGAGTCTGGATCCGGCAAGACGACCTTCGGACAGGCCCTGCTTCGACTGAACGACCCTGATGGAGGCGAGATCTTCTTCGACAAGCTGCCGATCCATGGCAAATCGCGGGCCGAGATGCGGCCACTGCGTTCGCGCATGCAAGTCGTCTTTCAGGACCCGTTCTCGTCGCTCAACCCACGCATGACGATCGGCCAGATCATCGCGGAGGGATTGATCGTCAACCAGCTCGGCGCGACCAGGGCAGAACGGCTCGATCGGGTTCGCGAGGCGCTCATAGCAGCCGGTATGCCCGGCAATATCCTGTCACGCTTTCCGCACGAGTTTTCCGGGGGGCAGCGGCAGCGCATCGCGATCGCTCGTGCAATTGCGCTCGAGCCTGAATTCATCCTGCTGGATGAGCCGACGTCAGCGCTTGATCTGTCCGTGCAGGCCCAGATCATCGAATTGCTGCGCAAGCTGCAGGACGAACGTGGCCTCAGCTATCTCTTCATCTCGCATGATCTCAAGGTCGTGCGCGCCCTTTGCCACCGTGTGATCGTCATGCAGCACGGCAAGATCATGGAAGAGGGGCCTGTCAACGATGTTCTCACCAATCCCAAGACCGCCTACACCGAACGGCTCGTCAAAGCCGCTTTCGAGGTAGCCTGATTGCACATGCCGGAGGTTATTATGGCAAGAAATCCCAAGATCACATTTATCGGAGCAGGCTCCACCGTCTTCATGAAGAACATCATCGGTGACGTGTTGCAGCGCCCGGCGCTGTCAGGTGCGACCATCGCTTTGATGGACATCAATCCGCAGCGCCTGGAAGAAAGCGCAATTGTCGTCAACAAGCTGATCTCCACGCTTGGGGTCAAGGCGAAGGCAGAGATCTATTCCGACCAGCGCAAGGCGCTTGATGGCGCCGACTTCGTCGTCGTTGCCTTCCAGATCGGCGGCTACGAGCCCTGCACGGTTACCGACTTCGAAATCCCGAAGAAGTTCGGCCTGCGCCAGACGATTGCCGATACGCTCGGTGTCGGCGGCATCATGCGTGGCCTGCGCACCGTGCCGCATCTTTGGAAGATCTGCGAGGACATGCTTGCCGTCTGCCCCGAGGCGATCATGCTGCAATATGTCAACCCGATGGCGATCAACACCTGGGCGATCGCCGAAAAATATCCCTTAATCAAACAGGTCGGCCTTTGCCACTCGGTGCAGGGCACCGCAATGGAACTCGCTCACGACCTCGACATTCCCTACGAGGACATCCGCTACCGCTCTGCCGGCATCAATCACATGGCGTTTTATTTGAAGTTCGAGCATCGCCAGGCCGACGGTTCCTACAAGGATCTCTATCCGGAGCTGGTGCGCGCCTACCGCGAAGGCCGTGCGCCGAAGCCTGGCTGGAATCCGCGTTGCCCGAACAAGGTTCGTTACGAGATGCTGACCCGCCTCGGCTATTTCGTGACCGAGAGCTCGGAGCATTTTGCCGAATACACGCCCTATTTCATCAAGGAAGGTCGCGACGACCTGATCGAGAAGTTCGGTATCCCGCTCGACGAATATCCGAAGCGCTGCATCGAGCAGATCGAGCGCTGGAAGGGGCAGGCGGAAGCCTATCGCTCGGCCGACAAGATCGAGGTCAAGCAGTCGAAGGAATATGCCTCGTCGATCATCAATTCGGTCTGGACGGGCGAACCCTCGGTGATCTACGGCAACGTCCGCAACAATGGCTGCATCACATCGCTGCCCCATAATTGCGCTGCTGAGGTGCCTTGCCTCGTTGACGCATCCGGCATCCAGCCGACCTTCATCGGTGACTTGCCACCCCAGCTGACGGCGCTGATGCGCACCAACATCAACGTCCAGGAACTAACGGTCCAGGCCTTGATGACGGAAAATCGAGAGCACATCTACCATGCCGCGATGATGGATCCGCATACGGCTGCAGAACTCGACCTCGACCAGATCTGGTCGATGGTGGACGATCTGCTCGCCGCCCACGGCGACTGGCTGCCGGCATGGGCGCGCAGCGGCCGCAAGGTTCAGGCCGCCTGACCATCTCTCTCCCGGTCACGGCCACATGAAGTCCCGCGGCATTGCCGCGGGACTTTTTTCTGCCGCGGCTGCCGCAAGAGCGGTTCCCGCCCCCCGCGGTGAACAAGAAGCAAGTGAGCCCGCAGTACCGGCGGCAGGTCGTTGGCTCATTGGCGAGAAGGCGGGAAGGCTGATGGTTGATACGCCAACAAGCGTCTCGACCATGTCCTTGGGTGGACTCTATTCGAGGATACGTAGAATTCGAATGGTTCAAGCAATCAATCTTTATATCGATATATATTAATGTGCCCCGTGGCTTTATCGGGTTAGGGACGCAAAGATGCTTGAATTTCTCAATCGGCATGCCCATCGATTCCTTCGCAACAATGACGGCAACTTTGCAGTTCTGACTGCGCTGGCAATGGTGCCGTTGCTCGCGGCCGCCTCCGTTGCAGTCGACTACACCAATGCCGGATTCGAGGCTGACAAGCTGCAGGAGGCGTTGGACAGCGCCGCGCTCAGGGCAGTGCGACTTTACGGCGAGGGCCAAACCGAGACGGAAGCCACTCAGGTGGCAAACGATACGTTCTTCGGTAACTGGGACCACGCTCAAGGCAACGGGCAAGCCGCCGCGGCCGTGCCCCCGTCTGTGAATATCCTTTACTCGGAGGTGGGACAGCAGATAACGGCAGCGGCGGACTATTCGTTTGACTACCAGCCTGTGTTCCTGACCCGCTTATCGTTTCCAATCTCCCGCCACAGCAGCGCCTCTTACCAGACGGGCGGTGAAGCCTGCATCCTGGCGCTCAATCGGACGGCTGACCGCGCGTTCGAGGTTAGCGGCAGTTCGAGGGTTGATACGTCGGGCTGCACGATCACCGCAAACTCAAGCAGCAACGAGGCCATCTATGTCGGCGGATCGGGAACCTTAAAGGCGGAATGTCTTTATACGCCGGGCAAAGTCTCTGCCTCGCCAAACAGCACGACCCTTGGATGCGGCCAGGCGCACGAAGGAAGCTCAGTGGCCATCGACCCGTTCAAGCGCAAGACTATGCCGACAGCCGCACAAGCGGTCGACCTGTCCGGATGCGGACAGAACTTTGTCGGCGGTGGCGGCGGCGGCGGTAACTGCAACGGCACGGGCAAGACGCCAAGCAAACCCGCTGAAGGATATGCCGTAACGCTGAAGCCTGGAACGTACGCTGGCCTTGAAATCAAGGGCAATGTCAAGCTGCAGCCCGGCAATTACATCATCGACGGCGGCACTTTGAAGTTCGCAAGCCAGTCGGTCGTCACCGGCGATCAGGTCACCTTCTTCCTGCTGAACGGTGCCGCAATCGACATCCATGGCGGCTCGACCTTCAACGTCACCGCTCCGACATCGGGCGCATGGGCCGGGTTCTCGATCGTTGCCGACCGGAGCAACACTACTGCTGCGGTCATCAACGGGAACAGCAACTCGCATCTCAACGGCATAATCTACATGCCGGCGGCCGGAGAAGTCCAGTACGCCGGCAATGGCGGGACGGGTGGCGAATGCGTCCGCATCATCGCCCAGGAGATCACCATGATCGGCAACAGCACGTTCAAGCTGGATTGCAAGTCGGAATTGGCCAATAATCAGATCAACAGTCCCGGCGCCATCCGGCTTGTCCAGTAAGGGTGCGATACCGGTGACGGACGGCGGCCTTTTCGATTGACGCCAGCAGCGTCGGGAGCGGGAAATAAAAGGTGTGGCGCGCTCCTCAAGTTTTGGGTCATTGCACAAGCGGCGACGCGCTTGCATCGAGATCGACGCCGGTGATATCGGCTAGCAAAGGATCAATGAAATACAATCCCGGTTCGATAGTTCCACCGAAGGAAACGTCCCCAGCGATCGCGACGTAGGCGAGGTGCGCTCGGCGTAAGGCCCACCGACGACAGGCACGCAGGTGAGACAGAGCCAGATCGGAAAGCGCCGATTATCGTCCAGATGACGATCGCAAGATTGCGAGGGAGGCGACGGCCTCCGGCGAAAGATAGCCTCCCATGCTCGCGACGACGATTGCGGTGCAGGACTGCAAGTCCGAGGCTTTTGCCTCGGCGACGTTCTCATAAGGTTCCTCCCAGGAGGACGCCTCGTCGGAGCCTGGCTCCAGGGGCCAGGGCCTCTCCTTAAGATCAGCAGCAAAACTCGGGTCAACGCATAGGTCGGGGACGGCCCCAGGGCGTCTTTCCGATCCGTCCCGAAACGATAGAATGAACGTGGTCAGCGCCGTGGTTCGGGGAGAGATGCGGGATGTGGAGCGAGCAGGGTTTTTTACGCGTCTCGATCGCAGCCACGGTCGTGCTTGCCGCGCTCGGTGTCGCTTTCGGCATATTGTCGGGCTCGTTTTCCATCGCCTTTGACGGTGTCTATTCGCTGGCCGACGCGGCAATGACGGGGCTTGCGCTGTGGGTTTCAAGCCTGATCGTCAGGTCGGCGCAGACCGATGCGCTCTCCGGCAGAATTCGCAACCGCTTCACCATGGGCTTCTGGCATCTGGAGCCGATCGTGCTCATGCTCAACGGCTGTCTGCTCATGACGGTCGCTGTCTATGCGCTGATCAACGCGATCATCAATATCCTCAACGGCGGTCACGAGCTGCATTTCGGTGTGGCGATCGCCTATTCCGCGGCGACATTGCTCGTCTGTGTAGCCATGGCCGGAATGGGCATCAAGCTGAACCGCGGCCTCCAGTCGAACTTCATATCGCTCGATATCACGACGTGGATCATGTCCGGCGGGATCGCGCTCGCATTGCTGATTGCGTTTCTCATCGGCCTTGCCGTTTTGCCAACGCCCGCTGCCTGGGTCGCGAATTATGTCGATCCAGTCGTCCTGGCTCTCGTCAGCCTGGTGATGATCCCGCTTCCAATCGGCACTGTCTGGAAGGCGTTGACGGAAATCCTCTTGATCGCGCCGGTCGATCTGAAGGACCATGTCGACGACGTTGCATCGCAGACGGTGCGCCGCCTTGGTTTTCTGTCCTACCGCGCCTATGTCGCGCGCGTTGGCCGGGCAACGCAGATCGAGCTCTACTTCATCGTTCCCGAGGGCTTGCCGCCAAAAACGGTCGAGGAATGGGATATGTTGCGCGACGAAATCGGAGCTGCGATTGGCGATGAGAGTGCCAATCGCTGGCTCACCATTGCCTTTACCGCCGATGTGGAATGGGCGGAGTAGACACCTCCACCCTTCCGACTGCCTGGGCGCAACGACAAACAATCGCCACGCGCAAAAAAACGGTACCAATTGGTACCCTTTTTTACTTGCTGGTAACGCAGGGCGACGTAGATAGGCGCAAGTTGCCTAGGAGAAGGGTCGCATGGTCACCGCTATTTCGAATTCGTCGTCATCGACGACATTGCTTTCTACATCAACGTCTTCCTCTTCGTCGGACGATGCAGCGAGCATCAAGCAAGAGATCGCCAGCAAAAAGGCCGAACTTGCTGGCGCCAAGGACCCGAGCGAAGCCCAAGGTCTGCAAAGCGACATTTCAACGCTTGAGGCAAAATTGGCCAAGCTGGAAAAGTCTTCGAATTCAGCCTCTGGCCAGCAGGGCGGCGGCCAGCAGTCGACGCTCTCTGGTGAAGACGATCGCATCGGAACCAAGAACTTTGACGACGACAGCGAATTCGGCGAGCGGGTCGCCTACGTCTGACTTCAACACTGCGCTTTCAACACACAGCGCTTGGCGGCGAATTCGCCCAGTCACCTCCATCTGATCGGCGCACAGACCGCTGACTGCATCGAGGCGCGACCCGTTGGCCGACGAATGCGGCGAGGGTGGTGCGAAAAGAATGGGTGACCGGACGTTTCGCTCGGTCTCTCCCGCAGCCATGTCGGTTGACGTCAGGCCTTGTAAGCGGTGGAGCGTTGCCTATGGGTAGGCTGTCGCGCCATCTGGCTTGCGCGTGATCTTCCGTTCCCAGTGCACGTAATCTTCCTTGGCGAGGGCCTTTTCGTCAATTTCGAGGCCCCAGCCTGGCCGGTCGGGTCTCAGCTCCATGTGCCCGTCAACCGGCATATATGGATCGCTCGCCCACGGCGCGAATTCATGCGGCTTGAATTCGAGAATTTTGAAGTTCGGCTGCGCGGCGCAAAAATGAACGTTGACGGCGGTCGCCAGCGGCCCCATCGGATTATGTGGCGCAACCGTCACGTAGTGTGCCTCCGCAATGGCGGCGATGCGGCGCATTTCAGTGACGCCGCCGACGACGCAGATATCAGGCTGGATGATGTCGGCGCCACGCGCGCTCAAGAGCGACAGGAACTCGAAGCGCGAGTAAAGTGATTCACCCGTTGCAAGTGGTACCGTCACCTTCGATTTCAGCTCCGCCCAGGCCGGAATGTGTTCGGGCCTGATCGGCTCCTCGTAGAACAGCGGATCATACGGGGCGATTGCTGCAGCGAGCTGGGCAGCCTGGTAGGGCTCGTAGATCTTTGCATGGGCGTCGAATGCGAATTCGAAATGCGACGGGGTAAGGTCACGGATCTTGCCGAACCAGTCGCCGGTTTCCCTGACCAGTTCGCCCCATCGGCCGGTAAAAAGATCGCGCCGGTAGGGGCTCAGCTTGAAAGCCGTATAGCCGTAGGTCTCGTTCAGCTTGAATGTTTGGTCGCGTGCGGCTTCCGGGTCGGGCGCAGTGTAGACGCCGCAATAGACACGGACGCGATCTCGAACATTTCCGCCGAGCAGCATGTAGACGGGAAGGCCAGCTGCCTTTCCTGCAATGTCCCATAGCGCATGATCGATCGCGGATATCGCAGCAAGGCCAAGCGCGCCAGGCGGAAAGCGGCATTGCTGGTTCAGCTTGAGGACCAGGAATTCTACCCGGCGCGGGTCTTCTCCCTCGATTTGATGGAAGAGATAGTCGAGCAGGGGTGGCAGGGCCCAATCCGGACCGTGATTGTAAGCCTCTCCCCAACCGGAGATGCCTTCGCTCGTTTCGATCTTGACCAGCAGGCGCGGGCGGTCATCGACCCTTTGCATGTAGGTCTTCAGGGCAGTGATATACATATGATTGTCCTCAGGCTGCGCGGCTATGCTCGCTGACGCGTGCAACGATTGCCTGGAGTTCACCGCGCTCTGCCTCCGTCAGGGCTTCGACGCCGGGGATGCGAACCGGCCCGACGTCGTTGCCAAGCATGCCGAGAGCCTCCTTCACCACTGTCACGTTTGCGCCGTTCAGATATTTCGTGCGCATCGCCTCGAAACCGGCGATGTCATCAATAAGCGTGCGGGCGCCGGCATAGTCACCCGCTTCCAGCGCTTGATGAATAGCGTGCGAACGCGCGGGAAAGACGTTGACGAGGCCTGAGGTAAAGCCACGTGCGCCCATGGCGTAAAACGCCGGCGCCCAGCCTTCAGCAAGTCCGCAAACCCAGATCGCCGCCGCGTCCTTCGTCGCACGGATTACCTCAGCCAGCAGCATGAGGTTGCCGGAGGCGAACTTGATGCCGGCAATGTTTGCATGCAGCGCAAGCTTGCGGAAATCGGCAACCGAAAACGTGTCGCTTCGTACATACGCTATGACGGGAACGCTTGAAGCTTCGGCAAGCTCCAGGAAGTACTTGGCCTGATAGCTTGGACCGGCAAACGGATCCATCGGATGATGGCCCATGATGGCATCGGCACCGTCGGCAATGGCTTCGCGCGCCAGCATCTTTGCATCGGCAAGCGAACGACCAACGGCGGCGCTGACAAGGGATTTGCCGCCGGCGGCCTTGATTGTCGTCGCGTGAACCTGGCGGATTTCTTCCAGCGTCAGGGTGAAGAATTCACCGGTGTTTCCAGCAGCCATCAGATTGTGAACTTTGGCATCTGCAAGACGGCCAATGAGGCCAGCGAGCTTGACGCTATCGATCCTGCCGTCCTTCTGATAGGGCGTCACGGGAACACCTGAAATGCCCGTCAGAGCCTTGCGGATTTTGTTCATTGCCTCGGTCACGTCAGATGTCCTCGTTCTTCTTGAATACGATTTTGAGGTAAGTCTCGCCCGAGCGCACGACATGGTCGCGCATCACGCGCTCGGCCTTGTCGCTATTGCCGGAGATGATGGCCTCTGCGATCGCAATGTGTTCTGAAAGCGCCTTGTCGCGCTCTTGCGGATCGGAATGAATGACACGTCGAATACTCGCGTCATAGAACTGCTGCCGCTCGATCATCCTCGCAAGGTATTGGCATCTGGACGAGACGTGGATCTGATCGTGAAACGTCTCATTAAGCGCAATCAGCTCGTCTGCCGATCCAGCTCTCGTCGCCGCCGTCATAAGGCCGATGGTCGCTTCTATGCCACCAGCCTCATCCCTGGAAATCCGCTTTGCGGCCAGGTGCGCAATCATCGATTCCAGTGCTGCGCGGGCAAGGATCATCTCTTCTGCCCAGCCAGAGTTATACCGGATGAGGACCCCGCGGCGCGGGAGGGTTTCGACAAGACCTTCGGTTTCGAGCTGGCGCAGGGCCTCTTTGATCGGAGTCGTGCTGACGCCCAGCTGGTCTGCGAGCTGGCGCTCATTGACGCGTTCATTGGGCGAAAAGCGCCCCGAAAGAATAGCTGACCGCAAAGTGCGATGCACGTGATCGCGCAGTGTTGTCAGGAAGCGCGGGTCGAGTCTCTCGATCCGGTCCTCGCTCGATGCTGGAAGCGCATCTTTCTGCATCACTCGAAAATCCCCGTTGACGTCAAAATTGTTTTGTGAGATCTGATATACCAGATTTCATATCGGTGTCGATATGAAAATTCGCGTTCGACGCGATGAAAGTGCACCAGGGAGGAACGAATGGGCATTCAAAGACGCAGTTTCCTGATCATCTCGACCCTCATGGCCGCAGCGCTTTCGATGCCGGTCTCGGCACAGGCGGCGACGCCGAAGGATCAGCTGGTTGTTGCCATGAACATGTCGTCCATGCGTGGCTTGGACCCGAACGAACTGAACCAGCTGGAGGCTGCCGAAATTGTCGCCAATCTCTACGAGCGGCTCATTGTCTTACCCGCGCACGACATCACCAGGCCGATGCCGGGTCTTGCCGAAAGCTGGACCGTTTCGCCCGATGGCAAAACCTTCACCTTCAAGATTCGCAAGGGTGTGACGTTTCACTCGGGAAACCCTTTGACCGCCAGGGATGTCGAGTGGTCGTTGCGGCGACTGGTCAAGCTCGGGCTTGCCCCTTCCGTCGATCTGCGCCAGTGGGGGTTCACCGACAAGAATGTCGATGGCCTGATCAAGGCGACGGATGACGCGACCCTTGTCTTGGAAACACCGGAGGTCTGGAACCCCAACCTGATCTTCTATTCACTGGCGAGTTTTTCGACGTCCATTCTCGACAGCAAGCTTCTCGCCGAGAAGGACAAGAGCGGTGACATGGGCCGCGAGTTCCTGCAGACCGCGGATGCCGGGTCGGGGCCTTATTCGCTGCGGACGTGGCGCGTCAACGATCTGCTCATTGCCGATGCTTTCAAGGACTATTGGCAGGGCACGGCGAAGATGCGTCGCGTTATCCTTCGCCACATCCCGGAATCATCCGGCCAGCGTCTCCAATTGGAAGCTGGTGACGTCGATGTGGCAACGCGTCTCTCGTCGACCGATCTCGCAGCCGTCGAGGCGGGAGGCAAGGCTGATATCCAGAAGACGCCGGGCTTCGGATTTTACTATCTGGCGCTGAACCAGAAGGACGAGATCCTGTCCAATCCGAAGGTCCGCGAGGCCTTCCGCTATCTCATTGACTATGATGGGCTCGCGGCCACGGTCATGAAATACTACGGTATTGAGCAGCAGACCATTGTCCCCGCTGGCCTGCCAGGCGCCAGCCATACGGCTCCCTACAAGCTTGATATCGACAAGGCAAAACAGTTGCTTGCCGAAGCCGGCTATGCGAACGGATTTTCCAAAGTCTACTATGCGACACCGGTGACACCGGAATATGAAGTGGCCCAGTCGCTTCAGGCCAATGCCGCCAAAGCCGGTATCAAGCTTGACCTGCAAGGGGGCGACCATATCGGCAAGTTTCGTAACCGCGAGTTCGAAATCTTTTCCGCCCGCACCGGCGAGCGTCTCCCCGATCCGCACGCGGTCTTGGCCTCCTATGCGACCAACCCCAATAACGCCGACGATGCGAAGTTGAGCGGCCTGATCGCCTGGCGCAGTGCCTGGGACGTTCCGAAGGAGATCCAGGATATGGTGACTGCAGCGGCTCACGAGACCGACCAGCAGAAACGTTCCGATCTCTATGCAAAGATCAACGAGGCCTATCTGAAGGCCTCTCCGGCTCTCGTGACCTCCTTCCAGCGCACCGATGCAAAGGCCGTCCGCAAGGAGATCAAGGGCTACGTTGGCCATTCAACATGGCTGACACGTTGGGACACGGTCTCCAAGGGAGAGTAGACCGGATCTCTTAAGGAGCATGACGTGAGTATCGCAAAGACAACCGCAACCATGCCGAGCCGCGGTTCGGCTGCGCTTGGAGCAGTGCGAAAGGTGACGGCATCGTTTGCCGTCATCTTGACCACGCTTCTCGGGCTTTTGCTGATCACCTTTGTCGTCGGGCGCATGGTGCCCGCCGACCCGGTCATCGCTGTGATCGGCGATCAGGCCGACCACGAGACCTATCAGCGCGTTTACAAACAGATGGGCCTGGACCAGCCTCTCCATGTCCAGTTCGCCACATATCTTACAAACGTCGCTCACCTAGATTTCGGCCAGTCGCACGTTACCAAGAACCCGGTCGCCAGCGACCTTGCCCGTGTCTTTCCGGCAACGCTGGAGCTCGCCACGCTGGCAACGATAATCGGTGCGGGCCTTGGCATTCCCCTCGGTATCGTCTCAGCTGTCAGGAAGGGGAGCTGGATTGACCACCTGGCGCGCGTCGTCGGGCTGCTTGGGCATTCGACGCCGATCTTCTGGTTGGGAACGATTGTCATTCTGGTTTTCTACGCGAAGTTCGGTCTCATCCCGGGCAGCGGCCGCCTCGACGTCTATAACGAGGGATTGGTGGACGGGCCGACGAACTCGATCCTGGTCGACGCCATGCTTGCCAAGGAATGGGAGGTTTTTCGTGATGCGCTTTTGCATGTGGCAGCGCCCGCGCTCATTCTCGGCTACGCCGCCATGGCCTATCTCAGCCGCATGAGCCGCAGTTTTATGCTCGAACAGTTGCGGCAGGAATATGTGCTGACGGCAAGGGCCAAGGGCCTCGGGCAGCGCGCCATCATCTGGCGGCATGCCTTCCGCAACATCCGCGTCCAGCTTTTGACAATCATTGCCCTTGCGTACTGCGGTCTGCTTGACGGCACCGTTCTCATCGAGACCGTTTTCGCCTGGCCGGGACTTGGTCAATACCTGACATCGGCATTGTTTTTTGCCGACATGAACGCAGTTCTCGGCAGCGTGCTTCTGATCGGCGTCATATCGATCGCCATCAACCTTTTGTCGGACCTGACCTATCGCTTCCTCGATCCGAGAACCAGGTGACACCATGGCGGTCCGCTATCTCAACGATCTCCATGACTGGCTGGTCAACGAGGAGTTTTCCTCATTGCGCCAGGCGCGTCTGCACAAGGCCTATGTGCTTTGGCTCAACCTCATTGCCAATCCACTTGCCTTCGCGGGCTTTCTGGTCGTCATTGCCTTGATCGCAATTGCGATCCTTGCGCCGCTGCTGGCAAATCACGACCCGATCCTGCAGGATCTGAGCATGGCCTTGAGGCCGCCGTCGACGCTCAACTGGTTCGGGACGGACGAGTTCGGCCGCGACGTCTATTCGAGGCTCGTATACGGCGCGCGCACCACCCTTTACATCAGCATCCTTGTGACCGTCATCGTCGCCCCGATCGGTTTTGCGATCGGTGCAACAGCCGGCTATCTCGGTGGCTGGGTCGATGTCGTGCTTATGCGCATCACCGACATTTTCCTGTCCTTCCCGAGTCTGGTGCTTGCGCTCGCCTTCTCGGCCGCCCTTGGGCCGGGCATCGAGAATGCCGTCATTGCCATAGCCTTGACCGTGTGGCCGCCGATCGCCCGTCTTGCACGCGCCGAGACACTGACGTTTCGCGCCGCCGACTTCGTCGTCGCGGCCGAACTGCAGGGCGCCGGCATGGGGCGCATCCTGTTTCGCCATATCGTGCCACTGTGCGCACCTTCCATCATCATCCGCCTGACGCTTAATATGTCGAGCGTCATCCTGACGGCTGCAGGTCTCGGATTTCTCGGCCTTGGTGCGCAACCGCCGATGCCCGAATGGGGTGCCATGGCCGCATCCGGTCGACAATATCTCCTCGACGCCTGGTGGCTTACGACCGTTCCGGGCATTGCAATTCTTCTTGTCAGTCTGGCCTTCAATCTGCTTGGCGACGGACTGCGCGACATCATGGATCCCCGAAATGCCTGATCTTTTCCAGCCGATTCTTTCGGTCAAGAACCTGTCGGTCCAGTTTCCGACCTTGTCGGGCGTCGTGACGGCGGTGAAAAATATCTCCTTCGACGTCGGACGCGAAAAAGTCGGCATCATCGGCGAATCCGGGTCCGGCAAGAGCACCACCGGACGTGCGATCATGCGCCTCCAGCCTGCCAATGCCCGCCTTGTGGCTGATGAGTTGCGTTTCGAAAAGGTGGATCTGCTCGCAGCCAGCGAAGCCGAGATGCGTGCGATCCGGGGTCGCCGCATTTCGATGATCCTCCAGGATCCGAAATATTCCCTCAACCCGGTGATGACGGTTGGCGAGCAGATCTCAGAGACCGTCATTCTGCATGAGCGCATCGGGCGGCGCGAAGCCCGCCAGCGTACGCTTGCCATGCTCGAGCGGGTCAATATTCGTGATCCGGAGCGTGTCTTTGATCTTTATCCGCACGAAGTATCGGGCGGCATGGGCCAGCGTATCATGATTTCGATGATGCTGATCTCAGCGCCGTCACTTATCATCGCCGATGAACCGACCTCGGCGCTTGATGTAACCGTCCGTCAACAGGTGCTGACCATTCTCGACGACCTGATCGTCGAGCGCGACATTGGCCTGATCTTCATCTCACACGATCTGAATCTGGTAAAGAGCTTCTGCGATCGCGTGATCATCATGTATGCAGGGCGTATCGTGGAAACGCTGGACGCCTCTTGTCTCGAAGCGGCGAAGCATCCCTATACGCGTGGCCTCCTGGAAGCGCTGCCAAGCCTCGATCACCCGAAGGACAGGCTTCAAGTGCTGCGACGCGACGCAAGCTGGGCGGAGGCATGAGATGACCATGATATCCGTCAGCAATCTTGCCGTTTCGTTCAGTAGTGGTCGCGCGGTCAAGCATGTCGTCAAAGGCATTTCCTTCAATGTGAATCCAGGCGAGACATTCGGTCTTGTCGGCGAGAGCGGCTGTGGCAAGTCCACCGTTCTCGGGGCCCTTGCCGGCAGAGTGAAGAATTGGACCGGCGCGTTCGAAATTGACGGAGAGGCGATCGTTAAGAAGCGATCGCGCCAGCAGCTCGCAAAACAGCAGATGGTGTTCCAGGACCCATTCGGCTCGCTCCATCCGCGTCATACCGTTGGCCGCACCCTGCTTGAACCGCTGGAAATCCACGGCCACGACCAGCGCCAGGAGCGGGTAGAGGCGGTCCTGCGCGATGTCGGTCTGCCGGCCCGCTTTCGCCACCGATTTCCGCACCAGCTGTCGGGTGGACAACGCCAGCGCGTCGCGATTGCACGGGCATTGATCCTCAAGCCCCGCATCCTCCTTCTCGATGAACCGACGTCGGCGCTCGACGTGTCGATTCAGGCCGAGATCCTCAATCTGTTGAAAGACTTGCGCGAAAGGGAAAATCTGACCTACATCCTCGTCAGTCACGACATGGCGGTTGTCGCTCACCTGTGCAATCGTGTTGCCGTCATGCAAGATGGCGTGTTCGTCGAGATCGCGACGCGCGAGCAGCTGCTCGCCGGCAAGGTCGCCCACAAATACACGCAGACATTGCTCGATGGCAGTCGCGGATATGTCCCAACCCGCAAAGGCAGATAGAGCGAGCTTTGCACCTGGCGAAGGATTGAGGTGTTTCACGCGCGGTGACTGAACGGGAAGGGGCAGCCTTCTATGGTTTATCTGTGGCTGCTGGCAAAGCATCGACAAGAATGCGTCATAGAGGCGCAGACGCTCGGGCCGCCGATCAAGGCAGCCGCTGAGCTGCACCCATCTTGCCGTCGTCGATGGCATTTGGAGCGCCCCTGAAGCAATGTTGACCGATAGTCGGCGCCAATCTCATCGAAATTGATCCAGGAAAGATCGAAACCGAAACTCTTTCTTCATGACTTCTAAATTAAGCGCGTGCATAGGTCATCTGCAGAGGCGGACGGTCACCCAAGCCAAGAGCGCCGGATTTTTTTGATTGCTCGGCGCCATTCCGCGCAAGAAATGCTGTTCGTTGAGAAACATGCCCCGACAAATCGATACCACCCGGCAATTCTTCTTCAAGGTCATTCTGCCGCTTGCCCTGCTGGTCACGTTGCTGCTCGTTGGTTCGGCTGGCGGCTTGATCTGGCTCGCGGACTATCAGACGAAAACCGCGATTGGCGAACAGGCGCGATTGGCGCGCGCTGCAGTTGACGTCCATGGCGAAGCCCTTGCCAAGGGAGCGGCAGACTACGGTCATTGGGATGAGGCCGTAGAGGCGATCATCGATCGCTTCGATTTTTCCTGGGTCGACGGCAATATCGGCCAGGCCGGCGCGCAGAATTACGGCCTCGCCATGTCATTTGTCCTGGACCCGGAAAATCGTACTGTCTACTCTTATGTCGATGGCAAAGGCGCAACGGTGGATGCCCGCTCGCTTCTTTCCAACGGCTTCAACGAAATACTTGCCCGCAATCGTGCCGGCGATCACGTCAGTTCGACATCTGGCCTGGTAACTGCGGGAAACGAACTCGCAATGGTGGCGGTAGCGCCCTTGCGCCCCTTCGATGACAAGGCACGCTCCCAGGATACCGGCTATCTGATCGTCTTCGTCGACGTCTTGAACGGAGCCCGCCTGGCCGAGCTTGGCCACACATATCTGCTGCCCAATCTGAGATTGGTTGATATCGATGACGGGAGTGTTGATCCTCGGGCGCGGATACGCATTTCGGACGAGATACGGGCAACGGCCCGTTATCTGGCGTGGGATCCTGTGCGTCCTGGTGATCAGCTTTTGCAAACGGCCGGGCCGGTTCTTGTCGTCATTCTGTCTGCCTTCTTGGCCCTGTCGATATTCGTGCTTCGCTATTCGGGAGAGGCTGCCCGGCTGATCCGCAGCAGCGAGGCTCGCGCCATGCGCGACGCACTCACAGGCTTGCCCAATCGCCTGTTGCTGCTTGATCGCCTCGATCGCCTCGTCGGCCATCTGAAAAGCCGCAAGCCGGGCGTGGCCCTCATGTATCTCGATCTGGATGGCTTCAAGGCGGTCAATGACGGGCACGGCCATGCGGCCGGCGATGCGCTTCTCTGTCAGGTCGCGGAGCGGCTGCGGTCGCTCCTTCGTGAGCAGGACACAGCAGCCCGTCTCGGCGGCGATGAATTTGTCGTGGTGATGCCTGGGCTGACCAACGAGAACGAGTTGCGGACACGTGCAAGCAGGATCATCGAGACCTTGCGCTCCCCTTACAGGGTCGCCGACACGGTCGTCGAAATCGGTGTCAGCATCGGCATCGCAGTCTCGCCCACCGATGGGCAGGAAAGTGCCGCTCTCCTGCAGAAGGCCGATCAGGCGCTCTACCTGGCCAAATCCAGCGGCAAAGGAACAGCACGGTTTCACTCCGACAAGGCCCTTCAGGTCGTCGGCTAAGGCTGTTTGCGTTCCCAGTTCCGCATGAGGGCCTCTACGAACATGTCAGCCAGTCTATTCGTGCCTTGAACCGCCGCGCCGTCCCGAGCCGCGGGGAGGCGCGCGAAAACCTTGCGGACGGAACGCGCACGCCTGTGCAGAGTAGCCATAGTTCGGTCGTCTTCGCCGCGGCCGCTCGCCAATCGCTCTCATCGACCAATGCTGATCGCCCGATTGATAACATCATATTTTCTGATATAGAACAGGGATGACGTTGTCGCAGATCGGAGCCCCATGAGCCGCAATTTTCTTGTCGTCGACCCCGAAGAGGGCATGCCCATCCTCAAGGGGCTCGCATCGCCGGCTCGCGTCGCCGTGCTGAAACTCCTGCACGAGAAGGGGGCGCTGAACGTCAACGAAATCGCTGATATCCTTGACCTGCCGCAGTCGAGCGTCTCCACCAACGTCCAGATGCTGGAAGAGGCTGGGCTGATCCGCACCGAGACGCAGAAGGCACGCAAGGGCAACCAGAAGGTCTGCCGCAGCGTCTATGACGAGATTCTCGTCGTCTTCAAGAATGAAATCAAGGAAACCGAACCGGACGCGATCGAGGTGTCGATGCCGCTTGGGCTCTATACCGGTTTCGAAGTGACGGCACCTTGTGGGCTGTGTTCCGCCGACGGTATCATCGGGCTGCTCGACGTTCCCAATACCTTCCTCGATCCGGATCGCATGAAAGCGGGGCTCATTTGGTTCACGCGAGGCCACGTCGAATATCAGTTTCCCAACAATGCGCGACTGACGAATACCAGCATTCGCGAGATCGAATTCGTCATGGAGTTAAGCTCCGAGGTTCCTGGCACCAGCGCCGACTGGCCCTCCGACATCACCCTCACGGTCAACGGCGCCGATATCGGAACCTGGACGTCTCCGGGTGATTTCGGCGACAAACGTGGGGTTTTCACGCCAGACTGGTGGAAGCTGAAGGGCTCGCAGTACGGCAAATTGAAGAACTTCCGCATCAATGATGATGGCGCCTTCGTCGATGGATTGCGCATTTCCGATGTCACGCTTGCCGATCTGAAGCTGGATGAACACCATTCGGTACGCCTGCGCATCGGTGTGCGCGACGACGCCAAACACCCTGGCGGCATCAACATCTTTGGTCGCGGCTTCGGCAACTACGATCAGGACATTCTGCTGCGACTGAAGACTCGGTGAGTCTATTCGGATTTCTGAATTTTACGCTTGACCAGGTCTCGTGCTTCCGCTTTATTGATCTCAAATTGTGATACAAATCACAAAAGACGATATAGTGGAGGACGACAGCATGAAGGCCGCGGTTACAGCGCATAGCAAATATACGATCTCGGACATCGATCCGCGCCTGTATGGCTCGTTCATCGAGCACCTCGGCCGTGCTGTCTATACCGGTATCTATGAGCCTGGTCATGCGCGCGCTGACGAAAACGGCATGCGCAAGGATGTCATCGACCTCGTCAAGGAACTGAATGTTCCGATCGTGCGCTACCCGGGTGGGAATTTCGTGTCTGCCTACAATTGGGAAGACGGCATTGGCCCGAAGGAAAGTCGCCCGACGCGCCTCGATCTTGCCTGGCATACCTCCGAGAGCAATCAGGTCGGCATCCATGAGTTTGCCGATTGGTGCGCCTTGGCAAGCACCGAGATGATGCTTGCCGTCAACCTCGGTTCGCGCGGTCTTGATGAAGCGCGTAACTTCCTTGAATACGTCAATCATTCCGGCGGCAGCGAGTGGAGCGACAAGCGCATTGCCAATGGCCGCAGCGAGCCCTGGAATGTCAAGCTCTGGTGCCTCGGCAACGAGATGGACGGCCCCTGGCAAATCGGCCACAAGACGGCGGACGAGTATGGCCGGCTGGCGCATGAGACCGCCAAGGCGATGCGCGCCTTCGACAGCTCGCTCGAGCTTGTCGTCTGCGGTTCGTCAAACGCGCACATGCCGACCTACCCGCAATGGGAAGCGACGGTGCTCGACCACACCTACAACGAGGTCGACTACATCTCGTTGCACATGTACTTTGAAAATCGCGCCAAGAACACCGCCAACTATCTCGCCCGCAGTATCGAACTCGACAATTACATCGGCACGGTCGCCGGCGTGATCGACTACGTCAAGGCGAAGAAGCGCTCATCGAAAAACGTCTACATCTCGTTCGACGAATGGAATGTCTGGTACCACTCCAAGGAACGCGACAAGGCAACGCTTGCCGGCGCGAACGGTTGGCCGCATGCCCCCGCACTTTTGGAGGATGACTACAACTTCGAAGACGTGCTGCAGGTTGGCTGCATTCTCAACACCTTCATCAATCGGGCGGATGTGGTCAAGATTGCCTGCCTGGCGCAGCTCATCAACGTCATCGCCCCGATCATGACGGTCCCGGGTGGTCCGGCATGGCGCCAGACGATCTTCTATCCCTATTATTTCGCCTCTGTGTACGGACGCGGAACGGCGCTCAAGCTGATGGTCGACAGCCCGACCTACAAGGTCGACGGCCTTGGCTGCGTTCCCTACCTCGACGTGTCTGCGGTTCATGATGCCGACAAAAAGACCGTGACCTTCTTTATCGTCAACCGCCATGTCACCGAGACGCTCGATCTCGATGCGGGCCTGCTCGAATTCGGTGCGTTGCGGGTTATCGATGATCAGGTCATCGCCCACAACGATCTCAACATCACGAACACCGCCGACAAGCCTGACAATGTCGTGCCGAGGGCTGTCACCGGTTCAAGCTTCGTCGACGGCAAGCTCAGCGCAAAGATCGCGCCGCTCTCTTATCGGATGATCCGTTTGCAAGCGTAATCAAAATCCTGTTTTCTGATACATATCAAACGATATGTTGACAAAGCAATTGTATGATTTAACGTCAGCGCACCGGTCTTGACGTGCCACTGGGAGGAAAAGATGGGAGCGAGCGCTTCTGTTTTGGCACCATCACTGACTGAGGGGGCTCCACTCGTGGACGCTTTCTTGGTGGGAACATGCCATTTGCGTGTCCATATCGGCATTTCGGGTTCTGACCGCAATCCAGGAGCTGTCGGATGACCGCCAATATCGAAATCCAGAATGTCACCAAGCGCTATGGTTCCATGACCGTCCTTGACGGGCTGTCGTTGTCGATCAAGGCGAACGAGTTCATGGTCTTCCTGGGTCCTTCCGGCTGCGGCAAGTCTACGCTTCTTCGCATGATCGCGGGCCTTGAAAGCGTCGACGACGGGACGATTTCGATCAATGGCGAACGCATCGACACGCTTCCGCCCGGCCAGCGCGACATCGCCATGGTGTTCCAGTCCTATGCGCTTTATCCGCATATGACAGTGGCCGACAACATGGCCTTCGGACTGCGCAACATCAACGTTTCTGCCGATCTGATCTCCGCACGCATTGCCGAGGCGGCTCGCATGCTCGAGATCGGCCATCTCTTGGAGCGCAAGCCGGGCCAGCTTTCCGGCGGACAGCGCCAGCGCGTCGCCATTGGCCGCGCGATCGTCAAGGAGCCGAAGGCCTTCCTGTTCGACGAGCCGTTGTCGAACCTCGATGCGGCGCTGCGCGTTCGCACCCGTGTCGAGCTCGCACAGCTGCGCCACCGGGTCAGATCGACAATGATCTTCGTAACGCACGATCAGATCGAGGCCATGACGCTGGCCGATCGCATCGTCGTGATGAACAATCGCAAGATCGAGCAGATCGGAACGCCGATGGAGATCTATTCCCGTCCGGCAAGCCGTTTCGTCGCCACCTTCGTCGGCTCGCCGACCATGAACTTCCTCAACGTCAGTGTGGCGGAAGAAAGTGGCTTTCTGCACGCAAAGCTGCCGGACGGAACAAAATTGCAGACCACGATCCGGGCGAACGGGGTTAAGGCCGGCGAACTCTCTCTCGGCATCCGTGCCGAGGCGGTCAAGCTTGCTAGCGGCGTTGCTGCAACGACCACAGGCAAAGTGGATGTGCTGGAACGCCTCGGCGACCGCACGCTTCTGTATACCCGTCTCAAGGATGGCAGCGTCATTGTTGCCGAGGATATCGGCAGCAGCCGCGTTGCAATCGGCGACGAGGTGGCTCTTAACCTCGACGGCACCCGCACGCACCTCTTCGACGATGCCGGCCACGCCTGGCACAATGAGGATGCAGGTCATGGCTGAGGCGACGCTGTCATCAGCCGGATCTGCGGCCCACGCCCCTGCAAGGCAAAAGGTTAAGAACATCAATGCGCCACTCTGGCGAAATGCTCTTTTCGTCGCGCCTTACCTCTTCTTTTTCGTGACCCTGCTTGTCGTGCCGCTGTTCTGGGGCATCTGGCTCAGCCTTCACAAGGCCGACGCATTTGGGACGGGCCGTTTTGTTGGCCTCGGCAATTACACCAGGCTGTTTAACGACAAGGTCTTCATCCAGGCCGTCGGCAATACGTTCTACTTCGTGCTTTTGACAGTGCCCACACTGGCGATCTTGGGTCTGCTTTTGGCGCTCGCGCTCAATCGAAAGACGAAAATGGCAGCCGCGCTGCGGGCCGTCTACTTCTCGTCCTCCGTCCTGTCGGTGACGATTGTCACATTGATCTGGCGCATCGTCTTCATCGGCAATTTCGGCCTGCTTGCCACCATCTACGGCTGGTTCGGCGTGCCTGCGCCGGCCTTTCTCTCCGACCCGAACCTCGCCATGGTCGGTATCGCCATTGCGACCGTTTGGTGGTGTATCGGCCTGCCAATGATGCTCTTTCTCTCGGCATTGCAACAGGTGCCGGGCGAAATCTATGAAGCAGCGGCCCTCGACAATGCCAGCCGCTGGCGAACACTCTGGTACATCACGCTCCCTTCGATTAAACGAACTTTCGTGCTCGTGCTGATCATCCAGGTGGTGCTGCAGTTTCAGCTCTTTGGTCAGGCAAAGCTGATGACGCTCGGTGGCCCGAACAACGTGTCGAAGCCGATCGTGCTTTACATCTACGAAGCTGCATTCAGGCAGTGGGACCTCGGTCTCGGTGCTGCCGCCTCTGAAATCCTCTTCATACTGATCCTGATTGCTGCGATGGCGCAGTACTTCATCTCGCGCCGCAAAGGAGAAGAAGGATGAGCGCTTTATCCGGTGGAAGCATGGTCGGCCGCTCGACCGGCGATCGCGTGATTTTGCTCCTGGCACTTGTCTGCGCGCTGATCATGATGGCGCCGGTGCTGTGGGTGATCGGGCTGTCCATCAAGGACAACAAGGAGCTGATGGCGGACATGAATTCCGTCTTCCGTGCGCCTTACACGATCAACAACTATATCAATATCCTGGCGACCTCCTCGGTGTTCCGCTGGATCTTGAACAGCATCATCGTTGCCGGCGGCCTGACGATCTTCACGTTGATCTTATCGTCACTTGCAGGCTATGGCTTCGCACGACTGAACTTTCCGTTCCGCAACACGCTCTTCATCATTGTCTTGCTCGGACTTGCGATCCCCGAGCAGGCGGTCCTTATCGCTCGTCATCAGATTTTCAGCTGGTTGAAGTTTCACAACACCTATCACGGTCTGATCCTGCCGGGATTGTCGGCACCCTTCGGCGTGTTCCTGATGACGCAGTATTTCCGGGCCATCCCGAAGGAACTTGACGAGGCAGCGCTTTTGGACAACGCCAGCCGGTTCAAGATCTTCTGGAAGGTGCTCTTGCCGTTGACGGTTCCCGCGCAGGCGACGCTCGGCATCTTCACCTTCCTTGGTGCCTGGAACGACTACCTCTGGCCGCTGATTTCCGGCACCAAGAAGGAAATGTATACGCTGACGATCGGAATTGCCTCGTCGCAGACCAACTTTGCGCAGTCGGAGGGCCTCGGCTTTCTGATGTCGCAGGCGGTCTTCGCCGGTGCCCCGATCCTCATTCTTTACCTGTTCTTCCAGAAATACATCGTGACGGCAGTGTCTGGCGCCGCCGTGCGCTGACACGTCGCCATCGGTAACGTTGCAACCCGCTCCCGGGGAGGGGGCTTGAAGCCAAGGGTCGAAGACCCGATGAGGAGGAGATGGAAATGACGCTTACCTTCAGAAAATACATGCTGGCGGCAGCCTCGGTGATCGCGCTTGCGGGTGCAAGTCCGGCCTTTGCCGCCACGGAATTGACCGTCCAGCGCTTCTTCGGCGCTTGCGATGCCGATTTCGGTACCAACACCGATGTCAGCAAGGCCGTCGGCGAATGCGGCATCATCACCTCCCTGATCAACAAGTTCAATGCCGACAATCCGGATGTTCATGTGACGGTGACCACCGTCGAATGGCCAGGCTACGATCAGCTGACGGCGCAGTTTGCTGCAGGGGACCCGCCCGATATCGTCACCGTCCATCAATCGGTGCTTGCCGACTATCAGTCCAAGGGCCTGCTCATGCCGCTGGATGACGTGTTGAAGTCCGTCGGTGTGGCGTCGTCCGACTTTACCGATGCCAGCCTCAATGGCGTGACCAAGGACGGCAAGATCTACGGGCTGCCGATCGACAACTGGACCATGCTGTACCACATCAACATGGATCTCTTCAAAAAGGCCGATCTGGTCAATGCAGATGGCACTCCGAAGCTTCCGACGAGCGTCGACGAGCTCCTTGCGCAGGCCAAGCAGTTCAAGGAAAAGACCGGCAAGCCATACTTCGTCCAGAACCTGGCGAACGAAGTCGCTCTTTATACCCGCAACTTATATACGTACCTCTTCCAGCAGGATTCGACCTTCTTTGCTGATCCGAAGCAGGTCAAGATCAATACGCCCGAGGCCAAGAAGGTCCTCGAGATGTACAAGGCGATTTACGACAACGGTTACACCACCAAGGATCTCGACTACGCAGCCGGCATCAACGCCTTCCTGGCCGGCGAAGGTGGCGTTCACCTGAACGGTACCTGGGTCATCGGTGACTACACGGCGTCGTCGCAAAAGGCTGGTAGCGCGCTTAACGCTGGCGGCTATGCCGTCTATCCCTATCCGCAGCTCTTTGCGGGCAAGAAGGCGCAGTATGCCGATGGTCATAGCTGGGCGGTGTCGCAGAAAGACCGGTCTGAGGATGAGACCGCTGCAATCGGCAAATTCCTGAAGTTCTTCCATGACAACGACTTCGACTGGTCGCGCACCGGCCATCTGCCGTCCGTCAAGGCAGTTCTGGAATCAGACAAGTTCAAGGCGCTCCCGCATCGTGACACGATCTCGGCCGTCGCCACGCTTGGAACACCCTTGCCGTCGACGGTTCAGCGCCAGTTCGCAATTCAGGACATCATCGGCCAGGAAATGAGCGCTGCGATCACTGGTCAGAAGGAGGTCGATGCAGCACTCGCTGACATGGAAAAACGCATCAACGAGTTGCTCGCCAACATCTGAGGCTCAACTCTCTCCCGAGCCTCAGGAGCAGATGCCCGCCGCCGGTCTCGCGGCGGGCATTTCCGTTATCGGCGCCGCAGGCCCGAACATGCGCGATTTTAGCGCGCTCGCTTGGTTCCGTCGAATGACAGCAACAGTGCAAGCCCGATCAAACCGGCCAAAGCACCGATGATCGCCGTCCCGGAATAGCCGCTGACAGTGGTTCCGATCGCAAACAGAAGCGCGCTCAGCCCAGCGCTCACGAAAATATTGACGGATATGAGCGCACTGCCGAGGCCCGGGCGCTCCGCGATCAGATCCTGCAGATAGGTGATCGGGATCGAGATGAGGGCCGCAGCGCCGATCCCGCTGATGATGGTCAATGCGTAGACATGCCAGGCAGCAGAGGCAAAGCCGAGCAAGACGAGGTAGACGACGTAGATGATCGTGCCGATCGCCAGGGCCGTGACATGGCTCATGATCCGCTGGGCACGCCCCCACACGACGATAAAGACGACCTCGAGGAAGGCGACGATCCCGACCAGTATTCCGACATCGCCGACGGTCGCGTGCGCGGGTCCGGTGACGATCAATGGCAGGATGGCGCCATTCACGTGAAGGGTACTGCTGATCAGCGACACCGCGATCACGCGGAGGAAGACGCGCGGCGAGACGACTTCTGCAAGGGCTGCAAGATAGGAAAGATGGTGTGTGGCCGCCTTGTCCGTTCCGCGCTGGCGCGGCAGGAAGAGAGCAATCAGACCAAGGCACGCCGTGCAGGCGAGGCTCGCAAACAAGTAGGCCGGCAGCATGCTTGTTGATCGCGACAAGACGACACCGACAAGGCCTGGCACGACGACCCAGGAAAGCGAGATCATCGCCCTCACGCCGGAGTTGACTGCAGCAACCTCGCCGCGCGGCATTCTGCTGGTCCTGGCGCGCACATTGGCAAAGAGCAGCGAATTGAGTGCATTGTAGACCGGCAGCAGAAGCAGCCCACTGATTATGAAGGTTGCCTGAGCAGGAACGAGATAGACCGCGCCGTAGCCGAAAATTCCAAAGACGGTAACCGTGAGCATCAGCGCTCGATATTCGCCAAGCCGGTCGGCAAGATTGCCAAGCAGGATGCTGACGGTGACGTTGACGGCTGCGGCCGCAAATATCAGCGCCGAGTAGAGGGTATTGCTCAGACCCAATTCGCGAATGCCAATCACCGACTGGTACGGCGAGGTCGCCGCTCCGGCAAAGCCAAAGGCAAAGATCGCAAGCATGCTGACCCGGATCGTCGGGTCGCGATAAACATCGGAGAGGAAACGGGCCATGACATGGATCGGGCGGTGACAGGTCACCGGGATTGCGGATGAAGGGGCTCCAGCAGCTTCGCGGTGAGGACGAAACCTGCTGGCGCGAAAGATCAGTCTTGCCAACGCGCCGAAATGCGCGCACGCGGTGCGTAGTCAAAGGTGCGATCGAACGGGAAGGTCGGTCGAGCGCGTCGATTGCTGACCAGGCCTTCGATGTCCTGGTTGACGACGCCGTCGGTCAAGGCCATCAGGTTCGGATTGGCGATCACCGCCAGTTCCGGGGAAAGATAACCGGACTTGACCACCAGCAGCCGCACTGACTTCGGATCGAGCCCAAGCCGCCCGAAATCCGAGATCGCGTGATATGGACGCCGCCGTGCCGCGAGCACCACGACAATACCCCCGGTGCTTATGACCGCCTGACGCTCCGCCTCCGGACCCGGGTCATCGAGAAGAATGACTTCGGCTTCAATGCCAACGGCTTTGCTCGACGGGTCAAGGGCGGCGCCGACGTCAAGTGCGATCGTTGCACCCTTGCCGGCCGTAAAGCATGCCGCCACGGCCGGCGGATCCGTGATGCCGGCAACCAGCACGCCTTCAAACCGACGGGCGAGCAGCGCCGCCAGCACGTCGGCCCGATCGCCAACGCCGCCGCCGGTCGGATTGTCGGCCGAATCTGCCAGGATGACCGGCGCTGTCGACGCGTTCGCCGCCATGTCGAGCATGGCGTCGAGTGGACCGGTAACGGCGCCAAAGACGAAATCGTCGCGCGCATTCCAATAGGAAAGCGCAATCTCTTCGGCCGCTGTCAGAGCTGCTTGCTTGTCTGTCGCGGTCACGACCGCGCAGGCGCTCGCCCGCGGTTCGTCCGCCCACACATAGCCGATCATCAAATTGGCATCGAGCACGCCGGCGCGCCGATCAATTGCAGAAAGGGCTTTGTAGAGGCTCCTTGCGGGCTCGTCCTCGCTCGACGTACGCTCGCCCGGCCACAAAACCGGCACCGGGGCCCAGGCGACACCTGGCCGCGTGCCTGACATCAGGGCGTCGACCAGCAATGACCATGCACGCACCATCGTTTCGCGCACATCAATATGCGGGGCCGTGCGGTAGGCCGCGAATATATCGAGCTGGTCGACGATCCTCTGACTGACATTGCCATGCAGATCATAGCTCGCAGCGACCACGCAATCTGGACCGACGACAGAGCGGGCCGCGGCAATCCAGTCGCCCTCGGCGTCGTCCATGCCCTCGACGTTCATGGCGCCATGCATCGCAAGATAAAGGCCCTCGACGGGCAAGGCAGCCTTCAACCGATCAAGAAATTCGGTCTTGAATGCCTCGTAGGCCACTATCGAGACCGGCCCCCCTGGCACTGCGCGCGCATGCAACAGCGGTAAGTGCTCAACTCCATCGGCTTTCAAAAATCCGAAATAGTCGGACGCCAGGAGATCCGCGCCGCGCAGAACGCGGAAGTCCTCGATTGTCATCAGCACCGGCGAATAGGTGCTGCATTCCGTGTGAATTCCGCCCACTGCAATCCGCATCGTCGGCCTCACAATTTCGGGCTCAGGGGTACGATCGCAGCGAAGCGGTGCCAGTCCTTCATCGCACGAGGCGTCCATGCGGCTTCCGCAATCGCCGGCAGGCGAGGGAAGACAAGCCGGTTGAAATAGCCGCGCGACAGGAAATGTTCCGACCATATGCAGGCCTGAACGCCTTTCATCTTGTCCTTCAATTCCTCCGGGAAGTCGCCCTCTGCATCATAGGCGTAGGTGTGTGCCGGCGGCACGGTTCCGGCCCAGCTTGCACCAGGCTCCTGGAACGCCTCCGCCTGCACCATGTCGAGATAATAAGCCTGGCCAGGGGTCATGACGACCTCGTAGCCTGCCTTGGCCAGATCGATACCGACCTGCGGGTTCTCCCAGGCCATCAGCAGCGTGTCCCTGGCTGCGACACCGCCACCGTGCGCCACTTCGTTCCAACCGGCGAGCTTGCGACCGCGCGCCGTCAGCATGTCCTTCACGCGCTTCAGGAAGTAGGATTGCAGCGCAAATGTGCCCGAGATTCCTTCCTTCTCCATCAATGCCTTGGCAAGTGGCGATGCAAGCCATGAACCGTTTGCCACCTCGTCACCGCCGATATGGAGGTAAGCGGATGGGAAGAGTTCGACCATCTCGTCAAGCACCTTTTCGAGAAATTCATAGGTCAGCGCCACCGCGGGATTGAGCGCATTGTTCGGATATCCCTGGACGGAATGGTAGCTCTCCGGCGCTTCCTGGCCGTCTGTCAGATCCGGCAGCGCCGTCAATGTCGCTGTGCTGTGGCCGGGAATGTCGATCTCGGGGATGATTTCCACATTCAATTGCGCAGCATGCGCAACGATGTCGCGCACATCGGCCTGGGAATAAAAGCCGCCGACAGGCTCGGCACTGTTGCCGAGTTGTGGCAGGAGCGGCTGATCCGGACCGCGAAGGACGCCCGTCGTCGTCAGTTCGGGATAGGCCTTGATTTCAAGACGCCAGGCCTCGTCGTCGGTCAGATGCCAGTGGAAGATATTGAGCTTCAGCCAGGCGAGGATGTCGATCAGCCGCATGATGTCGGCTTTGGGATAGAACTGACGCGAAACGTCGAGATGGCAGCCGCGCCATCCGTATCTCGGCCTGTCGGAAATCGTCCCGGAGATCGGAAAGCGAAACGTTTGCGGTTGGCTGCGGGCTCCATGCAGGAGCTGGGCAAGCGAGGTCAACCCATATTGACGCCCGGCGGCATCGGCAAAGGACAATGTGATCCGTGTGGCCGAAAAGCCGAGCTTGTAGGCTTCCGGGGGCAGGGCGGCATCGACCAGAAACTGCACGGGCCGTCCCTGCGGCGAGGGCCCGAGATTGAAGGGCGCATGATCGCTCTCGAACAGTCGAAGGCAAAGGCAAAGCAGCGTCGAGACTGCCCGCTCGTCGTCTCTCGAGGATCCTTCCGCTGGATAAAGAACGACGGGGAAATCATCCCCCGGCCTGGCGTCGATGTCCGCCGGCCAGGGCTGCAATGAAAACGGCAGTGAGAGCTTGCCTTCAGGAAGCAAGACCGGAGGCGGCGCGTTCACGCGTCCTTCAAGAAGCAAATCGGAAACGGCAACCGTGATGTGTTTCCCATCCTGAAGCGTCACATAGGCGGACTTTGCACCATCGGTGCAGTGGCGAGCCGGCCGGTGGAGGCCGCTGACAGTGAAAGTCCAGCGACTGCCGGGCGCGAGCGTAAATCCCTGCGGCGGAGCAAACTCATGGAAATTGGCGTTGCGACGCAGAAAGGTCGCGTTCTCACAGGCCTTCGCATCGATGACGCGTGTGAGCGACGTATAGACCAGCGTGAAGCCGGAAAGCGCGACTTCAGAGAGATTGAAAAGGGAAAAAGTGAAGCGCCCGTTCGGGCCACCATCCGGCTGCCACGAACTCTCCAGGCGATAAGGCGCCAACGTCATATCTGTTCCTCTCTTTGCAAGTCTCTTAATAATGCTCGGACTGCGTGAATGTCCGGGCAAGCTCAGCCTGACCGGCAGTCAGTCCGCAATCCACCGGCAGGCAGACGCCGGTGATTGCGCCAGCCTGCGGTCCGGCAAGAAATGCCACCGCATTGGCGACATCCTTGGGGTCGACGACCCGCTGGAGCGGGTACCAGCGGCGGGCCTCTTCGAAGACGTTGGGGTTGGCGGCAGCGCGCGCCTCCCATGCCTGTGTGCGCACGGTGCCGGGTGCGACCGCGTTCGAGCGGATACCGAGCTTTCCATATTCCACCGCAACCAGCTTGGTGAAGTGCAGCAGTCCAGCTTTGGCTGCGCTATAGGCGGGATGGCCAAAGACGTTCATGCCGTTCACGGATGCGATGTTGATCACCGAACCCTTCGACGCCTCGAGCAGATCTTCGACGGCGCGGAAGCACAAGAAGGCAGCCTCGAGATTAAGCGCATTGTCCATCCTCCAGATTTCGGGGGTGGTGTCGTGCAGGCTGACGGCGCGTGCTGCCCCGGCATTGTTGATCAGCGTGCGCACCGAACCAAGCAAGGCGGCCTGCCGTGCCATTTCGGCGACACTTGTTTGGCTGGTCACGTCTGCGCCGTGGGCGACAAAACGGGCGGTTGGGCCGAGAGCGCGGGCGGCCTTTTCGGCCGCGGCGAGGTCGATATCGACCATGAAGATGACATCGTGCTCGTCTGCGAGCCGCTCTGCAATGGCCCGTCCAATATCGCCCGCAGCACCGGTTACGATCGCTATCGTCTGTGTCATGCGCCATTCCTTCTTGGCATGGAACTGTCAGTCCCCGAGCAGTTGCCGATCGTCGCCATCGCGGTGGGCAACAAGCTGCTGCTTGATGCGGCGAAGGGCGACCGCCGCCTTTGGCTGGATTGCATAGGCGACGAGACTGGCGAGAATATCGACGACCGCCAGATAGGCGATGCGCGTCGAGGTCGGACGGAAGATATTGCTTCCTTCCTGCAGGTCTATGGGCACAACAATTTCAGCTACTTGCGCGACCGGGCTATTGCTTTGGGTGAGCGCGATCGTCGTCACTTTGGATTCGCGCGCAAGCGCAAAAGCGCGCACGAGTTCGGCGTTGCGCCCGGTGAAGGATGATCCGATCAACACGTCCGTCGATTTGGCGGCGGCCGCCATCATCAATTGCATGCCATGGTCCGAACTTGCCGTCACATGTAGGCCGAAGCGAAACAGTCGGTTCTGCAATTCGCTGGCGATCATTGACGAGTTTCCACCGGAGCCGAAGGCATAAATCATGTCGGCGCGCGAAAGTCGCTCGGCCGCCAGCTCGATTGCAGCAAGGTCGAGCGAACGATGAAGCAGGAAAAGCGCGTTCTGTGCCTTGGTGATGATGTCCTGCGCGACATCGCCCGGGTTGGTGCTTTTGGGTTCCGGTTTGAGGTAACGCATGCCGACATAGGCTGTCCTTGCGAGCTGGACCTTGAAGTCGGAAAAGCTCTCGCACCCTAGTCGGCGGCAGAAGCGCGTCACCGTCGGCGGTGACACATCGGCCTTTTCGGCAAGCTCGATGATCGAGGCGTTGACCGCAAACTCGAAGTCGTTGAGGAGGATATCCGCGATACGGTTTTCCGAAGGCGAAAGCCTGGCCTTCTCTTCCTGCAATGTCGAGAAAATGTCCATCCCGTCCCCCGTCGGCTACTGGTCCTTCGGCTTGTACGCTACGCAGTCGATTTCGACCTTGCAATCGACCATCATCGAAGACTGCACACAGGCCCTCGCCGGCGGATGGCCGCCGAAATACTCTTGGTAGATCGCGTTGAATGTCCAGAAGTCACGCGGATCATCGAGCCACACGCCGCAGCGTACCACATGCTCCACGCCGTATCCGGCTTCTTTGAGAACCGCCAGCACGTTCTTAATCGTCTTGTGCGTCTGCGCGACGATATTTCCATCGACGATTTCGCCATTTTCCATGGCAACCTGACCCGAGACATAGAGCCAGCCGTCTGCTTCGACAGCACGCGCAAAGGGCAGGGGTTTGCCGCCGGCACCTTCCTGAACCGCGCCATAACGCTTGATGGACATCGACCGATCCTTGCAAATTATTTTCGTATTAAGTTGACAACTCACCATAGAAAGCGGAATTTGACCAGTGAAAAACGCCGTTCATGAAAAGAATTTCAATCCGGGGGAGATAATGCGCGATCCGTTCAAGAACCCATTTCCTGCGTCCGACGTTGCGCGGCACTCAATATGGGAGATGCTGGTTCCCCGTGACATCGATGCCTTCCTGGCCGCCGACTGGTCAATGGTCGAAGATGATTTCGTCGAGGAGGGCTTCATCGGTATCGATGGACGCAATGAGACAAGCCCGGACAGGTGGCGTCTCGCATTTCCGACCCTGTCGGCCTATCGCGACGAGTGGCTGCGCCAGGCCAGGGACTTCGCAACGCAGTCCTTCTCGGAAGACACACGCACTGCCATCTTCACGACGACAACGCTCGAGGACATCGAGATCGAAGGCGACATGGCGCTCGTGCGCAAGAAGTTCGATGGTGGACTTGCCAAGGCCGACGGTACACGTGATGTGATGCAGTGGCAGACGCTTTACTATTGCCGCCTTTATGACGGCCGCTGGAAGATATTCGGCTTTACCGGCTATTTGCCGAACCCGATGGGCTGATCAACACAAAGGCCAGGATCCTTGCGCATTTTCACGGCGGCACTCGCAACCGAGACCAACACCTTTTCTCCCATCTGCGTCGATCGGCGCGCGTTCGAGGCGTCTCTCTACGCGCCGCCCGGCCAGCATCCGCAAACGCCCACTCTCTGTTCGGCTCCCATCACCGTGGGGCGCCGGGTCTGCGCTGAGAAGGGATGGGAGCTGATCGAGGGAACGGCTGCCTGGGCTGATCCGGCCGGACTGGTGAACCGTTCGACCTATGAGGGGCTGCGCGACGAGATACTGGATCAGCTCAAAGCCGCGATGCCGGTCGATGCCGTCGTCCTCGGCCTGCATGGCGCCATGGTTGCGGCCGGCTACGAGGATACGGAAGGCGATGTGTTGGCGCGCGTGCGCGAGGTCGTCGGACCCGACATCCTCGTCTGCGCCGAGCTTGATCCGCATAGCCACCTGACGGCCAAGCGGCTCAAAGCCGCCGATTTCTTCGTCTATTTCAAGGAGTTCCCGCACACGGACTTCGTCGATCGAGCCGAGGATCTCTGGCGGATTGCGGTCGAGACACTGGAGGGCCGGCTGCGCCCGGTCATGTCCGTCTTCGATTGCCGGATGATCGACGTCTATCCGACGTCGCGCGATCCGATGCGCTCCTTTGTCGACAAGATCATGCGCCAGGAGAAGGAAGACGCTGACATCGTGTCAATCTCCGTCATCCATGGCTTCATGGCAGGCGACGTACCGGAAATGGGCACCAAGATGCTTGTCGTCACCAACGACAAGCCGGACAAGGGCGAGGCTTTGGCGCGTGAACTCGGGCTCGAGCTCTTTGCCAAACGCGGCACCTTCATCATGCCGCAAATTGACGAAGTCGAGGCCGTGACGCAGGCGGTTGCCGCGACCTCCTGGCCTGTCGTCATCGCCGACGTCTGGGACAATCCGGGCGGCGGCACGGCGGGCGATGCCACCGTCCTTCTGCGGGAGCTTCTGGATCGGAAGGTCAGTGGTGCTGCAATCGGCACGATCTGGGATCCAATGGCGGTGAAGATCTGCATGGCGGCGGGTGAGGGTGCTGAGATTCCATTGCGCTTCGGCGCAAAGTCTGCCCCAGGCACCGGCAACCCGATCGATGGCATCGTCAAGGTGGTGACGCTCGTCGAGAACGCAGAGATGCGGTTCGGCGAGAGCTTTGCGCCGTTCGGCGATGCCGTGCACATCACGCTCAACGGCATCGATATCATCCTGAATTCGACGCGCGCCCAGAGTTTCGATCCAAGCCTTTTTTCCGTCATGGGGATCGATCCGACGTCCAAGAAGATCCTGGTCATCAAATCGACCAATCATTTTTATGCGTCCTTCTCGAAAATCGCTGCCGAAATCATTTACTGCTCGGCTGGAACGCCTTATCCCAACAATCCAGCCAAGACACCCTACCGTCGGGCGCCGAACAATATCTGGCCGATGGTCGCCAACCCTCACGGCCGCTAACGCGGAGCAGCGTCACATGCAGGAAAATCCCTTCGCCGTCGTCGCCAAGCCGGGTGACAGGGTCGCTGATCTCTCGACACCGCGCCCGATCATCGATGAGGATCGGCTGGCGGCAAACATCGCCCGGACGCAGGCCTATATGGATCAGCATGGGTTGAACTTTCGGCCGCATATCAAGACGCACAAGATTCCTGCGCTTGCAGCCGAGCAGATCGCGGCCGGCGCCAAGGGCATCAATTGCCAGAAGATCAGCGAGGCGGAAGCCTTCGCTGCGGCCGGCTTTGAAGACATCCTCATTACCTTCAACATCCTCGGCCCACAAAAGCTCGAGCGGCTCGGCGCGCTGAACGAGCGGATCTCCAGTCTCAAGGTGGTCGCCGACAGCGCGGTGACGATCGATGGCCTGTCGTCTCACTTCGCATCCTTAAAACCATTGACCGTTCTCGTCGAGTGCGACACCGGCGGCGGGCGCTGCGGTGTCCAGACGCCTGAAGAAGCGCGACGCCTGGCAGGACGGATCAGCGACGCACCGGGGTTGACCTTCGGCGGTCTTCTCAACTACCCAAGACCCGGCTCCGCCGCGGCGGTTCAAGCGTTCTTCGAAAATGCACTTTCGCTCATCGAAAATGATGGGATTTCGTGTCCGGTCGTCAGTAATGGTGGCACGCCAAGCCTTTTTGAGGCGCATCTCGTCACTGCCGCGACCGAGCATCGCGCTGGGACATATATCTATAACGATCGCTCGATGGTGCGCGCCGGCCATTGCAGCGAAGCTGACTGTGCCATGCATGTGCTGGCAACCGTGGTGTCCCGTCCGACCGCCGATCGCGCGGTCATTGACGCCGGATCAAAGGCGCTGACCTCCGACCTGCTCGGTTTTGCCGATTTCGGAACCGTGGTCGGCTATCCCGAGGCGGTGATTACAGGACTGTCCGAGGAACACGGCGTCATCGACCTATCGAGATGCAAAGACAGCCGCCCCGAGATCGGCGAGAAGATCCGCATCATCCCCAACCACACCTGCGTCGTCTCCAATCTGTTCGACACGATGGTCTTTCATCGTGACGGCGTGGTAACGCGCGTCGAGGAGGTGGCCGCCCGCGGCCTCGTCTGGTAGGCAGCCAAGGGCGCTGCCCACTTTGAAAGCTCCGTCCCGCATTGTGTGAAGGTTTGCTCGCCGCAACCACCTTGTGGTGCGCCGATCGAGTGGCGCCCACGCCCTTCAATCTGGCGGCGAAAATGAAGATGTGCAATACTCGTATTGGACGACCGCAATCTTTGAGGCGGGCTCGTCGGCACGAGTGTTACATCGTCGCCACCGACCTCTTCGCTGGCGCGACAGCCATCGCCGCCTTACGGCGTCATTCGAGCAGCATTGACTTCCAACAAGCCCACGCCGGTGGGCATGCCACGCGAACCCTTGGATTTTATCCCGAGAGGCCGCCTCTTGCGTTGGGCGTCAATGAAGATTGAGGCAGATCAACGGAGGGTACATGCCATGAATAGCATGAGAAATCTTTGCTTTGGTCTATTGGCTTCCGCACTGACATCCGCGCTGGCTGGACCAACAGTTGCGCAGCAACAGCAGCCCAAACCCAATATCCTTGTAATCATGGGTGACGACATCGGCTGGTTCAACCTTGGTGCCTATCACCGGGGAATCATGTCCGGGAAGACGCCCAACCTCGACAAACTGGCATCCGAAGGCATGATGTTCACTGACTACTATGCAGAGGCGAGTTGCACAGCGGGCCGGGCGAGTTTTATCACCGGGGAAATTCCGCTGCGTACAGGCTTGACGACCGTTGGTCAGGCGGGAGCAGACGTTGGGATGCCCGACAAGGCAGCTACGCTCGCTGCCGTGCTCAAGGATGAGGGGTACACCACTGGTCAGTTCGGCAAGAACCATCTTGGTGATCTGAACAAGTATCTACCGACACTGCATGGGTTCGATGAGTTCTTCGGTTATCTCTATCATCTCGATGCGATGTCAGATCCCTACTGGTACTCGTTTCCGAATGACCAGTCGTACCGCGATAAGGTCGGGCCGCGGAATTTGGTCCACAGCTTTGCAACGGATACGGATGACACGAGCGAAGAGCCGCGTTGGGGTAAAATCGGCAAGCAGAGGATCGTGGACGAGGGCCCGCTGGCGCCATATCCAGATATGTCCAATGTGCCGAACATGCACGACGTGATGCCCAAGGCCAAGTACGATATGGGCACCTTCGACGAAGTGCTGGTCAAGGCTTCGTGCGACTTCATGGACAAAGCCAAGACCAACGGCAAACCGTTCTTCGTCTGGCACAACACGACGCGCATGCACGTCTGGACTTTTCTGTCGCCGAAATACCAGGCTCTCATGAACAGCGACAGCAACTTTGGTCTTGAAGAGGCCGGCGTGGCACAGCTCGATGACAGTGTCGGCGCGCTGCTGAAATGCGTGGAGGATTCCGGCGAGACCGGCAACACCATCGTTATCTTTACGACCGACAATGGGGCCGAAGTGTTCACCTGGCCCGACGGTGGGATGACCCCGTTCAAGGGCACTAAGGGTACGGCGATGGAAGGCGGCTTCCGCGCGCCAGCCATCATCCGTTGGCCGGGCAAGGTTAGACCGGGCACCGTCGAGAACGGCATATTTTCCGCTCTGGATTGGTTCCCGACACTGGCAGCAGCTGCTGGCAACACCGAGGTCATTGACCAGTTACTCAAAGGTGTGAAACTGGGCGACAGGACCTACAAGAACCATCTTGATGGCTACAACCAGATGGATCTTCTGCTCGGAAAATCGCCGTCCGCACGGCATGAATTCTTCTACTTCGCCGGCCCTGCTCTCGGGGCAATTCGCATCGATAACTTCAAGTTCCAGTTCCTGCAGCAGCCGCAAGGCTGGCCCGGTGCGAAGGTTACAACCGACATGCCGACCATGGTCAATATCCGCCAGGATCCATTCGAACGGACACCGTCAATTGGTCAGCAGAGCCTCAATGACCTCGGTGGCGGCTATATGAACGACTTCTTTGCTCGCGAGTTCTGGCGCTTTGTCAGCGTCCAGCAGGAAGTCGCAAAGCTTGCACTCACGGCGGTCGATTACCCGCCGATGCAGGACCCGGCCTCCTTCAATCTGGATGCGGTCAAGAGGCAGATCGACGCTGCGATCAAGAACAAGCCGGGCAATTGACAACCCGTGCTGAAGCTAGGGGCAGCCCCTGCAGGGGCTGCCCCAGCACCTTATGCCTTTGAGCCATCTGCCAGGTCAGTGTTGCCTGAGACGAGGCACAGTTCTCACCGGTTGCAATTCAAGACGTTAAGCAAGATGCCACGTCGCAATCGCACCGAGCGCCTTCCTTTGATGTAGGGCCCTTGACCTTACGCAATTGAAAAATATCTTCTTTTGCGCGGGCATTTGGCGCGCGGGGAGGTGACGTCGATGAGAATCTCGGTTGCATTGGGAGTAGCAGCAAGTCTGTTGGCGATCTCGGCGGCTGAATCGCCGGGGCAATGGCAGACCTATCATGGTGTGCGGATGGATTCCGATCCTGTGCTTTTGGCGCGGTTCGATAGGGTGTATCGCTATTGCGAGCCCGAAGCCGTCCGCCGCGGCTCGCCCTATCCGGCGAATGCTTGGCACGTGACGGCACTCAGGAGTTGCATGTACCGCTTCGGGGTCGTGGACCGGGGGGCCTATGCCTACCCAGCCAACAGGCTGTTTTATCCCTTGTATTGAAGAGGCGAGGCCGCTGGGTCGTGACCGGTCATGCGGCCGTCGGGTTGAGCAGGTTCATGTCGATGTCCGTCAGTTCCACACGACGCTCGAACGATATGCCCGCCGCGTCGAACAGATGGCAGTCTGCAACATTTATCCCGGCTGCCAACGGCTGATCGGGGCGAACTGCGGCGCTCCCAGGAAGCGTTGCGCAGAAATTCTCGCCTTCGCCGTTAAGCGCTGCATAGGCCACCGTCTGTGCCCCAAGCCGCTCGATGACCGTTGGCGTAACAGTCAGCGTGATGTCACCCTTCCCGACCTGGATATGCTCGGGGCGCACACCCAATACAAGCGGATTACCAACAACACCCTGGCGCGGCGTAACCGGGATCATTGCCGTCTGCCCCTTGTATTCAACTTCGACGCCGGTGTCGCTGACGCCCGTGCAGGTGACGGGCAGGAAGTTCATTTTCGGATTGCCGATGAAGCCGGCGACGAAGATATTGGCCGGCTTGTGGTAAAGCTCCAAGGGTGCACCGGTCTGAGCGATCTCGCCGGCATTCAGAACGACAATCCGGTCCGCCATGGTCATCGCCTCGATCTGGTCGTGCGTGACGTAAATCATCGTCGCCTTCAGCTGGCGATGCAGTTTTGCAAGCTCGATGCGCATGTCGGCGCGAAGGGCCGCGTCGAGGTTGGACAGTGGCTCGTCGAAGAGAAAGATTTTCGGCTCGCGCACAATCGCGCGGCCGATTGCGACGCGCTGACGCTGGCCACCAGAAAGCATCCCGGGCTTTTGCTGCAGGCGCTGATCCAGGTGAAGGATACGCGCGGCATGCTCTACCTTGGCTTTCAACTTCTCTTCTTCCATCTTCTCCACGCGCAGTGGGAAGGCGATGTTTTCGAAAACGCTCATATGCGGGTAAAGCGCATAGGACTGGAAGACCATGGCAATACCGCGCTTGACCGGGGGGAGGTCGTTCACTCTCAGACCGTCGATGACGATGTCACCCGCCGTCGTGGCATCGAGGCCGGCAATCATGCGCAGCAACGTCGACTTGCCGCAGCCGGACGGCCCGACGAAGACCACGAACTCGCCGTTCTTAACCTCAAGCTTGACGCTCTTTAAAACCTCGTAGTCGCCGTAGAATTTTTGAACGTTACTAAGAAGAAGCTGTCCCACGGTACTTTCCCCGGCCGCCTTAAAGGCGGCTTGCTGTTTGACGTGACAGACAAGGGGGCGCGCCGAAAGCGCGTCCCCTTGCTGAAGCAATGGCTTATTTGTACTGCTCGAGATCGGCCGCGGCCTTTTTCAGTGCGTCCGCCGGTTCGGCTTTGCCGGTAACGACCGACTGGACCATCTCGATCATGACGTTCTGGAAGCCCTTGTAATCCTTGAAGAGCGGCTCCGGCCCACCATAGGAGATGCCGTCGATCAGCGGCTTCCAATAGGGATCCTGCTTCACGAATTCATCAACCTTTGCGGACGGACGCAGTGGTGTCAGGCCCGCGCCGCCCTGGAGCTCGTATTCACCCTGCGGACCAGGCGCAGTGATAAACTTGGCGAACTCGACTGCTTTGTCCTCCACACCCGATCCCTTAAAGATCGCCAGGCTGTCGGTGATCAGAAGCGTACCTTCGCCCTTGGCTGACGGGCCAAGCGGTAGCGGTGCGATGCCCCAGTTGATCTTGGTATCCTTCAAACGGGTGGCAGCGCCCGAACCGGCCTGGATCATGCCGACCTTGCCATCGAGGAAAATGGCGCGGATTTCGTTCTGTTCGTAAGCGGTTGCACCCTCGACGGAATAGGGCGTGATGTCCTTGTAAGCCTTAAGGGCTGCAAGAACTTCGGGGCTGTCGGCCACGATCTTGTCGCCATCGATGATCTTGCCGTTGTTGCTATAAACCCAGTGCATGAACTGGTGCATGGTGTTGTCGAAGGTTTTTGCCGGCAGACCGTAGCCGGCAATTCCGGTCTTTTCCTTGATGGCCTTGGCGTCAGCGATTTCGTCAGCCCAGGTCTTCGGCGGCTTTTCGGGGTCAAGACCGGCCTGCTTGAAAAGATCCTTGTTCCAGTAAAGCGCCTTGGTGGAGAAGGCGATCGGTACACCCCATTGGGTGTCATTGAAGGTGACGGTATCGACAATGTTCGGATAGTAGCTCTTTTTCTCGTCCTCGCTCATCGGCACCGGAACGATGAGGTCGTTTTCGGCGAATTCCTTGAGCGTGCGTGAGCCGACATAGGCCATGGCGACTGGCGTACCGGCGGCAGCCAGCGTCGTTGCCTTGTCCTGGCACTGCTCCCAGCCGACAACCTCGGGCGTAACCTTCCAGCCGGGGTTCTTGCCTTCCCATTCCTTGATGTACTTCTCATGGATGGGGTCAATCTTGTCGCCGCAGTAGATCCAGCTGATCTCCTTGTCAGCGGCGTGGGCGCTCATGGTGCCCAGCGCGGTCGAGCCGAGCAGGGCAAGGGCGATCAGCCCGGTCTTAAATTGTATCGTCAATTTGTTAGCTCCCGTTTTTCTCTGGTGGTTGACTTACTGTTTCACCGCGCCCGCGGTCAGCCCGCTGACGAGATACCGTTGAAGGAAGAAAATCACGATCATGGCCGGCGCAATGCCGACGAAGCTCGCAGCCATCAGCTCATTCCAGACCACTTCCTGACGGCCGAAGTAGGCAAAGAGCCCGACCGGCAGAGGGGCAAATTCGGTCTTGGAGTTAAAGGTGAGCGCGAAGATGAACTGCTGGGCGTAGGAGCCGATGAAGGTGGTGATCGCAACCACCATGATGCCGGGCATCGCAATCGGCAGGATGACGCGGCGAAGCGTGTAGAATTGGCTGGCACCGTCAACGAAGGCAGCCTCGTCCAGTTCCCTCGGGATTCGGATCATGTAGGTTCTAAGCAGCCAGATCGCGGACGGAATAAGGAAGGCGACACCCGGAACCATGATCGCAAAATAGGTATTGAGCAGCCCGAGCGAGCGCATCAACCTGAAAAGCGGAATGAGGAGCACTGCCCCCGAAAACATGTTGACCGCCAGGAACGCGCCAAGCAATAGCCCGGCGCCCTTGAATTCAAAGCGGGCAAATGCGTAGGAAGCAGGGATGACGAGGACCAGAACGACAGCGGTCACGACGGTGGAGATAAAGAACGAGTTGAAGATGTAGCGCGCAAAGCCTGGCACGCTGACCCACATCGTCCGGTACGCCTCGAAGGAACCGTTCTCGGGAATGAACCGATAAGGCGAGGAGAAGAGCTGGCTGAGCGGTTTCAGTGATACGAGAAAGCCCTCGACGAAGGGAGAAAGCACGAAGGTGAGGAACACCAGGACGCCGGCATAGATGCCGATCATTTCATACCATTTGTACCGATTGATGAGCAGATGGGTTTGCATCATCGCTTGTCTCCGGAGGCAAGGCGGCTGGTCAGCCGGAAGTAGCAGACACAGAAGATCGACAGGAAAATGCAGATCAGCACGGCGCGTGCGGCACCTTCGCCATACTTGTTGGACCCAATCGCCGTGCGGTAGGTATCGATGATCATCGTCGTCGTTTCGCCGCTTGGACCGCCACGCGTCAGGATCCAGATGATGTCGAAGGAATTGAACGTGGCAATGAGCGACAGCATCGACATGGTGATCATCGAAGGGACGATCAGCGGCAGGGTAATGCGCCGGAAGCGATAGAAACGACCGGCACCGTCTGTCCAGGCAGCTTCATAGAGATCCTGAGGAATGGCCTGCATGGCCGCCAGCATATAGAGGGTGACCAGCGGAACCCCAATCCAGACATCCGTGATAATCGTCGCCCAGAACGCCGTCGAACCCTGTGCGAGAAAGGCCACCGGAGCATCCACCAGGCCGAAGCGCTGCAGCATGCCGGAAATCATCCCGAACTGGCCGTTATACATCCAGCCCCACATGAAGATGCCGATCGCCATCGGGACAATCCAGGGCGGCATGGTCAATACGCGAAAGAGTGCCCTGCCTGGCACTGCCGAATTCAGCATGGTGGCGCCGAAGACGCCGATGATCATCTTGATCGATACGGAAAAGAAGGTCCAGATGAAGGTGCGGATAATGACTTCCGCAAATGTGGCGTTGAAGATCTTCTCGTAGTTCACCCAGCCGACCCAGTTCGTCGTCTTCTTCAGCGATGCGTCGGTGAAGGATAAGATGAACGTGTCGACCAGCGGATAGGCAACGATCGCTAGCACATAGAGCACTGCCGGAAGGAGAAGGATCCAGGCGAAGATGACTGCGTTGCGTTGGACGCTCATCTTGCCGACCTCCTCAAGCCGCTCTTGCGTGCAGGGCCTCGTCGAACCTGTCCCAGACGGGACGCAGATCAACAACCGCCTTCTTCATGCGCGCCTCGTCCATCGACAGGGCGAGAATGCCCGCTTCGAGGGCGTTAAGCGTAGAAACGGGAAGCTCAGTGCCTGTGCGCACGCTATCGAGGAGGTCGGCGGCCATCTGCTCGTCGGCACCGTAATGCTGCGACAACTCGGTCGCCACGTACTTGTTCTCGACCACCTTCTTGCCGGTCAACTGCTCATGAACGTCGAGATAGCCGCGGACGAAATCGCCCTCCGCCATGCCGCGCGATCCCATGATGGCAAAGCGTCGAAATTGGTCAGGAACGTTGAGATTGGTATGGAAATTCATACCCACGCCGTTGGCATATTCGACAATGGCAACCTGATAATCGATGATGTCGGCGTCGCTGTCGAACACCTTGTCGGAGCCCATCCAGCCGCTCGGCTTGCGATGAAAGAGCTGCAGGTCGTTGATGCCTTCTCGTGCGGGGTCGTTTGCCGGCGTGAAGCTCTTGCGGCCGCCGAAGCTTGCAACGCGCTCCGGCCGGACACCGACGATGCCATTGTAGAGATCGAGATCATGGCAGCACTTTTCCAGCATGAAGCTGCCGGAATAGCGCTCATAACGGCGCCAGTCGCGCATGAAGAAGGCGCCGTGATAAGGCTCGATGTGCTCGGCCGCTTCGATCGACACGATCTGGCCGAGCTTGCCTGCGGCCTGAATGGCGCGCAGGTCCTTGTAGAGCGGCGAGTAGCGCAGCACGAGGCCAACCATCAAACGCTCATGGCCGAACTTTGCCATCAGACGCGCGAGCTCGATGCTCTCGGCGATCGTCGTGACGATCGGTTTTTCGCAAAACACCTTCAGGCCGCTTTCGAGACCCAGCCTGATGTGGTCGAGATGCATGTGGTTCGGGGAACCGATCATCAGAAGATCGAGCTTTTCGTGGGCGATCAGATCTTCGGGGGAAGCATAGGCAGTGCCGGCAGAAATGCCCTTTTCGACGAGACCTGGAAGACCCGCCGGATCGGGGTCGACATACCCGACGATCTCGAAGCTCTCATCGACAGACTTGAAGACATAGCCAAGGTAGCCGAGCCGGAAGCCGAGCCCGATAATTCCCACTTTCATGCTATTCTCGTTCCCACTTACGTAATTTATTTTCGTCAAGTTGGGACAAAAATTCGAACTCGTCAACACGAATCGCGCGAAAAGTTGAAGTGGTGAAATTAATTTTCATAGCGATCGATTTTCGAGGCTCCTGGGCCTTCAACTCAGAACACGGAAAACGTTTTCGCCGCCATCCAAGCGCGGCGACGAATCTCACCTGTTGTCTCGAGCCACGGCCGCAAGTGAGATCTAGCGGTTTCGACGCTTGCCTTCGAGTAGATCGAGAACCGAATTTGCCGCCTCCAGGACATTGGTGCCGGGGCCAAAGACAGCTGCCACACCATGGTCCATCAGGAAGTCATAATCCTGCCGCGGGATAACGCCGCCGACGACGACGATGACGTCCTCGGCGCCCCGAGCTTTCAGTTCCTCGACAAGTTGTGGTGCCAGTGTCTTGTGGCCTGCTGCAAGCGACGAGATGCCGACCACGTGCACTTTGCTGACAACGGCGAGATCGGCCGCTTCCTTTGGCGTCTGGAATAGTGGCCCCGCCAGGACGTCGAAGCCGATATCTCCAAACGCCGAGGCAATCACCTTGGCGCCGCGGTCGTGGCCATCCTGACCGAGTTTTGCAACCATGATCTTCGGCCTGTGTCCGAGAATCATGCCGATTGCGGTCATGCGGTCCTTCAGCACTGCGAGCTCTGGCTCATCACGATAGGCTTGACCATAGACATCCTTGATGACCTCAGGCTCAGCTGCGTGATCACCGAAGGCGCGACGCATGGCATCCGAGATCTCGCCAACGGTCGCGCGCGCGCGCGCCGCTTCGACGGCTGCCGCAAGCAGATTGCCGTGGCCGCGGCTTGCCACTTGCGCAAGCGCGTCGAGTGCTGCCTTGACAGCCGCCCCATCACGCCGGCGTTTCGTCTCGTCGATCCGCTTGATCTGGGCGGAGCGTACGGCGGCGTTGTCGATCGCCAGGATCTCGATCTCCTCTTCTGTCTCAAGACGGTACTTGTTGACGCCGACAATGACCTCGCAGCCCATGTCGACGGCCGCCTGGCGTCGTGTCGCGGCTTCCTCGATCAGCCGCTTGGGCAAGCCTTCGTTGACCGCCTTCGTCATGCCGCCGAGCGCCTCCACTTCCTCGATCAGATCCCACGCCTTGTCTGCAAGTTCCTTCGTCATGCTCTCGACGTAGTAGGAGCCTGCAAGCGGATCGACGACCTTTGTCACGCCCGTCTCGTGCTGCAGAATGAGCTGCGTATTGCGCGCGATGCGTGCCGAAAACTCAGTTGGCAGGGCAATCGCCTCATCGAACGAATTGGTATGGAGCGACTGTGTACCGCCAAGCACTGCCGACATTGCCTCAAAAGCGGTCCGGATGATGTTGTTGTAGGGATCCTGCTCCTGCAGCGATACGCCCGACGTCTGACAATGGGTGCGCAGCATCAGCGACGAGGCCTTCTTCGGCTTAAACTCCTCCATGATGCGCGTCCACAAGAGACGTGCAGCACGCAGCTTTGCCGCCTCCATGAAGAAATTCATGCCAATGGCGAAAAAGAAGGAAAGGCGACCGGCGAAATCGTCGACGTCCAACCCCTTGGCAAGTGCGGCGCGAACGTATTCGCGGCCATCGGCGAGCGTAAACGCAAGCTCCTGCACCAGCGTCGCACCGGCCTCCTGCATGTGGTAGCCGGAGATCGAGATGGAATTGAACTTCGGCATCTCCTTGGCTGCATATTCGATGATGTCGGCGACAATCCGCATCGAAGGTTCCGGCGGGTAGATGTAGGTGTTGCGGACCATGAACTCCTTCAAAATGTCATTCTGGATGGTCCCTGAAAGCGCGGCGCGAGGCACACCCTGTTCCTCGCCGGCAACGATAAAACTCGCCAGTATCGGGATGACCGCGCCGTTCATCGTCATCGAGACAGAGACTTTCTCCAGTGGGATGCCATCGAACAGGATCTTCATGTCCTCGACACTGTCGATCGCAACGCCTGCCTTGCCGACATCGCCGACAACGCGCGGATGATCGCTGTCATAGCCGCGATGTGTGGCAAGGTCGAAGGCGACGGAAACGCCCTGCTGGCCGGAGCCAAGCGCCTTGCGATAAAAGGCGTTGGAAGCTTCCGCAGTGGAGAAGCCGGCATATTGACGAATTGTCCATGGTCGGCCGGCATACATCGTGGCACGCGGTCCGCGGGTAAAGGGCGCAAAGCCCGGCAGCGTTCCGAGGTGCTCGGCGCCTTCGATGTCGGCCTCGGTATAAAGCGGCTTGACGTCTATCCCTTCGGGCGTGTTCCAGACGAGCGTTTCGGGCGCGGCCTTCAGCTCTTTCTCGGCTAGGGCCCGCCAATCGCCAAGCGTCTTCTTCGTCATCTCATCCTCCGGCATTCTTCTTTTGCCGCAGGCTAGCACTTTAGCAGCACGCGACGCGATAGAGCCCCAGGATATTTTATCAAGCGGCTTCTTCGCAGTTCTGAGCTCTAGTGAGCGACCCTGACGCGATGGGCTGCGAGGCCACGCCTTGACAGAGGTTCAACGAAGGGGTTAATGGGTAACCGATAACCCATGGGAGGAAGCGGGTTGACGGCATCGTTGTCTGACATCGCTGAAAGGGCAGGCGTCTCTGTAAAGACCGTCTCCGGCGCGCTCCACGGCGGCTCTGCCCGGATGTCGGACGAGACCCGCGCAAGAATCAAGGCGATTGCGGACGAGCTTGGCTATGTCACCAATCTTGCAGCACGCGGTGTTCGGCAAGGATGGCTGCCACTCATTGGCGTCGTCGCTGACGAACTCATTACCTCACCCTTCGCTACGGAAATCATCCGCGGCCTCGACGGCGCGGCCCGGAGCGCGGAAATGGCCGTCTTCGCGATGAATCTCAGCGGCAATCGCAACGTGGCATCAGTCCTGGAGGAAGTTCGCCGGTTCCGTCCGCGCGCTATCGCATTCGCCGCGATGTATCACAAAACAGTGGCCCTCGGCCCCGACCTTTCCAAAAGCGTCGGTGTCATGATCAATTGCCGCGAATCTGCAGGTCGCGTGGCGTCGCTGGTGCCGGACGAGGAGGGGGCGGCGGCAGAAATAACGCGCTATCTCCTTGCCGCCGGACGGCGGCGAATTGCCTTCGTCAATCTTCCCGGCATCCTGGCAGGGGAACTGCGTGAAAAGGGCTTCAGAAAGGCGCTGGAGGAAGCGGGGCTTGGTCCGGTTGCCGTCTTGCCGGCTGTCCGTCGAACGATCTATAGCGATCGCGCTCCAACTCTCGTCCTGTCGCATCTGACGGCGCTGATGGCGGCAGACACACGTCCCGATGCCATCTTGTGCGGCAACGATCGTGTCGCGATGGAGGTCTATGCCGCGCTACGTCGCCTGGGGGCTGCAATTCCGGATGACGTTGCCGTGGCGAGCTTCGACAATCAGGTCGAAATTGCCTCGCGTCTCGATCCACCGTTGACGACGATGGCGTTGCCACATCGCGCAATGGGTCGCCTTGCCGCCGAGATTCTGCTTTCAGCAGATAGCGGCCAGCCGACGCTGCGAAAACTGCCGTTCCAGCTCGTCGCGCGGTCATCCGTGTAAATGTCGTCGAACCACGTCTACCAAGGAGGAGACTATAATGGGTAATCGTTTACTGTATGCACTGCTTTTGACTTCGGCCTCACTTGCCGCGAGCGCCGGTTGGGCCGATGCAAAAACCGTCATTCACATGATGCACCAGGGCGATCCAGGTTGGGTCAAGGCATATGCGGACGTCGCCAAGCGCTTCGAGGAGGCCAATCCAGACGTCGATATCGAATTCATCTATGCGCCCCATGACGCCTACAATGAGAAGTTCAGCGCCGCCGTCATGTCCAAGCAGCTGCCGGACATTATGGAGCTGGATGCACCTTTCCTCGCCAACTATGTTTGGTCGGGCTATCTCCAGCCGATCAAGCCGCTGATCGACAAGGACATCGTCAGCGACATGACGGCATCGAACGTGTCTCAGGGGACATACCCGATCGACAAGGAGCTCTACGCAGTCGGCCTTACGGACTCCTCCGTCGTCCTATACGGTAACAAGAAGTACCTTGAAGCCATCGGCGCTCGCATCCCGAAGTCGGTTGACGAGGCCTGGACCAAGCAGGAATTTGAAGGCTATCTGGAAAAGCTCGCGAAGCTCGACGGCGTCAAATGGCCGATCGACACGTTCCGTGGCTACGGTATCAAGACAGAATGGATCACTTATGCCTACGGCCCGCTGCTCGAAAGCGCCGGGTGCGATCTGATCGACCGCAAGACCTGGAAGGCGTCCGGCACGCTCGATAGTGGCGCCTGCGTCGGGGCGCTGACCATGTTGCAAACCTGGGTAAAGAATGGCTGGGTCGTGCCGGGGTCGTCGGGCACCAATCAGTTCTATGCACAAGGCCGTCCGGCCGCACTCGCACTTGGGGGGCATTGGTTCTATGCCGAGGCGGCCGCAGCAATGAAGGACGATATCGTTGTCATGCCGCTGCCGAAGCTGGGCGACAAGGGCGTAAGCCCCAACGGTACCTGGATCTGGGGAATCACCAAGACATCCGAACATCCCGACATCGCCGGAAGATTCCTGAGCTTCCTGCTGAAGGACAAGGACTACCGTGAATATGCCAGGCAGGAGTCGGCCTTCCCAGGCCTGAAAAGCTTTGCTGCGGCCTCACCTTTATACGCTGAGGGCGGCCCGATGGCCGTTGCATTTGAGCAGGCGCAGAAAACTGCCATCGCTCGCCCCCCGCATCCAGCCTATCCCGCAATCACCGCAGCTTTCATGCAGGCTGCAGACAAGGCCTTCAACGGCGGCGACGTGAAAGAGGCTCTGTCCGAGGCTGCTCAGAAGATCGACGAGGACATCGAGGACAACGACGGCTATCCGCCATTCGACAGCCAGGAGTAACCGTCCTTGCTCAGGGCCGGAAGAAAGGCCGGCCCTGGAACATAAGGCACCGGCAAAATACCCGAGGAGGAGACAATGACGTTGCAACCATCCCCTGCGGCGGCCCGGCCGCGTGTGGGCCGACGTAGCGACCCCGGCCGGCTCATGCAGGAAATTTTGATGATCGCCCCTGCCGTTCTGCTTCTGGGTTGCTTCCTTATCGCGCCGTTCCTGCTGTCGTTCTGGACGTCGATGACCAATCAACCGCTGGTGCCGCGGCCGACGCCCGTCCGCTTCATCGGACTGCAGAATTTTGTCCGCATCTTCAGCGATCCACTGTTTTGGACTTCCTTATGGAATGTAACCAGGTTCACCATCTGGATACTTCCGGTCCAATGCGGAATGGCATTCGCCACAGCGCTATTGTTGCATCAGAAAATACCGTGCCGGAATCTGCTACGCGGCATGTTCTTTCTGCCCGCTATCACATCGATGGTCGTCGTCTGCGTTATCTGGGGCACGCTCTTCCAGTATCCCAGCGGGCCTTTGAACCAGATCGTCGGATTTCTTTCGGCCGGGCATATTCAACCGATCGACTGGCTCGGCGATCCCAACTGGGCGATGTTTTCGATCGTGCTTTTGTCTGCGTGGCAGGCCTACGGCTTCCAGATGATCGTCTATCTAGCCGGTCTTCAGGGAATCCCCGACGAACTCTACGATGCCGCAAGGATTGACGGAGCCGATGCAATCCAGCGCTTCTGGCACGTGACAATGCCCGGCTTGAGGCCAACGCATGTGTTCGTGCTGTTGATCACGACGATCCAGGCGTTCAAGCTCTATACACAGGTCGCCATCCTGACCCAGGGCGGTCCGAGGGGCAGCACCGAGACCGTCGTCCACTATATGGTGAGAACCGGATTCGAGCAGCAGAAACTGGGCTACGCCTCCGCCGTCTCGGTCATCCTCTTCACCATCGTTCTTGTGATCGCGCTCCTGCAGCGCCAAATGTTGAGGCGTTTTGATGTCTGACATCGCTCTTGCTCGGGTTGTGCCCGTTGAACGCTCCGGCAATATATCGTTGCGCCTCGTTCAGACCGCCTGCATCTTCATCATTGCACTCGTCGTGATTTCGCCGCTCTTCATGCTGTTGGTGGCGAGTCTCAAAGACGACCGCTTTCAGATCCTCGCCGACATGGGGAGCTTTCGAGCCTTTTGGGTTTCCAACCCAACGCTCGCCAATTTCCAGGAAATCGGGCATTTCTCTGGTGAACTTGCCTACGGCCGCTATCTCGTCAATTCGCTGCTGATACTCACCGTCACTGTGGCCTCGGGACTTGTCGTCAATTCCATGGCCGGGTTTGTTCTCGCCTGGGGATCGCTGCGCGGCAAGGCGGTGCTGTTGTCGCTCGTCGTCGCGCTCTACGTCATCCCGCAGGAGAGCATCATCATGCCGCTGGTCGTAATGATGTCGCGGGCCGGCATGACCGATACCTTCGCCGTTCAGATCCTGCCCTGGGTGGCAAGTCCGCTCTACATCTTCCTCTTCTACCAATTCTTCGCCCAGCTTCCGAAGGAGCTCTACGAAGCGGCGGAAATCGATGGTGCTTCGATCTTCCGCATTTACCGTTCGATCTATCTGCCGCTCAGTCTTCCAGCACTTGCCACGGTCTCCATCCTCATGGGGATCGAAAGCTGGAACCAGTATCTGTGGCCGACCCTCGTTACGCAGACCGATTACGCCCGGCCCATCGCTGTCGCTATCGCCACCTTCTTTGGCCAGGACAGCATCTACTGGGATCGCGCCATGGCTGCCTCGGTTTTGATGATGATCCCTATCCTTGCCCTCTATCTCGCGTTTCAACGCTGGTTCGTGAGCTCATTCGTCGGCTCTGCCGTGAAAGGTTGATTGATGATTTCCCAGGCAATGTCCATTCCCCCCGTATACATCGTGCAAGCAGACCTTGACGCTGGAGCAGTCATTCACCTCTGGCTGAAGTCGCGGCGAACGGATCATCCCGCCGATCTAAGGGTCAGTGTCGACGGCGTCGAGCTGGCCAATGTCGTTACGACCCGAACAGAGGAGTTTGAGTTCAGCGAAGTGGAATTGTCCCAAGGTGGAAAAGCCGAACTGAGCTACAACCCATCAGACGCCGCAGTCTCTCTCATTTACACGTTCCACCCGCTGACAGTTCGAAATGAGGGCATTTGCGTTCTGCACCATGCAGCAGAAAACGCGCCGCCGGAGGTGACGGACAACTACCATTTCCGCCCTCCCTTCGGCTGGATGAACGATCCAAACGGTTTCGGTCGCTTTGATGGTCAGGTGCATCTCTTCTACCAGCATTATCCCCATAGGCTTCGCTGGAATACGATGCATTGGGGGCACGCGATCACTAAAGACTATATCCGCTGGAAGCATCTGCCGGTTTTCCTGTTCCCATCGGACGAACTCTCAAAACGAGACGACGGACGCGGCGGCGCATTCTCGGGTTCAGCGATATCGGCAGCCGGGTCTGAGGGTGGCGTCCGCGTCTTCTTTACCGAGCAGATGCGCGACCGCCAGCCAGAGGAGCAGATCCAGCTGACTGCTTTGAGCGTTGATGGTCTTGTCGCAACGGCACCGTCGGTCATCTTGCCACAACGGCCCGACGGATTGGACCTGACGCTCGATTTCAGAGACCCCTACGTCTTCAAGGGGCCGGACGGATACTGGAAAATGCTTCTCGGCAGTCGCGATAAGTGCGGCGGCGTGGTTCTACTCTATGAGACGCTCGATCCAGAGGGGGAAAACGGCTGGACTTTCATCACCACATTGCACCGAGAGAACCGCTACGGCATGACGGCCGCGGAATGTCCCTGCATGGTGCCGCTGGGCGACATCAACAATCCGCAAACGCGCTGGGCGTTGATTTTCGGCCTCCTTACCAGCCGCGACGCGATAACTGGCCGCCGCAATATGACCAGCGTCACGGTTGGCCGGTTCAATGGCCGCGGCTTCGTGCCTGAAGTCGAGCAGGAGCTCGATTTTGGCTCCGATGCATATGCGTTCCAAGCTTTCGTTGACGACGGCGGACCAGTCGGAATTGCCTGGCTTGCAAACTGGACGGATGTCTCGAAGAAGGACGACTTTGCAACCGCCATGACCCTGCCACGCCGGGTCCTATGGGACGGAGCTGCGGTGCTAACGCCCCCCGTCGAAAGCGTCGTCAGCCTGCGCCATTTGGCGTTGGACGCAAGCCGTCTTGCGTCCGGCCAACAGTTGACATTGGAAAGTGGAGCCGTCGAGATCGAGCTCGATCTCGACGCACCTGGTGCACCGTTCGAGCTAGGTTTCGGCCATGCCGATATCGACCTTGGCGTGCGACTCGACGCCGATGGATTGGCAATCCTGTTCACCGATCGAAGTCGCAAGACCACACCACGCTATCTCGCGGCCGGTGCGCGACCGTCACAAGTGCGCATCTTCCTTGATGCCGGCTCGATCGAGGTCTTTGCCGACAACGGTCGCTGGACCGGAACGAAGCGCTTGCCGAGCTTTGCCGGCGTCCGCTCGGTGGCGCTTGTGGCCGGCTGCCGCGCGATTTCGGCTGCGCGTATCTGGCAACTCAAGATCTGATGCGAAAGGGACGGATTGCTATTACTGCATCGGTCGCAGTTGACAACGCCGGAAATTTGGACGCTTGCAGGAAGCAATCTTCTGCGCCGGTTGGGGGGTGGTAAGGCGTGAGGATATCCAGATCGCGCGACACTGTGATTCTGGCAACATTCAACTACTATGGCCTTCTCTTATTCCGAGGAAGAAACATGAGCCGCGCCGTCGTCATCGTCGATCCATTGCCACGGACCCTTGACCTCATCATGGAGCCCGACGTCCGCTCAAGGTTGGAGCGGCTGGGGGAGGTCGTCGTTTCCGAGGAACAACAGATGTCCGGGGAGCTCGTGGACGCGCTTCTGCCAGATACCGTGCTGATCTTCGGGCAGACGGACATGCCAAGGGAGCGCTTGGATCGAGCACCGAAATTGAAAGCGATTATCAACGTCGAATCCAACTTCTTGCCAAATATCGATTACAAGACTTGCGTGGAGCGCGGAATTTGGGTCATCACGCCAGCTGCGGCATTCGCCTCCCCGGTCGCCGAGGCGGCTTTGGCGATGGGCCTGGATCTCGCACGTGGCATCACTCAGGCGGACCGAGATTTCAGGGCAGGGGTCGAACAATATGGGTTGGCCGGAAACGCAACAACCTTCAGGTTCGCTGGAGCGCCTGTGGGTCTCATTGGCTTCGGCGACCTTGGGCGACAATTCAGAGAGCTGATCCGGCCGTTTAAAAACACTGTTCGGGTTTTCGATCCGTGGCTTCCTCGGGAGATCGTCACAAACGCAGACTGCGTTCCGAGTTCTATGGAAGAGGTGTTGACGGAAAGCCAGCTGGTTTTTGTCTTTGCCAGCGTGACGAGCGAAAACCAGTCATTCCTGGGCAGGCGCGAGTTCGCCATGATGAAGGAGGGCGCCGCTTTTCTTCTTATGAGCCGCGCCGCAGTGGTGGACTTTCCGGCTATGTTGGCCGCTGCTCAATCTGGTCACATCCGTGTCGCTACCGATGTCTTTCCTGAAGAGCCGGTGCACGCAAATGATCCGGTGCGATCTGCTCCAGGAATGCTTCTTTCGGCGCATCGCACCGGTGGAACGCGCGACGCGTTCTATGCTCTGGGCTCCATGGCCGTTGCCGATGCCGAATTGATAATGAGAGGGTTGCCTCCGCAACTTTGCCGGCGGGCAGATCTGGCAACGGTCAATCGGCTGCGGTCGAAACCTGTGACTGTCTCCTAATAGCCAGTCTGTACCGCTCCAGCAGCGGCCAGTCGCAAAGTTGGTCGATGATGGAGCCGAGCCCCTTCTTCGTCCCCGAGACGTCGCCTTTATGGTTGCTCATCTTACCTTCCGACAGAAGCAGGATGATCGGCCATCCGTCTCCGCCGCATACGGTGTGGAGCTTTGACTTCAGTCCGCCCTTTGGTTCGCTCGATACGACGGGGAACATCCCCTTTTTAAGGAGGCTCGCCGCAGTGCGGTGGGCTTTCCGACGCGTCGCGTCGATAATGATGCGCTCGGCTTCAGCCCTTCGCCAGCGAGCCGGTGAAGATGCGGTCGAACACGCCAGGCGGCTCCGGCATGAAACGGTTGTAGAGTGTCTTGTACGAACCCTAATTTAGCCCGCCGGCGCGTCCTTCCACTGGAGACCGTTGCGGATCACGTCGACGATCCCGCTCGCCACCCGCCGGTCGTCGAGGCGCGCAACACCATGTGAAAGCGGGAAATGCGGCCATATCCGTGCCATGTGGCACTCGGTCAGCAAAAACAAACCACCCATCACGGCCCCCTTCTCGGAAGCCGAGAATCCCATCTCAAGTCAAATTAATAGGTCCTGAGCCTAGCTCGGTACGCCTTTGGGAAGGCCCCCTCATTCCGCAGGCAAAACGAGCGACAGTCAGGCAGTGCCTTTCGCATAGTCTAGGTCAATCAATCTCACCTAATCGAGCAAGACCTCGATCTTTTTTGGAAGTAAAATTCGCGTATATTAGTAATATTGAATTGTGCCGAGACTTCCATTTCTTGCTGCAGACTGCTCGCGATTTGGCAGGAGCATGTTTGCAGTACACGTCATGCCTGGGAGAAGCATCGGCTGATGCTTTTCGCCATGGAACGCGTGCTCTCGTTTGCTTGGTGATCATACCCGTCAGGCTGGCTCTTTTGTTTGCGGCAGCGATGTCGCGGCGATCTGATCGAACGATGTCTACACAAACGCCGGGTAGTGGACCGATCTCGGTAGCAGTTTCTAACAGTCAGGGACTGCTTCAATTGGTGCCCGCATTCGTGAGCATCAGGAGTGACCCATCGAGGCATAATTTCAGCAAGTGTACGGGAGGAACGGAAATGAACATGAAAAAGCTGATTTCTCTGGCGTCGGCTGTTGCGGCCCTCGCTCTGACGGCCGGTTCAGCGTCCGCGCAGCAGACGACGGGGACGATGGGCACGCCGAGCGCGACAACCACAATCGACGGCCGGCAGCTACCGCCGCCGGACCCAAGCTTCGGCGGCGTCATCACCAATGACGCCGTGCTAACACTACACGAGCATCGCCACGGGACCTGACCATCGGTAGAGCCGATGGTCAGGCGGGGATGCGGCCGACAGGCTCTGCATCACTGAAATGGCAGCTAGGACCGTCCTGGGCGTCTAGCGAACGATGATGCGTTGCACGGTGTGGAGTCCCATAGCTACCGTTTGTTGCTAACTTTTCCCTTCAAGAGTTCCGCTGATCCATTTGAAATCGCTGTGCTGGCTGACAGAGGACGACCTCAAATCTCACGCATGTGAAAGGCATGCGACGATCGAATGCGGACGTATTTGCCAAATAGGCATCGCCACAGGGAAGTCTTGCGCGATTTCGAGGACGATGCTGATCTGATGCTGTCACCACATCGAAGGAGGGGTCATTCAGCGCAAAAACTGCTCGACCTTGGTTCGGGCAGGCGAGTACACACATGGTGCCGATGCCCGACGAGAACAGAGCAAATTGCCCGACGATTGCCCTTAACGCAGTTTCGATGGTTGTTCGCTCTGAGGAACGATGCTGGCGGGATTGCTGTTTTCAACAGACGAAGCGCACAGTTTCAGCGCAAGGTCGAGCTTGGTCGATGTTTTGTGACGGCGTCGGTCTTCGAACAGTCTCAGGATCTTCGTGAAAACGTCTCTGTCTGACGCACCAATATGTGACAAGGCCGCAAACAGCGAGGCCGGTAGATCGCGAAGGTCATCGTGCCCGTGGCTCTTGATCGGGTCCCATGCCTCGAAGTAGAGGCCCCGAAGCACGAGTGGCAGATCGTTGCCAACCTTGGCATTGTCGTCCACCGAAAGCCTGTCACGCACCGCGTGCAGGCTTATGCGCAACACTTCGTATGCGACGCGCTGCTCGCAGCCGAGTTGTTCTGAAAGCTCTCGGATCCAAACGGCTGCTTCCTGCGCGGCATCCGGAAAGGTGAGAACGGGACTGTAACGCATTCGCCCCCCTAACGTCGGTTCATTGCACACGTTGTGCTGCAATGGTGAACCTCTCGGTAACTGCTGTCCTTGACCTTCGTCAAACTATACTCGGCTCCCAGCCTGACGTGCGAGATACCCGCCACATCATGATCCTCGAAGTCACCGTCGCCTCAGCGCCGGTTGCGGCCCGCATGGTACATGACTTGACAGGTCCCGAACCTGAGGATGCCACACGAAACGCGCGGAATTCCTCCTGGCAGCCATACCGATCCGCAGCGCCGAAACCAAGTCTTGAGAGCAATCCGGGCTAGCTTGGCTCGACTATCCCCCCGAGCCACCCAGTCCCTGCGAATCCGGGGTCCGAGCCAGTATCAAATCCTCCGGAAAAACGTAGATCTTCTCCAGCATACGGTCTAGCAGATCCAGTTCACTGAGCAGGGCAGGCCGGCGCTCGTCGGGCAAAACCTGCGATGCGTACTCGATCACCGCGCGCAATCGACGGGCGATCTGGAAGTTTTCTGCGCCATACAGGCGGATCTCGCTGAAGGTCAACTGCACGAAATCCTCCCAGTTCGGCGTTCTGCGGATGAGCCGCAACTTGCCCGACGTGTTTCGGATCTCCTCGCCGAGCAGGTGCCTTCCACCCACGAAGCATAGGAGACGTTGAAGCTGGTCGATCGAAAGGACGGCCGTCGTGGGATCGTTGATGGCTTTTGATAAGGCCTTGATGCCGATATCAACGATGATCCTGAACGCAAACGTCGAATCCTGCTCGAGGGTCCGCTCCGGTCCGAGAGCGACCAAGGCTTTCAACCTCCGTTCGTCTGGCAAGCTTTGGCCGTACAGGCGGAAAAGAGGTTCGCCGGTTCCGACGAAATCGCCGACCCTCGGCACAAGTTCGATGATCGAGTCCGTCCGTTCGGCCAGGGCGACGAGGGCCTTCATATTGACAGCGACGACGATCGCAGGATTAGCCCGATGGAAGATGACTTTGTCAGGCACACCGACGAACGGAACGCGATCGTCATGCGAGCCTTCGTTACCTGCAAGATCGGGATACACCTCCTCGATGACCGAATGCCCCTGCTCACCGACCCTTGAGATGATGCTGACAGGACGCAGCAGCCGCGCCGCGTAGTCAATTAGGTAGAGAAAGGCTGCAATGGACAAAAAGCCCAGCAGGCCGGCCATCCCGGAAGCGCCGTGGGGCACAGTCGTATCGAGTCTCGAAAGGGCGCCGGTCGCGAAGAGTAGCGTAAAAATGAACAGACCGACGGTAAACCGGATGGCGTTGTCCCGAAGAAGTGTCGTCGCGATGATCCTGGGTGTCAACTGACCGCCGGCGACCTGAATCGCCACGAGTAGTGAGCCGAATGTGAAGACGACGAACGTCAAAGTCATCGTGATGATCGTCTCCAGCATCCTTTGTGTGCCCGCTACTCCCCAAGGCCATACGTCGACCCATGGGGTCCAATCTCCGAAAGCGTAGACCAGACGGATCGCGGCGACATAAAGGAGCAGGGCGATGAACGGAACGATCCACAAAGAGGATCGGACGTAGCTTCTGAAACTGTACCAGTGGTTCCAACCCATCGGCATATCTCGCAGTTGGAGGCTCAACGAACGTGTGTACGAGAATGCCTGATCGCCCGGAATGGACATTGACGCCGATCAACACGGGGACGTTTTTAGTTTGATCTAGCTCAATGTCTGCGAATGGTCTGCTGCTAGCCTGCATTCGTGACTTCCCGGCACCCGGTCGAGCCGAGGGCGGACGTCGCGATCGAAAATTCCGGAGAAGGCCGGGACCAAGGCCGAGGTCAGCAGCCATGGCGAACAAGCCGAGATACGTCTGCGTCCCCACACGTTACGGCCTCTTCAGCGTGGTTGATACTGCTAGCGGCTCGCCCGCCGAAGTGGGCGCCACGACGGTTCTCCTCACCCGAAAGGAGGCGCGCCGCCTTATCATGTGGTTGAACGGATGCGGCGTGGACACGAAATTCGGGCAGCGGACTATCGTACCGGACAGATCGAAATCGGATCGAGAGTACGAGGGGGAAACGCAATGGCCCACGCAGAAGACTTCGATGAAACTGTCAAGGCGCCTTCAAAGCCGGACGTGCAGGCTCAGCTAGAGCGGATTCTGGCGAGTGGTGATCTGTGCCTTCCCGAGCGCGCGAGAAGCTTTTTGCGATACGTCGTCGAGGAGACGCTCGCCGAGCGATCTGAGTATCTAAAGGCCTACACGATCGCTGAGGCCATTTTTGGAAGATCCAATTTCGACGCTCAAAACGATCCGGCCGTACGCATCGAGGCGGGCCGGATAAGGAGAGAGTTGGAGCGGTTCTATCTCCTGTCGCGGCAATCTGAACCTGTCCTGATCACAATTCCGAAAGGCGGCTACGTTCCCTCTTTCAGGGCCAATCCGGAGTGTAAGGGAAGGTCCGCCGCGCAACCTGCTAGGACAGAGGGCCGGTCGGCACTCTCTGCAAAGCCATCGGTTGGCTTTATGGCGACTGTCGTCGGCCTCTCGTTCATTGGGATTGCAACGATGTCCTTGCTCTTACGCCCTGGATTTTCGACCGAGACGGCACGCAATCTCGTCAACGAGCCGCCAGCGCCGACGGTCATCGTGGAACCCTTTGCCGCGAGCGGGAATGGCCAGACAGAAAAAGTGTCTCACTATCTGAGGGACGAGATCCTCGTCAAACTCGTCGCCGCAAAAGGATTGACCGTCATCGCGACGCCTGATGCGCTCAACATTTCGGTGGGTGAGCGTTATGTCCTGCAGGGGAGCGTAAGGGGAAGCGAAGCACTCGTTCGATTGACGGCTCGCCTTGTGCGACAGGCCGATGGAGCGGTCCTGTGGTCCGACGGCTACAATTTGGAGCAGCGCTCCGACGCCCCGATAGGGCCGGAGGAGGCGGTCGCAGTCCAAGTCGCGCGCGGTATCTCCGTGCCGCTCAAGATCGCTTCTCCTTCGCCGCTGCCCACAATGCCGCCGACAGATCATAAGACACCGCCTGCGATCAGTGGACCGCGGGTGTCGGCATTTACGGGCGCGGAGCCTAAGTCCCAGGCGGGCAACATGGAGGCTCGTGCTGCGATCGATGGCCCGTCCTTTTAGCCGGTCGATGCTATCGCTCCTCGGCATCGTTTCGCGAACGCTCATGTCCCCCAGACTGCGCTTTGCTCACCGCGCCTTTGCGTGCCGACGATACACATGAGGTCGTCCGGAGAGTGTTGGAGACGCGCCGATAGCCGTCGACGAGCCCGAGCGCCTGTCCGGCATCGTGATATCGTCTGCCATTGTTGCTCTCCTCAATGAAGTCCATGTCGGCTAATGACGGCGAGGGCCTCGTCTGCGATGACCTGCTCCTCGTCGCTGGGAATGACGAACGCTGCGATGGCACTGTCCTTGGCGTTCAGGACAGTCGCATTCATCCTGTTGGCGGCCTCGTTCAGCGAAAGTCCCATCCACGACAGGTGCCTTTCGATTCCTTTGCGGATTTCCGGCTGGTGTTCTCCGATGCCTCCAGTAAAGACCAGCGCATCGACGCCGCCTATCGAAACCGCCAGACGGCCGACCTCGCCAGCAATTCTGAAGCAGAACAGATCGAGAGCTTCCTTGGCAGCCGGGCGGAAGTCCTCCAGGAGCGCCTGGGTATCGCCACTTATTCCGGAAACCCCCAGGAGGCCGCATCGATTATAAAGGAAGTCCTCCAGTTTGTCGGCATCGGGAAACTCGGATCTGAGTAGATGGATCACCACGCCAGGATCGAGCGCTCCCGGCCGTGTTGCCATCGGGATGCCATCGAGCGCGGAAAATCCCATGCTGGTGTCGATGCTAACGCCATCGACCATGCCGCAAAGGCTTGCGCCGCATCCAAGGTGAGCGCAAACGACTCTCGCGCCGCCAATGTAAGGTGCAAATTTCTGAAGATAGGTGGCTATGTATTTGTAGGAAAGGCCATGGAAGCCGTATCGACGGATGCCCGCGTCGTGCAATGTGCCGGGGATGGCGAGCCTGGTCGCGAGGCTGCATTGCGAGGCGTGAAAAGCCGTGTCGAAGGACGCCGTCTGCACGACCGATGGATGCAAGGAGAAGACGGCGTCGATCACGTTTAGCGCCTTGGGTTGATGAAGAGGGGCAAGCGCCGTCAAACTTTCGATTTGTGACATCGTGCTGCCGCCGAGGAGTGTCGGCCCTTTGAAAATCAGGCCTCCATGGACGACGCGGTGGCCGACAAATCCGATGTGACAGTCACCGTGCAACAGGCGATCGAGAACGTCTGAGATCAAGTGGATGCCAATGCCGTCGGCGGCACCTGGCAGAGCGATCTCCCGGCAGTCTTCGCCCACCTGATACTTCAGCCGCGAGCGTTGTCCGAGAAACACTGTGCCCCGGGCAATGGGCTTTGCGCATCCGGAACTGATGTCGAAAACGCCGATCTTCAGGGTCGACGACCCGGCATTGAAGGCAACTCCAACTTCCCTGTTCATATTGAACCTCGCTTGCCCATAGCTATCGGGAGCCGGCCTCTGTCACGGCGGATGCCAAGATCTGCAGCGCGTAGTCTGCGGTCGCCTTCTCGTCGTCCGCGCAGAGCTTCAGAGAACGGCATCGATGCTTCAGGTCCCGCAGGATCCGGCTCCGAACTCTCTCCACGACAGGCGCATGTTCCTTCCTCAGAAGCTCCTTGAGGCAAGCGACGGCGACTAGCTCGGACACCAAGAGCTTGCCTTCAACTTCGCCCTGGCTGGGAACGGCGAAATGTTCGCCGCCTGGTTTGAAATCCCGCTCAGTTGACAACATTTGGATTCTCCTTTGCCTTGACGGGTTCTTCGTCTGGATCTAGCGCGCGCCTCATTTTTCGAAGGATGACGGCCCGACTTTTCTGATCGGCGGCTTTGTTCAGACACTCGGACAGATCGAGGACGAAGCTCTGGAAGTCGTTGTGCCAATCCGGGCGGCCAAGCTGCTCGGGTGCAAGCCGGATACGAGCCCTATCCTCGATCAGGCGAGCGCCATCCTTCGTGAGAACGAATCTATCATCGAGCCGAGGCTCCATCACGGGAACCTTCAGGATTTTCGCCAGTCGTCTCGTCAGAGCGCTCCGCGCTGCTGGCTCGCCGTGAACAAGGAACACTCCTTTTGCGATTGGCGCTCGCGCAAAAACCCATTCCTTAAGATCGCTGGCGTCTGCGTGCCCGCTATAGGCATCGAAGGCTATGATCCTCGCGTGCACCAGGATCTCGTCGCCCTGGATACGCACCACGCGGGCGCCGTCTTGGAGGATTCGGCCGAGGGTTCCTGCTGCCTGGAAGCCCACCAAGAGAACCGTGCACTCCGGTCGCCAGAGCCAGTTGCGTAGCCGGTGCCGGATGCGGCCTGCTTCGCACATGCCGCTCGCCGCAATGATGATATGGAAGCCGCGAACGAGATCGAGAGCCTTCGACTGCTCTGCCGACTCGGTGAACCTGACGTTCGGTGCGTCGAGTGCACGTATGAACGCGGCGGCGTTCACAAGCTCTCCGGCCTGAGCTTTAAACACTTCGGTCGCTCTGGAGGCTAGTGGCGAGTCGATCATGATCGGCGAACGAGGAATACTGCCGCCGTCCATCAACGCGATGAGATCGGTCAGCACCTCCTGCGTACGCTCCACAGCAAAAGACGGGATTAGCAGCGCGCCATTTGGGTTGTGGGCCTTGGCCACGATCTCTTTCAGCCGATTGCGGCGGGCGTCCTGCGTGTAATCCTCGCGCTCACGGTCGCCGTATGTACTCTCGCATATGAGATAGTCGATGCCCACGGGGGCTTGCGGCAGCCCTTCCAGCATCTTGTAGCGAGTGCCGATGTCACCCGAAAAGAGAAGACGCTGCGAACCGTCCGCTACGGCCACCTCGATCTCGATCGAGGCCGATCCGAGCAGGTGTCCGGCATTCCAGAAGCGGAACCTGATCCCGCCCACCGTTTCTCGCCACTGCTGGTACGGAACGAATACAAACTGCGGCATCAACATGCGGGCGTCGTCAGCCGTGTAAATGGGCTCGACGGGCTCTCGCGATCGTCTCCGGTTGCGGCGGTTGAGCTGCTTGACTTCGGATTCCTGGATGTGTCCGCTGTCCTGCAGCATGACGCCGCACAGTTCCATGGTTGGTCGTGTGGCATAGATCGGTCCGCCGAATCCTTCCTTCGCGAGTTTGGGGAGCAGGCCGGCATGATCGATGTGGGCGTGTGTCAGGAGAACGGCGTCGATCCCCGTCGGATCGAAGGGGAAGGGCCGGTAGTTGAGTTCCTTCTCGCTCTTAGAACCCTGGAACATCCCGCAGTCGATCAGAACTCGGCAATTCGCGACCTCGAGGAGGAAGCAGGAGCCGGTGACCGAACCGGCCGCGCCATGGAATGATAACTTTGGTTCCTGCATGTTCCACCTATGCGCTTAGCAGAGAGATCATAGGAGAGGAGGACAGGTCTTCCTTGACGGAGATCAATCTGTGAACGAGGTGTCGGACTAATCTCGGCTCTTAGAGGCGATCCTGTTCGCCGACCGGCGGCGGCAGTGCTACCCCGTAGTAGGGGTCGATCCAGGTCAGGTGATCCGTGATCGCTTTCACGCCTGGAGCATTCTCGGCGGCGACCTTCGCAGCGAGCCGCTCGCGTTCATCGAAGATTGTTCCGGCAAGTTCGGCCACGCCATTTCTGACCTGGCAGCGGATGAAGCCGTTTCTGCTCCAGCTTTGCTTTGCCAGCTCTGCTGCGACTGCCCGCTGGATCTGAGCATCCTCAATCGATGGCACCGAAGGTTCTCCCATTCTCGTGAGCGCACGAAGAAGGTCAGAACGAGAAATGATGCCGACAAGCCTGCCATCGGCGATTACCGGCAGTCGTTTGACATCGTTTCGCTCCATCAGCCGGACGGCATCGGAAAGTTGCGCCGTGGGGGCTACCACGACAACATGCGTGTTCATCACTTCCTCAACACGGCGCCCATGAGCACGCACGTATTCGTCGGCAATCCTGCCGGGGCTGGCAAGCCAGCTTTGCAGCCACGATCGCTTTCGGTCCGTGTCGAGCTCGTGCCGCCGCAAGAAATCGCCTTCAGTGATAATGCCGACGAGTACGCCTTTGTCGTCCACCACGGGCAGGCCGCTGATCCGATTGGCAAGCATGATATCGGCAGCCTCCAGCACTGTGGAGGATGCGCCGACGGTGATCGGGGAGGGTGTCATTGCATTCTCGACCAGCATTTCTGTTTCTCCTGAGTAGAGCCAATTCTTGGATCTGTCTCTCCCTCGCGACGCTCCGCGCAAGAGGGACGGCCGACACAGTCCTGCGTTTGCACGAGGCACGCATTGACGGAGGTCAAAGATCCGCCCGTGCCTCCCGGTGGGTCAGCCACATGCCTGGGAGCATCGGCATCCAGAACGACATTCCCCGGAAGATCAGCGTGGCTGCAAGAGCAGCTTCGATGCTCACTCCAAGCACGTGAAGGACTGCGATGCAGCCTCCTTCGAACGAGCCCAGGCCGAGCGGGATAGGTGAGACGGTTGCGACGACCGACGCGAGAACGAAGGCGAGAAATGCAGGGGAGGGACCAATGCTCACTCCGAGCGCTCGCACGGCAAACCAGAGGGTGGTCGCATCCAGAACGAAAATCGCCAGTTGAAAGAAGATTGTCGGACCCAGCACCCTCGGGTCGCTCGCCATGTCGGTCCGAACCTTCGCAAGGGCTTTTGCAAGACGCGCCACCAGCGGCCTTCCCAGGAGCGACCTTGGGATCCAACGCCCCTTTGTGATCGTGACAGCGACGAGGAGGACGGTGATCAAGATAATGATCGCTGCAAACATGATCGAGAGCCATTCCCAAGTGCCGCTGAGATCGCCGGTCGACCACAGCAGGACGAAGGCAAGCGCCGCCGTCAGGAAGTAGGCGGCATAATAGGAAAGGGCAGCTATCAACAAGGCGGTTACGGCGATGGAAGATGAAATGCTTCGCCGCACGAGGCCGCGGGCGACCAGCAGGCTTCCGCTCAGGCCGCCAGTGGGGATCGCCTGGTTTGCGAAAAGCTCCATGACAGCCAGTTTGAGAAGGTCCGGAAGATCAAGTCGATAGCCGGCACGCCTTGTGACCACCTGCCAGACGGCGGCGGCGCAGGCATAGGTCGCAAGTTGGCAGGATAAGGCGGCTGCTATCCAAAGCGGACTTGCTGCCTTCAGCACGGCCAGCAGTTCGGCGATGTCGGCGACGTGAAGCAAAAATCCCATCACGCCGGCAAATATCAGCGCGCCAGCGAACCAGCCCATGACGGTGCGTCTAGAGGACTGCCCAGGTTTCAGAAGCAGGTCGTCCGATCCAGCCGACTGTCCCTTCGCCTCAGCCAACGGTCACCTCCGTGGTCGTCGCCGTCTTGGGAGCTGTCGCCTTCCGTTTAAGTGGCGGAAAGTCCTCGGGCGTGATCGTCTCGCGCTCGAGCAGCAAGTTCGCACCGATGGTTAGGTCCTCCATTCTCGCCGACAAAAGCTTCTTGGCCTCTTCGAACGCACCATCGATCATCCCATGAATGGCGACGTCCACCTGACGGGCGGTGGCCTCCGAATAGTCCCTGTCGTAGGCGCCGGGGTGCCCGTCGTTCAGCCACGCCAGCCGACGAGGCTCCAGAACGGCTTGTCCGACCTCGCTCATGCCAAACCGTGTGACACATTCTCTGGCTATATCGGTCGCCTTTGCAAGATCGTCTGCAGCGCCCGTCGAGACCTCGTCGAAGACCAGGGCCTCCGCCGCCCTCCCGGCGAGCAGCGCGATGATCCGCTCCTTGAGTTCGCTCGTGGTGATCAAGAAGCGATCTTCGGTTGGCCGCTGCAGCGTATAGCCGAGAGCTCCGATCGACCTTGGGATGATCGACACCTTTTGAACCGGATCCGTCTTCGTAAGCGAGGCCGCAGCCAGCGCGTGGCCCATCTCGTGATAGGCGACCCGTCTGCGTTCGTCCGGCGTGAGCATTCGACTTCTGCGTTCGGTTCCGACGACGATCCGTTCGACCGCCTGTACGAAGTCCGCCATGGTAACCGCGGCCGCATTCCGGCGCGTCGCACATATCGCCGCCTCGTTGACGAGGTTTGCGAGATCCGCTCCCGTGAAGCCTGGTGTGACGCCAGCGACATCATCCATCTGCAAGCCGGGCTCGATTGTCACCTTCTTCGCATGCACCGACAGGATTGCCGCACGCCCCTTGCGATCGGGCCGCTCTACCACGACCTGCCTGTCGAAACGCCCTGCGCGAAGCAGTGCCCCGTCAAGAATCTCGGGGCGATTGGTTGCGGCCAACAGCACGATGCCCACGCGCGGGTCGAAGCCGTCGAGCTCAGACAGAAGCTGGTTGAGGGTCTGCTCCTTTTCATCGCTTCCGCCAAATCCACCGACTTGGCTTCGAGCACGCCCAAGCGCGTCAAGCTCGTCGATGAATATGATGCATGGCGCGGCCTGGCGAGCCTGCTGAAAGAGATCGCGCACCCGCGCGGCGCCCACGCCGACGAACAACTCGACAAACTCCGATCCGGAGATCGAGAAGAAGGGGACGTCGGCCTCTCCGGCGACAGCGCGAGCCAGAAGCGTCTTGCCCGTTCCAGGCGGCCCGACGAGCAGGATGCCCTTTGGAATGTGAGCGCCGAGACGCCCGTAGCGCTCCTTGTCTTTGAGAAAGGACACGATCTCCTGCAACTCGGTCTTTGCCTCGTCTGCACCGGCCACATCGTCGAAGGTGACGCCGGTTGCGCGTTCCATATACACCTTGGCCTTCGACTTCCCGATGCTGACCAGGCCTCCCATGCCTTGCTGTTCGGCGATCCCACGAAAGACAAAAAGCCAAAGACCGAACAGCAGGACGGTCGGGATTGCCCAGGAAAGCATTGCGGTGAACCAGTTGCCGTCGGTGCCACCGGAGACCTCGACGCCAGCCTTCTCGAAAACCTCCGCGGCGAGCGGGTCGACGCGAGCGGAGACGAAACGGGTCTTGCCGGACTGCGATTCCTTGAAGACGCCCTCGATCGTCGTTTCCGTCACTGTCACCGACCGAACCTTGCCTTCGGCGACCATTCGCATCGCGTCGCTGTAAGGCACATGCGCAACGTCACGCGAGGCCAGCCAGAATGCGACCGATCCCCAGATCGCCAGGGCGGCGACCAGATATCCGATCCGTATGGCCTTCTCGCGCTTCATCGCAGTTCTGCCTCGCTGTTTCATCAAAGGTTCTTTGCACATCCGCTCCCTGCATTCCTTGACCTTGGTCAAGGTAGGGCTGCCGATGAGCAATTGGCGAAAAGACGATGAGCGCAGTTTCCTCGCCGAATTTTGACAAGGATCAAAGACGCGAGACCGACCTGCCGTAGTATTTCGGTGAGGAGGAGGAATACTATGTTCGCAAAGATTCTCATTCCAACGGACGGATCCAGGCTTGCAGTCACGGCCGCCGAGAACGCCATTGCATTTGCCAGAGACGCGAACGCATCGGTCGTGTTCGTTTGCGTGATCGAACCGTTTCGCATCTTCACAACGGACAGCGATAAGCTGGCAGCCAGCCGAGAAGACTATGATCTGCTGTCGGATGAACAAGCCGTTCAATTCCTAAACGAGGTCGAGTTGCGCGCTCGTCATCAGGGAGTTGCCTGCCATACTGTCAAGCTCCGAAGCGATGAGGTGCACCAAGCCATCATCGAGGCAGCCGTTCTTCATGGATGCGATCTGATCGCAATGGGATCGCATGGTCGCGGAGGCGTCGCCGCGCTGATCCTCGGTAGCGTTACGAACAAAGTCCTCAGTCATTCGCGTATCCCCGTGCTCGTATATCGATGAAGGGGTCGGGGGATTTTACCCGCCAACGGGAGAACCGAAATGATCCAAAACACCGACAATATCTATCCCATCCCCTCGAGTCTCCCGGCTGTTGCAGCGGCGGAGAAGCTTCTGGAAGCAGGCGTCGGTTTTCAGGTCCTGGTTTTGAACGCGGCGTCGCTCCTCCAGATCGAGTCCTTCGATTTCCTGATGCGACGTTACCAGCAGCAGGTGAGGTTAGTTGGTGACCTCGTCCGCAGCGCAGGATACAACGACGCTCTCGACGCCATCGGCGACTTCGTTCGAGTTGCTAAAATCGACTACGCCGGCGAAGCGAGCAATATGCTCATGATTGGTTCGAAGTTGGCCTCTGAGGCAGCGCATCGCATGCGCGAGGAGGCCCGTACGACGTTGGAGGACAGCGCTGCGCGAACGGTCGCATAGCCCTCTGATGGCTGTTCCATATCCGTAGAATGCCGCTATTGGATTTGTTGGCGGGGCGATCTGGCTGGCTATCATCATCGACCGCCATCTCGGCATGAACGGCATCCTGAGCGCGTGGCCGATGACGCTCGACGAGTGCCTGATCAGCGTCCGGCGGTACGACAACCCTCTGCTGCGAAGGATCGAACCCGTGCTGCACGAGCAGCTCCAGCGCGAAGACGATCATCGAATCCCGACGCTAGCGAGCCGAGCGCCTTTGGATGGATCTCATCTACCGGGGAAGCCTTGCCGGTCACGAGATCGAGGAGGTCCTCCGGGTCGAGGACAAGATCCCCATCCCGACGCCGCAAACCCGAGCTCTCAACGCGGGTTGCGTGCTTGTCAAATTGCTTTCTTGCAAGATCATACGCCAAACGGATAAGTCTCATCCTCGCCGGTGGTTACCTGTGTCGGCAGTGGAACCACAGCACTTGTCTGATCGAACCACACAATCGCGTCGTACTGGCCGGGCATCGACGCATAACCGTAATGGCTCCAGCGCTCCGTATCTGGCCGATAGACAACGCCAATGTAGCGCTCAAGTCGTGGTTCAGCCATGACGCGGCGAAGATCTTCATGTTTCCCGGCGCGAAGATCCACAAGGAAACGCTCGGTGCCGACGTCATGGCATAGCGCTTCATAACTGTCGGGGCGAGACGGTCGGACGGCCTTGATTTCCATCGGTGCGTCCCATTCCGACGCCGCCGCAACGGTACCGGTATGCGTGCCAAAGCCGATCAGGGCTGCATCGTTTCCGTAGGTCTGTCTACACAACTGGCCAAGGTTCAGTTCACCCCGCTCCATACCCATATCGGTAAATCGGGCGTCTCCGATATGCGAGTTATGTGCCCAAACGACTGCTTTTCCATTTGTGCCTGTCTTCTCAAGGATGTTCTGCAACGTGTTGAACATGTGCTTGTCACGCTGATTCCATGACTCGTGGGCGCCGTAGTACATGGCGCGATAGTAGCGCTCCGCATCTGCTACAAGGAGAGCATTCTGCACGGCATCGAAGAAGTCCGCGCCATCCTGCCTGGCGTACTGAAGCTCCTTCTGCAAAAGATCGATCAGGATCCTTATTATCGGTCCCTCGCATAGGGCGTAGCCTTCACTCAGTGATGCGCGGCCATAGGCGGCCGGCTCTCGCGACCACGGCGAAAGACACGCGTATCGCCCACGCGCCAGTTTCGCGGCCTGAGGGTCGACGCGATCGAGATAGGCAAGCACAGCGGCCATCGATGCCGTCATGTTGTAGAGGTCGAGGCCATAAAATGCGACCTTCTCGCCTGGCGGTTTCAAGGCATTGTGGGCGCGTAGAAATCCAATGAAGGCATCAACATCCTTGTTGCGCCACATCCAGGTCGGAAAGCGGGTAAACGGCATCGGGTTCATCGGCCGATGCGGGCTCCGCCGCACGTAACGGTCGATTGCCGCGGCATCCGGCCAGTCAGCTTCGACTGCGACAATCATGAAGCCGTGTTTCTCGATCAGCCGGCGCGTGATGGCAGCGCGCGCCCGATAAAACTCCGAGGTTCCATGGGACGCTTCGCCGAGCAACACTACACGAGCCTGGCCGAACCGGTCGAAGGCGTCGGCGAAGGCCGGATCGTCCAGCGCGGGCAAAGGCTCGGCGGCGGACCGCAGTACTTCCGCTATCGATGCCTGCGATACTGGCTGCGTTGCTGCGGCCCCGGATCCGTGGCTGAGGGCTTTCGGGGCGAGGTAATGCTGGAACCAAGCAGTTGCCATCCCGGTCACAGCCTCAAGTGCCCCAGGTTCCTCGAACAGATGGGTGGCGCCGGGGACGACCCTCAACAGTTTCTCGCAGGTCAGGAGAGAAAGGGCTTCGCGGTTTAAAGCAAGAACTTGCTCATCATCGCCACCGACAATGAATAGCGTCGGCGCTTCGACCTCGGTCAGCCGTCGCCCGGCCAGATCTGGACGACCGCCACGCGAAACTACCGCCGACACCCGCTCCCGAAGCTCCGCCGATGCTAGCATTGCTGCTCCCGCTCCGGTGCTTGCTCCAAATAGGCCTAACGGCAAATCAGCGATGTCCGGCTCAGCACCGATCCAGATCGCAGCCTCGAGCAAGCGCTCCGCGAGAAGCGGGATATCAAAGACGTTGCGGCGGTCTCCTGCCTCATCCGCCGTCAGCAGATCCAAGAGAAGGGTTGCGAAGCCCGCGTCATTCAAGCTGTCGGCGACAGAAATGTTTCGCGGACTGAGCCGGCTCGACCCGCTGCCATGAGCAAACAGGATAATGCCGCGCGGGTCCGGCGGAACGCTCAAATCGCCGACAAGACCGAGTGGCGGGACAGCAATCTGCCGTTTGCCGGGGCTCGGCTCGGCTTTCTTGGATTCGGTCCATCCCTGCCTCAGAAGTCCAATCGTCTCTTCATCGGTGAGCTGGTGAAAATCCTCGTAAAAGGAGCCAACGCCCCAGAAATCCTTGGCGGGATGAAGGCATACGACCAGGTCGGCATATTGACGCATCTCGGCGAGCGATTCTTCCGGCGCGACTGGAATGGCGAGAACGATTTTTGACGCACCTTGGCCTCTCATGGCAATAAGCGCCGCTTTCGCCGTCGCCCCTGTGGCAAGTCCATCATCGACAATGATTGCGGTGCGACCCTTGGGGTCTACTCGCGCGCGATTGCCGAGGTACAGCGCGCGGCGGCGCTCGAGTTCGACAAGTTCGCGCTGTCGGGCGCGTTCAAGGTAGGCGTCGTCAGCACCACTCGCCAGCCGCACATTCTGGTTGATAACCGTCTCGGGGTTTTCACCATCCACAACGGCGCCCAGCGCGACTTCAGGCGCGCCTGGCGCGCCAATCTTACGGACAAGAACCAAATCGAGGGGAGCATTTAGGGCGCGCGCGATTTCCAGCGCCACCGGCACCCCACCGCGTGGCAAGGCATAGACAACTGGATGATCGAGCCTCGGCTTGACGAGCTTTGTTGCGAGCTGACGACCAGCATCTACCCTGTCCAGGAACTGAAAGTGTTGGTGATCCATCAAATAAATGTGCATGATTGCTAATTTGCTGCATTGAGCGAAATCAAACCACTTTCAAGATCGAGATCCGTTCGGCTTCTCGGCGACGGGTTTGGGATTGACAGTATCCCGACCACGCGATTTTCTACGGGCAGCGATCGAGCTTGATGTGCTTGCATCCGATGAATTGCTTCTTTGATCCTATCATCCGCATGACAAAAGTCCGCTTGCGGCGAGATGACGTGGCGACAGATCATCCATCTCATTTCAAAATCCCCGCGCTCCAAGTCCAGTGCGCGACACTTTGCGACGATGCGGTCGAGCACTACGACGGCTGAGTTTTGGAGGCATCCCCAACTGAGTTGCTGGTTTCACATAGGGCGACGCAGAGGTTTAGTGCGACATCGAGCTTGGTAGGCGTCTCGTCACGGAGACGACTTTCAAATAGACGCACGATCTTGGAGAACACGTTCGGGTCTGTGCAAACGGAGTGTGGCAATGCCGCACGGAGCGACGCCGGTAGATCGTGAAGATCATCATGTCCCTGGCTCTCCATCGGATTCCATGCCTCAAAGTAGAGCCCTCGAAGCAGCGTTGGCAGATCGTTGCCAACCTTGGCATTGTCAGGTGGCAAGCTCTGCGTCTGTGGATAGCCGCCATCGTCACCGGGACTATTGGGATCGGATGGTGGGCAGGTCATCAGCCAGAAAAGAATGTTCACGTGCAACAGAGCACGGCGAACGCCGCGACAGGCGCGATCATTAAGGCGCCGAAACACCCCAATCCTCAACGCGGAGACCAGGCACGCGATCGAATTCACGCCGGTTGTTTGTGACCAGGATAAGGCCTCTTGAGCGTGCGTGGCCGGCAATCAGTTGGTCGTAGGGCCCGATGGGAGTGCCATGGCGAGCAAGCTCGGCGCGCAACTGACCCGTATGGCTTGCCGCCATTTGGTCGTAGCTTAGGACCTCCAGGCGCGCAGAGAAACCTTCTACAACAGACAGGTTCCTTTCAGGCATGGCCGACCTTTCCGCGCCATAAATCAGCTCCATCAAACTGATCGAACTGATGCACAATTGGCCGTGGTGGCGGTTGAACGCTTCGCGAACTTGCTGCGGTCGGTTCTTCACCGTGAAGATGCAGATGTTCGTGTCGAGCATATATTTCAACATCAGAAGGCTTCGCGCTCCTGCGACGCTGGCTGACCCCGTTCGTTCATGAAGTCGGCTGTGGCAGCTTCGCCGTCAAACCAACTGTCCCAAGCCTCACCGGCCGGCGTTATGATCCGTGTACGCCCGACTGCAACAATATCGACACGCTTCACATCGTCAGGCAGGGCGACGGCCTTGGGCAGCCGAACGGCCTGACTCCGATTGCTCTGAAATACTGCGCCTCGCTCCATATTCACGACCTCCATGCGCTGGATATACAATCAGCATATCCCAGATAGTTACCTATATGGGATATGTCAACAGGATATACATGAGAGACATTTGGGCCGAGCCGTCAGCTGCTTGATGGTGATGATCCGGCCCATGGTCAATCACAAGTCCCAGGCGGTGGCCCTCCCGCTTCCCCTTCGGGCCGCTACGCCGAAGCTCGGCAAGAATTCCCGAAATCCGGCCGCAAGCCGGCGCTACGCTGATTTCTCCGACGCACTTCGTTGTTTCCGGATTGCGCCGGGCTTGTTTCACGTCGCGCTGGCGTGGTCGGTGGCGTCTTCCCGAACTTGCAGAATGCGGTCGATAAGGCCCCATTCCAATGCCTCTTCCGCCGTCATGAAGCGGTCGCGATCCATCGCTTGCTCGAATTCTTCGTAGGTGCGGCCGCAATGCTCGGCGTAGAGCCGCGTCATGCGATGCTTGGTCTTCTGCATTTCCTCGGCATGGATCAGCATGTCAGATGCCTGCCCTTGGAATCCGCCCAGCGGCTGGTGAATATGGATGCTGGCATTGGGAAGCGCGGTGCGTTCGCCTGGCTGGCCGGACATCAACAGGAACGAGCCCATCGAGCGGGCGGTTCCCATGCACAGCGTATGTACCGGGGCGTGAATATAACGCATCGTATCGTACATCGCGAGACCGCTGGTTACGACGCCCCCCGGCGAATTGATGTAGAGATGGATCGGCCTTTTCGGGTTTTCGGCTTCGAGAAACAGCAATTGTGCGCAGACAAGTGCCGAGACGGTGTCGTTTACTTCCCCGTTGAGGAAGATGATCCTCTCACGAAGCAGGCGAGAATAGATGTCGAAAGACCGCTCTCCCCTGCTGGATTGTTCGACGACCATAGGGACGAGTTGCATTGCTCCGCGCATCGGCGAACTCCAATCATTCGAGATTTTCGGGAAGGCTTGCCGCGTCAGGCGGCGAGCATGATAGTCGGGCTGTTGCCGTTGGCGACCGTTTTCGCCAGCCGCTCGAAGGTCGCGCCGGTCAGCTCGTGGACGATCCGCAGGGTGGTTCCGCCCGATCCATTCGGGGCGATCGTGAAGGTGACGGTGCTTTCGAGATGGGGCGGTGTATCGTCGCGCAATTTGTAGCGGATTTCCTTGCCCGGCGTTTCGGAGAGCGACTGTAGATTGGCAAGTGCGTCGCTCGGCAGCCATTTCTCCCGGAATTCCGCGATGCTGATCGCCCGCCAGACCTTCTCCGGCGACGCGTCCAGTTCGTATCTCTGCTCGAAACCGCTTTCCTGCACCTCGGCCTTCATGTCGTTCATTGATCCATATCCTTCAGCAAGAGCTTGAGGGCGTCGATGCGAGCCGGCCAGTAGGCGCGGTATTTCGCCAGCCATTGAGCGATAAGGGCTAGCCCGTCCGGATCGACTTCATAGTTCACGAAGCGGCCCTCCCTTTGTTCACGCACCAGCCTTGCCGCTCGCAATACGGCGAGATGCTGGGACATCGCCGGTTGGCTGATATCCATGCCCTGGCGCAGCGTGCTGGCATTCATGCTGCCGTTCGCCAGCTTTTCGAAAATCGTGCGGCGGGTCGAATCCGCCAGAGCGCGGAAAATATCATGTTCGATCATGACAACACATAAGCACACACTTATGCGATTCGCAAGCCTGCCTGAAAGCAAACCGGAATTTCGTGGTGGCCGGATTGCGATACTGCAGTCGTCGAGCGGGAAGCACAGCTGATCACCGAGCGCTTCCTGGAATTTACTAACGAGACCGAGATGAGAACGAAGCTGGGTCTCGCGCCGCCTATGCTGATCGGCCGAGGCCGCGCAGGTGAGACGATGTCATGAGCTCGCCGGGATGCGGGCGATGACCTTTATCTCAAGGGCAAACCCGGCGAGCCAGTTTACGCCAAGCGCAGTCCAATTCGGATAGGGGGGCTTGCTGAAAACCTGTTGCTTGGCTGCCATGATCGCTCCGAACTGGTTTTCAGGGTCGGTGTGGAACGTGGTGACGTCTATGATGTCGTCCATCGTGCAGCCCCCTGCGCTCAGCGTGGCCTGCAGGTTTTCAACGGCAAGGCCTACTTGGCGCTCGAAATCGGGCTCGGGGGTTCCGTCGGAACGGCTGCCGACCTGTCCGGACACAACAGCAGGTCACCGGATCGGATAGCGGCGGAATAGCCGTGCTCTTCACAAAGGTTGTGCCTGTTGGCAGGAAAGATTGCTTCGCGTTGAGTCATTTTGATCTGTCTTGTTGCTGGTGAGCTGCGGGCAGCGCTTCACAAGCTCATGCCAGATTGATATAGCGGCGTATGTGAAATATCACGCGCGGCGTATGTCAATTCCATGTACGCGTCGTATGTAAATTCGAGTGATTGCATGGCGAAGACACGCACCGAAACGATGTAGGAAAACCGCGTGAAGTTGATCGAGGCGGCGCGAAAGGCATTTGCGGAAAAGGGCTATGCCGCAGCGTCAATGGACGATTTGACCGCCGACGCCGGTCTCACACGGGGTGCGCTTTACCACAACTTTGGAGACAAGCGCGGGCTCCTGGCGGCGGTTGTCGATCAGATCGACACGGAAATGGCGGCGCGCGCTAAAGAGATCGGGGCTCAGGCCACTAGCGATTCGCAGGGTCTTCTCGCTGAGGGCGCGGCCTATATCGAGATGGCGCTGAATCCGGAAGTCCAACGCATCGTCCTGCTCGACGGACCTGCGGTGTTGGGTGATCCCTCGCAGTGGCCCAGCCAGAACAGCTGTCTACAGGTGACCGGGAGCACTGTTGAAGGCCTCGTTGCACGCGGCGTCCTCAAGTCGCTTGATCGGAAGCCTCCGCCCGATGGCTGAGCGGCGCGGCTCTCAATGCTGCGCTCTGGATCGCCGCGAGCGAAAACCCGCAAAGCGAGTTGCCGAAAGCGGTCGAGGCTTTTCATGCCATGGCGGCAGGTCTGCTTTTGGAGCCGTTATGATCGACTTAGGCAAGCGGCGAACTTCCGGACTGGAATGTTCAGTTGAAGCTGCCGCTTTCAAGGCAGTGAAGGGCTGCGACTGGAGCAACTTCCGCTTTTGGTACAATCCTGCCCTCACGACGACGGTGAAGCACCGGGGTCTTCAGTTCGGATCCCAACTGTTGCGGTAAGTCTTTGCGTGATCTCTGCTGACAGGTTCGTGGCTCCAATCCCATCAAGCATTTGCCATTGCTGTTCAGGTGCTCAGATCGCCACCAATGCCAATCGGACCATGGCGATCACCAGGTTTCCCCAGCAGTCACCTCCTTTGCCAGTTCACCTATCACCGAACGCAACCACCTGTGGGCCGGGTCGTGGCGGTAGCGAACATGCCAAGCCATCTCGACCGGAAAAGTTCCGAGATCGACGGGGGCAGGAAGCTCGATATCGACGACTGTAGCCGTTGGCGGAACTTTTCGAGCACATTGCCTCTTCTGGCAAAATGTTTTCGTGTGCCACGATGGTGGTAAAAGAAGGCATCAACAGGTTTGATTTCGGGCGAAGCGGCCTGTTCGCTCGAAGCGATCTCCAGATCACGGATCTGCTCCCATGAGTTAGGTCGTTGCGGCTAGATGGCTACCGCACCGTTGGGGCCGGCGTACTCGGTTTTGAACTTTCAGGCCCCGCGAACGCGTTCTCGGCCGATAGATCCATACGTCTTCTTTCGTCGCAAAGCTCGAAACCGAATACCGTATCTGTCAGGAGGCGGCAATCTTCCTTGCTGTATCCTCGACAAGACGGAGCCGCTCAAGCTCGAGGAGTGCATCAGGAAGAGCGCGATGAGCCGGGTTGGCGGGCTCCGACCGTGCGATGACATTGGCGACCAAAGCCGGAACGTCGACTGTAGTGCCCGTATTGAGGATAGCTAATGCCACCTCGGTAAAGAGATCGTCGGATTTCCGCAGTCGCAACGCATGACGTGGCATTCCTCCTCCTCGAAGCAGCGTGCTGAGCCACTTCCCGTCCCACGAAGGCGAACTGGCATAAAGCTCGTTTCCTGAGAGTTCCGCCATGAGTTCCTTGGCGACGAGTTCGACGTCGCTTCCTTCCTCTTGCAAGCGATCGCGCGAGATACCGTGGACCTTTTCTGCATCTGCGGACCAGTCCGTCCATCCGGGCTTTGGCTTGATCAGGAGCGACCGCGAGCGACCGTCCTCGAAGACCCAGGCAATTTCGATGGGGTAGCTGTGCTTGCTAAGGGAGGAGGCTTCGAAGTCAAGGAATACGATCATGGCCAGTAGGTAGAGCGGGACCGACTTGGTCGCAACGCCCGATCGAAACCCACCGAGGAAAAGATCACAATCGGATCCCGTTCTCTTTGAGCTCTTGATGGGCCAGCCCAGCTCGAGCGCGTCAACGTCGGCCACGACCATCAGATCGAGGAGGCGGCGGAAAATCGCGCCTGTGGACGGTCACCGCGGGGGAGGGGGTCGGCGACGAATCTTTAAAAGCAGTGCGATTTCGCGATCCTGCGTCAACAAGCAATCGGGCCCAAAATTGGATGGAGCCTGTGAGCTGGCACCGGTCGTGGCGACATTTGCGTCGCTACCGGGGCGGGGTGTTTGCGAGGCAAATCCACCGCAAAGTTCTCGCGGTCGCCGACGCGCAGGGGCGCTGTTCTGGGTGCGGGAGCGACCGCAGGCCCATAGACGAGACTGCGCGCGGAACGGTGGCCGTTCCCCGGTTTTCCTGGATTTCTGCACGCCGAGTTCTCGTCGCACAGACCCGCTCCGACCGGACTCTTCGAGTGCTTGCGATCCGGGGCGTCGTCACCACCCTGAGGTGCCGCAGAGCGTTGCCGGCTTTTCCGAGCGCCGATATGCGGGTTCCGTCAACCCGATGGTGCGATGCCCGTGGAGGGATACCACCTCTGTTCATATCGGTTGCCGCCACCGCGACTCGGTGGCAGACAACGTCCTGAACATCCGGACTGTCAGGTGGGTTGGCCCAAAGTTTGCAGCGCGACACTTGGTTGGCGCGAGTCCGGCGTGCTGGCGTCGCGTATCAGCTCGTACTTCACTTGCGTGACCCTCAAGTCGCGGTACCAGTCTACAAGCGCCCCCCATGGGTCCGACACTTTGTTGAGGCCCGCAATGAAGGCGACGACTGTCCCAATCTCGATCTTGCCGGTTATGACATAATAGCCGCCAAGCGCGAATATTCCGGCAAAGCCGAGCTGAAACATCAGGTTCATAAGAAAGTTGAGCGCATATTTGAGTTTGTAGATGCTCATGTTTGTCGAAAACAACCGCTGGACGCGGGCGGCCTGGTGCTGCGGCGATTTTGGAGAGGTGTGGTCGACCATCTCCTCGCTAAGGTGGCGCATGACGGTGATCTTCGTCTTGACGCGCTGATTGATCAGCCCCTGTAGAATAGGGACCAGGACGGACTGCGGGACGAACACGGCAATGACGGCCAGAGCGAGGAGTGGCTGAAGGTAGATCATGTAGCTACCGACTGCCAGGAGGATGCCCGCCTGTAGGATTGGCTCTGACAAACTGGTGCCGACAAACGCGCCCACAGGTTCAGCCTCCGCAAGCACGATCGACATTTCGACGCCTTCGGCCAAGGTCGTAAGGTCATCGGGATGATGCTCTTTCACATCGATGACTTTCATGCGAAGCCACCGGATGGCCACTTCCCCGATCCAGCCGCGGTAGATGTTCAACACGAGCTTGATGCAACCTTCGCTGAGGGCGAGCGCCAGGTAGGTAACCACGAGCACGAGGATCGTGGTCAGAGTTGCTCCCTGCGTCGCGCCGTTTACGATGCGTCGTTGAACCTCGAGCGGCAGAATTCCCACGGCAAACAAAAGAACCGACAGCAACACCAACAGCGCCTGATGGCCCTGTCCCATCATCAAGATGAAACCGGAAAGCCTGTGCGGCATGGCCTCTTCCTTGCGAATTTGCATGTCCGCCTCCGTGTCTTCCTGAGTGGATGCCTCGCGTCGTCTGCCCTCAAATCCCATCGCGCGTCCTCCTGCAAAGACATTCAGCCAGATCCTGGGCCATCCTTCATTGACACACCGCAATTTGGCTGCCGCCATGGTGGGGGTGGGGCCAGCCTTTCCTACAAGCCCCATCTTCGGACAAACCATACCTTCGCCAGATGTGCGAGGATTGCATAGAGAAGGAGGATTGCCGCCAGCATTGGCCAATACAGAAGAGGCAGGGACACGAAGCCCAGCGCGGTACCGATGCCAATGAAAGGCAGGCAAATGCCGGCGCCTGCGATCAGCAGGCTCGTTGTCACGAGGGCTGGGCTGGCTGAGCTTTCGATGAAGGGAATGCGGCCAGTCCGTATAACGTGTATGATTAATGTCTGCGTCAGTAGGGACTCCACAAACCATCCCGTCTGGAAAAGGGCAGGGTTCGTCCACGCCTTGAACACGAACAGCATCATGGCGAACGTCAGATAGTCGAAGATTGAACTAACCGGCCCGAGCACCAGCATGAACCTGAAGATGCCAGCTATGTCCCAACGGCGCGGCGATGCGATGTATTCCTCGTCGACCGTATCGGTCGGAATGGCCGTTTGCGAGAGGTCGTAGAGCAGGTTGTTGGTGAGAACCTGAATTGCTGTCAGGGGAATGAACGGCAGGAGGATGCTCGCACCGAGGACGCTGAACATGTTTCCGAAATTCGAGCTCGCGCCCATTCTGATGTACTTGGTGATGTTCGCAAACACCTTGCGCCCCTCGATGACGCCCTCTCGCAGCACCAGCAGGTTCTTTTCCAAAAGGATGATGTCGGCTGAATCCCGGGCTATATCCGCGGCGCTATCGACCGAGACGCCGACGTCCGCGCTCTTGAGTGCCGGGCCGTCGTTGATGCCGTCACCGAGGAACCCGACCACATGCCCGCTCGCCCGTAGAAGTCGCACGATGCGCTCCTTCTGACCTGGAGTGAGTTTCGCAAAAACCGTGGCAGACGCTGCCGTGCTCGCAAGCTCGACGTCAGTCATTGCCTCGAGGTGCGGGCCGAGAAGGACGTCCTGGGCCACCTGGATTCCGACATCACCGCAGATCTTCCGTGTGATGACCTCGTTGTCTCCAGTAAGAATCTTTACGCGGACGCCGCTGGCTTGCAGTGCGGCGATGGCCTTCCGGGCGCTCTCTTTTGGCGGGTCGAGGAACGAGATGTAGCCGAGCAGAACGAGGTCGTTTTCGTCTTCGACGCCGTAGTCCGGCTTCGTCCCGCTCATCTCCTTGTAGGCGACTGCGACGACCCTGAAGCCGCTCTTATTCAGCAGTACGGTCTCCTCCTTGGCCGTCTTAAGATGTCGGGCGTCCAGGGTCTTGATGGTCCCGGCATCTTCGTACCTCGTCGAGACCGCGAAGATCTCCTCGACGGCGCCTTTGCAGATGAGAATGTGCCTGTCGTGTCCGCCGGAGACGATCACAGACAGCCGCCGACGGGAGAAGTCGAACGGAATCTCGCCGATCTTTTGGAAATGCTCGTCGACTCCAAGAGCTTCATGGACGTCGCCGTGCTCCAGAACAGCGACATCAAGGAGGTTCTTCAGTCCTGATTGAAAGTAGCTGTTGAGGTAAGCGTAGTGCAACACGCGCGGCGAATCCGCGCCATGGATATCGACGTGCTGCTTGAGGATGATCTTGTCCTGCGTCAGCGTCCCGGTCTTGTCGGTGCACAAAATATCCATCGCACCAAGGTTCTGGATCGCGTCCAGACGCTTGACGATCACCTTGGACCTGGCCATCGCCAAGGCGCCTTTGGCGAGATTGACGGTCACTGCCATCGGGAGCATCTCGGGTGTCAGCCCAACGGCGATCGCCACGGCAAACAACAGAGCCTGCAGCCAGTCCCCCTTGGTGATTCCATTGATGAGGAATACCGAGGGGCCGAGAACGAGAGTCACGCCAACCATCAGCCAGGTAAACCGCTTGATCCCGCGATCGAATGCCGTCTCTTCCTGCTGCGCCACGACCTTTTCGGCCAATGCTCCAAAGAAGGTGTCTGCCCCTGTTCGAATCACCAAGCCTCGAGCGAATCCGCTGACGACGTTCGAACCCATGAAGCAGAGATTGCTCCTGTCCAAGGCATCCTCAATGAAATTGCGAGGAGGAGCTGCCTGCTTTTCGACGGGCATTGCCTCGCCGGAAAGCGCCGACTGGTTCACGTAGAGGTCCGTGGCATCGAGGAGGCGGAGATCGGCGGGAATGAGGTCGCCCGCCGACAGCGCCACGACATCACCGGGCACGAGATCGTCGACGGCGATATCCTCAGTTCTCGGATGCGTCTCGCCAGGACGGCAAACGCTTGCAGTTGTCCTTACCATCGCACGGAGCTTCGCGGCAGCCTGGCTGGAGCGATGCTCCTGGAGGAATGCCATCCCGACGGAAAGAACGACGATAGCAGATATGACGATCGCAGCCCGAATATCTCCGAGGGCGTAGGACACGAGCGAAAGCGCCAGCAGTAGGGCGTTCAGAGGGCTTCTGGCACGTGACCAGATCTCGCGCAGCAGGGGCACGCGCTGCTCGCGACTGACCACGTTCGGACCGTATTGCCCTCGCCGAAGGCGAGATTCAGCCGAAGAAATGCCAGAATGGCTTGAACGAAGCAGCTCACAAGCTTTGTCCTGCGAGCACTCGCTCATCGTCCCGAGGTCTAAGAGAGGAGATGTGGGCGAGGAGATGGCCTCCGCAATCCGCGTTCCAGCTCTTATGTTCATCATGCCGTTCGAACTCCAATTTTCGTCGGGAGACCAGTAGCTGGAATGCCCTTCAAAGAAGGCCCCAACTACGCAAACGTCATGAGCTGATGTCTGTCCCCGTCGTCGATAATTTCGATGGCGAAGATTTTTCCATTGTCATCCTGTATCGAGATCTTCTGCGGGCGATCGACGACGTGCGTCATGCCCTTGAATGATATTTCGAGAGCGTCTTCCTTCGGCTCATAGGTGGCACCGAGCAGGGGCGCCGATCTCACCAGGACCTGATCACCGATCGTTGCGCCCAGCACTTCGATCTTGATTTCCCTCCCTTCCAATTCCTTGTGAAGGCGCGAGAAATAAGCAGTCCATTCGGATTTTGGCAGCACCGTAACACTCATCTTTTCATCTCCTTCTGTTAGGTATCCTGCCCCCGAGAGCAGGGCTTCTGTCGTGCGCGATGTGTGAAGGGGCATCATCCTACTCCTGCCTCGGGCGATGCCCGCATTCTGAGAAAGCAAAAACGCCTGAAAGAACGACAATGAAGGCACCCACGACAATGGCGGCCCAGGTTGCGGCAGCCGGCTCCACGAACGGCTCGACGATCCAAGGCAACACCATGAGCCAGATGCCGAGCACAAATTCGACAAGAGCTTGCCAATGCCCAGGAAGCACAATGCCTGCCACTGCGATCGCCCCGGTTGCCAGGCCTGTCAGAACAAAGGCCCACGCCATCGTGTCGCCCGCCATGGGATCCCCGAAAGTAGCCGGTAGCAACCATGGGGCTGCAAACACTGATGTTCCCAGAGTAACCATTATCGGATCCTGCGGGCCTGGTTCGTTCATTGCCTCCTCCCACGGCCGAGTTCGTGACGGAGACAGAATAGAATTCTTGGTTCAGGGCACATTGCGCTCGATCAAAATGAGTGATCGGCGAACGAAATTCCGGGCGTGCCAGGGCGCTGCGCCATCCAAACAGCCAACACATAAGCCAGTCGCCCCGAGATCATCGTGAATTCCGTCACCATCCGCCTGGAAGGAGGCGCTTCTGTCGCCCGGATCGCACTGTGGCCCTTGCCTGCGCGGTTCCGGCATGACCTTTCCATCGAACCGGCTTCGGATCATGGAACGGTCTTCGTATTACGTCGCGCAAAGCAGAACCCGATTGAAGCTGATCTACTGGATGCCAGTCGGCCAAACTGCGCCCGCTCTTCGATGCGCTGCCGAGCGCTCAATCGGAAGAACAAGTTACTGCCGGACATGACGCTGGAGCTGAGAACTGGGCGATCATCGCCACTTATCGAGACCAGAGGGCTGTCGCACTTGTGAGCGCTGCAAACCCATCTGCGCCGCCGGGGCAGACCTCCCGAAGAAACCGATGTGACAGAAGCCTGTGGCTCCCCCTTTGTCGAGGACGTGCGAAAAAAGCCCCGCAGGCGCGGGGCTGGGTTTATTTGGACATAGGGAAAGGCACCGCGTCATGACATATCGAACGCAAGCGTACCAACCGACATCAAAGCCGTCGGCTCGATCTGGTTCCAACACCAAGAGGCAGGTTGCTTTTCAACCCGCTGTGATCTCGATCTTCCGATCGTTTCTCTTCGCATTGGAGGTCTTGGGCAGTGTCACCTTAAGGACGCCCTTCGCGAAGGCGGCGCTCACCTTCTCCGTATCGACGTAGTCCGGAAGCCGGAACGAGCGCTGAAAGGAGCCGTAATGACGTTCAGAAACGTGATACGATTTATCCTTCTCCTCCTTCTCCTCGGTCTTCTCGCCGCGGATGGTCAGTGTGCCGTTCGCGAGCTTGACCTCGATGTTCTTCTCATCAAGGCCGGGGACTTCCGCCGTGATTTCAAAGGCGTCGTCCTTTTCTACGACATCAACGGCTGGTGACACCATCCATCCAACGGTCGATCCTCCAGATATGCTTCCCAGCAAAGGCCGGGCTAGAGGACGCCATGAAGCGGGACCAAAGTCGTCGAACAGACGGTCAATTTCCGTGCGAAGGGACTCGAACGGTGACCAGAAGCCGCCTTGCGCCGGAGCGGGGGTCTTGGGTTCTTTCTTAACGGGGAACTTATCGGGCATGATCATCTCCTGTTTTCCAAGGAGGTCCGGAAGCCGGATCCCATACAGTTACTTGTGCTCGAGATTGAGCCGGATGATCAAAGCACGTTCAACACCTTCGAACTTTGATTCCGGTCAAAGAACGAGTCTCCGCTGACCATACCGTCGCGTCCAAACCAGATGGGTGCGACCGCAATGCTTGGCCCGTGCTCGCAGCGACGACAGATCAAGCCAAGCTCTTCGTCAACCCTGCCGAGGTGAAGCGCAGAAAGTCGTGGGGGCCATCGATTGGCTCCTTGCGCGCTGATACCTGTCAACGACAGCCAACCGGAACGCGATAAGTCCTACGATCCTTTTCGCAGCGCTTGATCGTCACTGCCTTCAGGAGCATCCGGCCCGTTGAACATTGATGCATGTCAATGCGCACGTTCCCAATGATCAGTAATGGTTCTTGTCAAAGGAGTTGGGACCTTGGCTGATGATCGGACCTACCATGACGATTGGAGGACAAAATCATGGATTGCGAGGATAGACGAAGATTACTCGAGGATCGATACATCTTGGATTTTGAACGGTCGCTCGAAACGCGGTCGCGTCGAAATTGCCTCTTGGCGCAGTGGGTATGTTCTTTGATCGGACGAAATGACAGGGATGCTTATGTTGCCGAAGTCATGGATGCGGGCAGGTCCGCGCCGGGAGACGAAGTCATTCTGCGAAAGGTCCTGAAAGACCTCCAGGATGCTGGCGAGGACGTCGATGGCGCGACGCTACAGAAAGAGATGCACGAACTCATGTTCATGGCCGCCGAAGATATGGCGCGCGAAAGCGCAAAGACTGAAGGCCACGGAAAACTTCACCAGGGCTTCTAGCGCGGTTCGACCATCTCTCCAGGCGCTGGAGTTGGTCTTTGCCCTTTGCGATTTTCCGGGAAGTATATCCGCGTCTTGGAGCGTACGTCAGCCGACCCAAAAGGCACATGCATGGCAGCAGGCATCCAGGAGCAATTTGCAGGCAACCTGGCATTTGTCGTTCTCGCTGTCTTTACGTTGGCACATCATTTGATCTGGTCTCGACGTTTCATCGGCGCCTACGAACGGCTTGTCTTGGGATCTGTCGCGGGTGTACCTCGGCCGGTGCGATGTTGCTCGCGTTCGATTCCATTCGGAAATCTATCTCGACTTTCGCTTTGTTCCGCTTGCCCTTGCGGCGGCTTTGGGGGGCAGTGTCGGCCGAGGCCGCCATGATACTGGCCTGAGCGTAGGGCGGCGGTGCTATCCTCAGCCGTAGTCGTGTTGCGCCTCGTTGGGGTCACCATCCGCTCCGGGTCGGTGAGATCTTTCTTGGACAGGCCAAAGCGAAGTCTAAGCTTTCATGGTCACTCGTGATACTTTTGCGAACGAGTGTGGCGAGCGAAATCGGCAAGAGCATCTGGTGGAACCTCGGCGTTTGAGAGCCGCCTCATCGCCCAGTCGGCACCTTGGCTCAACACACCTCACTGAACGCAATCTGGGGAGTTGACGTTGTCATTCATTGATCGGTCCGATGCGGGAAGGCAGCTAGCGTTGGCGCTCGAAAAATACCGAGGCAAAGACATCGTGGTGCTCGCTCTACCGCGCGGCGGAGTGCCCGTGGCAGTCGAGGTGGCAAAGCATCTCGACGCGCCACTTGGTGTGCTCTTGGTACGGAAGATCGGGCTGCCAAACCGGCCCGAGGTAGCAATGGGCGCCATTGTGGATGGTTCCGAGCCGATCACCGTGCGCAATGAAGAGATCATCCGCCTCGCTCAAGTTTCCCCGACTGAATTCGATACCCTGCGGCAACGAGAGCTAGCAGAAATCGCACGGAGGCGGCGAACCTATTTGGTCGAAAGATGCCTCCAGGATGCTTCCGGCAGGGTCGCAATCATCGTGGACGATGGCATTGCCACGGGAGCGACGATGCTGGCAGCCGTCCGGGGGCTGAGGCAGAGGAAGCCTGACAAGATAATCATAGCCGTGCCGGTTGCACCATCGGACGAACTACCTCGGCTGAAGGCAGCGGCTGATGACGTCGTCTGCCTTGAAATTCCTCCTGTTTTTAATGCGGTAAGCTTGCAGTATGAGAATTTCCCGCAATTGACTGACGCGGAGGTTGTTGAGCTACTTGAGCGGTGTTGAGCATCAATCTGACGACGGGGCCTGTGCAGTTGGAGTGAGCCGCAAAACGTGAAGGCAACAGCTGAGGGTGGGAGCCCTTGGACACGATCGCGGCGGGCTCCCAAAGCGATCTTGTCCAGTCCTTAATCATCGAGACCGAGGCGCCACCACAAGCAGTCATTAGGCCGCATCGCTTGGCAGTCTACGCGACTGCTTCGGGCTGTTGCGACGGGGGAGGTTCGGGAATTTCCGTCATTGTTGCCTCCGTCAGAAGAAGCACGCCGGCAACCGACACTGCATTTTCCAAGGCGACACGCACGACCTTCGTCGGATCAATGATACCTTCCTGAAGCATATCAACATAGCGATTGCGCGCTGCGTCGAAACCGATCATTCCTTGGCTTTCCAGCATCCGAGCAACGACAACTCCGCCATCGACAGCGGAATTCTCGGCGATTTGGCGCGCCGGCGCCTCCAGTGCCCGCCGGAGGATCTGAACGCCAGTTCGCTCGTCACCGTCGCAGAGCGCTTCCGCTGCCGCGACGGCACTGACGCACCGCAGGAGTGCTAATCCGCCCCCGGGGACCACCCCTTCCTGAACGGCAGCCTTGGTCGCGTTTATTGCGTCGTCGAGGGCCTCTTTCTTTGCCCTCATCTCGGCTTCGGCCGGCGCGCCGACCCGGATAACGGCAACCCCACCGGAAAGCTTCGCCAAGCGCTCCTGCATCTTCTCACGATCGTAGTCGCTGGTGCTCTTTTCAATGTCTCTACGGAGCTGGTCGGCGCGTCCCTTTATTTCCGACGGCTTGCCGCTGCCGCCAATAATCGTCGTCGTATCCTTGTCGACAATCACACGCGAGGCAGTTCCGAGATGCTCGAGCGTGATATTCTCGAGCTTGAAACCAAGATCCTGGGAGATGAGCTGACCGCCCGTCAGAATGGCGATGTCTCGCAGCATCTCCTTTCGACGATCACCGAAGCCGGGTGCCTTGACGGCGCAGTTATGCAAAGTGCCACGAATCTGGTTTACAATGAGGGTGGCGAGGGCTTCCCCATCGATCTCCTCGGCGATCACCAAAAGCGCCTTGCCTGATTTCGCGATCGCCTCCAGAACGCCGACGAGATCATTGAGGGCAGAGATCTTTCGATCGAAGATCAGAATCCGGACATCTTCCAAGACGGTTTCCATCTTTTCGGTTTCGGTGGCGAAGTAGGGTGAGATATAGCCCCGGTCGAATTGCATACCCTCGACAACATCGAGCTGGGTCTCCATCGTTTTTGATTCCTCGACGGTAATTACACCGTCCTTCCCGACCTTTGCCATCGCAGTGGCAACGAGCTTGCCGATCATTTCATTGTTGTGGGCGGAGATCGCTGCCACCTGCTCCTTTTCCCTGTCCGTCGTCACCGGGCGGGAGAGCTCGCCAAGGGCCTTGATTGCTGCGGCCGCGCCTCGGTCAAGACCGCGCTTAAGATCAATTGCATTGGCGCCTGCTACGACATTGCGATGACCATCGGCCAACATCGCATGCGCAAGAATTGTTGATGTGCTCGTGCCGTCTCCCACGACCTCGCCCGTTTTCTCGGCCGCCGTGCGCAACATTCTGGCGCCGAGGTTCTCCTCGGGATCCCTTAGGCTGAATTCCTTCGCGATCGTAACCCCGTCGTTGCAGACGATCGGCGTACCCCATTTCTTTTCGATGAGGACGGACTTCGATTTCGGTCCAAGTGTAAGGCGGATGGCGTCCGCGAGCTTCGTAGCTCCTTGCAACACCTTGCCGCGAGCTTCGGTTCTGAAAAGGACTTGCTTGTATGGCATCACAGCCTCCCAACGCGTGGCGGGCTTGTCGAAAGCCACCCGTCTTGCGCCATTCAGGATGGCGCATTTTAGGCCGAGATTGTTTGACCAGTATCAAATTGGTGTCATGTGATCAGATAGACAGGCCGTCGACTTATTTCGCCGCGTGGAACGGGGCGGGGACAAGCCTGGTTGCAAGGCCGGGCTGCCCGATCACAAACGGTCCGTCAATCCTGCGCTCAGAAACATTGTTCATACCGGAGGGAACGGCCACCGGGGTGCTGAGGGGCAGGCACATGCAGTTTGGCCCGCTCGCAAATGCACTGAGAAACGGTTCGCATTGACCCCGGTCAATGCGGGACGAGAGCACGCCGACCAGGATTTCTCCTCTGAAGAAGGAGGATCTCCATGCTCGTCCAGGATCAATCCGCAATCGTGGCCTTTTTGAAGGAAGCCTTGCGCAGGGATGAGCTTCCTGTCGAAGTCATAAGCACGCATATATCGATCATTTTTCTGTCAGGCGACCGCGCTTATAAAATGAAGCGTGCCGTCAAACTTCCTTATGTGGATTTCTCTTCGATCGAGGCCCGGTTGGCTGCTTGCCACAAGGAGGTCGAGTTCAACGGCGTCACCGCGCCGGAAACCTACCTTGGCGTTAGATTGATCACAGAAGAGGCAGCGGGCCATTACAATATCGACGGCAGTGGCCCGTTACGCGAAGCGCTCGTCGAAATGCGTCGTTTCGACCAGTCGGCGTTGCTCGACAACGTTGCCAGGTCGGGCGGCTTGACGCGTCAAATGATCAACTCATTGGCATACGCAATCGCGCGCTATCATCGTGGCGCAAAACCTGACGACACGGTTTCAGGGAGAAGAGCCGTCTCGTCGGTTCTGGAGATCAACGAAGCTGGATTTGCAACAAGCAATGTCTTTTCTCGAGAGGAGGTGCTAGGGCTCACATCCAGCTTCTATCAGTCTCTTGCGGGTCTCGCCGATCTCCTTGAACAACGCGGTCAGCAGGGAAAAATACGAAGGTGTCACGGCGATCTTCACCTCAGGAACATCTTCCTGCTGAACGGCGAGCCACGTCTGTTCGACTGCATCGAATTCAATGACCGGATAGCCACGAGCGACGTACTCTATGATCTTGCGTTCTTGCTGATGGATCTATGGCATCGCAGAGAGTTCGGGCTGGCGAACAGCTTGATGAATCGCTACCTTGATGAGATGGACGACGAGGAGGGCTTCGAGGCGCTGCCGTTTTTCCTGGCCCTTCGCGCTGCAGTTCGCGCCCACGTTCTTGCAACCAATGCGACGGATGTGCAGCCGCAGCAGCGCGACCATCTCATCAAAGAGGCAAGATCATACTTCCGGCTCGCAGGTTCGATGCTGCGTGCGAAACCGCCCCGTCTGTTGGCGATAGGGGGCCTTAGCGGCTCAGGCAAGACGACACTTGCGGAAGCCCTGGCACCGCTTGTCGGCGCCCCACCGGGTGCCCGAATAATTGAGAGCGACAGGCTCCGAAAGGCAATGCACGGTGTTCCTTCCGAGACAAAGCTGCCGGCGGCAGCTTACCGACCAGAAATCTCGGCTAAGGTTTACCGGGAGATGGCTTGGCGTGCGCGCCTCCACGTGAAGGCGGGCGGTTGCGTGATCGTCGACGGCGTCTTCGACAAGCCGCGGAATCGCAAGTCAATTGAAGAGTCGTGCAACGGGGATGAACGATTTTTTCAGGGCGTCTGGCTTGACGCTGATCCAGCACTTCTTAGGCGGCGTGTAGTCGACCGATTAAAGGGCGTGTCGGACGCCGGAATTGAGGTCTTGGAGCGACAGCTTGATCACGAGCTAGGCGTTATAGCATGGCAGCGGTTTGACGCAGGAAAGCCCATCAGTATTCTGATTGATGAGATACTTCACCCGTGCGACGCGACAAAAGAAAACTTCGATGTTTCGATCTAGAAATGCGGCGCGCTGGAGGCCGTCGCCACAGACAGGCGGGGGCCGCTGAACATGCGCGGTTCAGTGGCAGTTTCATCACCTGGTTCTGGATTCCTGTAAGACTTCCCAATCACTACGCCGAAGGGCGCCTGATCCATCGGCTTCACCATGTGCTGCAAAATACGATCAAGCGCCAGAGCTGAGCTTAACGTATTCGAGACGCGAACTCTAAACCTTTCGCGCCTCTAAACCTTTCGAGCTTTAGCTTAGACGCAGATGATCCTCGACGGACTTCACGCCAGCGGCGGACCCACGCGGCATGTTCCGCAGCCTGGAGCTCAGACCAGCGCTTGACGGTTCCATCAAGGGTGACCTTGCCGTCAAGCACAGTTACTCGAATGGATTGAGCCTCGAGTTCTGCGTCGCGCCGAAACGCTTCTTCGATCCGCCGCTTGAGGTTGGGCGAGGCGCAATGGCAATAAGGTTGGAGATACCGACGACGCCGGCCAGATCACGAACGGCGGTCGCAGCCGCGCTTTTCTGGTACTGCCATCCGACTTTACCTTTCGAGCGTTACCCAGCCGTTCTGCACCCTGGCGGTGACCGCATCCCTTGGTACGGTTGTGCGCCATGCAAGCGCGCTGATGGGGCGCTTCGCGATCTCGTTGTGCGCGGTGATATGCGTGCCATATGGGTTTTTCAGCGTCGGTGGCAACGTGGCGGTCAATATGATCACACCACCTTCTGCCGTGACACCTATATGGGCCGCATCGATGCTCGGCTCCAGTACGCTCCAGTACATACTGTCTTAGCGTAACGTCTGTCAGGGGAATGCCTCCTTCCATGCTTCGACGAAGATCGATTTTGACGACGAACGGAAACGTGAACTTTGACCTGGCTCAACACGGCGCCCGCGGCACCAGCTGTCGCACAATTTCGTCTCAATTGATCAAGCGCAATGTAGGTCAGCCAAAAGGGACGGATTATGAACGCAAGTTCTTCCCTCGATGAGCTTTGGTCAATGGAGGAACGTCATGAACGATCTCGCACTGCGCCAAAGCATTATCGATGAACTCGGGTGTGAACCGAGCGTCGATGCAGCCAATATCGGCGTCGCGGTGGAGGAGGGCGTTGTCACCCTGTCAGGCCATGTCGGGTGGCGTCACCGGTTGGCGGGAACGCAATGCTGCGGAGCGGCGGCATGGTCGATTCCTGGGGTTGTCAGTGTCACCAACAATCTTGCGGTCAACGGTTGATCCTGGATGGCGCGAACAGAATTGACAAGGCTGAATCCGGCCTGGCTAAACAAGTAGGATTGCCAACATGCACGCCCAAGACGGTTACAAATGGTTGCGCTGGTTGGTTCTTGGCCATGCGTTGCTGCTCGTTCTCATGGTGATGATCGCGACCGTGTTCAGCGTGCTCTTGTATCGTGCAAACAGCGATGTCACCCGGTCGGATTTTCGTCTGCAACGATCGATCGAGGATCGCCTTTGAGGAAGGGAGCGATTGAAATGTCAATGGCATTGAAAAACATGACGCATGCGGAATGCCTGGAAATGCTGAAAGGAGGGCACTACGGCCATCTCGCTTGCAGCAACGACGGGCAACCTTACGTCGTTCCGATCTACTTCGCGTTTCAGTCAAGAGTGGCCTACAGCTTCGCCATGCCTGGACGCAAAGTCGAGTGGATGCGACACAATCCGAAGGTATGCCTTCAGGTCGAGGAATGGCCATCGAAGGGCAGCTGGAGAAGCGTCGTGCTCACTGGCAGTTTCCAGGAGTTTCCCGACGACGAAGTCTGGCACGAAGAACGTCTTCACGCTTGGTCTTTGCTGCAGAAACACATCGATTGGTGGGAGATCGGCTCGCTGAAGCCCGACGAGGTTCCGCCAGCGCACGCCTACACACATATCTTTTACGGCATTTATATGAACGACGTCTCCGGCCGAGCCGCGATGCAGATTGGCTAAATGTGCAGGCAACGATGTCCTTCGTCGCCCATAAGCATAAAGGCCTTCCGTAGGTCCAGCCACCCAACGGTTGTCTCTGATGGACCCCAAGGCATTGAAGAGATGAAGAGATTGGTGGCAGGCGCCGTCAATGGCTGCTCTGCTCCATCGGAAACGCTCCCCCAAATCTCAAGGCGGATCTACTAAAGCGTGTCGCAGCTTACGTGATTCAGGATTCCGTTTTGACGATTCACTTGGCCATGGAAGGGGGAGGCGACCATGGACAAGCCGCATCCAATAGAGTTGCGTGAGCGAGTGGTTGCGTTCGTAGAGGAAGGCAATAGTCATCGCGAAGCATCCCGGCATTTCCGGGTTTCGCCTCGGTTCGTCAACAATATGATGATCCTGCACCGATTGAAGCGCTCGGTCGCGCGGGGCAAGCAGGGTCATCCACCAGGCGGCGGCGAATTGATTGCGCACAGCGATTGGATTGCCACGCGTATTGCCGGGAATGGTGACGTAACGTTGGACGAGTTGTGTGTCGAACTGGCCGAACGCTGTGTGAGGGTCTGTTCCGGCTGGGGGCGAAAGGACACGTTAAGCTCTTGACCCGGACGGCCGCTTGGCGAATCGCCAATTGATAGGCTTGCTTGCCTTACGCTTCCGGTCTCCCCAGGCGTAGCGCTTCCGTCGTCACAAGCCCGGCAATCTTCTCCGATAGCGCAGGATCCGATACAGCCCGAGCGAGAGTGACACCACCGGTAAGCAGGGCGAGCAATAGAATGGCCCGATCTTCTCGCGAAGTATCTTCACGATCACCTGGCGCACCCTCTGGGAGGCCAGCAGCGATTTCCGTGATGAGGCGCTGCAATTCTTCGGTATAGGCATCTCGGGTTTCGTTGCCGGTGCGCATGACGTCGGCCGACAAGCTTGGCAACGCGCAGCTTTCACCGAGATCGCATGTCCGCTTGTACCCCAAATAATAGGTGACGAAGTTTTTCAGCCAGCGCTGTTGGTGTTCGGCCCTAAGGGCCGATATTCCCAGCCGCAATTCTTCCAGCCCAGTAAGGACGGCAATGCGGAAGGCTTCGCTCTTGGATCGAAAGTGCCCGTAGAAGGCACCGTTCGTCACTCCTGCTGCCTTTGTCAGCGCGTCGATGCCCGCGCCACCATATCCTTCCTTACGAAACATCTGCCCAGCAGCTGCGATGACTTTCGCCTGGGTACGCTTCTTATGTTCAGCGGTGTAGCGCATTTAGACCTCATAAAGAGCAGGCACTCTTTTTATCTTGATTAGAGAGTTTTCACTCTCTATCAATAGAGAGCGTCCGGTATATATCGCACCCGGACATCTCTAAAACAAGGAGAGACCATGCCCATCACACTGACCATACCGGAAGGCCTGCTGTCGCCTGCCGCGCAGGCGGAGGCCTTTGCAGGGCTGACAGAGGCCGTTCTTGAGGTCTCCGGCCTCAACGGAAATGTGTTCATGACTTCGAATGTGGTCGGCTCGATAAACGTCCTTCCTAAAGAGCACGTGCTTGTGGCCGGGAAACCAGCAGAAGCAGCGTTCGTCGAACTGAAACTGCCAGAGATCGCACTGGCGGCGCCGGAAGCTAAGCGAGCCTTTATCGAGAAAGCAACCGATGTGGTCGAACGAGCCGCAGGCGGGCGGCTCCGACGCGAACATATTTGGTCGAACATTACCTATGCACCTGACGGAGCTTGGGGGATTGCTGGCCGCAGCTATGACAACGATGACCTTATACGCGCCATCACTGGGTCGGCTACGTAACCACATTGGACATTCAGAAGAAAAGCCGGGCCAGAAGGCCCGGCAGCAGTAGGAATTTGAACTATGCAACTGGCCAACTATCTCTTCTTCACCACGCAGTGTGATGCTGCGCTCGCCTTCTATGCGGAATGCGGTCTTGGTGGGGTAACCATGTTGATGCGCCACGGAGATCACGGCATTCCACTTGCCAGCGAGGGGATGAAGGGTAAGGTGATGCATGCCCGTTTCGAGGGCCCAGGAATTTTGTTCTTCGCCTCGGACAATCACGACGCCGAGCCGATGAGAGGCTCGGCTCATATTCTCATCATGGACGATCGCGGTCGGACTAACGACCTGTTTGCGAAGCTGGCGGCTGGCGGTAAGGTGACGACACCGCTCGCGATGCAGCCTTGGGGGAGCTACTATGGCAAGCTCACGGATAGGTACGGGGTTCAGTGGATGCTGGATTGCAAAGTTTAGAGTCTTCAAAGCGATAGCGCTGGACGATGCTGGTCACTGTATTCTTGCTGATGCCGAGATCGTGAGCGATCCAGCGGTAGCTGCGGCCTTCTGCGACTAGCGACAATCGGGATGCCAAGACGACATGTTCTCACCGAGCGACAGCGCTCAGCGCTGTTTGATATGCCGACCGATGAATTGTCACTATTTCGGCGTTACACAGTGGGCGACGATGATCCGGCTTACATCGCCGCGGGCCGGAAAACAGGTTGGGGTGCGCCCTGCAGCTTTTCGCATTGCGATATCCGGGGCGCGCGCCGGCTCCGGGCGAAGTGATCCCGCATGAGGTTCTGTGGTTCATCGGGGCTCAACTCGGCGTCTCGGCTGATGCGCTCCTCACCCATGCCGCCCGGCGGCAGACCCGCCAGGAGCATATGGAGGCGTTGCGTGACAACGGACATCAGGGCGGTGAGCACGCTGTGAAGAAAATGAGATGTCAGAACCCGTTTCCCTTAGTCGGCGGAATGAATAGATCCCGATATCCAAGTTTGGGTGGTTTCTTTTGCGATTGGGCACTGACGACCTGGCTTTGTCCACGCGTCTTTGCCACGACGGTATAATCAACAAGAACCGTCGCCGCGATCGCAAGGCATATCACAGAGATCTTTAGCATTGCCGGCTCCTTTCCTATTTCGCCAGGCATCCTTCATCCAATGAGAACTTTGTTCATTGCGCTGGGTCAAAATGGCTCGGGTATATTCGTGAAGCAGCGGGTTAAGACCGGGCGACTTTGCTGCACCATCGCCCAGTGCGAGACGAGCCCTATGTCCTTCAGCAGGTTATGCCGTCTGGAGATCCTCCTGTCCCATCCGGCACAGATCGATCCGAGTCGAAGCCGGTGTGAGTAATCTCAATATGACATGGATCGTGTGCAGGCCGCCCTTGCCGTTCTATTGTGATGATCCTTCAGGCGCGGAAATTAAGCGCGCCGCGACCATTGTTTGGTGAATTGGCCACCCAACGAGCGCGCGGCCTAAGTTGGTCAATGGCGCGGATTGACGTGGCGAGGTCATTGCTTTGAAGGCGGCCGGATGGGCGACATAGCCCGAATGATCACGATCAATGCAAGTCATTGTCGGCTTTTATCGCGCTTGTTCATCCAGGCTGATGAACAACGAGCAACAACACTTTGACGCATATCAAGGTAACCCTTTCAGAACGCGATAGCCTTGTCCCATATGACCGGGAGGTTAGTGCCATGAGCATCAAGACCGTCATGTGTGTCTTCAGCGTCGACCGCTGGGACCAGGACATCAAGTCTGCCATTGAGTTCTGCGAAGCGCAGGGAGCGCACATGACCGCGATGGTAATCTGTATGTGTTCCGTTCCGCCAGTCTCCGTCTACCCCGTGACGATCACCTGGCTCGACGAGCAGCAGAGCCAGATCGATCGTCTCGCCGAAGAAGCGGACGCCATTCAGAAGATACTGGAAAGCACAGAACTGTCCTTCGACATAGAGGAAGTCTACACGGAATTCGCGTGGGCAGACGATGACATTGCGCAGCATGCCTTCTACGCCGACCTCGTTCTGGTCGGAGCCCAAGCTGCCGGCGATGAGGATCTCCAACGTAGGATCATCGACGGGGCCCTGTTCCAATCTCCGACACCAATCCTCGTCAACCCCCGCATGCAGGCGGTCGCGTCATTTCCGAAGTCCATACTTCTCGCTTGGGATTCCAGCGGCGAGGCGGCGCGTGCCACCCGCCAATCCCTGGAATTTCTCAAAGGCTGCGACGCGGTGCACGTGACGCTCGTAGATCCTGTCGCCAGGAGCTATAAGAACGGCGAAGAGCCGGGCGCCGATATTGCGATGTTTCTCACTCGGCATGGCGTGAAAGTGGACGTCGACCAGCTGGCAAGCGGCGGGCGGCGTGTGGACGAGGCCCTGCTGCAACATGCGAAAGACGTCGCTGCCGACATGATCGTCATGGGTGCCTACAACCATCCACGGCTCCAGCAGCGGCTTTTCGGCGGCGTTACGCGCTTCATGCTGAAGAATTGCAATGTCCCCCTTTTCCTATCGCATTGACGAGGCAGCCGGACGCGAATTCTTTCGCGATCATTGAGAACGACATCAAGTTCCCTTCATCAGGGAGCAAACCTGCCGCGAGCCTCTCCGCTGCGCGAAGCGACCGCCATGAAACCGCCGATACGCATACGCCACCCACGAGCTACCGGAGCCATCGCAAGCGAGATCACCGAAGGCATATGCGGCGACGGCTTCTGATCGCCTCGCACCGCGCTCTTGGTGAACGCAACCAGCCTCGTCGAAAGTGGCGGCCTGAAAGCGGTTGTCAGCGATCTCGATCCTGCGTGAGGCAAATCGATACGACGTGAGAAGCACGACCTTTTACGCGTCAGCTAAACAGGATGAAGGCGAGGTGCTTTGCTAATGGTGCTGCGCCTTGATGTAGGCCACGAGATCAGCAATCTCTGAGCGTGTCAGTGAGAGGTTGGGCATTCGTGAGTGCTGGGGAGATGTCAAGAAGTCCGACAATCGCGTCTCGTTGAAGTGCTCGGATCCGCCAATCTGAGCGAAAGTTGGCACGGAATCCGAGCCACGAACCTGTCCGGGAGCAACGACGTGGCATTCACCACACCAGCGTAGAGCGATGCCGCGTCCGCGCTCAAGATCGGCCGTAACGCCCTCATCAAAGAACGCCAAAACGAGAGCAACGGCGAGCGCCCCTGATAAAATGCCTGTTCGGGTCATGGGTCGCGCTTTCCTCCGCTTGGCTCGTCGAGCGAGGCAATACTTCGTGAAACCAGCTATCCATCGGCACCTTGCTGGGCGCCGAGGACCGCTTGAACTCCCTGAAAACTTTACAGAGAGTTGGCCCAGACATCTTTGATGCTAATCAATGCATTTGCGCTCTTGTCCGGTTTCGGACCCGAACATCATAAAAAGGGGCCGCATACGGCTGGCTGCGCATTTCGGCGAGGCTGGAATCGATTGCCAGTTGATGCCGGCAGTCGGCCCCTCAGACTGCGAATTTTTGACCTGAAGCGCGCTAGCGCTAGCGCGAGCTTTGTCTGGTCCTGGGCCGCGGCTTTTCTATGTTCGCATACTCTGGCCGCTGAGCCCCAGGTGATGGGTATTTTGCACGTGGCATCGATGGTGTTGGCGATGACTGGATGAACGATCGCGGCGTACCAATGCTCCACGGGTATTGGCGCCGATCCTCAATCGCTTCTCGTATGTCCTTCGAAGATCGCGACGCTTATCGCCGTTGAGCTTCTCCCGGCCGCGGTCGATAGATCGGCAGGTCACCTCTGGCGAGCACTTGAGGGCCTTCGGACGTCGGCCCTTGCCGCGCGTCTGGGCAAGGGTGGCATGAACTTTGGGTCACGACGATAGGCAAGAAGCCCTTGCGACAGGCTTTGTGTCGGTCTCTGCCAAGTCGCCATCGCCTCGTCGACAGCAGCTGCAGCGTTGCAATCCGCGGCATGCCGCGGCGGGTCTGTCACAGACAGTCACAAACTGAGACCAATTGGCACGGAAGTGGCATCGGGATGTGACATTGCGATCGTCTACTGCAAACTTCATGATTGCAGGGAGCATATCATGTTCGCGAACAGTCTCAATGTCCGACCCCTGTATGCAGAAGCCAACCCGGTAGGCGAGCAACGCGGCCTCGGCGCGCTTTTCGACCATAGTCCGTTAGAGCGCGCGACGGCGGGACAGATCGTATTTTTTGAAGGCGACCCTGCCCTCCATGTTTTTGCCATCCGCGAGGGCAACCTGCGAATCTGTCGGCAGCTTCACGACGGACGTCGCGTAATTACGGGTTTTCTTGCGAAGGGCGACATCGTCGGGGTCTCCTTCAAGAATCGCTATCTCTATAGTGCCGAAGTATTGGACGATGTCGCGTTCCAGCGGCAGACTAAGGTGGCATTCGAGAAGCAACTTCTCGCCCGCCCGGATTTGCGACCCGTACTACTCTCCCAACTTTGCGACGAGGTGGCAGCAGCGCAAGATCAGATGGTGCTGTTGTCATGCAAGAGCGCCGAAGAACGTTTGTGCAGTTTCCTCTTGGCCCGGTTGCAGAAAAGCATGGCTCAAGGTGGTGAAGCAAACGTGGTCAATCTGCCCATGACCAGGCTTGATATCGCCGACTATCTGGGCCTGACGATCGAGACAGTCTCGCGCACGGTTACGAAGCTGGCGGGGCAGGGTATTTTATCGGCCGGCCGCAGGCATGAAATTCTGGTGCTGAAGAAGTCGGCACTTGTGCAGCGGGCCGGCGAAGACGAAACGGACGATGATGACAGCCTCGAGGGTATGCAAGAGTACTATCATCACTAGAAGGCAAGCCGCGACAAACATTGCGATACCCCCTTTGGCCGGATCAACCAGGGTCGCGGCAGCCTCAATGATTGTAAGCCTCCAACCGCGTTTCGATTTCATGGACAGGCATCTTCGTGAAGTCTTTGGCGATTTCTCCGACAATTACATTCTTGGGGGCGGACGTAAGGCTTGCTCGCAGAATGCCCAGCGCGCGAGGAGGGGCAACCAGTAGCAACCGCTGCAGGGCGCCCCGGGCAATGTCTTTCTCCACTTCCCTCGCCACGCCGAGGAGGAAATTCTGTTCATCGCGCTCGTGCAGGTCCGGCGTCTCGACAGCGCTCCGCGCGCCGCCGGCCGTTCCGTAGACGCGACCTGGCCGATCGTCTCCCAGGTCGCGCGTCGGTGCGCCCTCGTTGCTCGTCGTGCGGATTTCGACGAGGTTCAAGTTTTGCGCGTCTCCATCGTTGCATAAAAGGAGCGCCTTTGACCCATCGCAAACAAGGATCCAGTCCTTCGCGCGAATCCGTATTTTATTCATTTTCGTCGTCCTCCTTCACAAAGGCAGGCAAAAATGCGGGATCGCATGACCTGCCTCTTGACTTGACAGACCCAATCTATGGTTTGGCCGGACGGCCTGCATTGCACTGGATCAAACTTGCCTCCTTTGCTCGCGGTCGCCAGAAATCTTGATGCTTGCGCCTGCGGGCAGGCGGCGACCCGTCTCGATCGTCGTCGGCCACCGGTGACAGGTCCGGACGGTGCCGAGACAAGGGATGCTCCCTTTGGTGTCGCCAGTCTCCAAGGGTGATTTGGCATCCGACATCAAATCCGTCCGATGGTTTATCGCTTGACGACGAAGAAGCTTCTGTGACCGTCCCTGAAGATGCCGAGAAGCAGAAGGTCTGTCGAAGCCTTCGATAGCTCGACCACCATCTCGGGTGTCGTTGCGTTCGTCTGATTAACGCTGGTGACGATGTCGCCGGGCTGCAAGCCGGCAGCGGCAGCCGGGCTATTGTCTGAAATCGAGGATATCACGGCACCTTGGACCTTTCCGAACGCCTCGGATGCGGCATCAAGGGTTTGCAGCGTTACCAGATCGAGCAACCCCTTTCCTTCGACATAGTCGACAGTTTCGACCGGAGGCTCTGCCGCGGCGGCGGCGGCGAGCGTCGCTTCAACCTCGACATTGCCGCTACGTCGCAGAAGCGTGAGCTCGACGACCGTTTCTGGCGCAAGAGCCGATATGCGCGCCCGTAGCTGGGTTGATCCCGAGATTGGAACTTCGTCGAGCGCAGCGATGACGTCACCAACAACGATGCCGGCCTTGGCAGCGGGGGATTGAGGGCGCACTTCGTTTACCAAGGCTCCCGTCGAGGTGCTCACTCCAAGGGCCTTTGCAAAATCTGCACTGTTGTCTTGAACCTGCACTCCAAGCTGGCCGCGCCGGATCTCCCCCTGCGCAACGAGCTGCCGCATGATCGCGCTTGCCGTATTGATCGGGACTGCAAATCCGATCCCTATGTTTGCTCCCGATGGTCCAAGGATCGCGGTGTTGATGCCCACCACCTTGCCCTCAAGGTTGACGAGGGCGCCTCCGGAATTGCCAGGGTTCAAGGATGCATCGGTCTGGATGAAGCCCTCCTCGGACACCAACCCCAGCCCCGATCTGTCGAGCGCGCTGACGATGCCGAACGTCGCCGACTTCCCCAGGCCGTATGGAGTACCGATAGCGACCACATAGTCGCCGACTTTCAACGAAGCGGAATCTCCCAGCACTGCCTGGCTCAGTCCGACCGCCCTGATTCTTATGACAGCCAGATCGGTCTGGGCGTCGGCGCCGACAGCGATCGCGTCATAACTTTCACCACTGGCAATCGTCACTTTGATGGACGTTGCGCCCTCGATCACGTGATTGTTCGTGAGGATGTAGCCATTGCGCGCATCCGTTATGACCCCGGTTCCTGCCGTCTCCGAGATCTGACCTGCAACCGTATCGCTCGGGGACAATTTGTTTTGCGCGCCGGGCGTCAGGTAGAGGGTGTCGTCCTGCTCGTCGCTCGATTTTCCGCGCACGGATATGCTGACGACCGTTGGGATGACACGGCTGAGCATCGGTGCCAGCGACGGGGTTACCGATTGTCCTGCGTCGGCCGCCTCGAGGGACCCGATGGCGAGCCCGAGTGCGCCAATGACAAATGCCATGCTCCTCAAGCCATCAAGGAAATTGCTGCCAGCCATGCCTCGCCTCCTTTGTCACCAGCGTGTGCAGGACCAGATTGTGGAGAAGGAGTTTGAGCGCATTGATTAAGCGCAAATTTGCCGGAAATTGCGCAAGACTGGCGGCTCTACAAGAGGCGGGCGGGCCGCTCTGACAGAGCAGGAGTTACCATCTTGGTTCCGGCGGATGGTCACCATTTCAGGGCGCACACCGGAGAAAGCCCGCGACCGTCAAACTCGCCACAACACAGAACAGACGCGACACCACATTTCCTCGTGGAAAAAGTCCCGTCAGAGCAATCATTTGGCGATAAAATCTAAATTGCAATGTGAATGTATGGATTGCGATCTAGCGGTGGAGGGACACGGGTTTTGGGTGCTGATCGGCGAAAATTATCTCGAAGACGTGCCCCAGCCTGGAAGTGGATTGGCGAAGCGAGCCCCGGTGCAGTTCTGCTATCCGTCTGACGATCTTCAAACCGATGCCCAGACTGTCACTGCAAGAGGACGCGCTGGCTCGCCCCCGCAGACCACCTGGATGGCGATCCTCGACACGAACCATATTGCTGCCTGCATATACGACGATACCAGTGCCAGACGGCGTATGACGCACGGCATTTTCGACAAGATTGCGCAGGGCATCCTTCAGTAGCGTCGGTGCTCCCTGAATAAAGGCGGTTTCGACTTGGGGGCAGAACTCCAGAGAATGGTTGTTCTCATAGACCCATGGCGCAAGTTGTTCGACGACTGAGGACGAAAGTGCGACGAGGTCGACGGCCTCGAAGATCCCATGGTCGAAGCTGTCAAGTCGGGCCAGAGCCGTCAGCTCGGCGACGAATCGTACGAGGTCATCCAGATCGGCTTCGGCCTTTCGCGCCCGTGGATGGTCGATGTTTCCGAGCTCAAGCTTTATTGCCGCAAGTGGCGTGCGGATTTCGTGAGCTATGCCTGATGTAAGAACCTTCTGTGACGTCATCAGCTCACCGACGCGCTCGAAAGCGCGATTTATTGCAATGGCCAGATGGGCAACCTCGCGCGGCATCTCGTCGAAATTCAGGTGCGAACGTGCGTCCATCGGATCGATGTTGTCAGCCGCGTCAGCTGCGGCACGCACCGGCTTCAGTGCCTGTCGCACCGAGAGCAGGGTCGCACCGAGAACCAGGACAAGCAGGATGCTCATTGGCACCAGCATATGCTCGATGACTTCCTTCCAGAAGACTGAGGAAACGACATTTTGGGGATCGTCGATTGTTGCGACGTCGACGACGAACCGTCGATTTCCAACCGCGAACGCGCGGCCGCCGACCAGGGTCAACGGTTTTCCGGGCTTCAGCGATCTCAGCCAAAAATCCGGCGGATTGACATCGGCTGGGAGAAACCGGCTTTCGCAGGCGTCGTCGCAGGACTCAAACACAAGTGCACCAGTCGCATCGCGTATTCTCGCAACGTAGCCCGACGCTTTCTGCTGATAACGCTCCTTGACACTGTCAGGAAGCTGGTATCGGACGCCTTTCCCATCCACGGTTATGCCAGAGGCCAGACGCTCGGTTTCCTGCTCGACAAACAGACGCGATAGCTCGCCGACATTCCAGTAGTAGTCGGAGAAAATCACGAAGAGTTGCAGGACCATTGCGAGCACCGCAAAAAACGCAATCCGTCTGGTCAGGATTTTCCCGAGGGTAGGATGTGAGCGGCTCACGCGCTCTCCTCTCGCATCATGTAGCCGACGCCTCGGACGGTTTCGATCGAAGAGCCGGTCGGATGCCCTTCAAGCTTCTTGCGTAACCTCGAGATCGCCAGCTCGACAGCATTGCTGCTTCTTTCGTCGCCGAATTCCGAAAATGCATGTTCAATCCTGACCTTGGAGACCACCTTGCCGCCATTGCGCATCAGAAGTTCGAGCAGGTCCTTTTCCGAAGGGGCGAGCGCGATTTCGGCGCCGGCGCACGTCACACGTCGCGAAGCGATATTAAGTTGGAGGTCGGCGAACTCCAATGTCGGCATCATGGTGAGGGGAGCCCGTCGCATCAGCGCTCGAATGCGCGCGATGAGTTCGCCATTGTGGAAGGGCTTGGCAAGGTAGTCATCTGCGCCTGCATCCAGACCAACGATACGCTCATCGATCGCACCGCGCGCCGTCAGCACGAGAACGGGCGTCTGAACCTTTGCACTTCGCAGTGATTTTAGGACATCGATCCCGTCCTCATCGGGCAGGCCGAGATCAAGAAGGAGAAGATCGTAGTCTGCGCCCTTAAGCGCGAGACGTCCTTCCTGCGCGGTCGCGAAGGCGTCGATTTTCCAACCGGCGCTCCTGACGGCTTCGCAAAGCAGGTCGCGAAGCCGCGAGCTGTCCTCGATCAGCAGAATTCTCATGCTTTCTTCCGACCAGTAACCATCGACCAGACCAGATTTTCCCTGTGCCTCCAACTTTCGACGACGGCGGCACCGGCATGGATGGAAGCGAGGACCATGATGCTGTTGGCGATTGCGCCATGCAATTCTTCCAGCCACTTTTCTCCCCAGAAGGCGTCAAGCGTCGTCATCCAGCCCGTCAGCGCCGTTGCCGCCAGCAATGCCATTAGGCTGAGCATCATGACCGAAGCCAAAGGGTTGTGGCCGATGTAGCGCTTTTCGTTGCGATCAAGGATATCCTGGATGTGGTCCATTACCTTCGAAGGCGTTGGCAGGAAATCATCGAAGCGGGAGTGTTTCGTGCCGATGAATCCCCAGACAATACGGACGGCGATGGCGGTGACAACGACGTATCCTGTGACGCGGTGCCAATACTTTCCCTCCTCAAGCACGAAGAGATTGAGCATGCATGCCATAACCACCGTCCAGTGAAACAACCGGACGACAGGATCCCACACCTTGATCGTGCGCAGGGCAGTGGTGGAGGGCGCTAAGCCCTCCTTTTGCGATGAGACCATCGTCATCTCAATCTCCCTTCTGGACAACGGCGCCAGAAACGGGGTTGAAATAGACCTCGGCGCGAGCGCCGTCTTTGTCCTTGCCGTAGATTTCGTAGCAATTGCCCGTCACCTCGAACGTCTTGACCTTGTAGCCCATGGCGTCGATCTTCGCCTTCATGGCTTCTTCGCTCATCCATTTGGACTTCGGTTCACCGGTGCAGCTCGGGCTTGCGAGCGCCAGGGCGGGCGTTGCGGAGACAATAGCGATCGCGGCGATAAGTTTCAGCGTCATGAACAATATCCTCTGTTAGCACCCGTTGCGGGCGACAGCGACATCGATAAGGCTGCGAAGCTGTCGGTTTGCTGTCCGATGCTGATGATCTACCCAATACCGTATTGGCCTTTGCGCCAGTGCGGGCGATGCGGTCGCCAGCCCGCGAACGGCAATGCCAGGGCGGCGAGCTTGAAAATTCGACCGCCAGGCCAGGTTCGATCTCGTCGCCGATCTCAGGCCACCAACGTATAACTGAGGCTTCGATAAAGCATGTAGGCGGCAACAACGAAGATCAGGATGGCAAATAGGCTGTTCAAAAGCCCTTTGCGCGGCGAAAGATGGCGGGCGAGATTGGCGCCAACCAATCCTCCGATCACGCCGCCGGCGATGAAGACGGCTGCGAGCAACCAGTCTACATAACCGGACAGCGCATAGTTGAGCGCAGTCGTCAATCCGAATGCCGTGACGGCGACGAGTGATGATCCGATCGCCAAAAGGATCGGCATCCCGGTCGAAGCGATCAGGCCCGGAACGATCAGGAAGCCACCACCAATACCGAAGAAGCCGGAAAACACACCGGTCAGTCCGCCAAATCCGACGACCTTGTGAATGTTGTCTCGTGAGCATTGCGCTTGCTCGTCGCCTTCGTCCGTGCGCTTGCGCAGCATCAGGAAGCCGACGACGAGCATGAGAAATGCGAAGAATACAAGCAGCTTCTGTCCGTCGATCATCTTGCCCACCGTCGATCCGACGAAGGCGCCTGCGATGCCCGCGACACTGTAGAGGGCCGCGCATCGCCATTTGACATTGCCGAGCTTCGCATGCCCGAGGAGGTTTGCGAACGCATTTGCGGCCACTGCAAAGGCGCTCGTCCCGATTGCCAGGTGAGCGCTCGGAACGCCGACGAAGTAGACCATGAGGGGAACGGCAAGGATCGAGCCGCCCCCGCCGAACATCCCAAGCGTGAAGCCTACAAGTCCGCCGGAAACGGCCCCAAGTATATATTGCATTGGATCGAGGTACATGGCGATGGTTTCGGGCCGCCGCGCGGCCTCCTCATGCTCAATTAAGGCGAAGCGGCGCGCTTTGCCCGGATTGGGCTTTGCGGTAGGCGAACATGCCGGCAATCATGGCCACAGCGAACAGAACGGTCTCCCAACGGCCGATGACGAGTGATGCGATCGCTGGGCCGGGGCAGAGACCGACCAGGCCCCATCCCAAGCCGAAGAGAACTGCGCCGGAAACGAGCCTGGCGTCTATGGAGCGGCTGGTCGGAACATGAAATTCCGTATCGAAGACAGGGCGTGAGCGATATTGCTTGATCGCATAGGCTAACGACGACGGGATCAATGCGCCGCCCATGACGAAGGCGAGGGACGGATCCCAGTCTCCGGCGACGTCGAGGAAGGCGAGCACGCGAGCCGGGTTGATCATGTCCGATACGACCAAGCCAATGCCGAAGAGAATGCCGCAGAAGATCGAAGCAAGGATACGGTTGGTCATCACAGCCCTCCGATCAGATGGCGCATCAGGTAGACAGTCGCTGCCGCAACAGCCATGAAAGTCGCCGTGGCAACGAGCGAACGCGGCGACAATCTTGCCAGACCGCAGACGCCGTGACCGCTGGTACAGCCCGAGCCCAATCGTGTGCCGAAGCCGACGAGCAAGCCGCCGGCAATCAGAAGCATCGGCGACGATACGATCGTCAACTCGGCATGCCGAATATATGTGAATGCGATGGCGGCGCCGCCGACGATCCCGCCAATGAAGCCGATGCCCAGAGGACTGACGCCCGCACCCGTCCAGCCGAAGGCAGAGGCGGTCAAGCCGGATATGCCTGCGATGCGGCCGTCGAGTAGCAGGTAAAATGCTGCTGACAGGCCGATCAGAAGGCCGCCGGAAAGCGGCCAGATGTAGTTCAAGTGAGCCATGTGTGCCTACAGTGCGTTGATGGGAATCTTCAGATAGTGAATGCCATTGTCCTCGGCCGGCGGCAGCTTGCCCCCACGCATGTTCACCTGCACCGAGGGGAGGATCAGCTTCGGCATGGCCAGAGTGGCATCGCGATCGTTGCGCATCTTGACGAACTCGTCTTCGGTCACTCCCTCATGCACGTGGATGTTGCCTGCGCGTTCGGCGCCGATGGTCGTCTCCCAGGCGTAGTCGTCGCGATCCGATGCCTTGTAATCGTGGCAGATGAACATGCGCGCCTCGTCGGGAAGCTGGGTCAGGCGCTTGATGGAGCGATAGAGCACACGTGCGTCGCCGCCGGGAAAGTCGCAGCGCGCGGTTCCGTAGTCGGGCATGAACAGAGTGTCGCCGGGAAAGACGGCGTCACCGATGACGTAGGCCAGACAGGCGGGTGTGTGGCCGGGAACGTGAAGAACCGTCGCATCCAGCTTGCCAATCTTGAAGCGGTCGCCGTCCTGGAAAAGCTGGTCGAACTGGCTGCCGTCTCTTTGAAATTCCGTGCCGGCATTGAAGATTTTGCCGAAGACCTCCTGGACGCGAACGATCTCGCGGCCGATGGCGAGCTGGCCGCCGAGTTCAGCTTGCAGGAGCGGCGCCGCCGACAAGTGGTCGGCATGGGCATGTGTCTCGAGAAGCCAGTGAACTTCCAGACTTTGTGATCTTACGTAGTCGATAAGGGCGCGAGCAGATGAGTGCGTCGTTCGCCCGGATGCCGGATCATAGTCGAGCACACTGTCGATGATGGCACAGGCCTTCGAGTTCGGATCGCGGACGACATGGCTGACCGTAAAGGTCGCTGGGTCGAAGAACGATCGAACGGCAGGCCGCTTGGAATGATCCTGAAGAGCTTGTCGGACTATCCCGGAAGCGTGTGAAAGGTGGGTGTCGATAGCCAAACTAGGCATAATCTTCTCCGTTTGATATCGCTAAAATACATATTTACATTAAATGTGCAAGTGTGTATTTTGATGTCTGGCGGCTTTGCTATGTTTGCCGGCGGACAAAGTTTGGAAGGGACGCGATGACTGAAAATTTGGCGGCCGCGCCAGCGGCCTTGCGGATCAATGACAAGGCACCTGGTTTTGCCGCCCGCTCGACTGCCGGGGAAGTGTCCCTCTCGAGCTATCGAGGACGATGGCTCTTGTTCTTCTCTCACCCGGCTGACTTCACCTCGGTATGCACCAGCGAGTTCATCGCGCTCGCTCGCGCCCATGAGAGCTTTTCTAAACTGAACTGCGATCTGCTTGGTCTGTCGGTCGACAGCCTTTATGCGCACGTCGCCTGGCTGCGTGACATTGAACGGAGCTTCGGCGTCAAGGTGGCGTTCCCCCTGATCGAAGATTCGGCGATGGTGATCGCCAAAGCCTACGGGATGCTGGACAATTCTGCCGACAGTAGCGCGACGGTGCGCGCGACCTACGTGATCGATCCGAAAGGTGTCATTCGCGCAATCGTTTGGTATCCGATGAACGTCGGCAGATCGGTTGGCGAACTGTTGCGTCTTGTCGAGGCGTTGCAGACGTCGGAAAGGGAAGGGGCTCTCGCTCCGGAAGGGTGGACACATGGGGATGCGCTGCTTGAGCCGGCTGCCGCTTCAATGGAGGACGCCTGTAAACCTTACGAAGGCCAATCCTGGTACTATCGGGAACGGCGCGGATGAGTAGCGCTCTGTCTTTTGAAGAAATGCAGGACAAGGCGGTTGAGGCTGCCGATTTCATGCGGCTGTTTAGCACGCCGAGTCGGCTGATGCTCCTTTGCTTCATCGCGCAAAGAGAGCGCTCCGTCGGTGAAATCCAGGAGGAGCTGGGTTTCAAGCAGCCGGCGCTTTCGCAACAACTTGCCGACCTTCGCCAGGCGGGTCTGGTCGAGACCCGCCGCCAATCGCGCCAGGTCTACTACTCTATCTGCGATGGGCGCGTCGCGCTCGTCATGAACACGCTGATGCAGATCTTCTGCGAGGCTGCCCCGACAATTGACACGCCCATCGCTCTTACCGGTTCCGTCACACTGCAATCGGGCGGGGATGCTGGATCTGTTATGCTCGGAGAAATGGCGCGCTGGGCGCGACTGGACAAGATGGACTGAATTTGGAGGAAGGCCGGATGCAGAGACCTGTAGCCGATAGGTGTTGGCGCGCGGATCTCTTTTCGAAGCGTCACTCTCCCCTCTCCGGTCCCGTGCTGGCGGCCAAGGGTGCAATTTCGCAGCAGGACTGCAAAGGCATTCTGCACCCGATCCGCCGTTTGCGGCCTGTTCAGCGGCAATGATTCGGAACCGGTGATGACTATGGGCTCTCCAACAGAAACGCAAATCCTTGTTGTCGACGACGATCCGCGCATCCGGCAGATGCTGCAGCGGTACTTCGAACACGAAGGTTACAAGGTCACCTGCGTCGCAAACGGCAGTGAAACGAGATCGGCGCTGAGCGCCAAACCTTTTGACATCGTGCTTCTTGACCTCGTCCTTCCTGACCAGGACGGGATAGATCTGGCCCGAGAAATACGAAGGGTCTCCAACGTACCGATCATGATACTAACGGGACGCGGGGACGTCGTTGACTGCGTGGTCGGCCTTGAGGTCGGCGCCGACGACTATGTCGTAAAGCCCTTCCACCTGCGTGAGGTTCACGCGAGAGTGAAGTCGATCCTGCGCCGCTACCAGACACGCAACAAACCGGCCGCAAACCCAGATCGTGTCTTGGTGTTCGAAGGCTGGCGCCTCGACAGTGACAAGCGAAAGCTTCTTAACCCTGACAATGTCGAGGTGGAGCTTTCCACCGGGGAGTTCGAGATGCTGGACGTTCTTGTCCGGAACGCAGGCCGGGTTCTGAGCAGAGACCTATTGATGGATCTCACGCGACACCGGCAGCGTGGTCCTTTCGACCGCTCGATCGACACGCAGATTTCCCGGTTGAGACGAAAAATCGAAATCGATCCGGCACGACCGAAGCTCATCAAGTCCGTTCGTTCGGTCGGCTACGTCTTTACCGCCAGGCCGGCCTGATCGGTTTTGGACCCACCCGATAAATGAGTCCATGATCCCAGCGGCGAAAAAGATCGGGATCTTCCAGTTCTCGCAGGCTGCCGGGTAGGTTGTTCCAGACGCGCATGAACTGGCATGCAGTTGCCTGGGCCTCAAGCGATGAAAACAGGCTCTCGGCGATCTCATGGTGATCTGCAGCACTAAGGGCGATGAAGATCGGCACATCCATCAGCAAGCCCACCTCCGGGTGCCTCAGAAGCCTGAAGACGGCCAAGCCTCTCACGCGCCCGGCCAGATCGGTAGCGCTGATGCAACGCCAGTTCCGGCTGACGTCGAACACGGCCGCCCAGTCCTTTTCGTCGAAGGTCGGCGCCACGCTGCAGACAAGGGCGAAGGCCGCAAGCTCGTTATCTCGCCGCAATTCGCCGACGACATAGCCGTGTTGCATGGTGTCCTCCCGATACGGGGCAATCGAACGCTATTTGTCCCGCCGATGACATCCCTGTTCATTGTCATAGATCAATGACGACGACTTCGCTTATGCGACGTTTTCTACCAGCGCTGCTTTCAAGGAAGGAGAAGCGGCATGCAATCACTGGAAGCGGCACCGACCTACAAGAGGTCTGCGTCCACAGTCCGCGCGAAGTTCCTTGTCGAGCGCTATTGGCCGCTTGTGCTGTTTTGCGCTGCTCTCGCATTCTTGACGAGCGGCCTTATCCTTAAACAGCTGGACGTTCGCTTTGTCGCAAACAGTCTCCTTGTTTCAAGCAACGTCATCGTCCTCTGCAGCCTGCTGTTTGAAATCGTTTCGAAGCTTCGACGTCGCGAGTTTGGACTTGATCTCATCGCTGCCTTGGCCATGGCCACGGCGCTGTGGTTCGGCCAATACCTCGCTGGCGCGATCGTTTCGGTCATGTATGCCGGTGGCCATTTTCTCGAATTCTACGCGCATCGGCGCGCCGAAGGCGGTATGACTGACCTTCTTTCCCGAGTGCCCCGTAGCGCGCTGCGGATCAACGACGGCGAGTTCACAGAGGTGCCGATCGATGTGATCGCGCCCGGTGACCGCCTCCTCATTCGGCGTGGCGATGTCATTCCCGTCGACGGAACCGTGGATGGGCGTACAGCCGTCGTCGACCAGTCCGCACTGACGGGAGAGCCGCTGCCCGTCCGCTTTTTCCAGGGCGAGGTCGTCTCAAGTGGCGCATCCAACGCCGGCGACGCATTCGACCTGATTGCCTCGAAGACCGCCAAGGACAGCACTTATGCGCATGTTCTGCGGCTGGTCGAGCAGGCCAAGCAATCCAAGGCGCCAATTTACAGGCTCGCGGACCGGATGGGGCTTTGGTTTCTGGGGCTCACCCTCCTCGTCGCGGCAGCTGCGGTGGCTTTGTCGGGAGACAGCGTCAGGCTCCTGGCGGTCCTGGTCGTGGCGACGCCCTGTCCCCTCATCCTGGCCGTTCCTGTGGCGCTGGTAGCGGGAATATCGAAGGCGGCCCGCAAAGGAATTCTGATCAAGGGCGCGGGTGTGCTCGAAGCCCTGTCGACGATCGACATAATCGTTTTCGACAAAACGGGAACCTTGACGATCGGGCAGCCGATGGTTTCTGCCGTTCTCGGCACGCACGAGCCCGACGCGCTGTTGCGTCTGGCCGCATCGGCAGAGCTGGCATCGGCTCACCCCTTGGGCCGGGCGATCGTCAAGGAAGCGCAGGGCCGGCACCTTTCGCTCTGCAAGCCGGAGCAGGCGGCCGAGGTGGCGGGAGAGGGTGTCGAGGCGATGATCGAAGGGCGTCGTGTTCTCGTCGGAGGGCCGGCCTTCGTCAGGTCAAAGGGCATAAGAGCGCAGATGTCGGGCGCCGACGCCTGCGCCAGTGCGCTTGTCTGCGTGGATGAACAGGTTTTTGGGGCAATATGTTTCGAAGACCCACTGAGAGGGGATGCGGCTCATGCGATCGACGATCTGCGCAAGCTGGGCATAAAACATATTTCGCTCGCAAGCGGCGATCGGCTCGAGGTCGCAAAGGTAATCGCGGACCGTCTTGGAATGGACGCTGTCGAGGCAGATCTCAGTGCGGCAGACAAGGTCGAAATAGTTGGTAGGACGAAGGCGCTCGGAAGCGTGATGATGGTGGGCGACGGTGTCAATGACGCCCCGGCACTTGCAGCGGCAAATGTCGGACTGGCGATCGCCCGCGGCAATTTGGCCGCGGCAGCTGAGGCCGCGGATGTCGTGCTTTTGCAAAGCGGATTGAACGGTGTCGTGGCCGCGTTGGAAGTCGCCCGCCGGTCGAAGCTGATAGCACTCCAGAGCGTGGCAGTTGGCATTGGCCTTTCTACCGTCGCGATGGCGTTCGCCGCAGCAGGGCTTTTGCCTCCGGTTCAAGGCGCTCTGATACAGGAGGCGATTGATGTCGCAGTCGTCTTGAACGCGCTTCGAGCTCTCACCTAGTGGGATAGCAGGGTCGGAATTAGGAGGTTGTCGATCAGACCGCGTGTCACTCCGCCAAAAAGGGTTTCGCGCAGTTTGGCGTGCCCATAGGCACCAGCGATAAGAAGATCTGCATGGCCCTCGATGGCGGCGTCCTGGATGACGCTCGTAACGTCTTCCCCGTCGCTGTGCACAGCCGCCAACGCAACTTCGAGCCCCGAATGCTTCAGCGCCTCTACGTAGCGATCAAGCAGATTGTCGCTGCGCGGTGCCGCAACACGCGCACATATCACAGTCGCTTTCGTAGCCGATTGGATCATCGGATATGCGTTCGACGCGGCGCGAGCGGCCGTTGCACTCCCGTCCCATGCGATTGCGATATTGTCGATGCGACCGTAGAAATCCCCAGGCGGCAGCAAGAGCACGGGACGGCCACTGTCAAAGAAGAGACTTTCAATGAGCGGCCTCGCAAGCTCGGTGTTTTCCAGGATCGTAACATCGTAGGCGCGGGCAAGCTCTGCTGGCTTGATTGTGGCCGACATTGCCTCGGCGTCGGCCGCGACAAGCCTTACATCAAGACAGACCCGTTCGGCGCGCTCGCGCAAATGTCTCACAAGCTGGGCGGCGACGTCCCGGTCAAAGCGCTCCGCCTGGAACACGTCGTCGTCTGAATAGGTCTCGCCCGCTTCGTGACCATGGCGCCGCCCGGCATAGAGGCTGGCGACAAGATCGGCGCCCTGATGCAACGAAAACTGGATGGCGTTCTCGATTATCGCGAACGAACTCGCTTCCGGATGCGTGGTCAATGGCAGATGGAACTGTGGCTTCATGACGTCCTCCGAAGGCAAAAACGCGACGCGGTCGTTGCTTCCAGCGGCCAGGCCGAACGGCGGTGCCGCTGGACGTTTGCATTTATCGTGACAGGAGGAGCGGAACCTGGCTGTCCTTCAGCATCGAACGGGTGACGCCCCCAAACAGGCGTTGCTGTATACGCGGGTGGTTGTAGGCACCCATCACGACCATGTCGGCTGCCACGTCCATCGCATGCTGACGCAAGGTTTCGTCCACGCGGCGCCCGCCGCTGGCCACCCGATCGACCTCGACCTTCACACCGTGCCGAGAGAGGAACATGGCGATGTCGGATCCGGGCTCTTCGCCGTTCTCCCAACTTCTGGCGACAGGGTCCACAATCGTGACATGCACGCAATCGCAGCCCTTCAGGAATTCTATCGACTGGCGGGTGGCCCGCGCTGCCTCGTCGCTCGAATCCCAGGCGAGCAGGATAGACTTTGGAAAGGCGCTGACCGCCTGCGTACGCGGGTTGATCAGGATCGGCGTCGGAGATTGGAACAGCGCGCCATCGATGATACGTCGCTGAAGATTCTCGTTGCCAGCAGCTTGGGCGCCAACAAGGACGATATCTGCGTAAAGAGCATGCTGAGCGATGTCTCCCTCAGCCCATGCGAACTCGGTATAGATCTCCTGGACGTCGAAGGAGAGCTCGGTCCTTTCCAGGATCTCTTGTACTGCCTTCGTCTCCTCCGCGAGACGGTCGATTTCCCTTTGTTGGCCTTCGAGCCAGGTGGTGGAAATCGCTTCGTATGTGGCGATGGCCGGAACGGCCCCCATACAGATAACAAGCGCGGTCATATGGGCGCCCTGTGTTTGGCAAAACTCTATTGCCGACTTGACGTCCTGGTCCCAGCGCTCGACGTCAAAGACGCACATGACGGTTTTGATGCTCATCGCACTGCCCTCCTTGTTGATGGCCGCGATTGTATCGCGTTCCTGGAAGGTTTGTTTGATGTTCGTCAAAGTCGAGGCGATCCGTATTCGGATTGATCGGTGCCCGAACGTCGTTCCCAAATATGCGCTAAAACTCGCGGTTTGAGGGAGCAAGCAGCATCGCGTGAAGGACTATGCGTATCCTGCAGCGAGGCGGTGCACTATCTCGAATGGTTGCGGATGTCCGCAGACTGTCCGACGAGGGCGATCAGCATGCGCTGACCCTGGGGTGGGCATGGGATGGACGAATTCGGGCGCGGCCGAACCTGCCCCAGCTCTTGGTGAAGTACCGAGCATGCGCGAGCGCGGTCAGGCGCTAAAAGACATCCATTCCGCCAAGACCGGCGAACTCCGTCCTGAACCCCTGGGCGCGAGCCTGCTTTAACAGCCGGTCGGCGCTCATGATGTCGAGCCGCATGCTTCCGGCAAAGCAGGGACGAAGCGGACAGCAGAGCTCTCTTGTCGCCCAGTCGAGAGCCCGCGGCGAAATCATCGTGACGACCCAGTGGTCGTTATCCACGCGTTCGAGCAGGACGTCGCCTTCGTTTCTTCTGGCGGGAGGCAAGGATGTGCAGGCTGCAAACGCCGATCCGTCCTTGTCCTTGGCGCTGGTGACTATATGGTTCATCCTGCTACCCTCCTCGTTGTTGCGGCCACCATGACGTGGGAACCGAGCTGAGCTTATCTGACAAGGTGGTCAAGGTTGTTGATCCAGGTCAAGGCGGCAAGCTTTGCCTTGCTGATTGATCGGGGCGATCAAATTGGGTGTCTGGAGGAGTGCATGAAGGCGATGGTCCTGGAAAGGGTTGGCACTGCGCTGCGTCTTGTGGAGACGCCAGACCCGCGTCCCTCCTCAGGGCAGGCCGTGATAGCGGTGGAAGCCTGCGGGGTCTGTCGCACGGACCTTCATGTCTTCGATGGCGAGCTTCCAAATCCGAAGCTGCCTCTGGTGCTCGGACACGAGGTCGTCGGTCGCGTGGTTGCCGTCGGCCCCGGTGTTTCGAAAAGTCTTAAGGGCTGGAGGGTGGGTGTGCCATGGCTCGGCCATACGTGCGGCTGCTGCTCGTTTTGTCTGGCCGGAAGCGAGAACCTTTGCGACGCTGCCGGCTTCACCGGATATACGCTCGACGGTGGATTTGCCACGCACGTCGTGGCAGACGCGAATTATGCGTTCGCTTTGCCACAGGGTTTGGACCCAGTCGCAGCCGCGCCTCTTCTTTGCGCCGGTCTAATTGGGTGGCGGTCGCTGAAGACGGCGGGAGAGGGCCGCACGATCGGTCTTTATGGCTTCGGCGCAGCGGCGCACATTCTTGCGCAGGTCTGCCGGTGGCGAAAACAGGATGTTTACGCTTTTGTCCGTCCGGGGGATGAAGCGGCAAAAGGCTTCGCGCGGGAATTGGGCGCCACCTGGGCGGGCTTTTCCGACGAACCTCCCCCTGTGCAACTGGATGCGGCCATCATTTTTGCACCGGCAGGCGAGCTCGTCCCCAAAGCTCTGGCCGCGGTCCGTAAAGGTGGCACCGTCGTTTGCGGGGGCATCCACATGAGCGATATACCGCCGATGCCCTATCGACTCCTGTGGGGAGAGCGCCGCATCGTATCGGTCGCCAATCTGACACGCGAGGATGCTCGAGAATTCTTCGAGCTCGTGGAGCAGGCCAGCATCCGAACAATCACCACCGCATATCCATTGCAGCGTGCCAATGAGGCGTTGGCCGACTTGCGTGCAGGGCGGATCAATGGGGCAGCCGTCCTGGTGCCCTGACCAGTCGTGCCTTTGGGGCTGTCTGCGAAGGCGTGACCAGATTGCGTGGATCCCGGGTATTCTCAAGTTTGCGCCTGATACGGCGTCTCTCCTCCATCCGATGGCGACCCTTGCAGCATCTCTGACCGCGTTGCGTCGATCATCGTATCGCCCGCCAGAATCCGGTGCCATTTGACCAGGGTCAATGTGGGAGCCGACGGTCAGGTTCAACATTCGTGTGTGATGGTCACATCCAGGGTGCCGCGGAGAATTGCTCGAAGGCGCAGACCAACCTGGTGGTCCAGCATACCAAATCGACGCCATAGCAGGTTTGCGGAACCTGAACGCTGGCGCTCCCATCTCGACTGAAGGGACTGTCAAACCTTGTTTTGGAACCGCCGCCGGTGCGGCTCGATTTGTGGTCGTCGATCCATCCGACGCCTGCACTGAAAACCGTGCGTAATTTCAATCGTCAAGAGGAGAAACGAAATGAAAACGGTACGACCTTCGAAAGTGGCACTGTTTGCTGCAGTGATAAGCATTTGCACTGCGGGATTGGCGCTCGCACAGACGAGCCCACAAGGGGCTCCCCACCCTGAGCAATCGCAGGCGGCTCCATCATGGGACATGCATACGCCCGGTTCCGATATGGTGAGAATGATGGGTTCGGATATGATGAAGCCAGGAATGATGGGGGACAGCTATCCCATCAACATGCGAGGACAGATGATGAAGATCATGTTCGTTATCGCCGATACCGATGGGGATGGCGCGCTGTCTTTCGAGGAAGTAACGGCCATCCATAAGCGGATCTTCGACCGCGTGGACGCAAACAAGGATTCCAAGGTCACGCTCGAGGAGATGCAGGCGTTCTGGGAGCGGTAAAATTACAGACGATTATCGGTGCCGACATCGGTTCGGGACGACAAAAGGCGCAGAAGAGAATGTCAAGAACGCCTCTTCGATCTCAGGCCTCGCAGCCGTCGCGGGCTGCGAGCCCTGAACTGGCGCGCACAGGAGCTTCGTCCTCTAGGAGGCCATCAACGGGTCGTCCCTGACCGTCTCAGCCAGGAATTCGAGGACGGTTCGGACCCGCAATGGCAGGTTCTTGCGCGAGGGGTAAACGACATTGATCGGCAGGCGCGCGGGGGGGAATTCAGGCATCAGCTTGATCAATCTGCCAGCCTCGATGTCGGGGCAGGCAAGGAGATGTGAAAGCACCGCAAGACCGCCCCCGGTCAAGACCGCGCGGTGTACCGCCACCGCATTGTTTGCGACCAGGCGCGGTGCAATGCGCACGCAAATCTCATCGGACCCATTGGAAAACGACCATGACCGTCCATCTCCGGCGCGGCTGTAGCAGATGCATTCATGACCACTGATCTCATCGGGCGTATTGGGCGTACCATGTTGTGCCAGGTAGCGGGGTGCGGCGACCAGGAAGGCGGTCGTCCAGCCGATCCGGCGGCACATCAAGCTGCTGTCTGACACTGGACCGAGCCGCACTTCGAGATCGATGCCATCGCCGATCAGATCGGACGGCTCCTCCCGAAAGATCAATTCGACCGACAGCGCGGGATGGCTTTCGAGCAGTCGCGCAAGACGCTCGCTGACACAAAGGCCGAGAGGCGCGGGAAGCGTAAGCCGCACCCGGCCCGACGCCATGGCGGTGTCGATGCAGGAGGCCTCGGCAAGCGCGTCCACTGCCTCCACCACCCGTAGTGCCATCGCGATCATTTGTTCGCCTTCCACGGTCAGGGCAAGCGCATTTGTGGTACGATGTAGCAGGCGCGTGTTGAGATGGCCTTCGAGTGCGGAAATCTGCCTGGAGACTGCTGGCTGTGTGAGATCGAGATCGATTGCGGCTGCAGAAAACGAGCCTGTCTCTGCCACGCGCAGAAAGGCCCTGAGCGCAGATACGATGTCCATCCTGTCCCCCATACGTTTCGACATAAGCCTTATGTCGGAGTTTAGGTCGGAAGGGCTTTACTGTCCAGCTATTGCGGATATCTTATGTCCATAAGGATATTGGATATCCGTAATAAGGAGAAAGACATGACACAGCGCCTCAACTACGCACAGCATTCACCCGAGTTCTTCAAGAAGCTTTCAGACCTGAGCATGGGCCTGAAGGACAGCGTCATCGAACAGAAAGTCCGTGACCTCGTGAATATCCGTGCGTCACAGATCAATGGCTGCGGCTTCTGCCTCGACATGCATGTCAAGGAAGCCAAGATCCATGGCGAAAGCGAACTGCGGCTCTATCACGTCGCAATCTGGCGTGAATCGAACCTCTTTGTCCCGCGCGAGCGGGCGGCGCTTGCGTGGACCGAGGCGGTCACGAAGCTTTCCGAAGGCGGCGTTCCCGACGAGCTCTACGAGCGGGTGCGCGGCCAGCTTTCCGAGAAGGAAGTCTCCGACCTGACATTCTCGATCATGGTGATCAATGCCTGGAACCGCGCCAGCATTGCCTTCAAGGCAGTCCCGGGTTCTGCAGACAAGGCCTACGGCCTCGACAAAGCCGGTCTCAACTAAGCTTACGACCTCAAAGCCATCAACACCGCGGCCGATGGCCGCCTTAAAGGGAGAAGTCCTATGAAGATCGTCATTATCGGCGGGACCGGCCTGATCGGCTCCAAGACAGTCGACCGCCTGCGCAAGCAGGGCCATGAGGTGATTGCCGCCTCTCCAAACACTGGCGTCAACACGATCACGGGGGAGGGGCTGGCCGCAGCACTTAGCGGCGCTGCCGTCGTCGTCGATCTCGCCAACTCGCCGTCCTTCGAAGACAAGGCGGTACTGGAATTCTTCGAGACCTCGGGCCGTAATCTGATTGCGGCTGAAAAGGCCGCTGGCGTCAAACACCATATCGCGCTTTCGGTGGTTGGAACCGAGCGACTGCAGGAAAGCGGCTACTTTCGCGGCAAGCTCGCCCAGGAAAAGCTGATCAAGACCTCCGGCATTCCCTACACGATCGTTCATTCCACCCAGTTCATGGAGTTTTTGAACGGCATCGCGCAATCTGGCACGGTCGGCGACAAAGTTCATCTGTCACCGGCCTATGTGCAGCCGATCGCCTCCGATGATGTCGCTGACGCAATGGCAGATGCGACCCTTGCTCCCCCGGTCAATGGAACGATCGAAATTGCTGGCCCCGAGCGCTTCCGGCTCAATGAAATCGTCGCTCGCTACCTTAAGGCGACGGGTGATGTCCGCAAGGTCGAAGCGGATCCCGAAGCGCGCTATTTCGGCATTCGGCTAAACGATGGTTCGCTGGTCTCGGACAACAACCCGCGCCTGGGGCGGATCACCTTTGAGCAATGGTTTGCGACCTCCGCACGGCAATGACAGCGCACCGCCTGTGCCCCAGCTTTTAGGCCAAGTGCCCACCCATGGAAGGAATCTTGATATGATGAAGTCGATCCTTGTCACAACTGCCCTTATAGCAATCTCCTTCAACGCACCGCTCGCCGCCGACGCCGGCAGCAAGGCCGCCAAGGTCACGCTCGTCTACGAGCACGAGCTGCCGAACGTTCCGGGCAAGAGCATCAAGGGTGTCCTGGTTGAATATGGTCCAGGTGGCTTTTCCGATGGTCACACCCACCCGGACACAGCCTTCATCTATGCAACGGTCCTTGAAGGCTCCATCCGCAGCCAGGTCAATGACGGGCCAGTGAAAACCTACAAAGCCGGGGAGAGCTTTTCGGAGATGCCAGGCGACCGTCATGGCGTCAGCGCTAACGGCAGCAAGACAAAGCCCGCCAAGCTGCTCGCGGTCTTCGTCGTTGACAGCAATCAAAAGGAACTGACCTTTCCTCTGAAGAAGTAAGTGAGCGGCGGGGCCGGGTGCTGACGCACACGGGCCCGCCCGCATGCGTAGGGTTGCAACCGATCGCGATGGGAGCCTGCCATGTTTAATGTCCAACTCTCGTTACCGCTTGTTCTGATCAATCTTCTCGGCGTTGCCGGCATAGTCATATGGCATCTCCAGGGTCGCAACCGCCCGACTGCTCGCCTGGTCGTCCAGATCCTGTTTTTCGCAGGCATGACCGCTGTCCTTATCTTTGCAGGCATCTTGCCGCATCGCGTTGACGAGACGCAGTTTTCGGGCCTCATGGACGTTCTGTCCATCTCAGCGCGAGTGCTGTGGTGGACACATCTGGCATGGACCCTGATCGGCTTCGTTCGCATCTACATTGTTCTGGAGCGAAGGCCGCGCGAGGCGCGGTTGCTGCAGGATCTGATCGTTGCCGTCGTCTATCTCGGAGTGGCACTGTCCATCCTGGGCTTCGTCTTCAAAGCGCCGATCGGCACGCTGGTCGCAACCTCCGGCGTCGTCGCCATCATCTTCGGCCTTGCGCTGCAAAATACGCTCGGTGACGTATTCTCGGGCATCGCACTCACATTGGGACGGCCCTTTGCCATCGGCGATTGGATCGTGATGAGCGACGGAACCGAGGGACGCGTCATTGAAAACAACTGGCGCTCCACGTTTTTGCTCACCGGTGCTCATAACGTCGTCGTTCTGCCGAATAGCGTGCTAGCGAAGGTCGGATTGACGAATCTCTCTCGCCCCGATGAAACGCACCAGATCACGCTACTTGTCCGGATTGATGCAAGCCATCGCCCACAATTGGTCGAAGAGGCGATGCGGACCGCCTTGCGAGGCAGCACGCGCATTGTCCAAGACCCACCGCCGATCGTTGCCCTGAAAGGGATCGACGCCATGACCATCGAGACCGAATTACAGTTTCGAGTGACCAGTCCGGCAAACAGGACGCCGGCGAGGAATGAAGTGATCGACCTTGTCCACAATTACTGCCGACAAAGCGGCCTTTCCCTTGCGATGCCGCCCCGGAGCTACCTCTACGCGTCGCCTGAAGCAGACGAAGTCAAGCTGCGTTCATCCGGCGCGCTCTAGGACCCATTCGAAACTGCTCTTCCAAAGCTCCGCCGGAATATCCTTGGATAGCGTCTCTATCAGATCAGATAGCCTGACGTCGCGCAGTTTCTGGCGCCACGCCTCGTCGGCATCCCACATGATGCGCGCCACTGCGCATGGATCGCTTTCGCAGTAACCGAGCGGTCGGCAGGGGTTGTTTGCTCTAATATTGTTGCAGACAAAGGTTCGCGCCTTGCCTTCGACCGCCTCGACGATATCAAGAAACGTCAGCTCAACGGGTGCCTTTGCCAAGCGATATCCACCTGATGGGCCAAGTGTCGTATCGACGAGACCGGCTTGCGAAAGGCTCTGCAACGCCTTTGAAAGATATTCCTTGGGAAGTCCGTGGAACTCGGCCAACGCCTTGGTAGACAGATAACGGCCTTCGGGCAGACCGGCGAGTATGGCACAGCAATGGAGCGCCCATTCGACTTGGCTTTTCAGGATCATCAATTCGGTCCAGGTCTGATGCTGTGCCACATCTATTAAGGATATAGGCTATCCCTATTTCCTGACGATGTAAACGGAGGCTAACGCGGCAGCGTTGTCGAGAAGCTCCGCAGCTTTTAGCCCCCATTTCTAGGCATAGACTGATAAGCGCAACCACGACCGCAACGAGGCGAACGTTGGCGGCGAGCTTGTCATGGCGTGCGGCGACGCGGTGGAAGTACTTCGTCCACCGATAGTGCGCGGGCCAAGATGGTCAAGCAGTGCGGCGGCGATTTGCCCGTCATGCGTCTGTCCTGCCGTCAGCCGAGCCTGATCGGGAGGCCTTGCGCGTCGACAACGACATGGATCTTGGTCGCGAGCCCGCCCGCGTGATCGACCGAGACAATGATCTGCACCCCTTTTTTGCAGTCGCGGCCTCATGCTTTGCTAGATCACGTCGCGTAGCTTTCGACCCGTCTCCTGAAGCAGCTGGAAGGCCCGATAGCGCCGATCATGTCTGTCGCGCGCAGCACCTGATAAAGGATGATAGACTTTTTCGATCCGCGACATAACAGCCATCGCTCTTGAGACGTCGGGGTAAGAGCCACCAGCAACCGCTCCGAGCATAGCGGCCCCAAGGAGCACAGGTTCGGGGCTAGTCACGCTGGCAACCTTGGTCGACGTCGTATCGGCAATCATCTGCAAAACGAGAGGGCTGTTTGCCGCACCGCCACTCGCCATGATCAGATCAATATCGATCGCCTTGCGGGCCAGTGCGTCGAGCAGTTGGCGCAGCCCATAGCCGAGCCCGGCAAGACCAGCGACATAAAGCGCAACGAGCGATGTCTCGTCGTCCCCAAGCGTCAGCCCGGCAATCAGTGCGCGCGCATCTGGATCGGCAAAAGGCGCGCGGTTGCCAAGGAATTCGGGTACGACAATGATGCTCCCGGCGAGATCGGCAGCGTTCTCACCGGCGGAAGCGGCTGCGCGCTCCAGATAGGCAACGAGCGACAGCCCCTCAGCCTTGGCGCGCGCCGCGATTTCGGGGGCTGCCGGATGCATCGTCACCAGATGGTCGATTGCGGCTCCTGCCGCCGATTGTCCACCCTCGTTCAGCCACAGGCCGGGCACCATAGCTGAATAATATGGACCCCAGACGCCGTCGACAAAGGTCGGTTGCCTGGTGGTCGCCATCGAGCACGCCGACGTGCCGAAGATATAGGCCAACCGGCGGCCAATGTCGGCGCAGCCCGACGCTCGATTTTCGACCGCGCCAAGTGTCCCGATCCCTCCGGCATGCGCGTCGATGAGGGCTGCGCCAACCGGAGTGCCGACCAACAGACCGAAATCTGCCGCTGCCTGGCTGGAAAGCCCCGTGCCAAGTGCCGCTCCCGGCGCGACAATATCCGTCCCAATCCGCTTGAAACCATCCGTGTCCAGTTCCTCAAGGCCAATGGCACGAAAATAGTCACCGTCCCAGCGCCCTTCATGGGCGAGATAGGTCCATTTGCATGTCACCGTGCAGACCGATCGCGAAAAACTGCCGGTCGCACGCCAGGTCAGATAGTCGGAAAGGTCGAAGAAATGGGAGGCCGCCTGGTATTGCTCGGGGAGGTGCCGCTTCAGCCACAGGAGCTTTGGCGTTTCCATTTCCGGCGAGATGCGGCCGCCGACATAGCGCAGCACGGCGTGCCCGCCACTGTTGATTGCATCTGCTTCCGCAACAGCCCGATGATCCATCCAGACAATGATGTTCCTTTCGGCATCGCCGGACGTGCTGACACTGACCGGACGTCCCTCCCTGGAGACTGCGACCAGCGAACAGGTAGCGGTAAAGCCAATGCCGGCGATGGAGGCCGGATCGATTCCAGCATCCATGACGGCCTGTCGGACAGTGCGGGACACTGCCCGCCAGATGTCCTCGCTGGACTGCTCGACGATGCCGCCAGCCTCGTGCCAGATGGCGATTGGGTGCTTTGCCGATGATAGCAAATCACCGCTCTCGTTGAACACTCCGGTCCGAGCGCTCCCGGTGCCGACGTCTATTCCGAGAAAGTGGCGTGTCATATCTAGAGATCCGTGCTGTGAGGCAGAATGACGAGGTCGCGGATTGTCACGTTACGTGGCCGCGACAGCATGAATATCACGGCATCGGCGACTTCACTCGCCTCCATCAAGCCGCCCGCGGCAATGGTCTCTTCGAGCTTGGCCTTCGGCCAGTCGCTGATCAGCGCAGTCACAACAGGGCCCGGTGCGACTGCGCCGACACGAATGCCGTGCTTCATCACTTGTCGGCGTACCGTGTGCACGAACGCCTGTACCGCGAATTTGGAGGCAGTATAGATCGGCTCCCAAACGACCGGAACCAGACCGGCAATCGAACTCGTCATGATGATGTCGCCGGTCTGCCGCTCGACCATATGCGGCAACACTGCCTGAACGGAACGGAAGGCCGCATTGATATTCAGGTTCAGCATGCGATCCCAAGCATCCGGATCACCCTCGACCACGTCTCCGCCGATATAGGCACCCGCATTGGCGTGAAAGATGTCGAGCTTGCCGAACTTTTCCAGGATATGCGGCATCATCGTCGCAACATCTTCCGGCTTGGTGAGGTCGACAACCAGCGGGAATGCCTGCGGTCCCAGTTCGGTGCAGATCTGCTTCAATGATACTTCTGCCCGGTCGATGAGAGCAACGGCGACGCCCTCGCTGATCAATGCTCTTGCGCATTCAAGGCCGATCCCCGAGGCCGCGCCGGTGATTGCAGCGACCTTTCCAGAAAGTTTCTGTTTCATAGCATTCCTTACCTTTTGTCCGGGGTTTACGCGCGTCCGTGGGACACTCTCGAACGGCGTGCGAGGGAATCGACGATGACCGCAATGGCAAGGACGGCGCCCGTGATCATGTAGCGAAGCGACGATGATAGATCGAGCAGCGTCAGGCCGTTGGCGATCGACTGGATGACGATGATACCAAGCAGTGCCGAATAGGCGCTGCCGCGACCACCAAAGAGACTGGTTCCACCGATGACGGCAGCTGCGATAGCATTGAGGTTGACGTCGCCCGTTCCAGCCTGCTGGCTGGCCGATGCAAGACGCGCTGCAGACAACACGCCGCCCAAGGCAGCCAGCATCGAGCAGAGCATGAAGGCGCTCGTATAGATCATGCGAACATTGATGCCGGCACGGCGCGCAGCCTCACGATTGCCTCCGACCGCTGTCATCGAACGGCCCCATTTTGTGCGGGTCAGCGCATAGCTCATCGCAACAACCAGGCCGACAAAGAGACCAAACATCCACGGAATGCCGCGGTCCTGGTTAAGATAAAAGACGATCGCCTCGAGTACTGCGGTAATCACAACCGCGCGGAAAACGAGGCTGCCAAGCGACTGCGATGACAAGCCCGCCTCCCGCCGGCGCTGGACGGTCCGGTAGCCGGTCACAAACAGCACGATCCCGGGAATGGCAGCGAGACCGTAGGAAACGGGATCCGGCATGACCAGCAGCTGGCCGAAGTTCACGACCGGCGAACCGTATGGCAGGTTGATCGAGCCGGTCGCGCCAAGCAGGTAAAGCTGCATGCCGAGGACCGCGAGAAGGCCAGCCAGTGTCGAAACGAAGCTCGGCATTCCGAGACGGTTAAAGAGCAAGGCATAGAGCGCACCGATGATACCACCGGCCACGAGTGCCGCGACGATCGCCAGGCCAACCGGCCAGCCTTCATTGACCCACAGCATGCCGACCAGCGCCGAAGCAAAGCCGCTGATCGAGCCGACGGACAGGTCGATCTCGCCAACCATCAGGATGCAGACGATTCCAAGCGAAATGACGCCGACGGTCGATGCATCGAAAAGCAGATTGACGAGGTTGTTGGCTGAAAGGAAGATCGGATTGAGAGATGCAAACACCGTCCAGATAAGAACAAGACCGACGACGACTGGCAGGGATCCAAGATCGCCTGATTTCACCCGATCTGCAAAGGCACGGATCGCGCCGCTGATGCCCGTTTCGTGCTTGACCCGAACGTCGCTTCTATCCAGCAGCGGTGCAGATGGCGCGTTTTGATTGGCGTTGCTGCTCATTGGCTTTTCCCCTCTGTGATCTCCCGCGGCGCCTGGCGTCGGCTTGCCCTGCGGGAGACGGAATTGTCTGCGGCCCCGGTGATGGCGCTGACCAGTTCCTGGTTGGTTGCGTCGGGATAGAATATTCCGTTGTTGCGACCGAGACGCAGAACCACGATGCGGTCTGCCACGGCCCGGACGTCTTCCATATTGTGGCTGATCATGATCACCCCGAGACCGCGGTCACGGACGCGTTCGATAAGGTTCAAGACTTCCGCAGTCTGTGCCACGCCGAGGGCGGCCGTCGGCTCGTCGAGCATGATGAGCTTCGGCTCCAGGAGCAGCGATCTCGCAATCGCCACCGTTTGACGCTGGCCGCCGGAAAGCGAGGCGATCGGAATTCGGACGCTGGGGATGCGGGCCGACAACTCGTTCAAGAGCTTCCAGGAGCGCACCTCCATCGACACCTCGTCGAGTTTTAAGGGGCTGGTCTCCCGGCCGAGGAAGATGTTGGCCACCACGTCAAGATTTTCGCAAAGCGCCAGATCCTGAAAAACCGTCGCAATGCCGAGATCAAGGGCGGTACTGGGATCAGCCAGCGTAACCGGTTTGCCGGCAAAGGTGATCGTGCCTGATGTCGGCTGATGGACGCCGGCAAGGATCTTGACAAGCGTCGACTTGCCCGCCCCGTTGTCGCCGACCAACGCCACGACCTCGCCCGCATGCACGTCGAGGTCAATATCCGTCAGGGCTGATACAGCGCCGAAATTCTTGGAGACGCCACGCAGGCTGAGCACCAGTTCGCCGGTCGGGGGCGCGTCATGTTGGTTGTCCGTCATTAAGGCAAGCCTTTCCCTGTGACTTCGTGATGCCTGCAGTGAGCCCCCCGACGACATGCGCCGGAGGGCCCTCGGGAGGAGTTCTTAGCTGCCGATGCCGAGCTTCTTGCAACCATCGGCGTAGCGATCGCCGCACAACTGCTCAGGCGTCTGGATCGGCTTGCCGTTGACCGTCTTGTCGATGATCTCGGCCTTGAGATTTTCTGTTGTCACCAGTGCCGGCGTAAAGAGCTGGGTCGGCGTGTCGAAGAGCTTCGTGTCAGCCTTCGGGGTCTCGCCGGAAAGCAGCTGGATGGCGACGTTGGCCGCCGCGGCGGCAACAATCTCGCTCGGCTTGGAGATCGTGTTGTACTGGTCGCCAGCAATGATCAGTTGCAGGCCGGCAATCGTCGCGTCATTGCCTGTCACCGGTGGGACCGGATCCACGCCGGCAGCCTTGAAGGCAGCCACTGCCGCACCACCCGTACCGTCGTTGGCGGCGACTACACCAATGATCTTCTTGCTGAAGCGGGTAATCTGTCCACTTGCCCACTGCTGCGCCTTCGGCGGCGCCCACTCCGGCGTATCGTATTCGGCGAGAACCTGATAACCGCCTTCAGCGATGCCGGCATGGATACCCTTCTTGATCAGTCCGGCGGCAGCGTCGGTGGGCGAGCCGTTGATCTCGAGCAGGCCACCATCCTCTGGCTTGACATTATTCTTCTTCAAATGCTGGACGAGCGATGCGGCAATCATCTTGCCGATCTCCTCATTGTTGAAGGAGACGTAATAGTCGGCAGCTGCCGACGGAATCGGGCGGTCATAGGCGATGACCTTGACGCCCTGGCTTTGTGCCATCTTTACCAGCGAGGCCGCTGCGGTCGAGTCGACCGGGTCGAGGATGATCGCCTTGGCACCTTGCGAAATCGCCGAGTTGAATTGCTGCTGCTGGCGCGATGCGTCGCCATTGGCGTTCTGATAGATCACCTTGCAGCCGGCGCAGAGCTTTGCCATTTCGGCCTGGAAGCCCGGGAAGTCATGCTCTTCGTAACGCGTCGAACTCTGGTCGGGCATAAGGAAGGCAACAGTTGCATCCGTGACCTTGGCCGATTGTGCAAAAACGGACGTTCCGCTGAGAAGGCAGAAGGCCAGGATTGCAGCGCCTTGAAGTTTCGTTGAAAGTTGCGTCATTTCGGTTTCTCCATTGAGAGATCGATTGTTGCGGTTACCGTCTCGGGCGTGGCTAGCCTGAGTTCAAAGCGCACAAAGCCGCCACCGGAAAACGGTCCAGGACCATCGCCGGCCGCGCTGCCAGGGGCGCAGCTGTTTGAATTTGAAGACAAGCATTCCCTTACGAAGGCCGTCTACGGGCTTCGTTCGAACGCGCCATCAATGTGTGGTTTCTCCTCCCTGTCCTCCCTGGTTAGGCGGCCTCCACCGCTTTTTCATTTTGTGCCCGCAAGGCTCTGAACCTGGAGGGCGGCATCCCTTTTTGTGCGAGAAAGTGTCTGTTGAAATTCGAAAGGTTGTTGAACCCGGACGCGTAGCAGATATCGATCACCGGCATGTCCTCGCTGCTCATCAACAGCTGGCAGGCAAGGTTGATGCGCAAGCGGTTCACATATTGAACCACTGAAAATCCGGTATGTTTCCTAAACGACCTCGAAAACGCACTTGGCGTCTGACCGGCGATCGCTGCGAGGTCGGTTTCGGCAAAAGGCTCCGTCAGTCTTTCGCGGATAAATGCCAATGCCTTGTTCGTGCCGATCGACATGTAACCGGACGGGTCGGGCTGATAGTCGGATGCAGTCAGCGCGATGCGATCGTTCACAGCCGTCAGAAGTTCGACGAGCTGCATGAAGAGCGCGATGCGACGCGCACCGGTGGCGTCCAGCATCTCCTGCATGACCGGCTTGGCGAGCGCGGCAGTCTCGACAGAAAAGAGGACACCTCTACGGCTGTCGGCGAGCACCGGGCGAAACCCTTTGAGTTCAGGCAGCATGGCAAGCAGGCCATCGATGAATTGTTCGGAGAACTGCAAGACAAGGCAACGCTGCTCGATGCGTCTGTTGCCTGGCACCTCGCTCACCCAATTGTGCGGCAGGTTCGGACCGGTCATCACAAAATTCCCCGGTTGGAAATCGCCGATGAAGTCGCCGACGAAATAGCAGCCGGAGGTTTCGGTGATGAGGTGGATTTCATACTCGGGGTGAAAGTGCCACCGCACCGTATGATAGGGATATCCGTGCGACCACATCTTGAAGGATTCGCCGGAACGTATCTGGACGACTTCCAGATCGGGCTCTGATGCATCCTTCATGCGACTACCCTCCCAGGGTCCCACTCTCTCAAAAGGCCAAAGCAGGTGAAGCTCTCCCGGTTCCATCCCTCGACCATGAAAGAAGTTTAGCCGGACATGACAGGCCGCTCCACCACATTTGCCCCCGCTTACTGATACATTTTTGTCATCCGATTCATGCTTGCCTGGGATGCTCGACGGTGCAGTTCCCGGCAAATCTGGATCAAAAGTGCCAACGTCGGGGCTCATCAAGGGAGTAAAAGATGGATCGGCTCGAAAAACGCATCGTGATTACCGGCGCGGGCGCACGGGGATCGGACGCGGAAGCCAGTCACCCTTGCGAGCCGGCGCTACAGTCGTGGAGTTGGTGCATGATTGAGACGAGTTGAGGTCGCGGGCGCAGAAGATCGCGTGCAAGTCGGTCCGCCTCAACCTCCGGAGAGCTGAGGCGTGCGGTCTATTCGAAACGAGGCGTCGATGGTCACGGGGCATACCGATTCCGTTCGATGCTGGCCTCGCCATCCTGGTCGGCGAAACCCGATCCAGCCCGCAAGAGGCTAGGCTTGGGCCTCCGCACGGGCAGGGGGGGCGCTGATCGTCGTGGTGCTGCCTTCGAGCAGCCGATCCACGATCATGCGGCCGATCGGGATGGCCGAAGTCGCTGCGGGAGAGGGAGCGTTGCAGACATGCAGCATTCGCTCGGTCTGCTTGAAGAGGAAGTCATGCACCAGGCTTCCGTCGGCCATCACCGCCTGCGCGCGAATGCCAGCCTGTGGCTTTTGCAGGTCGTCAATCGTCAGCGAGGGGCAATATTTGCGGCATTCCTCGAGATAGCGTGCCCGCGATGCGGAATTGGCAAATTCCGACAGCGCCGAGCGCCAGTTTTTCCGCGCCATTTTCCAGAAGCCGGGAAATGCGGCCATGCTGAAGACGTCCTTGAGTGCAAAACTTCCCTTGGCGTAGCCTTCGCGCGCAAAGCCAAGCACGGCGTTCGGTCCAACCGTCATGCCACCATCGATGGTTCGCGTCAGGTGGATGCCGAGGAACGGCAAGTCTGGATCGGGGATCGGATAGATGAGGCGCTGCGTCACCTTCGCCCTTGATGCTGGCAATGTGTAATATTCGCCGCGGAACGGCACGATCCGATGATCGATCTTCATGCCGGCCATCAAGGCAACGCGGTCGGACTGAAGGCCGGCGCAGGCAATCAGCCTGCGGGCTTTGATGGAACCGGACGCGCTTTCAATGCGGACGCCTTCGTCTTGCTCGTCAATCGCCCGGACCGCCACACCGCGCCTGATTTCGCCGCCACCTTCCTCGATCTTTCGTGCCATGGCACCGCACACTGCAGCGTAGTCGACTATCCCCGTGGAGTGAACGAGAAGGGCACCGAGTCCGGCGATATTGGGCTCGTCGGCTCGCAGCCTTGCGGTCGACAATCTGGTATGGTCGATACCATTTTCTCGCGCTCTTTCCTCGAGCGCTTCCATCCGCCGCATCTCCGCATCATTGGTCGCAACCAACAGCTTCCCGCAGGTTTCGAAGGGGATGCGATTTTCGCTGCAGAAGCGCTTGGTCGCCTGCGCGCCCTCGCGGCAGAGTTTCGCCTTCAGTGAGCCTGGAGCATAATAGATGCCGGCATGGATGACACCGCTGTTGTGAACTGTCTGGTGTCTTGCAAGTTCAGTCTCCTTTTCCAGGACGACAATACTGGCGCCAGGTGTTTTTTCCTGAAGCGCCATGGCGACCGCCAAGCCGACGATGCCGCCTCCAATGATGCAATGGTCATACATTCTGTTACCCGAATCCGACTGGTCCAGGCTCAGGCTAGCATTCACGCGGCTCGTCGTCTTGCGATCCTTATGGCGTATGGCACTCCAAGAGGCTTACGCCAGCTCCGCCTCAAGCCCTCAGCCTCTATTTTTGACGCGCCGATAGAACATTGCGGATGGAGAAACTGGAATTGATGCGCAGCACACCCGGCAGGACGGACAGGATTTCCTTGTGGATCCTTTCGAAAGCACCGGCGCTCTCGACGTCGATGCGCAGGAGATAATCCGAGCCGCCGGTCATCAGGAAGCACTCGCGTATTTCCGGGTATTTGCGCACGGCCGCTTCAAAGCGGTTCAGATATTCCTCCGTCTGACGCTCCAGCGTGATCTGGATAATGACGGCAATCGCTTCCTCACCAAGGACATCAATAAGCGCTGTATAACCCTTGATGATGCCTGCCTTTTCCATGAGCGCAATACGGCGCAGGCAAGCCGAGGCGGACAGGCCGACCTCCTTGCCGAGATCGACATTGGATATGCGGGAGTTCAGGCGTAACTGCCGGATGATTTTCCGGTCGAGGGCATCAATCTCATACATTATCGCCTCATCTATTCGCGCCGCAGGCAACCGTCACTCACCACCGATTGCATCGGCCATCCATCGCATAGGATGCTCCCCGCGAATAGAAGAGAATCGCTTCGTCTGGCAACGGCATGAGAAACCGGAGACCATTGCCTCCTCTTCGCCCTGCAACTGCCCGGTCCAGGAAAGGTCAAACGTGCGCCTGCTGAGTGCCTGGTGTCGCTCTTGATGACCGAACAACCCGGCCATGCCGCAGCATCCGGTTGCAGCAATTTCGACCGGCGCGCCGAGTGCGGCAAAGACCGTCTTCCAGGCCGCCGCTCCGGCGCCGGTGCTTTCGCTGCAATGAAGGAACAGTTTGCGCGGCAGCCGTGCCGTGGCCAGTTTCGGCAGGGCACGCCCGCTTTTGATTTCCTTGTCCAGGAACTCCTGAACCAACATTACCGGCTGGCCCTTGAGATCGGCCTTTGCATATTCCTGGCGGATCATCATGACGAAGGCCGGATCGACCCCCACCATCGGTCGTCCGGATGCGGCAACCAAGTCGATTGCCGATCTCAGCCTCCGCGCCTGCCTGATAAAGCGGTCCCTGTCGCCGAGCACGTGGGCTGCCTTTCCGCCCGGGCGCATGGCCACGAAAACGGGGCGATAGCCGAAACCACACAGGCCGTCTGCAACCGCCAGCGCGGCCTTGGTGTCGAAAAGGGCCGTAAACGGATCCTGCCATATAAAGATCGTGTCCTCGTGCCATTGACGCTGCGCGATCGCTTTGGCGCCAAACGTCTGATACCCCCCGTTGCCCACATCGTGAAAGGCGAGGCGGGGTAGATCACGTAGCCCCGTGAACTTCTCGATCAGCGGGTTTGCCAGCCATGCGAAAACAGCCGCGGGCCTCCGACAGCGGACCAAAACCGGTGAATATTCCTCCAGCAACAGCGCTGCCTTATCGGCAAGCGCACGCCGACGTTTCCGATAAAGGCGGTTGAGGAAATGCGATTTCATCTCCGGTATGTCGACCTCTACCGGACAACTCGTGGCGCACGCCTTACAGCCAAGGCATCCGTCGAGTGCGGACAGGACATCGCGCTCCAGCTCTTCACTCGCAATGCCTTGCCGATGCGCTTGGTGCCAGTGCCTCAGCGCGTCGGCGCGGCCCTTTGGCGAGTGGCGGAGATCCCGTGTCGCCTTGAACGAGGGGCACATGACGTTGCTGCGTTGATAGCTCAAACATTGCGCATTGCCATTGCACCTGAAGGCAAGGCTTAGAGGATCGTTGTCCTCGGTGTTGACGCTGCGAAACGAGGTTGTCTCGATGCCCATGAGAGACCCCGGATCACCGACGAGCTTGCCCGGATTGAAGCGATATTCCGGATCGAACGCCCGTTTGATACGGCGAAACGCATCATATGCGACAGCGCCGACGAATTCCGCCAGGTAGGCGCCACGCACGCCCTTGCCGTGCTCTCCCCAGAAAATGCCACCGTGCCGGCGTGTCAGTTCGAAGACGCCATCCGAAATCGCTTTCATGATTGCCCGGTCCTCGTCGCGGTCGATATCGAGTGCGGGACGGATATGCAGACAGCCGACATCGACGTGTCCGTACATGCCATAGGTCAAGCCGTTGTCGCTCAACAGGGCCGTGAAATCCCTGACAAAGGCTGCAAGATTTGCGACAGGAACCACGCAGTCCTCGACAAAGGCAATCGGTCGGCGAGTGCCACTGACCTTGCCGAGCAAGCCAACACTTGCCGCCCTGACCTGCCAGAGTGATGCCATTTCGATATCGTCAATGGCGACATGGCTTGCGATTGCCCCGGCAAGCGTCACCGCGCTCTTTCGCAGGGCTTCGACCCGCCGCATGAGATCTGCCTCGTCGTCTCCGACGAACTCGACGAAATTGTAGGCGATCGGCTGGCTGTCGCGGGCGCGCAGGCTGGCCGGCAGGGCTTGCAGAATTCCGGCCTTGTCGGCGAGACCCTGAACCCATTCATCCATGACTTCGATTGCCAGGGGATCATGCGCAAGGAGGGCGCTTCCGGCATCCAGCGCCGCGGCGAAAGTCTTAAAGCCAATGACGACCAACCGCTTGAATTTCGGCTTGCGCAGCAGGCGTAGGCGCACCCGCGTGACGAGGCCGAGCGTGCCCTCCGCACCGATCGGTAGACGCCACCATTCGACATCGCGTTCCGGCGTTTTTGCCCGTTCGAGATCATATCCGGTAAATCTGCGCGAAAGTGCCGGGACATGGTCGAGCAGAGCGTCGCGGCCCGAATTGCAAGCCGCTTCGATCTCCGACAGCATGGTCTTTGCCCAGTCAGGTGCCGGCGCTGCACTATCCAGTGTTCGACCGCCATTAAGGACGATCTCCATTCCAAGCACGTTGTCGCTGGTCTTGCCGTAGTGCCTCGATCCTTTTCCCGATGCATCCGTACTCACCATGCCGCCGATCGTACAGCGGCTTGCCGTCGAGGTCGTCGGCGCAAAGAACAGACCGGTCGCGGCCAGTTGTGCGTTCAACTCGTCAAGCACGATGCCCGGTTCAACCTCGACCCATTGCTCCTCGACGTTTACGTTCAGGAGGCGGTTCATGTACTTTTGAAAATCGATGATGATGCCGGTGTTCAGGCTCTGGCCGTTTGTACCGGTGCCGCCGCCGCGTGCTGTCACGGGAACACCACGCAGATGCTCGGCGTCGAGGACACGCATCAGCCGTCGAACGTCTTCGCCATCGCGTGGAGCAACAACGATGTCCGGCATAACGGTGTAAATGCTGTTGTCCGTCGACATGGCTGCAAGCAGTGCGGCATCGGCTGCGATGTCGCCTCGAAATCCCATGTCGGTCAGCAAGGAAGGAAGTCCTGCAAGAGCAATGTGATAGGGCGTTGTATTGACAGTCTGGTGCAGCATCGTTGTGGATCCGGGGAAATCGCAGGAACCAGTATTGAAGCACAGACGAGTACTTCGTATAATTAGAAAGTTATGAAGATCTTTTCGGAAAATACGAACATAGGTCTGCGCCATCTTCGCGCGGCTTTGACGGTCATGGAAGAAGGATCCTTCAGCCGGGCGGCGCAACGGCTTGGCGTCGTGCCCTCGGCTCTGACCGAGACGATCCGGATGCTCGAGGCCGAGTGCGCAACGGCCATCTTCGATCGAAAGACGCGTCCTATAAGAGCCACGGAAGCCGGCGAAGCGTTCCTCGAGGGTGCTCGCGACCTTCTCGATCGCTTCGAGCTTTCGCTGACAAACGCCAGACAGGTCGGCGGCCTCAAACGCGGCCGTGTGGCGATTGGTGCAGCGCCCTCAGCCGTCCTCACCCCATTATCGGAGGCGATCGCGAAGTTTCGTGCCGACCACCCGGGAATTGACATCGTTGTCCATGATGACGTGGCCGAGCGGTTGGCCGGCATGGTGATCAACAAAACGCTCGATTTCGCGCTGGCTGGGCCGGGCTTTGAATCGGCTGAATTGGAGGGAAGAAAGATCAGCGAGGACCCTTTCGGTCTCGTCTGCCACAGGGATCATCAACTTGCACGGCCATCGCGTCCGATTGTCCTGGCCGATATCAATCCGGAAGATGTGATCGCGCTCGACGGACAGGCCGGGATTGCAAGGATGCTTGCCGATTGCCCCGAATTGCCACCGAGCCTGACCATGGGCCGCATACAGACTTTCAGCACCATTGCCCAGTTGACCCTGGTCAGCCGCAACGCCGGCGTGGCACTGTTGCCTGAGCACGCGGCAAAGGTCATCCAGAGCGATGATATTGTTTTCCGCCCAATTGCCGATTTTAGACTCGTGCGCTCCCTTTATCTGTTGACCCGCAGCCGCTCCAGCCTGCCTCCAGCGGCAGAGCGGTTCATTCGTTATTTCTAATAACGCATCGCTCGGGAGTTCCTGGATATGCTTTCGAAGTGTCGCGATGGGGTTGCGTTCCTTCGGAACCTGACTGCGATCATTGCGAAACAGATTTGCTTCCTTCGGTCTCGATGAGGGCAATATGATGGGCAGATGGCAGCCGCCGTCGCAGATGCCAGTATGGCTATGCTTGCCTTACCCAGTCGATTGCGCTTGGTCCTTTGGTCCTTGGAGCAGCCCAACTGGGCATGACCGCCATTTATGACGTCTGACAAACAGCATACCACGAAAGTGACGCCGACTTCAGAGCACCTTTGTCTGCGCGCCGATATTTCCGATCTGGCATCAAGGATGCCAGCACAGCGAGATGGATGGGGACAATACGACGTGCAGCACGAAAAAATGGGATGCGACGTGGGTTCTTGTCAGCTCTTGCATCTGCACCGACCGGTTCTCCATCGTATACTGATCTACCAAGCAGTTGGTGGGGAACGGCCTTCCAAATTTCGGAGCTAGAAACGCTGCATGTAACCCTTGACGCTGAGGAACGCGCCCAGCGCCCCGGTTGTCAGTGCGGCCACGATCACGGAGGCGCGACCGCTATAGATGGTCGAACCTACCGCAATCGCAACTTGCGGCAAGACAATCCGGACGGTGCCACCAATTGTCATCAGCCAGCCCAGCACCGTGATCACCACGCGCCAGTCCATCTGCCACCTGTTGTGCAGGTTGACGATCGCCAGGCCAGCAAGCAACGACAGAAAACCGGACAGATAGAGCAGGATGCCGGCATGCAGCCCCTCGGCGATGATAGTCTCGTACATGCTGAGATTGACCAGCATCCCGAGCGCGACTGCGAGGAATGTCGGCCCCAGGAGCCGGGCGAGAAAAAGCGATCGTTCCACCTTGCACCTCCGCTAGGCGCAGATCGATGAGTATATAAGCAGAATAACTGCCACCAGCCAATGGGAGTGAAAAGTCCGCAGCACGCTCATCCGCCGGGTTAGGCTTTCTTCTCGCAGCGGCTGCCTGCTTCAGGCAAATCTGGCATCACTTCAGGCTCAAAACGTCGCTTTCCGATATCCGATACCAGCGGTGCTGAGGTCATAGGCCTCTAACCGAACACCCGCAGTGTCTATGGCCAATATCTCAGCGCCCGCCTCCTAGCTGGATGATCATTCCTCGTCCCATTGCATAAGCTCGCGCATCACCGCGCTCCATAAGGGCATTGGCGACAACTCGCGCCTTCTGCGGAAGATCGTTCAGCTTTTCGATGTCGATGTTACCGAAAACTCTCAGCCCATACCTCTCGGTGGCAATCCTGATAAGCATCGCCAGACTGCGCGAAGGAATTCCTCCTGATGCTGACTGACGGTATCGACACGATCGCACTACTCTCTAATTCTTTCTGCATGGGATTACCTGCTGTGAAGGAATAGGGCATGGCCACTGATAAGCACGAGCAGATCCGGCGCCGCGCCTACGAGATCTGGGAGAGCGAGGGCCGGCCGGAAGGCGCGGCGTTGCGCCATTGGCAACAAGCCTGCGACGAACTGGATGGCGACGGCGCGGATAAGACGTCACAAGAGCTGGTGCCCAGGGACGATCGGGACGATGCGGCGCTGCTTCAAGGCGCAGGCGAGAGCGGCGATTTCGATCGGCTCCGCGGAAAATCTCCACGGTCAAGGAAAACGTCGAAAAGCCCGCAATCATCAGCATCCGCCATGCCGGAGGTCGAGATAACAACGGGCGAAACGCCCTCCCGGCAGAAGATCAAGAAGACCGAGGGACCATGACGTCATGCAGCACCTCGATCATGCCATCCAGATCGCTCTTGCGGCCCATGACGGACAGGTAGACAAGATTGGCCGACCATACTTTGAGCATTGTCAACGCGTCGCGCTTCTCGTTTCCGGCGCGGAGGCGCAAACGGTCGCCTATCTTCATGACGTCGCCGAGAAGGGAAAGGGGTGGACGCTCGACCGCCTGAGAGAGGAAGGCTTTCCGGCGCCGATCATTTCCGCCGTGGATGCCTTGACACGACGGCCGGACGAACCAGACGACGCGTTTGTCCGGCGGGCGGCGTCCAATCCTTTTGCCCTACCTGTCAAGCAAACCGACCTTGAGGACAATCTGTGGCAGGTCGATCAAGCCGGCGAGGATGCCGAAAGGTATCGGCGTGGCTTGGAGGCGCTGCTTGAAAGCAGGAACAGACGTTAGAGATACTTCGCCACATCAGCCCGGTCACGGAGAGAAAGTTGATGCGGGAGTGATCGTGGCGGCGCTGGTATTTGCGGGTCTTTTCCGGGCCACCTTGACCGAGTTGCTTCTGGACATGGCGCTCGTCGACCTCGGCCGGGGACGCAAGGGCCAGCGCGCAACGTATGGCCGGAGAATCTTTGGTTAGCTCGCCTCGCTGAGGTCGCCGCGAACACTGGCGGCCAAACCGCCTTGTTGATGAGACGGGTCACCTGTCTGTCGTTCAATCAGACCGCTCGAACATCCTTGCCCTGGCCGTGGACGTGGCCAAACAGGGATCCTTGTCGATCCGAGCTTGCATCCGACGAGCCGGGCCCTCCGATCTGTCGGCAGCGGCAGCATCCTCCTCCAGAAGGCAATGGCCACACCCAAACCCGATGAGTTTAAAATCTTTGCGGCCGTGCGGAACAGGTAGCGTCAAGGGACATTAACTGCTCGAGGTGATGGGTTCGCCTCCTTCGACCGCGATTCTGCTGATGACTCCGAAGGCAGAGAAGCAAGCAGGTGGACCACATGGCCCCTGCGCGTTCGCGAATGGAGGAAGCAATGGCCTATAGAGATATCGTTGTCTATTTGGACGTCGGGGAAGATTGCGCAGCGCGTGTGCGCACGGCCATTGATGTCGCTGTCAAGCATCACGCCAGGCTGATCGGCGTCGACGTCAGCACGAGAGAAGCACTGGAGGGAGAGAGCCGCGATCTTGCGCGAGCGATTGAAGCTGAATTCGCCGCCGCAGTTCGCAAGGCCGGGCTTGATTTCCAATATCACGCGGCACGGCCAGAGGCTCGTACCGCAGAGCAGCTCTTCTCCCATTGCGCAGACCTTCTGGTAACGACACAGCCGCATCCGGACCATCGCCATCTCTCCAATCCTGCAATCCCGAAAGAAATTTTGACGACAGCAGGGGTTCCCATGTTGGTACTTCCAACGGGCTGGACAGGACAAAAGGCAATCGGTGAGCACGTGGTCATTGCCTGGAATTTCAGCCGGGAGTCAACGAGGGCCGTTCACGACTCAATGCCGATCCTCAAGGCAGCAAGCAAGGTTTTCCTCTTCGTGTTCGCAAGCAACTACCGCGACACAAATCAAGATGTTCAAGAGATAAAGGCGCATCTTGAGCACCATGGGGTAGAGGTAGTCCTGGCGGGATGGCGCAATACGGGCGAAAATGATTTCACGAGTGCGTTGTTTGCCGGCCTCGACCGAGAGAACGCAGATCTTATCGTTTGCGGCGCGTATGGCCACTCGCCGCTTTTCGAAGATATGTTCGGCGGTGCGACGCGTGATTTGCTAAAAAACATTTCAATGCCAGTCCTGATGTCGCACTAATCGCCTTGCGGCGGCTATCTGCTCGAAGAGCTCTTTAAGCATGTGAAGCCGGCACCAAACACTTCTCGCCAGTATGTGGCATTGTAACGAACCTCTTGCCGGGAGGCGATACGATCAGATCGGACTGCCGGTCGTCCGTGTCGCCTCTTCGATGTTCACACGCTCGATCTTCCTGGGGAATTCTTTTCGTGGCGCTTGGCGGCTTGGTGTTGCGGAGAGGAGGGTATACGCGACGCAGGATACGTTGCTTAAGGTGCTCGTCGCTCCGTGGTTGGTCGCTAGACGAAACGTTGGTCGCGCTGACAGCTCGCCCGCGTGTTGTGCCGGGGCAGCTTATGCGTCAGGAATATGCGCGGAACAAGTTCTGCGGCACTTGCCAATAGGCGCGAAGGCGCGAGCCGCGGTTTTCGCCGTCTTCCATGCAGTGCAGACACTCGAGCTGGTCGCCGGTGCGAGGAGCATCTCCTTGCCAACCCTTAATATGCCGCGACAGGCTCAAGATAAAGGCCCCGTACCGCCGCCAAGAGGCCGCTGCACTGCGGCTGGCACTTATTCCTCGGAAGCGGCAGGCCGCGCTGGCGCAACAGTCCGAACGGGAGCTTGCCGCCGTCGGGCGGGCCGATGCCCGTGTAAATCCCGTTACCGCGCATGATGACGATTTGCTCGCCATGATTGGCGCGTTCGAGCACCTCGGCGAAAGCTGGGGAAAGGAGCCTGCGGCCGGCCCTGACTACACTGCCGCAAGATCCCTGCGGTCAGCACGGGTTTACAGGTCTGGACCATAAGCCATCCACCTCTTAAGCTCGCGTAAAATCTGCGCAGGAGGGCAGGATGAGGAATGAAGCAGAAGCGTTCGCAAAGGTGGCCAGAGTGGCTTTCTGAATGCTGGGTGCAGGCCTTGCCTTTTGTCCTGTCCTTGCTCAGGAGACCGAACCGCCTGCTCCATGGTCAAGCTCTCGGGTTCTCATGCCGGGGAAGTCGGGACCTGCTCGACAGACGAGCCAACCGACAACGAAGTCTGCTACATGGTGCGCTGCGACATCAAAGATGGTCTTGTTTTCGAGATTAGTGATGCCACGCTCGGTGATTTTGGCTTGCGGTCGGCGCGATTTGAAATCGGAAAGTACAGGGAAACGATCCGGCTCGACGGAAAGAGTTCCAATCGGCGATCGACCTCTCTATCGAAGCATCCGAAACTGCTTGGCGCCCTGACGTCAGATGCCGCGTTTGCCACAATGTACTCGGTCGAGGCAGACATTGAATATAGTACCGGGTCTGAGCTCACCGGGGCTCGAAAGGAAATTGCTGCCATCGCAAAGACCTGTCCTTCGAGTGCAAGTCGGTAGCCGGCCTCAATTCCCCGGTAGTGCTGTTCATTCTCATTATTAAAACATAGGTTCAAATGCGCATGCACGCTCTGCGTCCGTCTGGCACGCCGCGCTATGGTGGAGATTGCTCTGGGGCAGCGGGAGTGGAGACCAGCCTGATCGTGAAAGACGAAGCGGCCGCGTTTACCGCAACATTGATTTTAAAGGCATGCATGTCGCGGTTTACTGGTTTGTTCGAAGCTTGGTGCATTGACATTAGTGGCGCCTGAACGATCTCCTGTACCGCTGGCGGATCGGCGCGCTGCCGGTCGACATCGTCGGCGTGATCTCGAACCACATGGACTACGAGCGGATTGTCGTGAACCATGACATCCCATTCCATTGCATCAGGGTCACCAAGGAGAACAAGCTGGAAGCCGAGGCAAAGCAGATGCAGATCGTCCAGGACTCAGCCGCCGAGCTGGTCGTGCTCGCCCGCTACATGCAGGTCCTCTCCGATGAGATGTGCTGGAGGATGTCGGGCCGAATCATCAACATCCATCACTCGTTCCTGCCCAGCTTCAAGGGCGCGAACCCCTATAAGCAGGCGTTCGAGCGAGGTGTGAAACTCGTTGGTGCGACCTCGCACTATGTTACGGCCGACCTCGACGAAGGCCCAATCATCGAGCAGGACATTGTGCGTGTCACGCATGCCCAGAGCGGCGAGGACTATGTCAGCCTCGGACGCGACGTCGAGAGCCAGGTGCTCGCCCGGGCGGTCCACGCTCACATCCACCGACGGGTGTTCATCAACGGGAACAAGACCGTCGTGTTCCCGGCTTCTCCAGGCTCCTATGCCTCCGAGCGCATGGGCTGATCGAGATGAAGGTCGTCGTCCTTAGGCTGGTATCGTCGACGTCGCATCAGCCGATCAGCTTTATGGCCTGCTTACGAGTTTCATTGGAAATACCTTAACTCGGTGTCCGAAAAACCGGCAGCAGGCCACTTCGGAGGTTTCATGGAAGGTCAGCTCCTGGGCAAAGACAAGGTTTCATGCTGCTTTGGATGAGCCGGCGCGCGTCAGCCAATGGAGGACGTCCGGCGACTGCGTTCCGTCGGCCAGCGTCGAAAAAGCGCACTGGCATTGACGCCGCCAAAACCGAAGCCGTTCGATATCGCGTATTCAGCGTCCAGGTGGCGCGCTTCATTTGCAACGAAATCGATTCCAGCCGCTTCCGGATCCGGTGTATCCAAGTTCAGGGTCGGTGGTGCGACCTGGTTCTTGAGTGCCAAAATCGTGAAGATGGCCTCCAGACCTCCGGCCGCGCCGAGCAGATGTCCGGTTGCTGACTTTGTTGCACTTACGGCGATGGAGTTCCCGTCGCCAAATAGACCCTTGATAGCTCTGATTTCTCCGAGATCTCCCACCGGAGTCGAGGTGGCATGCGCGTTCAGATGACCGACGTCATGAGGGGCGACGTCAGCTTGCGCGATGGCAAGCTCCATTGCTCTACGCGCTCCACTTCCATCTTCGGGACCGGAGGTGATGTGGTGGGCGTCAGCCGTCGTGCCGTATCCGACGAGCTCGGCAATTGGAGTGGCACCGCGAGCAAGGGCGTGGCTCAGTGCTTCGATGACGAGTATGCCCGCCCCTTCGCCCATGACGAAGCCGTCACGCGACGTGTCGAAGGGACGCGACGCCTTGCCAGGCGTTTCGTTGAAACCGCTCGACAGCGATCTTGCTGCGGCAAAACCACCCAGGCTGACGATGTTCATGCAGGCTTCTGTTCCGCCACAAATGGCAATGTCGGCTTCATTGGATCGAATAAGCCTGGCGGCATCGCCGATGGCCTGAACGCCAGCAGCGCATGCCGTCACGGGCGCGCCGAGGGGACCTTTGAAGCCGTGGCGGATTGAGACTTGCCCGGCTGCGAGATTGACGAGGAAGGAGGGAATGGTGAAGGGCGAAAGGCGGCGCACACCGCGTTGATCGACGGTGCGGACGGCTTCGGTTATTGCCGGAAAGCCACCGATGCCGGACGCGATGATCGTCGCGGTTCTCAGCCTGTCTTCATTCGAGGTCGGCCTCCAGTTCGCTTGCGCTAGCGCCTCTTCCGCGGCAGCCAGCGCGAAGATGATGAACCGGTCGACCTTGCGCTGATCCTTTGGCGGAATGATCGTATCCGGATCGAACCCCCCTTCAGGGGATTCGGCTACAGAGGGGACCACGCCTCCGACTTTCGAAGGCAGATCCCCGACCATATCGTCACCTAGTCGACGAATGCCGCTTTGAGCCGAGAGCAGGCGCGACCACGAAATATCAACGTTTGCTCCAAGGGGGCTGACAGCTCCCATACCTGTAACAACAATACGACGCATCTGTTTTCCACCTGCCTTCGCTATGAGAATAGACATGCAACCGGCGTCCCACCCGACAATCGGTCAGGGCCTATTCTCAAAACTTGTAATTTCCCTAAGGCCTGAGAACGCTCTCACCCGACACGAGCGGCAGCTAAATCTCGGCCCATGTCAGCGCCGGGCCTGGGCCCGGCATAGCCCTCAGGCAACACCGTCGCGATGCGCAATACGCCTGACTTCACCAGTGGCAGCGTCGAGCACACCTTGGGACAACCTCTCATCCTCGATGATGCGTGATAGCGTGACGGCCCCGACCATCAGAGACAGTATCGCCATCGCCTTTTCGCTCGGACTTGCGCTGTTGTCATCACCCATCAGTTCATCCAACACCTCGAAGTGAGCTCGAATACCATCCTCAAACGGGCGCCTGACCTCTCTGCCTTGTCGAGCAGCATCGGCTCCAAGCGCCACTAAGGGGCAACCTTCCGCCTTCTCTCCTCTGTGATCCTTGGAGAGATAGAATGCCATGACTGCTTCCAAGGGATCGGAGGCGTCTGCGGCCGCGGTTGACCATCTTCTTGTGGCGCTTTCCAGCGCGCGCCTTGATGCAAGTGCGGCAAGATCGTCCTTCGACGTGAATTGTTTGTAGAACGCGCCCTGAGTGAGGCCGGCCCCTTTCATCAGGTCCTTCAGCCCGATCCCATCGAATCCATGCTCCCGGAAGAGCCGGCTGGCCACGTTGATTACCGTTTCACGATTTGCCTCTGCCTGAGCGCGACTGACTCTCATATCGGCCTCCAATTAGATTTCACTTGACATCTATAACGCATTTAGAGTTAGATCGCAATCTAAATTAGTTGCTGCGCCCGTCAAGAAGGGTTAATGACATGAGCCGCAAAATTCTCCTCGCCTCCGTCGGCATACTGGCGGCCGTCGGCGCCACAGCGTTCGTCTTGGTCGCCGAGTCCTCGGAAGGAAAGGCACAGGCCGCCGATCCCCGCAGTGCGCCACCACTCGTCAGGTTGGTGGAGGCAAAGAGGCCGGACACAGCCGGGCGGAGCTTCACGGGCACCATCGCCGCACGAGTACAAAGTAACCTTGGATTCCGCGTGCCCGGCAAGATCATGCAGCGTTATGTGGACGTTGGTCAGCAGGTCAAGGCCGGCCAGCCCCTCATGCGCATCGATGAGACCGATTTGCGCCTTGCGCTTGCAGCGAAGCGCAATGCGGTCGCATCGGCTCAGGCGGTGCTCACCCAGGCTCAAGCAGACGAAAGACGCTACGCGGCCTTGGCCAAGAGTGGATTGGCAGCAGCTTCTCCGCAGCGCTATGAACAGGCAAAGGCTGCGCTCGATACTGCAACTGCTCAGCTTGCTGCGGCAGAAGCGGATGCCAGGGTCGCCGAAAACGCCGCAACTTATTCCCTGCTGGTTGCCGATGCTGACGGCACTATTGTCGAAACGCTCGCAGAGCCGGGTCAAGTCGTGACAGCGGGGCAAACGGTGGTTCGTCTCGCACAGGCCGGCCCGCGTGAAGCGCTGGTCTGGCTCCCGGAATCCCTGCGGCCGCAGATCGGCGACATAGCCGACGCCAGCATCTACGGAAATGAGAGCCGGGCAGACAAGGCGCGGCTCAGGCAGATCTCTGATGCCGCCGATCCACAGACCCGCACCTATGAAGCACGCTGGGTTCTGGACGGTGCTGCGGCATCAGCCCCGCTTGGTGCGACAGTTACGATCAGAATCGCCAATAGCGAAGCCCAGTCGCACGCAGCGGTGCCTGTTGGCGCCGTTTTGGATGACGGCAGCCGGACCGGCGTCTGGGTTTTTGATGAGAAATCTTCGACCGTTCATTTCCGGGAGGTCAAAATAGAACAGATGGGCGAGGAGTCTGCAGTGGTTTCGAGCCTGAAGGCGGGTGAGCCGGTCGTCGCGCTTGGAGCCCATTTGCTTCAGGACGGTGCGAGCGTGCGTACCAGCGTCGAAAAAGCAGAGGCTGCGAACCAATGACCTTCAATCTTTCCGCGCTCGCGGTTCGTGAGCGAGCCGTTACCCTATTCTTCATCGTCCTTTTGGCCGCGGCTGGCGTCTACGCGTTCGTCAAACTCGGACGCGCGGAGGACCCATCGTTCACCATTAAAACGCTGACTGTAACGTCCGTGTGGCCGGGCGCGACGGCGCGCGAAATGCAGGACCTTGTCGCCGAGCCGCTCGAGAAGCGCCTCCAGGAGCTTACCTGGTACGACCGCGTCGAGACGACGACGCGTCCTGGCTACGCATTCTTGACGGTCACGCTGAAGGACAATACGCCGGCCACCGCAGTCGAGGAAGAATTCTACCAGGCCCGGAAGAAGCTTGGAGACGAGGCGCGCAACCTGCCTCAGGGCGTTCTCGGTCCCTTCGTCAACGACGAATACTCCGACGTCAGCTTCGCCCTTTATGCGCTGAAGGCCAAGGGCATGCCGATGCGCGAGCTTGTGCGGCAGGCCGAGGTGATCCGTCAGGATCTTCTGCATGTGCCAGGCGTCAAGAAGATCAACATTCTCGGAGAGCGGCCCGAGCAGATCTTTGTCGAGTTCTCCTATGCGAAGCTCGCCACTCTTGGGATTTCGGCACAGGACATAGCGGCCGCATTACAGCGGCAAAACACCGTGACACCGGCAGGCTCGATCGATACGCGCGGCCCGCAGGTCTTCATTCGGTTCGATGGCGCTTATGACAGTATCCAGGCGATCGCCGATACGCCGATCGTGGCAGCAGGACGCACGCTGAAGCTCTCGGATTTTGCCCAAGTGCGGCGCGGTTATGAAGATCCGGCCACCTACCTCATTCGCCATGAGGGCGAGCCTGCCATCATGCTCGGCGTGGTAATGCAACAGGGCTGGAACGGCCTGGAACTCGGCAAGGCGCTGGAAGAAAGATCCGCTACGATCGCGCAGACCTTGCCGCTCGGCATGACGCTTGCCAAGGTCAGCGATCAGGCCGTCAACATCCAGGAAGCCGTCGGCGAGTTCATGCTGAAATTTGCCATGGCGCTCGGCGTGGTGTTGTTCGTGAGTCTCATCAGCCTCGGTTGGCGTGTCGGCATCGTCGTTGCTCTGGCCGTTCCGCTGACGCTTGCCGTCGTCTTCCTCATCATGCTGGAGACCGGCCGGTTCTTCGATCGCATCACGCTTGGTGCCCTCATTCTGGCGCTCGGCCTTCTTGTCGATGATGCCATCATCGCCATCGAGGTGATGGTGGTGAAGATGGAAGAGGGGATGGATCGCATCAAGGCGGCCGCCTATGCCTGGAGTCATACGGCGGCGCCCATGCTGTCGGGCACGCTTGTGACGATCATCGGCCTCATGCCGGTTGGCTTTGCGAGGTCGACCGCCGGCGAGTATGCCGGCAACATCTTCTGGGTCGTCGGCTTTGCCCTGATCGTCTCCTGGATCGTCGCCGTGATCTTCACGCCTTACCTCGGCGTCAAGATGCTGCCGACGATCAAGCCGGTCGAGGGTGGCCATCACGCCATCTACGACACGCCGAATTATCGTCGTCTTCGGGGGATGATCGAATTTGCCGTGCGCCACAAGTTCGTCACATGTGCTGTGGTCGGGATCGCTATGGGAATCTCCGTCGTTGGAATGGGAGCGGTCAAGCAGCAGTTCTTCCCGACGTCGGACCGTCCCGAAGTATTGGTGGAGGTCCGCTTACCTGAGGGCACCAGTATCGAGACGACGACGGCGACGGTCGAAAAGCTCGAAGGATGGCTACAGAAACAGCCCGAGGCAAAGACCGTCACGAGCTATGTGGGTCAGGGCGCTCCCCGTTTCTTCTTTGCTATGGCGCCGGAACTGCCGGACCCATCCTTCGCCAAGATCGTCGTGTTGACCCCGGACGCCGAAGCCCGCGAGGCTTTGAAGGAACGTCTCCGGACCGCCGTGTCAGGCGGGCTCGCTCCGGAAGCCTATGTCCGGGTTACGCAGCTCGTATTCGGTCCTTACACACCGTTTCCAGTCGAATTCCGCGTCATGGGCCCAGACCCCAAGCAATTATACCAAATCTCCGAAAAGGCTCTCGACATCATGAAGAGCGTGCCGGATGTCCGCCAAGCAAACCGTGATTGGGGCAATCGCACGCCGGTACTGCGCTTCGTCCCTGATCAGGATCGGCTCAATCTGATTGGTCTTTCGTCGGCGGAGGCCGCCCAGCAGATGCAATTGCTCCTGAGCGGGATCCCGATCACTGAGGTGCGCGAGAATATCCGCAACGTGCCTGTGATCGCCCGCAGTGCTGGTGAAAACCGGCTCGATCCCTCAAGACTGGCAGACTTCTCGCTGATGAGCCGTGACGGCCGTCAGGTTCCCCTCGATCAGATCGGTCACTCCGAGATCCGGTTTGAGGAGCCGATCCTGAAGCGTCGTGATCGAACGCCTGTTATCACGATCCGTTCGGATATCAACGAGGCGACACAGCCCCCGGAAGTCTCACAGCAGGTTATGAAGGCGCTTCAGCCGCTGATCACCGCACTTCCTGTGGGATATCGTATCGAGATGGGAGGAAACATCGAGGAATCGTTGAAGGCCAATGTCGCCCTCGTCCAGATCTTCCCGGCAATGATTGCCGCCATGTTGATCGTTATCGTTCTGCAGGTCCGTAGCCTGTCGACGATGACCATGGTCATGCTGACGGGGCCGCTCGGGCTTGCTGGCGTTGTTCCCGTTTTGCTCGTCTTTCATCAGCCCTTCGGTTTCAATGCCATTCTCGGACTGATCGGGCTTGCGGGAATCCTGATGCGCAATACTTTGATCCTCACCGAGCAGATCAAGGAGAATAAGGCCGCCGGTCTTGACGACTATTACGCCGTCATAGAGGCGACCGTGCAGCGCACACGTCCCGTCATCCTGACAGCACTTGCGGCCGTCCTTGCCTTCATTCCTCTCACCCATTCGGTGTTCTGGGGGTCAATGGCCTACACGCTGATCGGCGGAACGGCGGTCGGGACCATAATGATCCTGCTCTTCCTTCCGGCTCTTTATGCCACCTGGTTCCGCATTAAGCCGACGAAAAACGAAAACCATCAAAATTTGCCGAAAGAATTGGACTTACAAACACCAATGGCAGCCGAATGACGTTCGTTCGTCGAAAGCCGTCAACTCGGATTTCTGGTGGGCATCCTCAATGCCCGCCTTCTGGCCTTTGTCACGATAATCAGACGATTGTTCGGGGAGCATATCGAGGTTTGGCTCACTCACCCTGGAGGCGCTGATAATGTCTGCGGATCCGATAGGGATCGACCTTGAGCAGTCGCGCACTCGGATTCTCAAGGCGGCGGAAAAGTATTTTCGGCGCATTGGCTATCATAAGACTTCCGTGGAAGACATCGCCTCGGAACTCGGTATGAGCCGCGCGAATGTTTATCGCTTCTTTCCTTCCAGGACGGCTATAAACAGCTCCGTGTGCGAACTTATTGTTCGGGACGTTGCGCAAACGGCCCTTACGATTGCACAGATGGTCGCGCCGGCGAGTGACAGGCTTGCTGAACTTTTGAACACCATACACTGGCACAGCATGACGATGCTTGTGAAGGACAGGCCCATGCACGAGCTGCTCGTCACTGCCGTGAACGAAAGTTGGCCAATCATCAACGCCCATAACGAGCAGATGTTGGTGATCCTCAAAACGCTTATTCGCGAGGGTCTGGAAGCGGGCGAATTCAAGGTCGAGGACGCCGACGATGCCGCATGGGGAGCGATCACGGCGTTCCTGCCGTTCTTCCATCCAATTTTGCTTGAGCAACGTGTCAAGGACGGAGAAGACACCGCGGCGGCTGTGAATGCCCAAATCCGCTTTATCATGCGAGCCCTCGGTAAATCTGAAAATTGCCCGTCGAGTGCACGCCCGGGAGGGGTGAATGAATTTCGTCCGAGTCAACTTGTGCTGTGAATAGAGTGGCTTCCACACGCATCCTGCAGCCGTTGCGGCAACCGGCCGAACCACCTGGTCAAACGCCCCATTTCAATGAAAATGCTGGAAAACCCTGCGCACCAAATTTTATATGTTGATCGACATCTAAAATCACGTTAGATTGCGAGCGAAATCTAACGGAACGTTGGGCGAAGCAAAATGCGGAATCCCCACCTGATAGAGGTCTGATCCCGCTGAAAGCTTCCTGGCACTCGTTCGCACAAACCTCAGGAGCATGCATGTCCAATCAGAAAGTCGTCATTATCACCGGGGCATCATCCGGAATAGGCGAGGCCTCGGCGCGCCTTCTTGCGCAGAATGGCTTCAAGGTGTTTGGGGGCGTACGCAACCCAGACCGCGCCAATTCAATCCCCGGCGTGCGCTTCGGAACAGTTGACGTCAACGATGACACATCGGTTACGAACTTTGTGGAATGGGTTCTGTCCGAAGCAGGTAAGATCGACATCCTGATCAACAATGCCGGCGTTTCGCTGGTCGGCCCCGTTGAGAATACCTCAACCGCGGAAGCTCAAAGAGTATTCGATACCAACGTGTTCGGCCCGTTGCGCATGATCCGTGCCGCCCTGCCATCCATGCGAGCCGCCCGCAGCGGGCTCATCATCAATGTTAGCTCGGTTTTGGGCTTCCTGCCTGCACCGTTCATGGGACTATATGCCAGCAGCAAGCATGCGCTTGAAGGGTTGTCGGAGTCGCTGGACCACGAAATCCGTGAGTTCAACGTCAGGGTCGTGCTACTCGAACCCACCTTCACCAACACGAAGCTCGACGTCAACGCAGCACATACAGAGGCTCCCTTGGGTGTCTACGAAACGCAGGCGTATGCGACCATCGAAACGGTACAGGCGCAGATCAAGTCAGCGCCTTCGCCGCAGGCGGTAGCCACGAAAATTCTGGCTGCGATCAACGGTCCATACCGGATGCGTCAACCGGCGGGCGGGCAAGCGACGCTTCTAAGCCGCTTGCGCAGATTCATGCCGGCGAACGCCGTCGACAAAAGTCTGCGCAAGACATTCGGCTTCGGTAAGTGAAGGGCGCGCCTCCAGGCGCTTGCTGAAGCCACCAGATATTGTCACCTCTGGCCTCGCTTCGCACCTTCGCAACGGGCGGCAAGTGGCTGACGTTGACATATCCGAGGTGTCGCGACACCTCGCTGCAAATAATCCATCATTTGACAAAGGGCGCTGAGGTCGAAATTCGGATGACCAATTTACCAGGCAATGTGATTGTCTCGGCTTCAACGGTTCCGAGGATCATGGCGATGATCGCCCGAACCCTTTCCTGTCGGGCCTGTTTGCAGGTGGTGAGGCTGTAGGCCTGCGACGCAGCGAGCCCGCAATTGTCGAAGCCGACGATCGCGATCTCTTCGGGGATGCGGAGGCCGAATTTTCCTCGTGCGACAACAAAGGCGGTGCGAGTAGCGGTCAAAACTAGCTACGTTTCTGCTTTTCGGGTCGCTCTGGTCTACCTCGGCTCGTTTTGACATGTGACAGTTGTCTAATCGCCACCTGTCCGTCAAGAGAATTCCTGCCATTGCGCATCCTTGCGGGTTGCGGAATAGCAACCCGATTCAAATTGATTGGCGCCAGCGATCGTGGCCGGCTGGCTGGGCCCGGTAG